>NZ_JBASWY010000017.1:0-3712 GCF_049276715.1 Polaribacter sp.
CTGCTATATCACCACAGTTTAGTTCAGGTTCTAATTCTGACTTATGTACGGTTGGTGTGGCAGGTGCTGTACAAACTCAAATCTTAGGTATCTCGGCAGGTACTACATTCACTGAAGAAAACTGTGTTAGACTAAAGAAGTCTAAGATACTTTTTGATATGGGCATGAAAGTGGCTGCTGTAAGCGTGATGTGTCAAGATAAGAACGTATTTGATGCTATGATGATGGCAGGTACACCTTGCCCCTATGACGGTAAGATTGGGGCTGAGGCTAAGCTAGGCTGGGAATCTCATGAAGAGAAGCCTTACATTGAACCTAAGGAGAAATATGATGCTAAGGAAATGGCTACTGACTTTGGTCTCGGTGCTTTGGGTTGGCTCTTGTTACTCTAATCTAAACCCTTACTATGGGTATACAGGTAACGCCTTTCTCCAGGGCAACCCTTGGAGCATGGACAGTGTATTACCCGACCCTACGGGCTTAGATGTTAATGGTGTGTTCTACACCTACACCCCAAATAAAGAAACTAATGCTGACTTTGAAGTTGAGATAGGTAATCACAACGCAGACGGCACAGGTTACGTTTGGAAAGAAACAGATAATTGGGATGGTGTTCAAGGTGGTATTGCTATCATTAAGAATGTGCCGTTGCCCTATGTACCTAGGTCACAGTTTGGTGATGGATTCTTAAATACGACAGGTGAAGGTACAGTTGAAGACGCTAGTTTAATCTACAGCTACAAGGTAGACCCTTGCTTCAATGCGCAAGCAGATATTAACTGTCCAGGATTCATACCACCAACACCTACAATAGTAGATATGGCGGATATTTATGATGCTACTGAGGACTCTGTAATTGAGCAGGTTGAGGTTAAGAACACAGATACTAAGGCTAAAGATACAGATGTTAAGTCTGATGAAGAACTTGAAGAAGAGGAGCGTAATAAGCGACTAGAACGAGCAATGTCAATCACTGATAACTCTGCCCTATTTGCTGAGGGGTTTGCTCAGTCTATGATGCTTCAACAGATGAATAACTCAATTAATGTAACCACTTACCTAACTAAAACAATACAAGGTGGTAATTACAACGATTCAATAGAATTAGAGGGTGGTAATCTGCCTGACAATAACGGTGGGCGAAGAATGAATTGGTCTACTCAAAAACTGCATGACGAGTTGGTCGGAATGCAGTATAACTTAGGAGAATAAGATGGTAAAACAATTAACACTTGTAGGTATGGTGGCACTTAGTGCTAATGTATCTGCTAACACAGCGATTAACGGTAATGTTCAATCAAGATGTATCATTTCAACTGATACTGAAGGTACATTCGGAAACCCTAACGCATACACACTAGACACAGCAACTACTAACGGTGGTGAGCTTGCGGTAACACGTTTTGATGTTACTTTAGCAGATGCTTATTATGCTCAAGTTACAGCCCCTAGTGCTTTCTCATCTAGTCCATCTTTAGCTGACGTAGTTACTTGGACAGGTGACACAGTGGTTAAAGCAGTATCTGATTCAACAGGTATGGCTGACTATGAAACTAACAAGATTGAAACAGGCTATATGGATAAGTATGACTTAACTGCAACAGGTTCAACTTGGTTTAAGACTCAATCTAAAGCGGTTATGGGAGGCTCTAAGGCATTTGCAGGTGGTTCATACACAGCATTAGTTGTAGCTGAATGTATCGCACAGTAATAGCGTTATTGTTTGTGGGCGTAGTTAATGCCCATGAGATGACTCCAACATATCCAACTTGGAAAGACACCCATATAACAGGTGTAGTTAAGACTAAGATGGAGATGTTCAACAAACGCAAAGATGTTGACTACTATGAGATAGGGGTATTCGACAAGGATATGAAGCCTATTGCATTTGTATCTAAGTACGACATAGTTAAGCTGACGTACTTACAGCATCTAAAGTTTGATGTGTACATTAACAACAATGATAAGAGTAGGGCAAGATACATTTGCTCTAAGTCCAAGATAAAGACGGACGTTAAGGTAAGGACAGCAATAGCGAGTAGAATATGTTCAAAATTCAAGTAATACTATTAGCATTGCTAGCAGGCACTGCTCTAGGTAACAGCTCACTATCATTACAACTACCAAGCGCAGGTTCTGCTTATGGGCAAGATTCGTTTAGGGCAGGTGATTTAGATTGTAAAAATGCTATTGGCGGTGCTACTAACTTTGAATTTGGTATGACAGGTATTATTGATAATGCTACTAGTCCGTTCAGTTCTAGTGACCCAAACAATCCTACAACAAAGGACATTGGTTTGTATGCAAGGATAATCATACCGCTAGACGCCCCTAAAGAGCGTATTAACTGTAACACCTTGTACAAGCTAGAGTTACATAAGAAACGCCTAGAGGTACTTAGGTTAGAAGAAGAGCTAAAAAACTTGAAGAAACTGAGGTTTGAAGATGGCTGATAAAGACTTAGGAAACGAAATAGAAAACATCGAGCAAAGTGTTGATAGCTTAAAGAATACGGAGTTTAAGCTATTTGGCATTAAGATGACCCCGATGACAGTGACCGCAGGATTTGCGGGTGTAGGCTCTATTATCGGAATGTTATACGGTGGCTTCGTTATGTACCAGAAAGTCGAAGGAATAGCATCTATCGACCCTGGAGCTATATTCGCTGAACTAGAGAAGACCAACACAAGACTTGATGGTATCAATAAGAGCATTGATGACATGAAGCTAGATATTAAACGAGCAGAAGACACAGCTGATGATGCTTACAGATATGTCAAAGATGTCAATAAAGATATGAATGACGAGTTACGTGCTTTCAGAAAAGATGTCAAGGAGATTGAGAAGGACTTCGAGGGTAAACTTCAGAAGGCTCTCAATAATCCACTATCGGAGATGTGATGGAAATATTGTTATTTGTTCTACTATTAAGTGTTATTATATTTGGCAGCGCTTATGCAACCTATTTGAAAAGGAAATTAAATGATAGATAAGATTAGCAAATGTGTAGTGGTGTTCGCAGTAGGGGTAACTATATCTCTTGCCTCAATGGCTTTTATGAATCAATTTATGCAAATACCACAGCAAATGATGCAAGGTAGTATGCAAATGATGAATCAGACACAGAGTTGCGACTGTCAGTGTCCAAGACTTAATTAATAGACGTTCAGGAGTATAAAAGAGTTATAATAGGGACGCCCACTACTTACTGCTCTCCTCACCCTTGCATACATTAGTGGGCGCCAAATTATAATGAGTGAAGAATTAGAAGCAATACTACGTGATGTAATCCTAGTATTATACGAACAAGCCAGGGACGAAGATGCGTCTTATTGGGACGTAGCCGATGAGTTAAGTGCTATGATAAACGAAAGCAGAGGGGATGATGGCGGTAATAACAGTAAGTAAATTCTCAGGTGTGTCTCCTATGACGCCCCCTAGATATCTAAGCAACGAGGCTGCGCAAGCCGCGCTTAACTGTCCTGTGTGGAAGGGCTCGCTACAATCTAGCAGAGGTACTTCAGCTATAACACCAGCTCCGTTAACCAAGACTGGTACTATTAAATCAATCTATCGCTTCGGACAAAACGAAACAGACGAGGACAAATACTGGTTTCACTGGACTGCTGATGTAGACGTAGTGCAAGGTTTCATCGCAGGCGACGTTACAGAACGCACGTACTTCACTGGCGACGGCGTTCCAAAGGTTACT
>NZ_JBASWY010000018.1:0-2211 GCF_049276715.1 Polaribacter sp.
CACGACGGGTGATGGGGACACGACCACGTGTGTTGTTGAGGGTTTGACCACGGGTGTGTCGTACACGTTCACGGTGACAGCGACCAGTGACGCGGGGACGTCGCCCGCGTCGGCGGCTTCTGATGCGGTGTTGGTGAAGGCCGCGAATCCGATTGATTTCACGGATCCGGCGGATACGACGTTTGGTGGCGGTGAGGTGTCGTTGTCCGCGACTGCGCCGGGTGGTGTTGTGGTGTTTGAGTCCACGACGACCGGTGTGTGCACGGTCGCGGATGCGACGGTGGCGTTGGTGGGTGCGGGGACGTGTTCGATCACCGCGACGCAGGCTGGTGACGCGGATTATGTGGAAGCGACGCCGGTGATTCAGACGTTTGAGGTCGCGAAGGCCGCTGCCTCGATTTCGTTCGGGTCTGCCCCGTCGGTTCTGGTTGGTGCGACTGGTGATGTGTCGGCCACCGCGACCTCGGGTGAGACGGTCGTGTTCACCTCTGACTCCACGGATTACTGCACCGTGTCGGGGGCCACGGTCACGGGTGTGACGGCTGGGACGTGTGTGATCTCGGGTTCGGCTCCAGAGGGAGCGAACTATGTGGCGGCGGGTCCGACGACGCAGTCGTTCGCGGTGGGTAAGGGCACCCAGACGATCACCTTTGGTGAGGCGCCGAGTGTTGTTGTCGGTGGCACTGGTGATGTGTCCGCGTCGACGGATTCCTCGAGCCCGGTGACGTTCAGTTCGGCAACGAGCGGTGTGTGCACGGTGTCGGGGTCCACGGTCACGGGTGTGACTGCTGGTGATTGTGTGATTAAGGCCAACGCGGTCGCGGACACGAATTACAACGCGGCAGCACAAGCCGAGCAGTCATTCGAGGTATCCACGACGAATCCGGGCGTCCCGACGGCAGTCTTCGGCACTCCGGGCAACGGTGAGGTCGTCCTCACCTGGCTAGCCCCGAACGACACCGGTGGCTCTGCGATCACTGGCTACAAGGTTGAGCAGTCCGATGGCGGGGACTGGACGACGGTGGTCGCTGATACCGGATCAACCGAGAACGCCTATACGGTTACTGGACTGACGAACGAGTCGTCTTACACGTTCCGTTTGTCGACGATTACCCCGGTGGGAGCGTCGGCGCCTTCGGCGGAAACATCACAGGTGACTCCTTCCGAGAACCTGTTTGTTTCGTCGTGGAAGACCGACAACACGGGGCCCTCTGCCGACAACGAGGTCACGCTGCCGCTGTACTCCACTGGCACCTACGACTTCACGGCGTACTGGGGAGATGGATCGAGCAGCGAGATTGATACGTGGGACGACGTGGATAAGACTCACGCGTACGCCGAAGTCGGCGAGTACACGATCACGATCCAGGGGCAGATCATCGGATGGGTGACGCTGACCCAAGATGCGCAGAAGTTGCTAGACATCTCGAACTGGGGATCGCTTCGGGTGGGCAATACTGGCTCGTACTTCTACGGCACAACGAATATGACGGTGACGGCAGAGGACAGTCTGGATCTGACTGGTACGACGAATCTGACGCAGGCCTTCACCAATGCGGCCCTGTTCAACGCTGACTTGTCCGATTGGGACGTCTCGGGTGTGACGAACATGAACAAGGTGTTCGCGGGGGCCAGCAACTTCAACGGCGATATCACGGGTTGGAGTACCGGCAACGTCACCAATATGTCGTACATGTTCTCCGGCGCGACGGCATTCAACCAGGACATCTCGCAGTGGGATACCTCAAGAGTTTCCAGCATGGGGCGCATGTTCCAGGATGCAGCCGTTTTTAACACGAACATTTCAGCATGGAATACCTCCAGCGTGACTGACATGGCCCAGATGTTCTCTGGTGCCTCAGCGTTCAATCAGCCGTTGACTGGATGGGATACAAGCTCCGTTCGCTCGATGTATCGCATGTTCTACGACGCTTCATCGTTTGACCAGAGCCTCGCCACATTCAACGTGGAAAGCCTCGAATCTGGTGACGACGAGGACGATATGTCCGATGCTGCGTCCAGAATCCTGCAAAGGACATCGCTGTCCACGGCGAACTACGACGCCCTTCTCGTCAGTTGGGGTGCCCAAGCAGTCGGCACGTTCATCGAGTTCGGGGCAGGGGACACCACGTATTCGGTTGGTCTGCCAAGTGATCGACGTGCGGCGCTGGAAGGCATGGACTGGGAGATCCTTGATGGTGGGGAGTCGCC
>NZ_JBASWY010000019.1:0-2472 GCF_049276715.1 Polaribacter sp.
TCGAGGTGCTTAGGCAGAACGTGAACCCCAAGTCCGTATTCATCCCGCTTGGTGAACAACTCGATCTGTGCAAGCACTTGATTGGTGAATGACGTGCTCATAACAAAAGAGGGATGACCTGTTGCATTTCCCAAGTTTAACAGTCGGCCTTCGGAAAGCATGATGATCGAATGACCATCAGCGAAAGTCCATTCGTCAACCTGAGGCTTGATCGTCTTTCGTGTGATTCCCGGAGTCTTGGTCAGTCCCACTAAGTGAATCTCGTTGTCAAAGTGACCAATATTTCCGACGATCGCCTGATGCTTCATCTTGGACATGTGCTCGGCGGTAATAACGTCGTAGCAGCCGGTGGCCGTGATGAAGATGTCTGCTTCCGCGACTACGTCTTCCATTCGAGCAACCTGATAGCCGTCCATGGCAGCCTGCAGCGCACAAATTGGATCGACTTCAGTGATAATTACGCGCGCACCTTGGCCACGAAGTGAGTCCGCTGAGCCCTTACCCACGTCGCCGTAGCCCGCAAGAACTGCAACCTTGCCACCGATCAATGTGTCGGTTGCGCGGTTGATTCCGTCGACCAACGAGTGGCGGCAACCGTACTTGTTGTCAAACTTACTCTTGGTAACCGAATCGTTGACGTTGATCGCGGGGAACAGCAGCGACCCCTCGCGAAGCATTTCGTACAGCCGGTGAACACCCGTCGTAGTTTCTTCTGTGACACCCATAATTCCGCCTGCGATTTTCGTCCACCGCTGTGAATCTTCGGTCAAAGTGCGCGCGAGTGTTTCGAGAACGACCGTGTATTCCTCTGACGTATCAGCATCTGGCCTCGGGACAACTCCCGCTGCCTCGAATTCCTTGCCCTTATGCACAAGAAGCGTGGCGTCTCCGCCGTCATCTAGAATCATGTTCGGACCTTTACCGTCTGGCCACATCAGAATCTGCTCGGTGCACCACCAGTATTCGGGAAGGGTCTCGCCCTTCCATGCAAACACCGGAACACCGGCGGGATTGTCAACGGTGCCAGTTGGGCCAACGACGGTTGCGGCGGCCGCATGGTCTTGGGTGGAGAAAATGTTGCACGAAGCCCAACGCACTTCGGCGCCTAACGCGACCAGCGTTTCGACCAACACTGCGGTCTGCACCGTCATGTGGATCGAACCGGTAATCCGTG
Organism: Polaribacter sp.; assembly: GCF_049276715.1. Classification (GTDB taxonomy): domain Bacteria; phylum Bacteroidota; class Bacteroidia; order Flavobacteriales; family Flavobacteriaceae; genus Polaribacter. The sequence continues at coordinate 1,175 of NZ_JBASWY010000019.1, forward strand.
CACCTGTAAGTGGCTTGGTGACACCAAACTGCTCGCGCATCGCCATTAGCCCTGGCATTTCGTGCTCAGCCAGTCGAATTTCGTCTCGACCAAAGTCAGCAAGACTCAGATCTGCCACCTTGAAATCTGGTGCTCCATCAGCCGTGAAAAGGCTTCCCCTATTTGGATCAGTTGTGGTGTTCGCCATTGAAACTCCTCATGTATGTTTTTCCGGATATTTCCCGCACCCGCTGCATGCGAGCAGACAGCAAAGATGGCAAGAACTAATTAATTGGATTTCCACAACAAATTCCAGGGCTCCGGCTGCGTGGTTCCCCTAGTATGCCAGAGATCCGAACTGATGCATGCTGGCACACCCCGCCGGCCTCGTGTGAATTGCGAAATCGGCGTGATTTAGTGCAATCGGGGCGGGTTAGTCCCCGGTCCGGGAAGAGTCCGGGCCAGCCTGGGCATCGGAGCCGTCGATATCTAGCCCAGGGGCTTGGGGATCGGTGTGGCGGCCTCGGTCTAGATCTGGTTCAAGAAAAATATATTTCGCACTCGGCACTGCAGCGCGCAGTGCCTTTTCGGCTTTATCAATATCTCGTGCGATTTGCGTGCCCGTATCAGAATGGTGCACTGCGATCTTGGCCGCAACTATGAGTTCATCCGGTCCCGCGTGCATTGTCCGCAAGTGGATCACCCGCTCAACGCCCCCAGAGTCTTCCAGCGCCTTCCTGATCGCCGCAACCTGTTCGGGCAATGCGCTTTCACCCACCAGCATTGCAGTCATCTCAATTGCAAGAAAAATCGCAATAACGATAAGTAGCGTGCCAACACTCATCGCGCCTGCGGCATCAAACCGACCGTCGCCGGTGATCACGGCCGCACCCACTCCTAACAAAGCCAGCACCAAGCCAATCAGCGCGCCCGCGTCTTCTAATAGAATTACGGGAAGTTCAGGCTGTCGCGCGGCTTTTACAAATCCAAAAAGCGAACGGTTCCCTCGCGATTTATCTGCCTCACGCAACGCCGTACGAAATGAATAACTCTCAAGACCAATTGCAAGTACCAGCACAACAACTGCAATCCACCAATCATTCAGCGGTTCAGGGTGTTGCCATTTGTGGATCCCTTCATAAAGGGAAAAGACCCCACCCACCATGAACAGGACGATTGCAACAATAAATCCATACACGTAGCGCCTTCGGCCATAGCCAAATGGATGCTTTTCGTCAGCGGGTTTCCTGGCGCGCTTATTACCAATCAGCAGCAATATTTGGTTACCGGAGTCAGCAACACTATGGATCGCCTCTGAG
>NZ_JBASWY010000020.1:0-45949 GCF_049276715.1 Polaribacter sp.
GCCTCTATCACTTTTGATGGAGAAAAAAAAAAGCCAGCTAACTACATAATTCCTGCTACCTTTTTCCAAGCACTTTCTCCTGCTGTAAAAAAAGTGGCTCAACCTATCGTTGAAAAAGTTGAAAAAACTAAAGTTGAAAAAGTTGAAGAACCAAAACCAATCTTAGAAAAAGTAGTTTTAAAATCTGCAGAAAGAAGAACATCATCTTTGTCATTAAAAAGTATTCATCTGAAAAAAGAAGTAAAAAAATCTGCTGTTGAAGAAAATTATGATAATCATCCAAAAGAACTTTTTACAGAAAAAAAACTACAAGAATATTGGGATATTTATCATCAAAAAATGATTGCGAAAGGTGAGAATAATATGGCTACAGCATTAGGTGTTAGCAAACCAAAATTAAAAGATAACTTCTTGATTGAATTAAACTTACCTAGCGATTTAATAGAAGGCCATTTTAAAGAAGGTAGAACAAAATTTATTAAATATTTAAGAAGTTCTTTAAATAATTATGGTTTATTTATAAAAATAATTATCGATAAAACTATAGAAGAAAAAAAGGCCTATGGCAATGTTGGTAAATACAAAATTTTAGTGCAGAAAAATCCTTTATTAGAGCAATTAAGGCAAACCTTTGAGTTGGATTTATGATTTTATTTTTGGTTTAAAATCATAAATTATTTTTTTTCCAAGATAAGCTATTACTAAATCTTTCTTTTCAATACCTTCTTTTTCAAACTCAGCAATTAGATAAATATCCTTTCCTTTTTCGATAAAAATAGGTACGGATTTTTCTTCTTTTGCTAAAAGTTCGAGCATTTTCTCTAATTCTTCATTGCCTTTTATCTTCACTTCATGTATTGTTGGATTTTCGCGGTAAGCTTCAATTAATTTTATATAATCGTCTTTTGGCGTAAAGAAACCTTCTCTGTCTTTATCTGATGCGTTTATAGCTTCTAAAGAAGATGCCAATCTAAAGGAACCATGTTCTCCAAAAATTTTAGAAAAACTGTTTACAGCATATTTGTTTACTTCATCACTACCTGTCATCGCAATCAAATATCCCACATCATTTAATTCTATATTATCTCGTAATTCATCATCATAAATATTTACGTCAAGTGCCTCTAAATCATCATCTAAAGCTTGTCTAATGTAGTTTTTATTTGAATCTATTAACACTACTCTTTTTCCTTTGTCTCTTAAAAAACTTGCTATTAGTCTGGCTGGATCAGAAGCACCAACAATTAATATTCCATTAGAACTTTTAAGAAATACACCCACCATTTTTGCAAATAATCTGGCTGTTGTTGCATTTAAAAGCACAGTCCCTAAAACAATTGTAAAAACTAAAGGTGTTATATATTCTGCACCATCTACTCCTTGTTTTAAAAGTTTGCTTCCAAATAATGATGCGATTCCAGCTGCTACAATTCCTCTTGGGCCAACCCAACTAATAAATAATTTTTCATTCAGTTTTAATTTAGAATTAAATGTGCTTGCAAAAACAGCCAAAGGTCTAATTATAAAAACTACAATTGCAAATAAGGCAGCAGTTTTCCATGTATAAAGCAACATTAAATCTTCCATATCGATGTTTGCCGACAACAAAATAAATAAGATTGAGATGAGCAATACACTCAAAGATTCTTTAAAATAGAGCAACTCTTTAATGTTTTCTAGTTTTCCATTTCCTAAAACCATTCCCATTACTACAACTGCTAAAAGTCCAGATTCGTGAGCAAATACTTCAGATTCTACAAAAACTAATAAAACTGCTGACAGAGAGACTACGTTTAACAAATAATGAGGAATTAATTTTCTATTAATTGCATATGCTAAAGCATGTGCAAAAGTGAATCCGAAAGTTGTTCCAAATAATAAAATTTTACCAAATTCAATTAATGCTGTTTTGGTAAAACCTCCATCTCCACCAACACTAATAAATTCAAAAACCAATACTGCAACCAAAGCGCCTATTGGATCTATTAAAATTCCTTCCCATTTTAAAACGGTAGAAATATCTCTTTTTAAAGGGATATTTCTTAGAATTGGAGTGATTACTGTTGGCCCAGTAACAATGATTAAACCTGAGAATAAAAACGATAATTCCCAACCTAAACCAAATATTAAGTGCGCAATAATTCCAGCTCCAAAAAAAGTGATTGCAGATCCCAAAGTAATTAGCTTTGTAATTACAGGTCCTACATTTTTAATTTCATTTCTTTTTAAGGTTAAACCTCCTTCAAATAAAATAATACTAATTGCAAGCGATACAAAATAGTATAAATAATCTCCTGGAAATAAACCTTTTTCTCCATTCCATATTGGCTCAATCCATTTAGAACCATCTTCGCTTAAATAAGTTTCTGCTACTGGCCCAACTAACAACCCAATTAAAATTAAAGGTAAAATTGCAGGGATTTTAAATTTCCATGCAACCCATTGTGCCAATATTCCTAAAATGATAATTCCTGCTAATTCTAACATATTTCCTTAAATCTATTGAGCTAGTAAATTTAAGAATGTTTACGCATCATAAAAATTAAAAGTATAGTTTTTTTTCATTCCTATAAAGTTTGGTATCTTGTGCCACTAACTGCACCTAAAATCTTTTTTTGCCAAAATTTGACAAATTACTTATCGGAATCGCTTTTTCACCTAATTTAAAACCAAACCTATTTGAAGCTATAAGGTTAGCTAATATGTTTGATTCAGAGTTAGTTGTTGTTCATGTTGGCTTAGAATCTAAAGAAAAAAAAGCAAGAATAAATTCACTTTTAGAAGAAGTAGAGCCTTTAAAAAAACCGTTTACCATTATTTTTCAGCAAGGAAAACCTGTGCATGTTATTTTAGCGATTTGTAAAAATGAGAAAATAGATTTATTGATTTTAGGAGCCTTGCAACAAGAAAATTTATATACATATTATGTTGGCTCTATAGCTCGAAAAATTACAAGAAATTCACCTTGTTCTGTACTTTTATTAATTAAACCTTCTATTAAAAGAGTGCCTTGTAATCATATAGTAGTTAACGGTTTAGAAGATGGAAAAACTGAACAAACTATAAAAACCGCTTTTGTAGTTTCTAATTATTTAAATTGCAAAAAAATTACGATTGTAGAAGAAATTAAAGAAGAAGAATTACATGTTATTGTAAATGATGATAAATCTCTAAGAAAAGCAAATATTATAAAAGAAAGGCTAAGAAACAGAGAAAACAGGCGTATAAACACTATTTTAAAAGAAATCGATTGTACTGACATTCATATAAAAATGCAAAGTATTTTTGGCAAAAGAGGATATTCTATTGGGCATTATGCAAAAATTAAAAGAGCAGACTTGTTAGTAATGAGTGCTCCAAAAAAATCCAGCTTATTAGATAGAATTTTCCCTCATGATTTAGAATACATCTTATTTGAATTACCTACAGATGTTTTAATTGTAAAATAAATGAAAAAACAAGGTACATTTAAAACATTTTTATCAGAAATACCGAAAAATTTATTTGCTGGTTTTGTGGTTTCTTTAATTGCACTTCCTTTAGGTTTAGGCTTGGCTTTAGCTTCTGGGGCTCCACCAATTTCTGGAATGATTGCAGCAATTGTAGGTGGTATTGTAGTTTCTTTAATTGGTGGTTCTCATGTTACAATTACAGGTCCTGGAAATGGTTTGGTTGTAGTTATACTTGCAGCAATTACAACTTTAGGAAATGGAGATATGCAACAAGGTTTTTTATACACTTTAGCCGCCATTGTTGTCTCTGGAATTATTATGATTATGCTCGGTTTTTTAAGAATGGGTTCTTTAGGAGATTTCTTTCCATCTTCAGCAATACAAGGAATGTTGGCTGCTATTGGTATTGGAATTTTTGCCAAACAAATACATGTAATGTTTGGAAATATAGAGGCAAAAGGAAGTATAATTGATCTTCTTATACAAATCCCTAAAGGAATTATCAACTTTATAAAAACAGATAATTCTAGTGTTTTTTATGCTGGCTTGGTTGGTATTATTAGTTTGCTGATTATGATTTTTTATAGCAAAATTAGAAACAGATACTTTAAGCTCATCCCTGCTCCTATGTGGATTGTACTTTTAAGCATTGGTTTGTATTTGTATTTTGATTATTTTTCTGCTTCAAAGTATCCTATTGATAAAAGTTTACTTATTAATTTACCTGATGATATTTTATCAAACTTTGCTTTTCCTAACTTCGGAAAAATATATGAAATTAACTTTATAAGCGCAGTAATTAGCATCACTTTAATTTCAAGTATAGAAAGTCTATTAAGTATAAAAGCTGTAGATAAATTAGATACTCTAAAAAGACGTTCTAACGTAAATAAAGATATTAGAGCTCTAGGAATTGCAACTGTTATTAGTGGTTTTTTAGGAGGATTAAATGTTGTTACAGTAATTGCAAGAAGTTCTGTAAATGTAAATAATAAAGGCAGTAACAGATCTGCAAACTTTTTTCATGCTACTTTTTTGATCTTATTTATACTTCTATTTGCAACAGAATTGCGTAAAATTCCTTTGCCAGCATTAGCTGCTATTTTAGTCTATACAGGTTATAAGTTGGCTTCACCTAAGAATATTAGAAAAGTTTTTAGAGTTGGTAAAGAACAATTAATTATATTCTTAATTACTTTATTTACAACAATTTCAACAAGCTTAATTATTGGGATTTTAGTGGGTATTATTGCAACTTTTATCATTCATATTATTATCAATAAAAATGCGAAGTTGTTTTTTAAAAATGCTTTAAAGCCTAATGTTTTAATGTTTAAAGAAGATAATACGTTTTATGTGAGTGTCAAGAATTTTTCTAGTTTTCTTAATTACATAAAGTTAAAAGAGAAGATAAACCAAATACCAGAAAATCAAGAAGTTATTATAGATTTTTCGTTATGCGATTTTGTAGATGATTCTGTCATGGAAAACATGAGCAATTATGCAGAAAGCTTTGCCAGAAAAGGTGGACATTTTGAAATAATTGGATTGGATGAAACTAAATCTGTAAATAACCATCCTTTTGCTTTGCGAAAAATAATTCCAAAACAAATTAATTCTATTGGTAAGTTCTTAACAAAAAGACAAAAATCTATTGAAAATATTAGTAAAGAAATGCATTGGAAATATGATGCTTTTTCTGATTTAGAAATGGAAGAACTTCCCACTTTTGGATACTTTAAAACAAAGAGAATTGAAAAAGTTTCTAATGTACTTTCTAATGAGAATTGCACCATTTTTGATGCTCATTTTTCTGAAGGCGAATTAATTACCAAAGAAGACATTAAAGCAACAATGTTACATATTCATACCAAAACTGAAATTCCAGATTTCACATTAGACAAAGAAGGTCTCTTTGAGCATATTTTGCATATTGTAGGTTATGGAGATATTGATATTGACAATCATCCAGATTTTAGCAAACGCTTTTATTTATCTGGTAAAAATGAAGAAAAAATTAGAGATTTCTTTAAAGATGATTTAATTTTATTTTTCGAAAGCAACAGACAATATCATATAGAAGCTTCTAAAAACGGATTGTTAATTATTGGAAACGAACGTTTAGCAAGTGTAAAAGAAATAAAAGCACTCGCCTATTTTGGCATTGGTTTACAAAAAAACATTGGATAAAAAATTAGATGGTAAAAACTCTAACTTTCTTATTCTTTAAACGAACATTGTTTAATTCTTCGACCAATTTACCTGCTTCAGAAACTGGTACAGCAACAAATGCACAATCTTGTTTTAATTCTATAACACCCAATTGATCCTTACTTAAATTGCCTTGTTTAAAAAATAAACCTGCAATATCACCTTTCGAAATTTTATCTTTTCTACCTCCAGAAATAAATAAAGTTTCCCAAAAAATAGGTTTTATTTTTTCTTTATTAGAAATATCTGCATTTGTAAATCCTTTAATAAAATCTGGTAAATCTTCTTTTTGCCACTTTAAAACATAGGCAGTTCCTTTTGCATTTACTCTGGCAGTTCTTCCATTTCTATGGGTAAATTCTTCTAATCTTTCTGGCATTTCGTAATGAATAATAAATTTCATTTCTGGAATATCTATACCTCTGGCAGCCAAATCTGTAGCTACCAAAATTTGACTACTTCCATTTCTAAACTTTATCAAAGAACGCTCGCGATCTCTTTGCTCCATACCTCCAGAAAAACAACTGTGTGCTATTTTATTTTTTGATAAATAATCGCTTACATAATCGATACTATTTTTTAAATTACAAAAAATAATGCCTTGCTCATTTCCTAAATGATGTAACAAATCTAATAAAGCTTCATTTTTATTTTTTGATGAAGAAGCTACAATTTTAATATCTAATTTTTTTGATTTTTTTCCAGTCAAATAATTTAAAACGATTGGGTTTTTCAAGTTTACAAAATCTGGAACATCTGCATCTTGAGTTGCTGATGTTAGAATACGTTTTTCGATATTTGGTAATTGATTGATAATACCTCTCATTTCATACTCAAAACCAACTTCTAAAGATTTATCAAACTCGTCTAAAATTAACGTTTTAATGCTGTCTTTAGAAAAACGATCGTTTGCAAAATGATCGGAAATTCTTCCTGGAGTTCCAATTAAAATACTTGGAGTGTGTTTTATTTCTATTTTATCTTTAGCCATAGAACGACCTCCATACACTGCATTTACTTTAAAGCCTGTGCCCATTTCTCTTATTACCTGCTCAATTTGAATGGCTAATTCTCTAGATGGAACTAAAATTAAAACCTGAATATCTTCATTATCTGCATCAATTAATTTTAATGTTGGCAGTAAAAAAGCTAGGGTTTTTCCTGTTCCTGTTGGAGAAAGAATAATAGTGTTGTTATTTTGTTCAATTACAGAAATGGCTTCCTTTTGCATTTCATTTAACTCGTAGATATTTAGCTTTGCTAAAATTTCTTCTTCACTCTTAATCATATTTGCCATAATATTTGCGCTCTGTAAACCTTAAATTCTCTTTAAATCTTTGCCAAAGATAGTTAGTCTTTTATCAATAAAGAATTTAAATTTTTTACTTTTGCATTTCAAAACAAAACAATGCTAGGCTTACAATTCGAAACTGAAACTTCTTGGGCAGAAATTGCCAAAGTTAATTTGGAACAAATATTAACAGATCATGCTTTTTTAGAGCAAAAAGCAGCCTCTAATGCTGTTTCTATTATTATAAATTATTCTGAAGAAACAGAACTCGTTAAAGAAATGAGCAATATTGCTATCGAAGAAATGCAACACTTTAAAATGGTGCATTTATTAATGGTAAAACGTGGAATGGTTTTAGGACGCGAACAAAAAAACGATTATGCTGTGCGTTTGCAAAAGTTTTTCCCAAAAACAAAAGATAGAACAGATGCTTTAATTCAGCGTTTATTAGTTGCTGCGCTTATTGAAGCTAGAAGTTGCGAACGTTTTAAGGTGTTTTCTGAAAATATGGAAGATGAAGAGCTAAAAAAGTTCTATAAAAATTTGATGATTTCTGAAGCAAATCATTACACAACATTTTTACAATTTGCTCGCAAATATCAAAACAGGAAAATTGTTGATGAAAAATGGAACGCTTTGCTTATCTTTGAGGCTGATTTAATGAAAGATAGAGGGAATTTAGCCAAAATTCATGGTTAAGTTTTTTGTATCAATTAATATACATACATGTTTTACTTATTAAAATTTTCTGAAATATCCATTATTCTTAGTGTAACTTATATCTGGAATAAATTTGCACTTAAAAAAGTTGCAACTGTGATAAATGATGAAAATGACAATGAGTCTGAAAATAAATATTCTTCTTTTAATTTCTTATTAGATAACTTTAATTTCTTAAAATATACTTCCTATTTTTACTGGTTCATTGCTATAATTGTATCTATATTATTGGTAATAAACTAAACTTAAGTTATGTTTTCTAAGGAAGAAGCTTCTCTTTTAAGACGAGAATTTTGGACTAGTTTCGGAAAATCTTTCCCAAGAAAATGGTTACTTTATAACACAAAAATTAAAGGCTTTGCTTTTAAATTTGTGGCCGATAAAAAAAAAGCACTGGTTTGTTTAGACTTTGAACATCCAGAAGATATTGCGAATGAACTTCTTTATGATCAATTACTCTCGTTAAAAAATTTACTCGAAACAGATTATTTACCCAACGTTGTTTTTGATGATAATTATCAATTAGAAAATGGTAAAATTATTAGAAGAATTTATGTAGATTTTGATGGTAAATTTAGCATCTACAATAAAAATACTTGGAGAGATTGTTATGAGTTTTATGTGGAAACCATGAGCCAATTTGAATTGTTTTTTTATGAGTTTGAAGATTTTATTAAACAAGCTATTTAATTATTCTAATTTCTAAAAACTTTATAAATACGCTGCGTTAAGGATTGAAGCGTTTGTTTGAGCTCTTTTTTGCCAATACTCTTAATGTCTTTCTTAAAATGTTAAAATATTTTGTTAAGCAATTGACTATTTAAAATAAAAAAAAAAAGCGAGTGCGAAAAGCCTGACTTTTTCCTGAATGCTTTCAGGAAAAAGGAACGCCCAAAAAAAAATCGTCAATAAAAAATTGACGATTTTAATTCAAATAAATATATAAATTCTAGTTTATAATTTTCATCGAAAATGGATAATTGGGTTCTTCGTTATTGCTTACTTTTATAGCATTTATAATAGGAAATATCAAGTAAAAAATACCTAAAACTATTAAACCAATAATACCCAAACCTAAAAGTAAAATTAAAGGGATACAGATTAAAACATAGATAAACATCGATATTCTAAAGTTTAAAATTGCTTTTCCATGAGCATCCATATCTATCACCTCATCTTTTTTTAAGAGCCATAAAATTAAAGGAACTACAAAACCCCCAATACCAGATACAAAATCTAATAATTGGCTCAAATGTGTAAATATTAATAGTTGTCTGTTTTCTTTCATGATTTTTAAATGTTGGTTCGTATATATAAGACGTGTAATTTGTTAAATTGTTACAAAAAAATTAGAATACCAGCTCTACAAAGTGCAACCCTTTTTCTTTTTGTCATCAATTCTTTACGTATTTTTGCAATATGATTAAAAATGATACCATTATTGCCTTAGCAACACCTTCTGGAATTGGTGCAATTTCGGTTATTAGAATTTCTGGTTCAGAGTCTATTACTTTGGTTGATTCTTTTTTTAAGTCTGTAAAAAAGGGTAAATCATTAAAAAATCAGAAAACACATACCATTCATCTTGGTCATATTGTTGATAATGATATTATTTTAGATGAAGTTTTGGTGTCTGTTTTTAAAAATCCGAATTCTTATACAGGTGAAAATGTGGTAGAAATTTCTTGTCATGGATCTAGTTTTATTCAGCAAGAAATTATTCAGCTATTTTTAAAAAATGGTTGTAGAATGGCTGATAATGGTGAATTTACCATGCGTGCATTTTTAAACGGAAAGATGGATTTAAGCCAAGCTGAAGCTGTGGCAGATGTAATTGCATCGAATTCAGTTGCCAGTCATCAAATGGCCATTCAGCAAATGCGTGGTGGAATTGCAAACGAATTAAAAGAATTACGTGCACAGTTATTAGATTTTGCTGCTTTAATTGAGTTAGAACTCGATTTTTCTGGAGAAGATGTAGAATTTGCAGACAGAACAAAGTTTAAAGAACTCGTTTCAAAAATTACGTTTGTTTTAAAAAGATTGATAGATTCTTTCGCTTTTGGAAATGCTATGAAAAATGGAATTCCTGTTGCTATTATTGGCGAACCAAATGTTGGGAAATCTACTTTATTAAACGCTATTTTAAACGAAGAAAAAGCAATCGTTTCCGATATTGCAGGAACTACAAGAGATGCTATTGAAGATGAAATTAGTATTGATGGAGTTGTCTTTCGCTTTATAGATACTGCAGGAATTAGAGAAACAAAAGACATTATAGAAAGTATTGGTATTAAAAAAGCGTATGAAAAAGCTGATAATGCACAATTAATTATTTTCTTAATTGATTCTAATAAATACACCTATTCAAGTGAAGATTTTTTACAGGAAATTATAACGATAAAAGATCGTTTTCCTAAAAAACGTTTGTTGGTTATTGCCAATAAAATTGATACTTTATCTTGCCATGATTCGGCTATTTTACAATCAGAAATTGAGAACCTAATTTTACTTTCTGCCAAACAAAAAATAGGGATTGAAGAATTAAAGAAAGAATTAACTTCATTGGTTAATATTGGTGCATTAAGTAATAACCAAACTATTGTTACCAATTCTCGTCATTTCGAAGCTTTAAATAATGCTTTAAAAGCAATTACATCAGTAAAACAAGGTATTGATTTGGAAATTTCTACAGATTTATTTTCTATAGATATTCGAGAATGTTTGCGTCATTTAGGCGCAATTACAGGAGATTATGATGTTGATAAAGATATTTTAGGACATATTTTTTCTAATTTTTGTATTGGAAAGTAAATGACAACTAAAGACATTTTAGGTGATTTTTCAATAATTGGCACCAATCAAAATGGGTCTGAAGAAACGTATAAAGGTTCTCTTTCTTTAACTTTAGATGATCAAAATAGAATTACTGCTAAATGGCTCATCAATAAAAGTCAAGAACAATTTGGAGTTGGTTTTTTTAAGAATAACATTTTAGTCATCAACTTTAATTACCAAGGAGATGAAAATTCTATGTATTATGGTACAGTAGTTTACAAATGTTTAAACAAAGATATTTTAGAAGGTTTTTGGTCGGAAGAATTTGGAAACCCTAATTTTTTAGGTAGCGAAAATTGTTTTCGAATGAAAGATGAAGTTCTAAATTAAATTTTTAATGACAAACTTTCACAGCTTCTGAAGCCAATTCTAAAACTGGCTTTGGAGAAACATAAGGTATTCCTAATCCTAAACCTCTTACTATAAAAAGAACTCCAATAAAAACAACTAAAACAGGTATCGCTTTTTGAATATTTTTTCTAAAATTACCTTTTGTAAAATTGCCTAAATACACAAAAGCCGTCATTAAAGGAATGGTACCCAAACCAAACAAAAACATATAGAAACTTCCTGTAAAAGCGTTCGAGGTTGTTAAGGCTCCAAAAACTGCCATATAAACCAAGCCACAAGGTAAAAATCCGTTTAAAAAACCGATAGTGAAAAAAGTGTCATTTCCTTTCTTTTTAAGTTCTGCACCTAAAGAATTTTTTACTTTTAAAATAATTTTACTGATGCTTTTTGATAAAGATAATTTTTGAAAAATCTTTGGAAATAAAATAACAACAATCATTAAAACTCCAACAAGTATAGAAAGCTGTTGTTGAAATCCGAATAAATAAAAACCTTTCCCTAAAAAACCAAAAAGCAAACCTATAAAGCTGTAAGTAAATAATCTACCTAAATGATAACTTAAAATTTGAAAGAATCCTTTTGTTTTATTTGTTCTATCAATTGGTAACATAAAAGCAATTGGACCACACATACCTATGCAATGAAAACTGCCTAATAAACCAAATATAATTGCTGATAATAACATTAATAAATCAATTCTTTTTTAAATAAATAATCAGTATTTTTATGTTTCCAAAAAATTTTAATGTTCCAGCGACCATCTAATAAACGATTCTCAGGCACGAGCAAATATGTATTAGAAATTGAAATAGGTAATTCAAAATCTAACTGTTTATTAGATGGTCTATAAAGGAACACTTTTCCTTCTACTTTTTCATTATTAAATTTGTTCGGAATCTTAATGAGCAAGCCTTCACTATTTTTCTGTACAGTTACTTTTTCTGTTAATTGATTTAGATTCTTTTCTGCATTTATTTCTTGCTGATAATTTAATTCTGCTTGATAATATTTTTCTGTTACCAAATCATAACTATATTTTTTATCTGTACTCATAGTTATTACGAAATACATTATAAATGCAATAAAAGCAATGATGGTTACTACAATTCCTGTTCCCCAATTAAATTTCATAATTTCTATTTTTTATTTGAGATTTCAACTATCATCGAAATAACAACTTCTTTCTTTAAAAGCTCAGATTCTAACTAAACTATTTATAACTTCTTGGCCCAAGAAAATTGGTTTCTGTGGTTTCAATTAATTTATCTCCACTAAAAACTCCAATTTCTATATCCATATTATCACCTTTTAAAACGGACTCGTTTAATTCTATAAATAAGGTTCCTTCTGCTGAACCTTGTTTAGGAATTGTAAAATTATGATTTGAAACTAGTTTAATTTCACCTTTATGAGATAAAATTTTATAGCTAACATTTTGTATATCTTTAGTAGTTTTATTGATTACTTTATAGGTATAAACATTGCTGATTATATTATTTTCTTTGTGTTGATATAATTGACCTGGTAAACGTAAAATACTGGCTTCTACATCATTTCTTAAAAATAGCATTCCAGTTAAAATTCCAATTAAAATTAATAAAACAGCTGAGTATCCTTTAATTCTTGGTGTTATTTTAAAAGGTTGTTTTTTAACAATTTCATCTTCGCTTGCGTATCTAATTAATCCTTTTGGTAAGTTGATACTTTCCATAATATGATCGCATTCGTCTATGCAAGCTGTGCAATTTACACACTCTAATTGCGTGCCATTTCTAATATCAATACCTGTTGGACAAACAACCACACATTGTTTACAATCGATACAATCTCCTTTTCCTAAAACCTCTCTATTTTCATCTTTTTTAAATTTAGAACGCCCCAAATCTCTCTCTCCACGTTTATGATCGTAAGCAACATTTATGGTTTTATCATCTAATAAAACGCCTTGCAATCTGCCATAAGGACAGGCAATAATGCAAACTTGCTCTCTAAACCAAGCAAACACAAAATAGAATACGCTTGTAAAAATAATTAATGAAATGAGTGTGTTTATATTATCTAAAGGGTTACCTGTGATATAGCTGATTACTGTATCTCCTCCAATTAAATAGGCTAAAAAAACGTTTGCAATAATAAAAGAAATCACAAAGAAAATAAACCATTTTAATAATCTCTTTTTAATCTTTTCTGCATTCCAAGGTTGTTTGTCTAAACGTATTTGTTTTCCTCTATCGCCATCAATCCAATATTCAATTTTTCTAAAAACCATTTCTAAAAAAATGGTTTGAGGACAAATCCATCCACAGAAAAGACGACCAAAAACTACCGTAAATAAAATAACAAAAACAACGCCTGTAATCATTGAAATGACTAACAAATGAAAATCTTGTGGCCAAAAAGGAAATCCGAAAATATTAAATCGTCTCTCTAAAACATTAAATAGTAAAAACTGATTTCCGCTTATTTTCACAAATGGTGCTAACAATAAAAAAGCAAGTAGAAAATAGCTTACATAAGTTCTGTATTTGTAGAACTTTCCACTCGGCTTTTTAGGAAACACCCAAGAACGCTTACCCTCTTTATTGATGGTTCCAATACTATCTCTAAATTGCTCGTTATTGGTAGATTCCATTTCAACTATTAAAAAATATCTTATTCAGTTTCCTTATTCTTAACTTCAATTACTTCTTCAATAACTTCAGTTTTTACTTCTTCAGTTTCGGGGGCAGATCCATCCATCCACTTTTCACCATCTGGTGCTTTTCCTGCTGCTGGTGTTGTGCCTTGTAATGAAAGCACATAACTTGCTACTTTAGCAATATCATCTGTTTTTAGTGTTTTGTTCCATGCAATCATTCCTTTTCCATCTCTACCTCCATTGTAAATTGTGTTAAAAACATTTTTTATTCCTCCACCAAGAATCCAATATTCATCTGTTAAATTCGGGCCAATAGAACCTCCACCATCAGCTAAATGACAAGAAGCACAGTTTAAATTAAAAACTGCTTTCCCTCTTTTTAAAGCGCCTGCATCTGTTAATAATTCTACATTATCTGCAGTTATTAAATCAGTTGCTGTTGCTTTATATTTATCAATTTCCATTCTAGCTTCTGCAACTGCTTGCTGATATTCCATTTCTGGACTTGGTCCATCCATAACTTCAAAACGAACTAAATACACAACAGCAAATAATATTGTTGCATAAAACATATACACCCACCAAGGAGGAAGTGCGTTGTCTAATTCCTTAATTCCATCGTAATTATGATCCAGAATAATTTCTTGTTCCTGTTCGATTGCTTTTGTCTTTGTCCAAGATTTTAAGATTTTTTGAAGCCAAGCATTTTCAGGTTCTGGAACAATACCATCTTTTTCGTTTTGTAATTCTTTTGCTCTAGAAATTGCCATATTATTTACAACTTCTTTTAAAATAATTACAGTTACAAAACCAATCAATGCTAACCAAACCAAAGGATTTTCATAAAAACTAAATGGATTTTGATACCCTATAAAAGCCTTCACAAGTGCAAAGAATGTAACTAATACAAATAGTATATAAACTGTAGATTGAATCTTTTTTTTCATCGTATTTCTTTTTTATTGATCTAAAGGAATGTTACTAACCTCATTGATATATTCTTTTTTTGCTGAAAATACCCACCAAAATAAGACTACAAAAAAGGTGAAGAAGATAATTAAGGATATGAGTGGGTATATTTCTATGCCTGCAATACTTTCCATGTGATTTTTTACAAATTTTAGCATATTCTTATTTTTTAGAAATTTGTTGTTCGTCTTTTACTTTAATATCTGTTCCTAACCTTTGAATGTATGCAATGATTGCCACAATTTCTCTGTCTTTCATTTCTACAAACTCTTGCCCATTATCTTTGGCAAACTTTTTATCGGCTTCGTAATTTTTAGCAAAGTCTGGATCTTGATATAAATTTTCTTCAATTTGTTTTCCTTGAGCATCCATTAAAGCAAAAGCATTTGCAATCTCCTCATCTGAATAAGGAACCCCTAATGATACCATTACTTGCATTTTATCTGCAGTAGATGACTTATCTAGCTTATTTCTAATCAGCCATTTATAAGAAGGCATTATAGAACCTGGGGACGTGCTTTGAGGATCGTACATGTGATTTAAGTGCCAGCTATCAGAATATTTTGCACCAATTCTGTGTAAATCTGGACCAGTACGTTTACTTCCCCATAAAAATGGATGATCGTATACAAACTCACCAGCTTTTGAGTATTCTCCATAACGTTCTACTTCACTTCTAAATGGTCTTACCATTTGCGAATGACATCCCACACAACCTTCTCTAATGTATAAATCACGTCCTTCTAATTCTAGAGGTGTATATGGTTTTACACTGCTAATTGTTGGTATGTTCGATTTTACTAACAAAGTTGGAATTATCTGAACAACACCTCCAATTAAGATGGCAACTGTTGCGTATAAAGTTAATCTTACTGGTTTTCTTTCTAACCAAGTATGGTAGCCTTCACCCTTTGTTCTGTATTTAGAAACTTTTGTTAAAGCTGCTGCTTCTGCTAACTCATCTTCTACTCCACTGCCTTGCTTCACAGTTCTAACAACATTGTATAGCATTACAATTGCACCAATAATATACATGGTTCCACCAATGGCACGCATCCAATACATTGGAATTATTTCATTTACAGTCTCTAAAAAGTTACCATAAGTCAGAGAACCATCAGGATTAAATTGTTTCCACATAGAAGCTTGTACAAAACCAGCAACATACATAGGCAAAGCATATAAAATAATACCCAAAGTTCCTATCCAGAAATGGAAATTGGCTAACCCTTTAGAAAATAAAGTGGTTTTAAACATTCTTGGAATCATCCAATATAACATACCAAAGGTGAAGAAACCATTCCAAGCTAACGCACCAACGTGAACGTGAGCAATAATCCAATCAGAAAAATGGGCAATAGCATTTACATTTTTAAGTGATAACATAGGTCCTTCAAAAGTTGCCATTCCATAACCTGTAATTGCAACGACCATAAATTTTAAAACAGGATCCGTTCTTACTTTATCCCAAGCACCTCTTAAAGTTAACAATCCATTTATCATTCCTCCCCAAGAAGGAGCTATTAACATAACAGAAAAAGCAACTCCTAAATTTTGAGCCCAATTTGGTAAAGAAGTATATAATAAATGATGAGGACCTGCCCAGATATATATAAAAATTAACGACCAAAAGTGCACTATAGAAAGTCTGTAAGAATAAACTGGTCTGTTTGCTGCTTTCGGTACAAAGTAATACATCAACCCTAAAAAAGGTGTGGTTAAGAAAAATGCAACTGCATTATGTCCATACCACCATTGGACAAGTGCATCTTGCACTCCTGCATATACTGAATAACTTTTTAAGAAACTTACAGGTAATGCTAAACTGTTAAAAATATGCAATACTGCAACCGTCACAAAAGTTCCTAAATAGAACCAAATAGCTACATATAAATGACGTTGTCTTCTTTTAAGAATTGTCCAAATCATATTTACACCAAAAGCCACCCAAACCAAAGCAATCATAATATCTATAGGCCATTCTAATTCTGCATATTCTTTAGAACTTGTATAACCTAATGGAAGCGTAATTGCAGCAGCAACGATTATTAATTGCCATCCCCAGAAATTAAAATTACTAAGAAAGTTACTAGCCATTCTTGCTTTTAATAATCTCTGAAGCGAATAATAAACCCCTGCATAAATAGCATTCCCTACAAAAGCAAAAATTACAGCATTTGTATGTAAAGGTCTTAAACGTCCAAAACTTAACCACGAAATTCCGTCTGTAACATTTGGGAATAAAAACATAAATGCCAACAATAAACCCACAGAGAATCCTACAATTCCCCAAAGTAATGTTGCGTAAATGAATTTTTTTACGATTTTATTATCGTAATAAAACTGTTGCATTTCCATAATTTGAATCTAATTTTTAGTTGATTTCTTATTTTCTTTTACTAACTCATCATCAAACAGCATACGAACTGAGGGCGTATATGAATCATCATATTGTCCACTTTTTACTGAATAAATAAATGCAATAAAGAATACAATTGCCACTAAAATACTTAGTGTTAGCAGTAGGTATATTACGCTCATATCTTGCCTGATAATTTGATGAATCAAAAGTAAGATTGATGCAATTCTTAAAATATGACATTTGTCATGTTTCTTAAAAAAATGTTAAGATTTTTGCTTTAAATGGTTTGTAAAAAAAGTTGATTTGCTGGTTTATTTTCCAATAAATGAACATCAAAAGCCATGCAAATGTTTCAATTCAGGTTTCTTCAACTTTATGCATTTTTTGTAATGTGCTTATGACAAGCACAAAACGTACATAAACTCTCACAAAATGGCAAATGAATGTATAAACTAATCCCTTCTTTTCGATTACTTTCTGTACACGATTTTTGATAACTTTCTAACCATTTTTCTTTACCAAAAGTAGCATGATACCAAAAAGAATTGTTAAATACCTAGTATATCTTGGACCTGGAATCTTGTATTTTTTTATCAGCGATTTTGTCATTTTGTTCTCGATATAATTTTGTTTCATTCTTCAACAAACTCACTCGAACTAACAATTAAGCCAACTCTAAAGCAATTTCTACCATTTCTTTAAAAGTTTGTTCTCTTTCGTCTGTAGTTGTTCTTTCTTTGGTAACTAAACTGTCTGAAATAGTTAGAATTGCTAGTGCATTTACATTGTGTTTAGAGGCAATTGTATACAAAGCAGAGGTTTCCATCTCTACGCATAACACCCCATAATCTGCCCATTTTTTATAACTATCAAAATCATCTGCGTAAAACTCATCTGAACTTAAAATGCCACCAGCTTTTATAGGAATATTTTTTTCTTTTGCTATTTCAATTGCTTTTTGAAATAACTTAAAACTTGCAGTTGGTGCATAATCTGCTCCATTAAAACGAATGGTATTTAAACCTGAATTGGTAGACGCAGACATTGCAATTACAATATCTCGAATCTTAACCTCTTTTTGATAAGACCCAGCAGAACCGACTCTTATTAAATTTTTAACTCCATAGTCGTTTATCAATTCATGAGCATAAATTAAAGTAGATGGAATTCCCATTCCTGTTCCTTGTACAGAAATTTTTTTACCTTTATAAGTGCCTGTAAAACCTAACATTCCACGAACATCATTATAGCAAACAGGATTTTCGAAAAAAGTGTCTGCAATCCATTTTGCTCTCATTGGATCTCCAGGTAATAAAACTGTTTCTGCTATTTCTCCTTTTTTTGCTTCTATATGTATGCTCATACTAGTATTGATTTTTATCTGAAATGCCTTTTGTAACTAATAAAACTCCAGCTGAAGTTCCTAAACGAGTTACGCCCATTTCTATGTATTTATTTGCGGTTTGTACATCTTTAATTCCTCCTGATGCTTTTATTTGAGCTTTTCCATTTACAGCATTTTTCATAATTTCTACATCCTTAAAAGTAGCTCCATTTGTTCCAAAACCTGTAGATGTTTTTACAAAATCTGCACCTGCATTAACAGCTAATCTACAAGCAATTTCTATTTGTTCTTTTGATAAATAACAAGTTTCTAAAATTACTTTTAGTAGGTTTCTACCAATTGCTTCTTTTATTAATTTAATTTCCTTCTCCACATATTCATAATTAACTTCTAATAATTTTCCAATATTTAGAACCATATCTATTTCGTTAGCTCCATTTTCTATGCAATTACTGGCTTCAAAAACTTTTGCTTTTGTAGATATTGCTCCTAATGGAAAACCAATAACAGCAGCAATTTTTACATCGGTATTTTTTAGTTGCTGCTTTGCGAATTCAACAAAACATCCATTTACACAGACTGCATAAAAATTATATTTTTTAGCTTCATTACAGAGTGCAATAATTTCATTATTTGTAGCTGTTGCTTTCAGCAAAGTGTGATCTATATATTTATTAATTTCCATAATTTTTATTTAGCTTTTTACCTAATAAATTGGTAGCAAATGTTGTAAAAACAACAATACTAATCGAACTTAAAGGCATTAAAATTGCTGCAATAACAGGCATTAATTGACCTGTAACTGCAAAATACAAACCTATAAGATTGTAACATAAAGATAAGATAAATGCATATTTTATTATTTTAATTCCTTTTTTAGAAGCTATTAAAAATCCATTGATTTTTTTGAATTGTGTCGCATCTAAAATAGCATCGCAAGCAGGAGAAAATACATTTATATTTTCGGATAAAGCGATACCAACATTACTCTGAGCTAAAGCTCCTGCATCATTTAAACCATCACCAATCATGGCTACTTTTTTATTTTTTTCTTGTAATCTAGAAATAAAATTTAATTTATCTTCAGGTTTTTGATTGAAGACTAATTTTGTGTTTTTAGGAAGATTATCTTTCAAAAACTTTTTTTCTCCTTCATTATCTCCAGAAACAATTGCCAAATCATATTCGTTTTCTAGAGAATTAAAAAGTGTTGCTACCTCTTTTCTATAAGCATTTTTAAAAGTGAATTTTCCTCTGTAACCATCATTAAAACTAACATGAACAGAGGTGTCTAAATTTGTATTTTCTTTCTGGTTCTTCACAAAACCTGCAGAACCTAATTTTAAATAATCTGCATTGAATTTTACTTCAATTCCTTTGCCTACAACTTCTATATAATTTTCTATTTCTAAAGTTTCTATATCTGTAAAAGTGTTGTATAATGTTCTACTTAAAGGATGATTAGATGCTCTTAAAGCACTTTTAAAAATTCTTTTTTCTTGGTGGTTCAAAGCAATTCCAGAATACGAAACAGAAGGCTCTTTATTGGTGGTTAAAGTACCTGTTTTATCAAAAATTATGGTGTCTATATTTGCTAATTGTTCTATAACAGTTGCGTTTTTTAAGTAGAATTTCTGATTACCAAAAATACGTAATAAATTTCCTAAAGTAAATGGAGCAGCCAAAGCAATTGCACAAGGACAGGCAATAATTAATACAGCTGTAAAAACATTTAATGCTTTTGAAACATCAAAAAATAACCAAAATACAGTTGCTAAAAATGCAATTGATAAAACAAAAATTGTAAAGTTTTTACTAATCTTGTCTGTTAATGTTTTAAATGTTGATGTTTTATCTTTTTGAAAAATATCATTACTCCACAATTGGGTTAAATAACTTTGACAAACAGACGTTAAAACTTCCATTTCTATAATCCCTGAAATTTGTTTGCCACCAGCAAAAATTTTATCTCCAGAATTTTTAGCAACTGGCTCTGCTTCTCCAGTTACAAAACTGTAATCAATATTCGCATTTCCGTTTATTAAAATTCCATCTACAGGAATTAACTCTTGATTTCTTATTAATAATCTATCTCCCTTATTAATGTCATAAATCTGGACATTTTCTTCTTTTTTATCAGCCAGAATTCGAGTAACTGCTATTGGAAAATACGATTTATAATCTCGCTCAAAAGACAAGAAATTATAGGTTTTTTGTTGAAAAAATTTCCCCAATAATAAGAAAAAAACCAAACCTGTTAAACTATCAAAAAAGCCTGTTCCAAAATCGAAAATAATATCTACAGAACTTCTTATAAACAAAACAGAAACTCCAAGTGCAATTGGAACATCAATATTTAAAATTTTAGAACGCACACCTTTGTATGCTGAAATAAAATAATCTTGTGCAGCATAAAAAACCACTGGTACTGAAAAGAAAAACATTAACCATCTAAAAATATTTTTATACTGCTCTAACCAAAATTCTGATACTTCGAAATATTCTGGAAAAGAGAGAAACATTACATTACCAAAAGCGAAACCAGCAATACCTAATTTGTAAGTTAAACTTCTATCTACTTTATTTTTACCTGTTTCATAATCTTCTAAGCTTATAAATGGTTCATAACCAATAGCGTTTAATAAAGTTACAATTTCTTTTAGTGAAATACTTTCTGATTGATAGGTAATTCTTATTTTTTTCTTTGGAAAATCTACTTGAGAAGCAGTGATTTTTTTATTTAATTTATGTAAGTTTTCTAAGACCCAAATACAAGAACTACAATGTATATGAGGTATATATAAGGTTACTATTTGAGTATGATTATCATTAAAATCCAATAATTTTTCAATGATTTTATCATTTTCTAAAAAATCATATTTCCCTTGAATTTCAGCAGGAATTGCTCCTGGATTATCTTGAAAATCATAATAACAAGTTAAATCGTTTTCAGAAAAAATTTCGAAAACAGTTTTACAACCATTACAACAGAAGATTTTTTCATCAATATAAATGGTATTATCATTACAAGAATCTCCACAATGATAACAATGTGTAGTCTTCATATTTACTCTTTTGCCTAAAAACAAATTTCTAATAACTCTCTATTTTAAAATATGATATTTGTCATCTTTTCCTTATTTTTGAACAAACATTTTTTTTATGAGTAAATGCGAACAATGTATTGTGCGTCAATTTAATTCTTTTAAAGAACTATCGAAAGAAGAATTAATTAAAATGTCTAATTGTAAAACGGTTAGAACAATTAAAAAAGGCGAAATACTTTTTTCAGAGAATGAACATATTAATGGTATTTTTTGCATTAAAGATGGTGTTTGCAAAGTTTCTAAAATGAGTATTAATGGTAGAAATCAGATCATAAGCTTAGTAAGTAAAGGTAGTTTATTAGGCGAAAGAAGCTTAATTTCTAATGAAGCTTCTAACCTAAAAGCGGTTGCTTTAGAAGATATGGAGGTTTGTTTTATACCTAAAGACGAAATTATTGCAGATTTACAAAAGAACCCAAATTTTTCTATGAGTGTTTTAAAAACAATGGCAGATAATTTAAAACAAGCAGATAATTTAATTGTTGATTTGGCTCAAAAAACGGTAAAACAACGTTTGGCAGAAGTGTTAATTTATTTAAACAAAAACTATAATTTTTCTGATGATAATTTTATAGATGTTCAATTGTCTAGAGAAGATTTTGCTGATATAATTGGGGCAGCAACAGAGTCTACCATTCGTTTAATTTCAGAATTTAAAAAGAAAGGTTACATTGCTATCAAAGGTAAGAGAATTAGTGTTTTAGATGAAAATGAACTTGAAAAAGTAGCAAAAGGCTTTTAATTAAATTATTAACAAGGAGTAACTTATTAAAAATTTATCTGACAGAAGATATTTATTGATTCTGTGCATACTTACTGATAGTTTTCTTAAAAAGATTTTATACTTTTGTGCAGGCAGTTTATAAATTACATCTAAATTCTAATGAAACAATTAATTATAATTCTACTTATTATTATAGCTGGTATTATTGGCTATGGAAAATATAGTCAATACAAAAGATATAATTCTCCTGCAGTAGATTATAAGACAGAAAAAAATATCGATCTTACCTATCATAATCAAGAAACTGTTTTAAAATATAATGAAGCTATAGAAGATTTAAATAGTTTTATTATGTTGCAATGGACTGCAAATGAAATAGATGTAAGAACTCCAGAAGATGATGATATTGCCACAAAAGTAGCTGTAGAAAAGTATGCTAAGAAACTTGCCAAACTAAATTTTTATGAAAATATATTAGAAAATTCTTCCATTTTAAAAGAAAAAGGACTTTCTAATGATGAAATAAAATTTATGGAAATTAACGGATCAGATTTTGAATCCTACAAACGAAAAAAGAATTTTGACCAAATAAAAAGCCTTTTCGATCCTAAATTAAATTTATACAATGGTGAAAAAAATGCCATCGTTTTCGAAGTTCAGAAAAGATTGGTAGAATTAGGGAATGACATTCAAATAGATGGTGTTTACAGAATTGAAACCTTAAACGCAATTAAAAGTTTCGAACAAAAAAACAACCTTTTTTCAGATGGTCTTATCGATGTTTTAACTTTGGAGAAAATGTTTCAGTAGAAAAATAAAAAAGGGCTGATTTTAAACCAACCCTTTTTCTATTTTTAAATACTTTTTACCAACCGAATAAATTCTGCTCTGTAGCCATTTTCATCTTTTCCTCTTCCATTTTCTGCTAACTCAATAATTTCTCTATTTTTTATATTTTTATAATATTGAGATTTTCTTAATTTCATTCCAAAAAGTGCCACTGCAGAAGCAAATTTTAAATCTTCAGAAGCTGTTTCTAAAACATCTTTTTGTGTGTGAATCATTTCTATGCTTTTATCTTCAGATGGTTTTTTGTATCGAAATTTAACTGTAAACAACTCATCAGAAATTAATTGATTTACATCATTATTAGAATATTTTAATTCTGGAACTTCTTTTAAAAATTGATTTTTATCGCCTTTTAAAATAATTTCATACAAGGCAGTTACTTTATGTCCAGAGCCTAATTCTCCAGCATCTTTTGTGTCATCTATAAAATCTTCATCTTCCAATAGTCTGTTTTCATATCCAATTAATCTATATCCTTCTACTTTGTTTGGGTTGAATTCAATCTGAATTTTTACATCTTTTGCAATTGTATGCAAAGTACCTCCAAATTCTTCACCTAATACTTTTTGAGCTTCTTGCATAGTATCTATGTAAGCATGATTTCCATTGCCTTTATCAGCTAAAATTTCTAATTTAGAATCTTTGTAATTGCCCATACCAAAACCTAAAACTGATAGAAATACGCCTGATTTTCTTTTTTCTTCAATAAGTTCTTCCATTTTTTTATCACTCGAAAAACCAACATTAAAATCTCCATCTGTAGCCAGAATTACTCTATTATTACCGTTTTTCTTAAAGTTTTTCTCAGCTAATTTATAAGCTAATTCAATTCCTCTTCCACCAGCAGTAGAACCTCCAGATTCTAAATTATTTAAAGCTTTTAATATGGTTTCCTTTTCGTTTCCAGAAGTTGGTTTTAAGACAACTCCAGCAGCTCCAGCATACACAACAATTGAAACTTTGTCTTGTTTTCTTAATTGATTTACCAAAAGTTTAAAAGCTGATTTTAATAATGGAAGTTTATTTTGAGAGCCCATAGAACCAGAAACATCTATTAGAAAAGTTAAGTTAGATGCTGGTAAATTCTCTTGCTCAAAAGTTTTTCCTTGCAAACCAATTCTAACTAATTTTGTATTGTTATTCCAAGGTGTGTTTACATATTCTGTATTGATAGAAAACGGATGAACATCTTTTGGCTGAGGATAATTGTAATCGAAATAATTAATCATTTCTTCAATTTTTACTGCATTTACAGGAATTTTTTCACCATTATTAATCATTCTCCTAACATTGCTATAAGATGCTTTATCAACATCAATTGAGAAAGTTGATAAAGGTGCTAAACCAACTCTTTTAAATTGATTCTCTTTAATTTCTGCATAAGATTCATCGTTTTCAATGTTATAATTTCCTTTTTTTGTAGTGATTATAATACATCCATTTGCTGCAGAATTTCCATATAAACTAGTTGCATTATTTCCTTTTAGAACATCAATCTTTTCAATGTCCTTTGTATCAATATATTTAGCAAGATTATTATTTTGATTTACAGGAACTCCATCAACAATATATAATGGTTCCCTATTATTATTTGGAGAACTATAACCTCTAATAATTATACTATTATTTGAACCTGGAGAACCACTAGATTGAAGAACAGTTACACCAGCAACTTCACCTTTTAAAGCTTGGTTAATATTTGAATAATTGGATTTACTTCTTTCAGTTTTAATTAGTGAGGTTGCAGAACCAGTATAACTCCTTTTTGTAGTTGTTCCATAACCAACTATTACAATTTCATCCAAAACACTAGCATCTTCTAACATCAATACGTTTATGATAGATGACGTTTCAACAGTTTTTTCGACAGTTACGAAACCTAAATATCTATAAACCAAAATATCTCCTAAATTAGCAGTTATAGAATATTTTCCATCAAAATCTGATTTTGTTCCATTAGTAGTTCCTTTAACAATGATAGAAACTCCAAGTAAAGCTCCTGATGAATCTGAAACGATCCCTGTAATATTTTTCTCCTGAGAGTTTGCAATTGATATTCCAAATATCAACCAAACGAAAATTAGTTTTTTCAACATCCTTATAGTTTTAAAGTTGATCTAAAACTAATAATACTATAAAGTTTAAAAAATAAGCAATGAGTTAACACGACTTTTTTAGAAGTAAAAGTGTGTTTTTATTTAGTGAAGATTTTCTCTAATGTTTTTTTTCTTTGAACTTTACCTGTTGAAGTTTCTATAAATCTATTGATAAAATAAATTTCTTTTGGTAGCTCAAATTTATCTAAACCTACTTCTTTCGAATTGATTTGACATTTCTCTCCTTCTACAATCAAAATTAATTTCTCTCCTAATTTTTCATCAGAAATACCTGCAACAAAAAATCGTTTTTTAATAATTTTCGATAATTTTTCTTCTATTTTTTCTGGATGTAATTTAATTCCTCCAGAATTTATAACATTATCAAAACGTCCTAACCATTCAAAATGTATATCACTAATTAGATCTACAACATCGTTCGTAAACACAATTTCTTCGGATATTTTTTTAGCCTCAATTACCAAGCAATTTCGTTGGTCTTTGTAAATAGTTACATTTGGTAAGACTTGATAATAAGACTCACCAATTGCACCTGTTTTATTCTTTGAAAAATGATTCAGCTTTTTAACAGCAATATGTGTAATGGTTTCTGTCATTCCATAAGTTGCAAAAACTTGAGTAGAAATATCTTGTAATTTTTCTTGTAATGAATTGGAAACAACTCCTCCTCCAACAATCAATTTTTTAATCAAATTTATTTTTGAAAGTGAATTTTCTAATTGCAAAGGAACCATTGCAGAAAAATCGTATGACTTATTCAACCCTTCTAAAGGATTCGAATTTGCTTCAACAACATCTAATTGCCAACCTAAAGATAAAGCTCTAATCAACATCATTTTACCTGCAATATATGCAATTGGCAAACACATGAAAGCTGTTGTATTTTCTTGTAAATTAAAAAAATCACCTGTTGCTTTTGCAGAATTCACCATCAATTCTTTTTGTAATAAAATAGGTTTTGGTTTTCCAGTAGAACCCGATGTTTTTACCAGCAAAGTTTTATCATCAGAAAACCATGCTTCTAAAAAAGTGTAAATTTCTTCAGATATTGTTTTTGAATATTCTAAAATTTCATCCGAAGAAGAAAAAGAACATCCATTTAATTGAAAATTTTTATGAAAATTACTTGGCTCCAATTTCATCTAAAACTCTATAATTTTCTTTAAAATTCACAGGTTCGACTATTTTTCCAGTTAATTTTTCTTTCCAATTTGTCCATTTATATTTTTTCGTAAAAACAAAAAGTAATATTGGAAAAACAACAAAAATGGGTAAATAAACATCTAAGCCCAAAGCTGGCTCAGATAAATCTATTAAGACTGAATCCGTTTGAAAAACAGTCCAATCTGCAGTAACTAGTAATGCAGTAAATAAATTATTTGCGGCATGAAAACCCAGAGCCAATTCTAGACCTTCGTCCATTAAAGTTAAAATTCCTAGAAATAAACCTGTACCTATATAATAGGTTAAAATGCCATAACCCAATTTAGAAACTTCAGGATTTGCAATATGCAATAAACCAAATATAACAGAGGTTGTTATTAATGGAAACCATCTATTTTTAGTTGCTACACCCAAACCTTGCATTAAATATCCTCTAAAAAAATACTCTTCGAAACTAGTTTGTAAAGGAATTAATATAACCCCAATTAAAGCTAGCATCAAAAATTTGTCTAAATTAAAATTCCATTGATAATTTTCTGGTGATGCATAATAATCTATTATCAGAAAAATTGTAGTAACAATTCCCCATAAAAAAAACGCAAAAAATATACGTTTCCAATCTGTTTTTTTTCTGGAAGTTGTTATCGAAGTTATAGTTTGTTGATGCACATACTTTACCCAAAAAAGAAGAGCTATTAAACCGATAGCGAAAGGAATTAAACTTTCCAGTAAAAATTGACTTGCTCCTTTTGTTGCTATTTGATCTTTTAATAATTGCTCTATATCAAAGTTCGGATCTAAATTTTCCATAACAATTAATGCCACAAAATTTAGTGCCATCAACCCGAAAAATAAACCTGCAAAAATGAGGTATTTCCACATTCCTAATTTTCCTGTATATGCTTGTTGTATATAATTCATTTTTATAAATTAAAATCCCATTTTAAAGCTGGGTTGTATTGTAAATGTCCGTTTTTAACTTGTAAAGGACTCTCAAAATTATTTATAAATAAACCTCCAGTGCCTAAACCTTGGGGTAAATTATTTTTTAGAGTATAAGTAAACTGCGCAATAGCACTCAGCCCAACATTACTCTCTAAAGCAGAGGTAATCCACCAACCACAATTGTTTTCTTCTGCGAATTTAATCCATTCTTTGCTACCTGCAAAACCACCTATTAAACTCGGTTTTAAAATGATGTATTGAGGCTTAATTTCTTCTATTATTTTCTTCTTTTCTTTGGATGAAAAAACACCAATTAACTCTTCATCTAGTGCAATTGGCAAAGGTGTTTTGGCACACAATTCAGCCATTTCTTGAACTTGACCTTGTTTGATAGGTTGCTCTATAGAATGGATTTCTAAGGATGATAAAACTTTTAATTTTTCTAGAGCATTCTCAGGAGTAAAAGCACCATTTGCATCCACTCTTAATTCAATTTCCTTGGATGAAAATTCTTTTCTGATTGATTTTAAAAGTGCTATTTCTTCATCAAAATTAATGGCTCCAATTTTCATTTTAATACAAGAAAAACCTGTTTCCAATTTTTCTTTAATTTGCTTTTTCATGAACTCTTTTTCGCCCATCCAAATTAAACCATTAATAGAAATTACATCTTTTCCTTCTGTAAATTCTGATGGAAAAAGTTCAAATTGAGTTTTACTTTTCAATGATAAAAAAGCTTGTTCTAAACCAAATTGAATTGAAGGGAAGTCAATGACTTCAGATAATAATTTTTCTAATCCTAAATTAATATTCTGACAAACCCAAATTAATTTTTCTTCATAATTAGTTACATCATCTATACTTAAACCTCTAAAAAGACCCGTTTCTCCAATTCCTTTTTTACCATTTTCTTCTAAAATGATAAACCAAGTTTCTTTTGTTTTTAAAATTCCACGTGAAGTTCCACTTGGATTTTTAAAGTTGAGAATGTATTTCTTATAGGTTGCTGTTATCAAAAGAAAATTATTGTTTTTCTACAAACTCTTTAAAATTATTTAAATAGGTCTGATCTTGGTTTTTAAAAGTTCCTTTAAAGTACGGAAAAATACACGCCATAATATAAGAATCGCTTTGGCAAGATGCATTTAAACTAATTGTTGTAATTCCATTATTTTGTTTAAAAACATAATCATCTGTTTTTAACATATTCTCAGCATCAAAAAATAAGGTTACTTTTTCATTCGGTACATAGGCCATTACTTTTTCTGTCATAGTAATTTCCTGACCTTGATTTTCTACGACAATTTTATAAGTACTTCCTGTTTTACCAACATTTTCGTTTAATACCTCAAAAGATTTCACTTCTGGAATCCAGTTTTTAATCTTTTCAGAGTTGTTAAAGGTTGTAAAAACTTCTTCTACAGATTTATTTACAGAAACTTCGGCTGTATAATTAACCTCTTTCACAATTAATCCTGTTGCAAAAAACACGACTACTAAAGCTGTTATAATGCCTAAAATTACTTTTATGGTTTTCATAATTATTTAAAATAAGGTGTTTCCAATTCCGAATAAAACAGCAAACAGAAAAGTGCTTAATGCTACTTTTTTAAGTTCTTTATCTAATTCTGCAGGAATTTTATTCTGTGCAACTGTTTTTATATTTTTAATTAAAGGAATAAATGCAATTAAAAAAAGCAGTTGATAAATAGATTCAAAATTTAAAAAAACATATATGAAAGCTGTTAATAAAGCTGCTAAAATTAAAAAATAATGATATTTTTTAGCATTCCCACTTCCTAATTTAACGACTAATGTATTTTTATTGTTCTTTTTATCTTCTTCTCTGTCTCGTAAATTATTCAAATTTAAAACAGCAGTGCTTAAAAGACCAATTGAAATTGCTGGTAAAAATATCTCGAAATTAAGCTGTTTTGTATATAAAAAATAACTTCCTACAACACTCACCAAACCAAAAAATAGAAATACAAAAACATCACCAAAACCAGAATAACCATAAGCTGAATTGCCAACTGTATATTTTATAGCTGCTGCAATTGAAGCAATACCTAAACCAAAAAATACAATTGAATATCCAAAATTTTCACTTCCAAACGCTACATAAATCAATAGTAGTGCAAAAATTAAAGTGATAATTGATGTAATTATCATCGCCATTTTCATTTGTTTTGGGGTAATCGCTCCAGAGGAAACCATTCTTGCCTCTCCAGTTCTGTTTTTGTCAGAACCTTTTATTCCATCACCATAATCGTTTGCAAAATTGGATAAAACTTGAAAACCGATTGTAGTTAAAATTGCTAACCAAAAAATTGGAGTTAGCCAAGTTATAATTTTAACACTGCCTATGGATATCGAATTTAAATAATCAACCCCTAAATACGAACCTACAATAATCCCTGAAACAGATAAAGGAAGTGTTCTTAAACGAGCTGCTTTTAAAAAACTTTTTACATCCATGCAGTTTGACTTGTTTCTACTTTGTATAAAGTATGATTATAGATTTTTACGGCTTCTTCTAATTTTATACAAGGAATTGTTATTTTACCTGATGCTGTTTGCATAATAAGATCTGCAACTTTGCTTTTTTCTTGAAAAACTGTTTGCTTTAAATTAATATTTTGAACTTTAAAAAATTCTAAATAGGTTAAATGTGTTTCTATTAAACCACTTCCAACAATCAACATAGAATCAGATATTTTATAAAACTTCTTTTTTACTTTTTTAAGAATTAAAAATATAAATAAAGGAATTACAAAGATAAGCGAAAATAAAGTTTCATAAATTTGAAAGACACTTATAAAACCAACATAAAAAGAAATAGTTACTAGAAAAATGATATAAAACAACCTTTTCTTATAATAATAATCTGGATATTTATTTTCTGAGTTTTCTAAATCTGCCACATCAAATAAACTCGATTTTATGGTTTCTACCTGGTCTATTTTACAGCCAACAATTCTAATTAATTTATTTTTCTTTACATTTATTTTTCCGCTAACTGCTTGTTTAAAAGTGATGAAAGAAATACCAATAATTCTTTTAATTGGATTTGTAGAAATTGTAATATTCTGGATTTTTTGCTTTTTTAAAATGATTGATTTTTTTGTAAACAAACCTTGGTTTATTTCAAAAGCATCCTTTCTAACATAGGCAACCAAGTTAAAATGATTTAAAATAACTTTTACAAATGAGCTAATAAAAGCACTAATGATTAGCAAAATAAGAAAAAACACAAATACAGATATGCTTTTAGAAACTGCATTTGTGTTCTTGTCTATAAAGCCGTCTAATAATTCTCTACTGCCTAAACCATCAAAAATTTGCTGGATCTGCTGAAAGAATCCAATTAAAATAGCAAATAATAAAAATAAACTTTGCAAATGGTTTTCTGTTAAACTCACTTTTAACAATTCTAAAAACCCAATTTTAACTAACGGTTTTGCCTTCTCTTGTTTTTCGTCTATAACAACTTCACCTTTAGCTCTTTCTGTAATTATTTTTTTTAAAGCTTCTGCCTTTTGTAACGAAACCGCTTTTATTGATATTTCTGTTTTACTAGAACCCGCAGTTTCCAGGCTTACCTCAAAAACATTAATAATTTGCTGAATTAAATTTTGCTTAAAGTTTACATTTTGTATTCTTTCAAAAGGTATTGAAGTATTTGTTTTTTTTAGTATCCCTTGTTTTAAAATAAAATGTTCATCTTCTATTTTAAAAAGAAAATTTTTATAAATTAGATACGCTCTTCCTAAAAAGAACAATAATAAAAAAACAGTTCCTGCATAAATATAATTCGTTTTTACATCAGAAAACTTGGATAAATCTTTAAAAATTAAGAACAATAAAATCCAAGAAATTTTTAAAAACTTATAAATTTGACCAATATAAATAACTAAAATACCTTTTACAGATTGTCTTGAATAATTAGAAAAATCGAAAGAATTACTCATCAATTTTAATGCTAATAAATTCTTTAATTTTTGTTGCATTCTCTAAAGTAATGCCTTTTATCATTAAATCGTCACTACTATCTCCTGCAGTAAAAACACTTATAGAAGCCAAATTAAAAATTCTAGAAATTGGTTTTTCATCGATTTCTATATGTTGAATTCTAGAAAAAGGAACTGTGGTAATTTTTTTCACTAAAATGCCACGCTTGTAAGAAATATCTTTATCTCTAACTGCATATTTCCTTTTTGAGAAACTAAAATATAAATAGCTATAAAGCAAGGAAAAAAAGAATATTAAACCAAAATAAAAGTAAATAACGTATGGTTTAAATTCATCCTCAAAAACCCAAAAGTGCAGAAAAATTAACGCTGTTAGAAAAACAAAAAACACTATAAAAGTATTGATACTAATTACTTTAAAATATTTTTTATTGATTTTTATAAAATCAATTTTTGTAATATCTGGTAATTCTGAAACAACATTATTTTTAAAATCTGTCATTCCTAATTACAAATTATTTGCTTCCGCAATTAATTCTGCAATATCTTTAACAATAACTTCTGCTTCTTTTTCTTTAAATTTAATACCATCTGTCATCATAGTATTGCAATAAGGACAACCTGTAGCAATAATATTAGGTTTGGTTTCTAAAGCATCTTCTGTTCTTAAAATATTTACTTCTTTATCTCCAGGTTCTGCATCTTTAAACATTTGTGCACCTCCAGCACCACAGCATAAAGCTGTAGATTTGTTGCGTTTCATTTCTGTAAGGTTTACGCCTAATCTTCTAATTAAATCTCTTGGAGATTCGTAAACTTCATTAGCTCTGCCTAAATAACAAGGGTCATGAAAGGTAACTCTCTTTCCTTTTAAAGTAGTTGCATCTATTTTTAAACGACCTTCAGAAATTAGTTTTTGTATGAATTGGGTGTGATGAAAAACTTCATATTTTCCACCCAAAGAAGGATATTCGTTTTTTAAAGTATTAAATGAATGAGGATCGCAAGTCACAATTTTTTTAATTTCATAACCATTTAGAACTTCGATATTCATCATGGCTTGCATTTGAAACAAAAACTCATTTCCAGCTCTTTTTGCTGCATCTCCAGTTGATGATTCTTCAGCACCTAAAACTGCAAAATCTACATTGGCTTGATGTAATATTTTTACAAATGCTCTTGATATTTTTTTTGCTCTATCATCATAACTTCCTGCAGCACCCACCCAAAACAACACTTCTGGTTGTTTGCCTTGAGCCATCATATCTGCCATTGTTGGTACATTCATTCTCTGTGGTTTTTAGTTGTTAGTCTTTAGTTATTAGTATTGTACTTAAACTAAAAATTCATCATTAAAAATTATTTTATTCTTCGTTTGCCCAATTTAATCTGTCTTGCTGATTGTAAGGCCAAGGTGCTCCATTGTTTTCGATGTTCGTCATCATCATATTTAATTCTTGTGGAGCAGCACTTTCTTCCATCACCAAATATCTTCTCATATCCATTATTATAGAAAGTGGATCTATATTTACAGGACATTCTTCTACACAAGCATTACAACTTGTACACGCCCAAAGTTCTTCTGGAGAAATGTAATCGTTTAAAAGTTGTTTTCCATCATCTACAAAAGTTCCTTTGTTTGCATCTATATTTCTACCCACTTCTTCTAGCCTGTCTCTTGTATCCATCATAATTTTACGTGGAGACAATTTTTTACCTGTTAAATTTGCAGGACAAGATGATGTACATCTTCCACATTCTGTGCAGGTATAGGCATTTAATAATTGCACCCAGTTTAAATCGGTTACATCTGAGGCACCAAATTTTTCTGGAACAGCTTCTTCTACTCCTTCTTCTGGCATTGCATAAGGATCTGCATCTGGATCCATCATTAGTTTTACTTCTTTAGTAACTGCCTCTAAATTATTGAATTGACCTTTTGGGTTTAAATTTGCAAAATAAGTGTTTGGAAACGCTAAAAGAATGTGCAAATGTTTTGAATAGTATAAATAGTTTAGGAAAGTTAAAATTCCTAAAATATGAATCCACCAAGCTGTTCTTTCTATTATATGAATTGTTTCTGGGGAATAACCATTGAAAATAGGAACTAAAAATTGACTAATAGGATTTCCAATTCCTGCTTCTTGAAAAGGTGCATCTGTAGCGTTCATCACTAGGAATAATGTCATTAAAACCATTTCAAAATACAGAATGTAATTCCCATCATTCTTAGGCCAGCCTTTCATTTCTGTGCTCAAAAAACGCTTTATGTTTGATACATTTCTACGAGTCCAAAAAAGAATAACAGCAATAAAAACTAATGCTGCTAAAATTTCGAATGTTCCAATTAAAAATGCATAAAAACTATTGCCAATAATGTCTTGGAAAACTCTGTGTGTACCTAATAAACCATCTATAATAATTTCTAAAACTTCGATATTTATGATGACAAAACCTACATAGACAATAATATGAAGAAAGCCTGAAAAAGGTCTTTTCACCATTTTTGATTGGCCAAGAGCAATCATCATCATATTTTTTAAACGTTCAGATTTTTTGTCTGTTCTGTTAACATCTTTTCCTAAATTGATGTTTCGTAATAATTTTCTGATATTCATTACAAAAAAACCAATTCCTGTAATTAGGGCAATAGCAAATACTATGTTTGGTAAATACTGCATTTTATTATTTTAAGGTATTTTAAAAAAATTTACTCTTTTATTATTAGCAAACTATCTGGTAGTGATGGTTCATAATCCTTTGGTTTTTTACCAAATAAAGAGAAATGAACATATCTTTTTGGATTCAATTTTAAGTCTCTTAATAATTGTTCTAATTCTTTTGTAGCTGCTTCTATATTGTTGTATAGTTTATCATCATTCATTAACTTGCCTATAGAGCCGTCTGTAGAATTTAATTTTTTAGATAATTCATTAAAATTATCTACAGCGTTTTCTGCCTTTTTAACAATGTTTTCTATATCAATAGCACTTAAATTTTCTGATACTTTACTAAAATTTTCTGTGATATCTTTTGCATTAGAAATGGTAGATTTTAAGTTTACTTGATTTTCGACCACTATTAAATTTACAGATTGTATGGTTTGTCTTAATTCCGAAATTAAGATAGCTATATTTTTTACAGATGCATTTACACTCTTTATGGTTTCCTCATTTAATAATTTATTAATACCGCCAAATAAGGTGTCTGCTTTTACAATTGCGCTTTCAATTTTTGTTTGTAAAGGGTCTAATCTTTCACCTATAGAAGTAAATAAACTTTCTTCTATTTCACCTAGCAAAGTGTCACCAGTTAAAGCTGTTTCTCCTTCGTAATTTGGCACTATTGCTAAGTTAGAGTTTGCTAAAGGATTTGGAGAATATATTTTTACAATACTTTTTTTAGAAAATTCAAAATCGTTTTCAACCGAAAAAGTTACAATTAATTGTCCTTTTTTTTCTTTAGATTGATCTAATACGATATCTACTACTTTGCCTACTTTTAAGCCATTTAAAGTAACTAAACTTGCTCTGGTTAAACCTCCAATATTGTTATATTCTACATTAAAATATCTAGCTTTACCATCAAATAAATCGTGCCCTTTTAAAAAGTTAAATCCCCAAACAAAAGCAACTATAATTGAGGTTACTATAATTCCAATTTTTAATTCTTTTGACATACCTAGTAATTTTACAACAATATTACTAATAATTTTTGGGAGTTTCTAAAGAACCAGTTCATTTTCTTGCTTCGCTCACAGATACTTTTTCTCCGTTTTTAAATGCTACTATAAATGCTGATTTATATCCTTTTTGTTGCGCTACTTCTAATGATTTTAAAGCTTCGTTATAATTAGCGCTGTTACCATAATAATACTTATAATACTCCCCTAATTCTACAATTTCAACATCTTCTAAACCTTTAAAGTTATAAGGTTTTGTAGAGATTTTATTTTTACCTGATGCAATTTGAACTTTAAATTCAATTCCATTTTGTTTTTCTTTTTCTTTTTCTAAACCTGCACCATCAGCTATTTTGTTGGCTACAGTATTTAATTTTAAATTACTAATATAATTTTTAATAGCATCAGCAATTGACTTTCCCATTTGCTTTTGCCCTATTTTAGAATTCAGAAATTTTCCTTCATATTTATTTGTTAAAAAACCCAATTCTATTAAAACACTAGGCATAATAGTTTCTCGTAAAACTTGAAAATTATCTTGTTTAACTTTTCGATCATTTCTGTTTAACTTCAGTGCAAAGTTGTTCTGTATTAAACTAGCAATTTCTAAACTTTTGTCTAAATTTTCTTCTTGTAAAAGAGACAACCCAATTACAGATTCAGCAGAATTAGGATCAAAACCCTTATATCTTTCTTTATAATTATCCTCTAAAAGAACCACTGCATTTTCTCTCTTTGCAATCTCTAAGTTCATTTTATTACCTCTTAAACCTAGTACAAAGGTTCCTGCTCCATAAGCGTTTGTGGTATGAGAATCGCAATGAATGGATACAAATAAATCTGCTTTTGCAGCATTAGCAACATCACCTCTCTTCCAAAGATCTATAAAAACGTCTGTATCTCTTGTGTAAATTACTTTAATATCATCCTTTTTCTCTAGCTCTTTACCTACTATTAAAGCTACCTCTAAAGCAATATCTTTTTCTTTAAATCCGTTTCCTAAATTTCCTGGGTCTTTACCTCCATGACCTGCATCTAAAACAATTGTATAGCTTTTTTGAGCTATAATTGATGTTGAAGATAAAAAAACGATTAAAGAAAGCCCTAAAAAAAATAGGTTTCTTAATTTGGTATTAAAATTGTTCAATTGTAGAAAATTCATCAATAAAATTTAACTAATTTTGGCATCTTAAATTTTTTATTTCAAATATTGAGCCATACTTTTACTCGTATACAAAAATAGTATTTATAGCATTGCAATCAAACCTATCATATATACTTTTATTTTGCTGCATCTTTTTTATAAAGATAGGTTACTCTCAAGATATAAAATCTAATGAGAAAATTATAATTAAGTCTGTAAAAAAAGATACAATTCTATCAATTAATAAAGACTCTTTATTATTACCCAAGAAAGACACGATACTATTCCCAAAAAAAGATTCTATACTTGAAAAAAAGATAGACACTATTTCTAAAGATTCCCTTGTTCTAAAAGAAACTATTGAAGACATCATAACACATATTGCAAAAGAATACACGATACAAAATGCCAAAGACAAAACTGTAACGCTTTTTGATGAGGCCAATATAACCTATACTGATATTGATTTAAAGTCTGGAATTATCATTGTAGATTATAAAAAAAGCACACTTTTTGCGAAAGGTATTATAGATAGCACTGGTTACATTCAAAGGCCCGTTTTTAAACAAGGTAATCAAGAATCTGTTCAAGATTCCATTTTGTATAATTTTAAGACCAAGCGTGCTTTAATTTATGGTTTAAAAACGAAACAAGGTGAAATGTTTACCTATGGTGAGAAAACGAAACGCGTAAACGACTCCACTATTTATATACGAAAAATTAGATTTACAACATCAGAGAAAGACAACAACCCAGATTATTACATATCTACAGATAGAGCGAAATTAGTGCCTGGTAAAAAAATTATTGTTGGTTTAAGTAATTTGGTTTTGGCAGATGTTCCTACACCTCTTTTTCTCCCATTTGCTTATTTTCCCATGAGCGAAACCAGTGTTTCTGGGTTTCTAATTCCTGCTTTCGATACTGGAAGTAGTAATAGAGGAATTGGTTTTCAGAATGGAGGTTATTATTTTGCCCTTAGCGAATATTTTGATTTAACTGTAACTGGTGATGTTTATTCTAATGGAAGTTGGGGTTCTAGATTCAATTCTAATTACAACAAACGTTATAGATATAATGGAACTTTTAGTTTGAATTTTGAAAATATTATCAGCGGTATTCGAGGCTTTGATAATTTTTCGAAAGCGAATAATTTTAATATTCGATGGAACCACAATCAAGATGGTAAAGCCAGTCCTAATTCAAGATTCTCAGCATCTGTAAATGTTGGTAGTAGTCGTTTTTTTAGAGAATCTTTAAATCAGTTTAATGTTTCACAATCACAAAATAACACGTTCAATTCTTCTGTAAATTATAGCAAAACCTTTGTTGGAACTCCATTTAATATGGCTGTTACTGCTTCTCATCAGCAAAATACCAACACAGAGCAAATTACCATGACTTTGCCTTCGTTAACTTTAAATATGAATAGAGTATATCCTTTTGTAGGAAAAAATGGTATTAAAAAAACAGCTATTCAAAAAATGGGTTTTAATTATAACATGCAGGGTCAATATTTAATTAACACAACAGATGATGAGTTTTTTACGCCCAAAATGTTTAAAACTGCGAAATCTGGAGTTACTCATAAAACTGGTACTAATACAAACATGAAAGCTTTTAAGTATTTTACCTTGTCACCCAGTGTTAGTTATGAGGAAACTTGGAATTTTAATTATATAGAAAAAAATTACGATGCTGTTAATAACGAAGTTGTTATAGATTCGCTAAATGGTTTTAAAGCTTTTAGAACTTATAATTTTGGAGTAAGTTTATCAACAAATATATATGGTACTTTTAATTTTAAAAAAGGAAGATTAAAAGCGTTAAGACATACGTTTAGACCAACTGTCTCCTACTCCTACAGACCCGATTTTGGCACAAAATTCATAAAACAAGTTCAGCAAAGTACAGACCCATTAGATCTGGCTAATTACACTATTTTCGATCAAAGTTTATATAGAGCACCTTCTACAGGAATTAGTAATTCCATTGGTATTTCTTTAAATAATGTATTAGAAGCTAAAGTTGCACCTAAAGATCCTGACAGTGATAAAGAAGATGAAAAGATTATGATATTAAACAATCTAAACTTTAATACATCTTATAATATTGCAGCAGACAGTTTACGATGGTCTAACGTAACTTTTAATGCAGGTACAAGATTGCTTAAAGACAAATTAGCTTTAAATGTAGGTGGTGTTCTAGATCCTTACCAAGTTGTGGAAGTGAATGGAAATGCTGTTAGAATAAATAAATTCAATCCTAATATATTTAGGTTAACTAGCTTAAATTTAACCGCCAATTATTCTATTTCGAGTACCGATTTTGATAAGAAAGACAAAGACGAGAAAAAAGAAGATACTAAGAATGGAAATGGTGCAAATAATCCTGTAGATACAATGGGTGCAGATATAGATCCTACCAACAGAAGACTTGCAGGGCAAAATAGTAACAATACTAATAGTGGAGGTGGCACCACAAAAACAGAACTTTACAGATCAAAAATTCCTTGGTCTATAAATTTAATCTATTCTGCAAATTATACAAATAATGGCATTACTCCTAGTTCAATTGGTGTGCATACTGTTGGTTTTAGTGGAAATGTGGATTTATCTCCAAAATGGAAAATAGGTTATTCTTCTGGTTACGATATTAAAAATGGTGCATTCTCTTTTTCAAGATTTAATTTTACAAGAGATTTAGATAGTTGGCAATTTAATTTTAACTGGGTTCCTTTTGGTACAAATTCTTCTTACACCTTTTTTATTGGCGTAAAATCATCAACGTTAGCAGATTTAAAGTGGGATAAAAATAAACCACCAGATAGAAGATTGTTTTAGTTAGCAGTTAGCAGTTAGCAGTTAGCAGTTAGCAGTTAGCAGTTAGCAGTTAGCAGTTAGCAGTTAGCAGTTAGCAGTTAGCAGTTAGCAAAAATAAAAAGACTTCGACAAGCGCAGTCTGACATTCGTTAAAACTTATCAACTTTGAAACTTTGAAACTTTGAAACTTAAAAAAAATGAAAAAAATAATAATAACACAAAAAGCACCTGCTCCAATTGGGCCTTATAGTCAGGCAATTTTAAGCGGAAATACTTTATATACTTCTGGTCAAATTGCTATAAACCCAAAAACTGGAGAATTGGTTTTATCATCTATTAAAGCTGAAACGAAACAAGTAATGGAAAACATGAAAGCAGTTTTAGCTGCTGCAGAAATGACTTTCGAAAACGTAGTAAAAACATCAATCTTTATTTCTGATATGCATAATTTTACAGAAATAAACTCGGTTTATGCTGAGTATTTTAACAAAGAAACTGCACCTGCAAGAGAAACTGTAGAAGTTGCAAACTTACCTAAATTTGTGAATGTAGAAATTAGTATGATTGCTGTTAAATAGTGGTTAGTGGTTAGTGGTTAGTGGTTAGTGGTTTGAAAAATAAAAAAACCTGATAGATTTAATTTTCTATCAGGTTTTAAATTTTATATAAAATTGTAATTACTACAAACTAGCAGCATATTCTACTAAGTCAACAATTTTTGTTGAGTAACCCATTTCGTTATCATACCAAGAAACAACTTTTACGAAATTATCGTTTAAAGAAATACCTGCATTTGCATCGAAAATAGAAGTTCTTGTATCTCCTACGAAATCTTGAGAAACTACTAAATCTTCTGTGTAACCAACAATTCCTTTTAATTCATCGCTTTCTGAAGCTGCTTTCATAGCTGCACAAATTTCTGCATAGGTTGCTGGTTTTGCTAACTTCACAGTTAAATCTACAACAGAAACATCCATAGTTGGTACTCTAAAAGCCATACCTGTTAATTTTCCATCTAATTCTGGAATTACTTTCCCAACTGCTTTTGCAGCTCCTGTAGAAGAAGGAATAATATTGTGAACTGCTGCTCTACCCCCTCTCCAATCTTTTGCAGAAGGACCATCTACAGTATTTTGAGTTGCAGTTGTTGCATGAACAGTTGTCATTAAACCTTCTACAATTCCGAAATTATCATTTAAAACTTTAGATAAAGGCGCTAAACAGTTTGTTGTACAAGATGCATTAGAAAATATTTTTTGATCTGCTTTTAATTCTTTGTGGTTTACACCCATCACAAACATTGGTGTATGGTCTTTAGAAGGCGCAGATAAAACTACTTTTTTAGCGCCAGCTAATAAGTGTTTACCAGCAGTTTCTTCTGTTAAGAAAAATCCTGTAGACTCGATTACATATTCTGCACCAACTTCATCCCACTTTAAGTTTGCTGGATCTCTTTCTGCAGTAATTCTAATTTCGTTTCCGTTTACAACTAATTTACCATCTTTAACCTCTACTGTTCCATTAAACGCTCCATGAACAGAATCATATTTTAACATGTAAGCTAAATAATCTACTTCTAATAAATCGTTAATAGCTACTACTTGTACATTATCTCTTAATACCGAAGATCTAAAAGCTAATCTTCCTATTCTACCAAATCCGTTAATTCCTATTTTAATCATTCTATCTTTATTTTAAATATTTATGTGGTCATTATATCTGACACACGAATTAATTCTTTATTTATTTTTGATTGTCCTTTAATCGCTTTTGCTAATGGCGTCACTGCAATTTTATCATTTAAAAGACCAACCATTAAATTCGATTTTCCTTCTAACAAACTTTCTACAGCTTTTACACCCATTCTACTTGCCAAAACTCTATCAAAACAAGAAGGAGAACCACCTCTTTGCATATGCCCTAACACAGATACTCGAACATCGTATTCTGGCAAATGTTCGTTTACATAATCTTTTAATTCAAAAACATTTTTACCTGTTTTATCGCCTTCTGCAACGATTACAATACTGGAAGATTTACCAGATTCTTTACTTCTTTTTAAAGAGTCTAATAAACGTTCTAATCCTAAATCTTCTTCAGGGATGAGTATTTCTTCTGCTCCTGCACCAACTCCAACATTTAAAGCAATATGGCCAACATCTCTACCCATAACTTCGACAAAAAATAATCTGTTATGTGAAGATGCAGTATCTCTAATTTTATCAATTACTTCTACTGCATTATTTAAAGCAGTATCATACCCTAAAGTGTGCGAAGTACCAGCAATATCGTTGTCTATAGTTCCAGGAATTCCCATAATTGGAAAACCAAATTCTTTATTAAAAATTAATGCACCTGTAAAAGTTCCATCCCCACCAATAACTACTAAAGCATCTATATTTGCCTCTTTTAAGGCATCATATGCTTTTTTTCTACCTTCTTTGGTCATAAATTCTTTTGATCTTGCCGATTTTAAGAAAGTACCACCTTTGTTAATTATTCCTTTTACGCTACGTGCGTTTAATTCAATAAAATCGCCTTCAATCATCCCTTCATAACCTCTGTAAATTCCTGCACATTCTATTTTATAAAAAGCACAAGTTCTTACTACAGATCTAATTGCAGCGTTCATTCCAGGAGCATCACCCCCAGAAGTCATAACTCCTATTTTTCTTATTTTCTCCATAAATTTAATATTGTAAAATTAACTCTTTTTCGTCATTTAAAATAAAAAAATTACGAAAACGTTATAGCATATAACCCTTTGTTTTAAAAGGATTTTTAATTGGAAACTTAAAATCTTAACATAATAATAACTTACCTAATTTCCTTCGAAATTTATTAAATCTTTTGTTTTTAATTGGGTAGAATCTTTTTTCTTAATTGCCTCCTCGTTTTTCTTTTCTTTCCTTTTTAATCCGATTCTAGATAGTAATTCAGATAGTGTATTAAAATTTACTTGGTAAGATAAACCTACACCCTGTGTATAGCCTTCTTCTTGCTGAGAGTATTGAATTTCGTTTTGTCTATTAAATATAACCCCTCTAAAATTTCCTTCTTTATTTAATAAAACTTCAACCTTAACTTCACCCACAACACTTGCTTGTGTTTGATCTCCAATAGGAACACCAACCTTTCCATTTATAATTACTCTTTCGCTAACTTGTGTGCTTACAGATAAATCAACTTGATTATCAATATTTAATCTATCTATATCGCTTCCACTTAACCCTTGTTGATAATCGACACCCAATTGAAATTTACTGTCTGGACTATTTAAAAGGTTCGAAAATGCTGCTGCTATAGCACTGGAAGCTGTGCCTGTAAGCGCATTATTAACATCGAAAGTTACTCTATCTGGATTTCTAAAAGTATTAAAAGCCAATAAGGAAATAAACTGCGTCGTTTTTTCATTTACATTATTATCATTTAAAATAAA
Source organism: Polaribacter sp. (assembly GCF_049276715.1). Lineage (GTDB taxonomy): Bacteria > Bacteroidota > Bacteroidia > Flavobacteriales > Flavobacteriaceae > Polaribacter. The sequence continues at coordinate 42,142 of NZ_JBASWY010000020.1, forward strand.
CTCTAATTCATTTGCAATTGTTGGATCTACATTTGTTAGTTGTATGTCTAATTCTTGTTTCGAACTAAAAAGGCCTCCTGTTATTCTGGTTACCAAATCGATTTCTTCTTTTCGATTAGAATTAAAGTTTTGTAATAGAACTCCAGGATTTGCTTTTGCTTTGTATACAGCAACAACGTCTAAGTTTGCTTCAAAAGGGTTACCACTCCAAGAAACTACACCTCCTTTTTGTATAATAAATGGTTTGTTGATAATTCCTCCATATTTAAAATCATATACTCCACTGTCTATAGAATAATCTCCATACATGTTAAATTTACCACGTGTATTGATTAGAATTTGTAAATTTCCTGAACCTCTACCTGTTAATTGACTCCCATTCACTTCGTCTATAACTATTTGTGCGACAGCATCTTTAGTTACTTCCAAATCAATTTCTAAAGACAAGCCTTTTACAGCATTTTGTGCCAATAATTTTTGCCTATCTTCATTTTTAATTTTGTCGCTTTTAAAATGAATTAATTGATAGCTATCGACGGTTTCTATATCTTTTAAAGGAACTACAAACTTTGTTTTTGGATTTGTTTTTGCATTTACATTTATAGTTAATTGCTCTGTTAAACCAGAAATACTTGCAGAACCATCTATAAATGCAGTTCCATAATACAAAGCTTCTTCCGTATTTTTTGTGTCTAAGATTAATAAATTATCTGATGCTATTTCTAAATTTAAAAACCATTGTTCAAAATTTTGATGCGTAATATCACCCGTTAATTTTCCTCTTGTGCTGTATTTAGTATCTAACAATTGTACATCTTCTAAAATAAAAGATTGCTCTGATAAAGAGATAATTGATTCGCCTTCAAAATCATAATCAACATTAAGATAAGGGAATTTTAAACCTGCCTTTTTTAACCTTAACGTACCATCCATATCAGGGTTTCCTAAAAATCCTTTTAAATTAAAATCGCCAGAAACACTACCTCTAATAGACGATATAACATCTTGACCTAAAGGACTAAAGGCTTCTAACTGATAATCTTCTAAAAATATTTCTAAGTCTATTAAAGGTCTTTTACTTGAAAAATCTACAGATCCTGTTGCTGCAATGCTTTTTACTTTTTCGTTGTTTATAGATAAATCTACATCATATTTTTCGAAAGAATTATTTCCTTTTATATTGATGGCTAAATCGCCTTGTGTAAAATTATTTACTTGAAAATCTTTAATAACAAATACAGCTTCTGGACTATAAATATTATCTTTTTGAACAAAATCTAAATTCCCAGAAACTTTACCCCTTAATGCCAAACTATCTATTTCTGGTAAAAAACTTCTTAGTTTTACTTTGCTAAAATCTGCTAATAAAACTTTTTCAGAATCTCCTTTTAAACTTCCTGTAAATTCAATTTTTTGCTCTCCAGAAGTTATTTTAAACTGACTAAAGCTAAATTCATCTTTATTTAAATCGAATGTAATTCTATCTGTATTTTTTTTATCAGGATTAATTCTCCAAGCAGTTTCTTTAAACACAAATTTTGATTCTTCAAAACCAATAACAGATTTTCCTTCCTCGTTAAAAGTGTAAAAGAAATCTAAATTAAAATCTTCTTTTTCATCATTTTTGCCTTGAAACTCAGATTTAAAAAATAGGGTATCATTTTGAGTTCTATTTAGCAGATTCAATTTAGAAATATTATAATATTTCGTATTTACTTCTGATGCTGTTAAATGTGTATTATAGATCGGATTTTGGTTGTCTGTTCTTAATAAAATTTCTTTCACTTCATTGCCATAAGCATCTATTCTTGGCGAAGAAAGTGTAAGTCTAAGTAAATTTTTACTTGAAGCGATTTTACCCTTAATTTTTGTGTTATCATCTATAGAGATTTCTGGAAAAAAGACACTTACTATTTGATTGTAAATGGTAAAATTATAATCGATGAATTGATTAGGCTCTACTTTATAGGGTTTATAGTTTGTATAAATACTACCCAATGCATTTTGTGCAACATTAGGTAATTCTTCAAAAATAAATTTACCTTCTAAAAAACCGTTTGCAATGTCTTTAGATTCTAAATCTATTCTTTTAATACTATCTTTTACAGAAGACGAAACCTTAAATTCATCAAAGCTAAATTCCTTTTTTTCGTTGGTATAAAAAACATTTTTAAAGACCGCATTTCCAACAATATCGTTAAAGTTATTGCCTTCTATATCTAATTCTATTTTACCTTTTAACTCTGAAATACTATCTCTTGTAAAAAGATTCGTTTGTTTTAAGTTTAAATAAACAACATTGGTTTCAAAATCGAATTTATAAGTTTCTGAAGATAAATCTGCTAAACCATTAAAACTCATTTTAAAGTTGTCGTCATCAATTTTTAATTCACCATCAAATTTGTTATTTTGATATTGGCCATTTGCTGTAATCTTTTTATAAGTATACCCTTTAAATGCGAACTTAGATACTTTACCTACAAAAGAAGTATTTATATTTTCGAGTTTAAAACCAGCACCATTTACAACTCCATCCAAAGAAATAATGCCAAATAAAGGATCGTTAAAGAAATTGCCAATATTAAAGTTCTTAAATTGCACTTTACCACTATATTCTGCAAAATCGATGTTGTCTATATTTTCTATTTGTAAATCTGTATAGGCAGCACCAATATCAGAATTTAGTTTTATATCTGCCTGAATTTGGTCTGGTGTAACTTTAAACCTTCCTTGCAAAGAAAACTTGCCAAGTTTAATTAATTCTGATGGTACATTTTTACTTAAAACATCGGGTAATATATTTCTTAGTTCTATGTAAGTTGCTGTTAAATCTTTTAAATTTGCCTCAAATACAAAGCCCCTTTCTGTATTTACGGCATTTACAAAAGTTAAATCACCTTCAATTTTCAATCCTTTTTGTGATGATAAGTTTAGATTTGTAAGGTCGAAATTATTCAGTTTTCCATTAAAATTACCAGTAAAATCTAGCAAATCATTTCCACTTAATTCTTGGTAAAACTTCTTAATATCTTGAACTGCAATTTTACTATCTTTAAAATTAGCTTTAATGTTCACCTTATTATTAAAATCTACTAAATCTTCTCTTTTGTAAGTAAAGTCTATATCTCCCTTTATAATTGATTTTTTTGTTTCCAAAAGGGTATTTTTAAAATGCATGGCAGTTTTAGTATACTCAAAATCTGTGGTTAAATTGGCTACTTCTAAACCATTAAAATCTAAAAAATTTAATCCTCTAATATTCGTAGAAAAGTCAGGTCCTATAATTGAAAAATTCTGCAAATTACCCCCTGCATTAAAAACTTCGTAATTTAGAGAGTCTTTTTTATTTGCATCTGTTAATCTAAAATGAAGTCCGTTTAAATAGAGATTCGAAGTTTTTAGTACAAAAGGATTCGTGAGCGAATCTCTTGGTTTTCCATCATCGAAAGTATCAATAAAAACAGCAAGGTTATCATCAATTTCTCCTTTGTAGGTTTTCATATAAAAATCTACATCTTCTAAAGAAATATCTTTTAAAGAAACTTCATTATCTATAATTCTTTTAGCATTTAATAAAGTAGTTGTTAATTTTTTAGCAAAAATCAAAGTGTCTTTATGATGATCTCTAATTTCGATTCCCTTTAATTGTACATTTCCAAGAAACGATAAATCAACTTTATCAATAGAAATATTTGTATTAAAGTCTCTATTAATTTTTTCTGTTAAATGAGTTGCTATTTTAGTTTGCACAAAAGGAATAGAAAAAAAAACAAAAAGCAACAGCAAAAACAGCACAAAGTACCTAAGC
>NZ_JBASWY010000021.1:0-112353 GCF_049276715.1 Polaribacter sp.
GCTCTATCTTCACTTAAGCTATAATTCCACATAATCCAAATTGCAATACCAGCAGTTAATGCAGGAATCGTAATATCTGCAATTCGTAAATTGGTCATTGTTTCAGCGCTTTGCGTTGGTGCATCTGAAATAAAACCTACAAACTTTAAAACGAATCCTTGTAATACTAAGGCTAAGGCTTGTCCCATTTTTACCATCCACCAATATATTGCACCAAAAGTTCCTTCTTTTCTTGGCATTCCGTTTTCTAATTCGTCCAAATCACAAACGTCTGCAGTCATACTCATCATTAATGTAAACAAACCACCTAAACCAAAAGCCATAAAAGGGATTGGCATAAACATTAACCAAGGATTACCAGGATCGAATCCCCACCATTTTAAAATATAACCAACAATAGAAATTAATGTGGATATTATAAATGCATTTTTTTTACCGAACTTTTCAGCAATGGCAGTAACGATTGGAATTACTGCAAATGCAGTAACAATAGCAGTTATTGTAGAAAACCAAGCAGGCCAGTGACCAGCCCCAGCAAAATCGCCATTAAACATGTAATAAACAATGATAAAAAAACTGAATGATGCAACTAATTGAAAGCCATTAAATACTAAAAACGTAGCACCACAAAGTCTCATAAAAGGTTTACTTTTAGATACTTGAACAATCCCTTTAAATAAATCTACCATATTAGAACCTAAAGATTTTAGGTTTATTTCTTTTCTATTTTCCATATTAGCAGAGTCTATTCCTCTACAAAATATTGCAGGTAAAACACCTAATAACATACAAATAACACCTACAATAATTGAAAGTTGACGAACACCAATTGCTTGTGTTGCGAACAAATCCTCATCAGCAATTAACACCCAAAACCAAGGCACAATCATCCAAGCAATTTGACCAATTGTTTGAGAAAATGCCATTAAACGTGTTCTTTCATTATAATCTGATGTCATTTCATAACCCAAACCAACTAAAGGCGTTGCAAACATTGTGTTACCAATTAGAAAAATCATAGAAAAAATTAAGAAATACCAGAAATTAAATGCCTGTGTATTCTCTGGATCTAATTGCCATAAAACAGCAAATAAAATTCCACTTAAAATTGCACCTACAAAAATGTATGGTCTTCTTCTACCCCATTTCGAATTTGTGTTATCTGAGATAAAACCCATAATTGGGTCTGTAATTGCATCAAAAATTCTTGGTAAACCACCTAATAAACCTGCTAAAACAGGATCCATTCCGAAAGCGGTTAATAAGAAAAACATAAAAATACCTAAAGCTCCAGGTAATAAATTTAGCACTAAATGACCTGCACCAAATGCAGCTTTTTGTCCAAATGGAACTTTACCCCTTGCTTTTTTTACTTGAGTTGACATATAAATTATTTTAGTTGGTTTTATTATTAGTTGACGGAATTACGATTGATTGAATTGCCTGTCCTTGTAATTGAATATTTACACTTTTATCACCTAAATTTATGGTTATATTCTTGGCGGATTCTTTTTCGTTAAATACTACTACTGCTATAGAGCCATCTGGATTTTCTGCTGCAGCAACCATCAGACTTTCATCAGAATTATTTACGCCTATTACCTGCGCATTTGGTCTTATGAACTTACTGAAATGAGCCATTGTGTAATATAGAGGTGTAAAATAAACTTCGTCTGTTTCTGGGTTTACAATTACTGGAGCTATGCACCAGTTTTTAAACCAATTTGGACCTCCTTGAGTATCTAAAACCATATTCCAATCAATCCAACCATCTACCCAATTATTTAAACAACCTATAATATCTCTGGCATATCTATTTACTGGAGAATATTTTGGATGCATATGCTTATCTTTTTCTGGAGCCCAAGTCCAGCCCCAATCTGTAGCTTCTTTTTTCCAATACCAAACATCGTCTTTCCAAACTGGAACTTCTGCATCTATGCACGCTTCTGATTGAATTAAATATTTATTGGGTGCTTTTTCATGCGCATATTGCAACTCTTCTGGATAATAATGAAAAGTACTTGCGTACCAATGAATAGCTGTACCATCAAAATATTTACTAGTTTCTTCGGTTTTATATTGAGAATCTACCCATTCGTTTAAATGTTCTCTGTTTTGATCATATCCTAAAATTTTTATGTTTGGATAATCTGATCTTAATTTGGGGCCTAAATAATTCACCACAAAATTGGTCATTTCATCTGGTGTATAATGCATACTTTCCCAGTTACTATCGTTTCCTAAGGGTTCGTTTTCTACTGTAAAACCCCAAATATCTATGCCTTCGTTTTTGTAAGCAGTTACATATTTAGAGAAAAATAATGCCCAAGTATCATAATATTCTGGTAATAATTTTCCTCCTGTCCATTGTTTATTGTCTTTCATCCAAGGTGAAGCTGTCCAAGGAGAAGAAAGTATTTTAAAGCCATCTTTAGATACTTTCATAGCATCTTTAATCATTGGAATGATATCATCTAAATCTTCTTCTATTGTGAAATGAATTAGCTCTGTATCATTTTCTACAGGTGCATACGAATATTGTCCTAAAGAAAAATCACAAGAATTCATGTGAGTTCTTGTCAAAGAATATTTTGCTCCACTTTCACCAAAATAAGCTTCAATAATTGAATCTCTATTTTTTTTACTTAATTTATTTAACAAATATGCAGAGGCTTCTGTAAATGAACCACCAAAACCAGTAATTGTTTGCAACTTTTGCTCTGGTAATAAAGTTATTTGAACATTATTCTCTTGGTTTTCTATCTCAGAAAAGTTCTCTAATTTCTTAAGATTGTTACCACTTGCAGAAGTTTCATATACCTCTACAACTAACTTATCTTGTGCAACATCACAACTTAAAATCATAATCGATACTAATAAATAAAAAAAGGATTTAATTTGTTTCATCATTTGTGCTCATTATCTTCTATAATCTGTATTTGGTACTAAAACCGTTTTCATTAATGCATCTTTATTGCCATTAAATGTTTTTTTAATTTCGTTTCCATCTCTTTTTAAATCTTTAAAAACTCCTTGATCTACCAAATCCCAAATTGGATATTTTGCTTCACCTTTTAAAGTAAATAATCCAAAGTGATTTTCTGATCCTTGTGGGTTATGAGCATCTTTCCATTGTTCATCAAAAGCTTCAAAATAAAAGCAAGAAACACCTTCTTTGTTTGTCCATTCTCTTAAATGCTTATAATATAAACCTTGCTTATACTCGTCTGTTGCCCTAGAACCATGAATCCCATAATGTCCATCAGAAATGCTAGCCCACCCAGTTTCTCCTATGTGAATGGTTTTAGTGCTATCGATGCTTTTTACAAAACTCGAAACATCTTTGTATTGTTGTTTTGCAAAATTCAACGCACGTAACATCGCTTTATCTACTTTTTCTATTTCAGTAAGATTTTGCTCATTGTCTGGAACTTTCCAAAAAGCTGGATTGTAATGCGAGTTGTGATATGCATACGTATGCATAGACACATAATCTACTGCTTTGATAATTTTTTTCAAATCATCAACTCTATAACTAGGATCTCCTCCACCCCAAGAAGCAAAGTCATCTGAACACGTAATCCATAAATCTTTGGATAATTTATTTTCTTTCTTTAAATTTTGTAAGTGATTTACCCATTTTAAAATAACATTTGGTCTTACAAAATAACTTGTTGCCCAGCGAATCATAGCTTCATTACCAACAGCAATTACTTTTACAATGTCTGGGTATTTATTAGCCAGTGCAACTGCTCTTGCAATTTCTCCTTCGTTTTCTGGACTTTCAATTTCGTGATTTGGAGCTAATTCTGTCCAAGCGTTTAAACAATCTATCCAAGCACCCAACATTACATACATTTCGAAATTAGGGTCTTCTTGTTTTAGTTGATGTATTGCTTCTAAAATATTAGCAGCATGAGGTAGTTTAGGTTGCACATTGTAGGTGCGTAAAATACGAATACCCATTGCATTCATTAACCTTAAATCTTCTTTTAATTGAGGTATTGTTGGTTGGTTATCTTCCCTTGATTTTTCTCTATATCCTCCATAAGAAATTGCCAAATATTTTGGATTTCCAAGAATATCTGCAGCTGTTAACTCTTTCTTTGTTATCGACATTTCTGTTTCTTTTTTTTCTTTTTTATTTACACAAGAAACCATAAAAATGAAGCAAGTTATCCATAAAAGAGTCTGCATTTTATTTTTCATAATTGTCTTGTTTTATGATGATTCGTTTTTCTTATTTTTCAGTTATTTTAGAATATTCTAATCCATATCCAAATTCGAATAATGGTATATTGTTTTTATCCCAAAAATTAGGACCGTATTTTCCTTTAAAACTTTCTATTGATAATGGCCACGAATGTGGTAATTTTCCTTTAAAATTATAATCTCCAAAAAGTACTTCTGCTACTCCATCACCTTCAGAACCCAATAACCAAGCTATTAAAAAAGCCTCTGATTGATTTATTTGTTCTGTAACCACTAAAGGTCTTCCAGAAACTAAAACTACGATTGTTTTAACCCCTTTTTCTTGATATGTTTTTATATATTTTTGATGTTCCTGTGTTAATGTTAACTGTAACTTATTAGATTCGTGGCCAATATCCCCAAAAAATTCTGCATATGGTTCCTCTCCTACAACTATAATTGCAACATCAGCATCAAAATGTTTTTTGGTTGCTGTTTTATCATATACAACTTCTCCTTTCGAATGTTTTGTTATACCGTCTAAAATTGTTGTTGCTCCTTTATAATTTTCTTTGGTTCCTTGCCAATTAATGGTCCAACCTCCAGATTGTAAGCCTGAATTATTGGCATGCTCGCCAACAACCACTATCTTTTTTGTTTCTTTTGATAAAGGAAGTATATCATTAGTGTTTTTTAATAATACCAGAGATTCTCTAACTGCTTGCTTTGCAACTTTTCTATGTTCTTTTATTCCGATTTTAGAAATAAAATCTTTATTTGGAAAAGGATTCTCGAATACCCCTAATTTAAATTTTTGACGTAAAATTCTTTTTACAGCATCATCAATTCTATCCATAGAAACTTCATTCGTTTCTACACCTTGTTTTACACCATCGAAAAAATCATCTAAATCACCATCAACAGCCATTACAACATCTACGCCTGCATTAATAATATCATTACCTCCAAAACGTGAATACGCTTTCCAATCAGAAACTACAATTCCTTTAAAATTCATTCCCACTTTTAAAGTATCTGTAATTAATGCTTTGTGAGCATGCATAGAAATTCCAGAAATTGTATTAAAAGATGCCATAATTGCACCAATATTTTCTTTCACTGCAACCCTGTAAGGTGCTAATAGCAAATGGTTTATTTCTTGACTAGACAAAGAAGTATTACCACCTTCAATACCATAATCTGTAGCTCCATCACCAACAAAATGTTTTGCTGTTGCCATTACTGATGTTGGGTTTTCTAAATTTCCTTGATGACCAGTAACTGATGCTTTTGTTAGCTTTTCTGTAAGTGCTGTACTTTCTGAAAATGCTTCATATACTCTACCCCACTTTTCATTTAAAGGAATTGCAATACAAGGTGAAAAAACCCAATTAAAACCAGTTGCTCTGCTTTCTAAAGCTGTTATTTTTGCAATTTCTTCTACCAATTTTTCATTTTGAGTTGCGCCTAAACCAATATTATGTGGAAAAATTGTTGCACCTTCAAAGGTGTTTTGCCCATGAACTGCATCAACTCCAAATAATAAAGGAATTCCTAATCTTGTTGATAAAGCTTTCTTTTGAAGCACTGTAAATCTTTTTTGCCAATCCAAAGCAGTTTTACCTGGCAAAGCACCTTGGGTATGAATAATAGAACCTATAAATTTATTGGTAATTTCCTCATCAGCATTTTCTTCAAAATGTCTAATTTGAGTCATTTGCCCAATTTTCTCTTCTAAAGTCATTAGCTTTAAAAGTGAATCTACTTTTTGTTCAATTATGTCATCTTTACTTATCTTCACTTCTTTTGTACAGGAAAAATTTATCAATAAAAAACAACAAATTAGGTATGCGTAATAGTTGCTTTTCATCAATATTATTTAATTATTGATACTTTTAAATGACTAATTTCATTGGTTCTGTCAAATAATTTAGAACTCGTTTCTTTATCTAAAGACAGACCATTAAAAATTAAATTATTATCATCATTAAAAATTACTTCAATTGCATTTTTTTCTGATAAAGAATAAATAATTGGTACTTGGCAATAGGTAAAACACAACTGGTTTTTATCAATGTTTAATTGCCTTTTTTCGTTGTTGATATCGATAAAATTAAAAACTTTAGCTTCCTTTAAAAACTCTGAAGTTTTTAATAAACGAGGCATAAAAACAATTTTTCCTTCTTCAACAAAAACACCTAACTCACCAAATCTACTTAACAAATCTTCTTTCACTTGACCTGTCATTCCTGGTTGTTGTGCTCCTTTTCCAGCTGGTGTATGAGAATATGCATCTGTTGGAAAAGCACCATATAATTCAGGTGATTTATGAACTCCAATTCCTGCATTTATTTCGTAATAATGATCTAATAATTTACCAATTATAGTTTCATCAGCATTGGAATTGATTGCCAATAAACAGTTTTCTTGCACTGCTAACAGCAACTTAGAAACCATGTGCCAATAAATTGAACCTAAACCTTCGTAACCAAAGAAAGTTCCTGAACGACCTGTAAATGATTTATGATCAAAAATTTCTTCAAAAACATCTAAAATGTATTTTGATTCTTTTTCAACTAAATCTTTATAATCTTCAGAAAGATTGGCTAATGCATTTTTAACACTGTTAGCATTATTAAAATTACCATTAAAATGAAAGTTCCCTAAAACATCTTTTTCAACTAATTGTCTGTTTTGATCAGCAACTAATTTTTGTAGTAATTTTGAGTTTTCAACTTTTTTAGCTGGAATATTATTTTTCTTGGTAAATCTTGGTAAATCTTTATTTGGATATAAAATATAGCTGTATTGGTCTGGTCTAAACAAAGCTGAAGCTTTTAAACCATCTAATAAACCTAAAGCTTGTGTTGGTGTTAAATAACCAGAACTTAAAGCAGCAACTTGCCCTTCTAACATTTCTGATAGATAAGAAATTGATACTTCTTCAGCATTTTCAATTGTCATTAAATTGTATGCATGATACATATTATCATCGCGTTTATTTGCTCTAATGCTATGCTCTAAATAATTTTTAGTGATAGCAAAAAAGTGTAATAATGATGTTTTTGTTAGTGATGATTTGTTTGTTGAAAATCCGTTTTTGTAAATAAATTCTCTATAATCACTTGCAGGATTTCCTAAGCCATCCAATACTCTTTTGCGTTCATTATGTGTAACATTTCTTGATAAAATAGTTGCTTTTTCATCTAACGTTTTTAAAATATCATTAAATAATGATGCGACTTCATCAGAAATTTCGATGTTATTTGCATTCGAATTTGCTACAATACCTTCAAAGAAATCAATGAATCTTCTTAAGTAATATAAAGTTACCATAGAAACTCCATTACCAACCAAAGCATTGTTGGCGTCATTCCATTCTGGTCTTTGCGTGTTTAACCAAATTCCACCTTCTGGAATAAAGTTGGATATTTTTGCTAAAACAGTAACTAGTAATTTTTCAATTAAATTTACTTTATAAGGATTGTTCTTTTTATCTCTTAATAAAGTACCATCTGCACCAATTTTATTTCTTCTTTCATCGATTTCTGAATTTAATTTGTAGTCAAAATCGATAGTATCTTTTGAATTTTTTAAAATATCTGCATAAGATTTTATCTTATAAGGAACATTTGCATACACAAAAACATCGTCTGAAAATAATGAAGCTAATTTAGCAGGATAATGTTTTTCTATAAATTCTAAGAATTTTAACAAATAGATTATTTGATGATCACCCCAATAACCTATGTAAGACCAAGGATCGTGTTCTTCTATAATTTCCCAATCAAAACCGCCTTTTGTAACTCTATAAGGATTGTAACCATCGAAAGTTGTAGCGTTTAAAAATTTGTGAATCATACTCTCTATAAACTGAGGATATGAATGTGCTAAAGCTTCCCAGTTTTGAAAAATATCTCTCCAGTTACCTTCGTAATCTAAAATTTTAGAACCGTCAATTTCACTTTTTGTATTGATAGAAAACTTATTCCAAGGTCTACTTGGATCTCCATGTCTTCTGCTAAACTTTAATGGTAAATATTCTAAACACAAACGTTTAAAATCTTTATCATCATCATTTTCTGCTAATTTTTTGATAAAATCTAACGTGAATTTTTCTGGTAAAGTTGCTAAAGTATCTTTTTTGGCTGCAAATAATTGCTTATTTGCGTTTGATAAATAGGTTTTAAAATCGTCTTTTTCGATTGTGTAATTATCATCAAAAATTCCACCTCTCATGATGTTGAAAAGTGTGTTTGAAAAATGTCTTGTATTGATTAATGGATCGTTTGAAAGTTGCAATCCATCTGAAGCTGCTGCTAATCTTATTAACTTTTTAGTACCTTCATTAATACTGTTATCTATTAATAAGGCAACATTTTCATCATTTTTAATTAATTCAGAAATTCGAGTTACATCAGAAACAGTTTGATTTACATTGGCTACTTGCATCCAATTTTTTTCACTGTTCGCTTTTAAAGTTATTTCTGCATTTAAAAAGTAAGCACCTTTTTCTGCTTTTACATCAACTTCTTGCTCAAGTGGAATATTATTTCTAAAATTACTTAGCTGTTCAGATGACAATAAATATGTTGGATTTTTCAATCCTAAAGACCAAACTATGTTTGCCTTTAATGCTTCACTTGGTTCTGCTTTGTCTACAATTATTGCACTTAAAGCATATATACCCAAACCAACTTCTGCTTCTAATTCACATTTTTTATATGCGTCTACCAAATTACTTCTTGTAGCTTGCAAATCTGAATTTACACCATAAGGTAAAAGATTTTGCAAACCGTCTAATAAATCCACACTAATGTTTTCATTAGCCTTATTTTCTAATGTTGCTTTTCTTACAAAACCGTACTCGTCACTAGAATTCCATTCGTATTTAAAAGTTACGCCTAAATCGTTATTTATTTCTTCGAAAATAATTTTATTGCCGTAAATATTTTTATATAAATTTCTAGTAATTTTAAAAATACCAGCTTGTCTATCAGAAAATGGTTCCCATAAGTGAAATTTTCCATTCTTATGGATTCTAAATATTGATTTAGAACCTGTAATTTCTGCTAGTTCTGTAATTTTATCATCAGTGTAATAAGGAAATAAAGAGTAATCAGCATTTTTTCTACCTGCAGTTAAACCTCCATTACTTGATATAAACATCCAATGATTTGAGTCTGAGACAATGGTCATAAAAAAAGGACGCATTGCATGACTGTTAGATATTTTATAAAAAGATTCGTTTTGAATTGTTACTAATTCTCCAGTGATATTTTTTGAAATAGACATATTTCTTATGGCGAGTAAGTTGGTTACTCATTAATTTTAGTTAGTTAGGATCTACTTTTTCTTTACATTCAACAACAAACATTTTGTTAAATGTTATAAAAAGAATGATGATAAAAACAAATTATCATCATTCTTTTATTCTTCTTTTTTTTTATTGATAAACTCTTACGTAATCAACAATCATTTCTTGAGGAAAAACTGTTTCTGCATTTGGTGGTCCACCTACAAACGTACCTCCAACAGCAATATTCAAAATGATGTAGAATTCTCTATCATTAAAAACCCAATCTGTACCTGCTGGTAAATCTGCTGGTGTTATTTGATTGTATAAAACATCATCTACATAATAATTGATATAATTTTCACCCCATTCAATACCAAAAACATGAAAATCAGTATCAAAACGACTATTTGACAATTGGTAACTTTTGGTAATGGCATTTGCTGCTGAATAACCTGGACCATGAATTGTACCATGAGTTATAGTTGGCTCTTGACCTCTGTTTTCCATAATATCAATTTCACCTCTTTCAGGCCAAGTAATTGTTCCATTTGCATCATCACCTAACATCCAAAAAGCTGGCCATAAACCTTGACCCCAAGGTAATTTTATACGAGCTTCAATTCTACCAAACTTTGTTTGGAATTTTCCTTTTGTTAATATTCGAGCAGATGTATAGCCTGAGGTTAAAAAAGATTCTTTTTTAGCAATAATGTGCAACATTCCGTCTTTTACAACTACATTTTCTGAACGATCCGTGTAATATTGTAATTCATTATTTCCCCAACCAGGAATTCCTTGTGCAGTTCCATCACCTAATTCGTAAACCCAATATGGACTTAAAGGCGCTCCATCAACCTCAAAATTATCTTCCCAAATTAATCTATTTAGTTTTGTTACTGTTTGGGTTTCGCTAGAATCACAACTTGAAAATATTACCATTAAAACTATTAAGGGAATTATATTTACTATTCTATTATTTTTTAATTTCATATCTATTGTTTTTAATTTTATTTATAGAAATAAATGTTATCTACTAAAATATTTTTGATGGATGCATCTGTTACAAATACTATTTGCGCTAGGTTGAATTTACCTCTTAAAGAACTTAAAGTTGACAATTGCACATCGTAGCTTGCCCAATTATTCGTAGATAAAGTAGATGGTGTTAATCTAACTTCACCACTTGTATCATTACCTCCACCAAAAGCATTATCACTTCCTATGTCTACTAAACGAACTACTAAAAAATCCGATGCTTGCATCGCTTCTTCAACTCTAACATCGATATGAAAATGGGTCATTCCTGAAACGTTTATGGTAGGTTGGGTAAATTGAATTCCTACAAAGTTTAATTCAGAATACTTAATAATATTATCTCCATTAATATTGATATCATTTTGCCCTAAAGTTGTTTGAAAAGGTGCCCAATAACCATTATAATAGTCTACTTGTTTATTTACATATGCATCACTAAATATAGAAATTACATTTGAGGCATTTACTGTTGGAGTTGGTGCTGGTGTAAAGGGACCTAAAGATTCTAATTGCAAAGATCCTTCTGCTGTTACACCACCAATTGAAGCTGTAATTTTTGCAGTTCCTGCACCAGTTACAGTAACTTTACCAAATTCATCTACTGTTGCTACTGATGCGTCTGATGTTTCAAAATCAAAATATCCAGGTGCTGCACCTACAGCAGGATTTGTACCATCTTCTAAATTAAAGGTTTGCGTTAAACCATCAATGGTTATTGCTGAACCTATAAACGTTTGTTGAGCTATGTTTTGGCTGTTTAAAATAGCAGGTCTTGGTTGAGCTACAGTTCCTAATTTTTCGAATTGAACTTCGTCCAACCAAAAAGTATAACCACCTTCGTCATTCGCATTCTGTGCTCCTTCTGCATACCAAAAAAGCCCTGTTTCCTGTGTTAATTTCGACGGATCAGGAATTGGAACAATGTATTTTCTCCATTGCGTTGTAATTGGTAAATTACTTCTTACAGCTCTGTATTTATTTCCATTAGACTCTGTTAAACCAAAACCAATTTCATTAATTATTGCTCCTTTCGATGCTTTCGCCCAAAAAGTTAATGCATCGTAACCTGACAAGTCTCTAGGTGAGCTTGTAGGGAAATTTGCACCACCATAACCCGCTCCAAAAACTGGAATATCAAATCGCATTGATGCTGATCCTTGATAAACTTCTTTCGTATCTACTGAAAAAGCTTCTTGATAAGAATCGCCAAAAGGAAAGTAATCTAAACCTCCACTAAAAGCATCAATAAAAATACTTCCATCTTTTGAGAAAGTTGTTAAAACCGCTTGATCAGAAATTTCTCTTTCACAGCTTATAAATGCAAATGAAAACAAGCCTAAAATTAGAGCCGTTTTTAAATTTGTGTTTTTAAAATTTTTCATTTTATTATTTTTAATATTTTATGTTTTTACTTTGTAAATCATAATTTAATTATGAAAATAAATATTATCAACATATATATTATCTAAAGTAGAAGCGCTATTTAAAACAATTTGCGCTAATGCATCTCTTCTAGATAATCCTAAAGTACTCATGTCTATTGTTAAACTCATCCATTGTTTAGAAACTAAAACTGTACTGTTAAATACAGCTCCTGCTCTTGAATTGGGTTGATTAAAGTCTATTAAATCTATGTACATTACAGATGGCGCTATAATTGGGCTTGTTGTATACATATCTATGTGCATGTATCTCATTCCAGAAGCATTAACAGTTGGATTGGCAAATTGTATACCCACAAAGTTTAACTTACTGTAATTAATCATTGAATTATTATTAACAGAAATTTCAGATGATTCTGTTACTTGATAAGGTTGCCAATAACCATTAAAGAAGTCTACATTTATGTTTGTATAGCTATCACTATAAACGGATATTACTTGACTTGGGTCGTGAGTTGGTGTTGGTGCTGATTGGAATGGAATTGATTCAATTGTTAATGATCCTAAAACTGGTTTGTTATTAAAACTTGCAGTTATTTTTACATTACCAGGAGCATGAATAGAAATTATTCCAGCCTCATTAACGGTTGCTATGTTTATATCTGAAGATTCAAATGTAAAATACGAGGGCGCTATTTGAATTGTTTGATTTGCACCTGAACCTAAATTTACTGTTTGAGTTAAACCATCTATTTTAATTTGAGAATTTACAAAACCTGTTAAAGATTTGTTTTGACCATTAAAAATTGCGGTTCTATATTGCCCTAAGTTTCCTAATTTTTCAAACTTTAGTTCATCAATCCAAATTGAATATCCATTTCCATTTTCTGGACCTTCTGAATACCAAAACATACCTTTTTCATTAATTAATTTCGAAGCATCTGGTAATGCAATGGTATACTTTTCCCAATCTGTAGAAATTTTTAAATCTCTGAGTGTTACAATATATTTGTTTTCTTCAAAATCTTGTCCAAAACCAATTTCATTTATAGTACCTGAAGAGGATCCTTTAGCCCAAAAAGTAAGCGCATCAAAACCAGATAAATCTCTACCTGATGCAGTTTTAAAAATTGCACCTGCATATGGTCCTTTTGGGTTTCCTACATTTGGTACATTTAAACGCATAGAAGAAGAACCCATGTATTTAACCTCTGTATCTACTCTAAAAGCATCGAAATTAGAGTTTGCAAATGGAAAATAATCTAATCCAGCACTAAAACCATCTATATAAACATCACCTATTGTAGGAAAAGTAGCTAATTCTGCTTCGCTAGACAATTCTCTTTCGCAATTGGAAAAAGTTATGAATGCGAAAACCAACATCGCTATTGTTGCAATTGATTTAAGTTTTATATTATTTTTTAGTTTCATATATTATTTACCAATATTAATATGAATATAGGTTCTTATTTCCCATTCAGAACCGTTTGGAAAACCTACAGGACTAATTGTTGGTGCTGTAGCAAATTCAGAAGATGTAGCATTAGGAGAATATCTTGGAGAATATTGATTTAAAGACCTCCAAGTACCCATAATACCTACTTTAGTATCTGGTAAAATAAACCAATCTGGTTTGCCAACAGATGTAGAAAAATCTAATATAAATTGTAAAGGGAAGGTTAGGTTAAAATCTCTATGGTAATCAAAAGGCCCCCAATCGTTTACCTTCACCATTCCAGTTAATTTCATTTTATTATAAATCATTCTTAAATCTGCTCCAAAACGTGTTATCGTTCTTTCGCTATCACCATTTGCTTGACCTGTACCATAGTAAAAGTTTGAAATGAAACCAAATTCTGGTCTTAATTTAGATATAACTCTAGAATGAAGTTCCCATAAATCTTGTGCAGGTGCTGAGTTCGCAAAACGAAGTAATGAACGATTTGCTTGAAAACCAATAGCTGCATCTTGTGTAGTTGGTAAATGACGATAAACAAAACCTAAATTCATTGCGAATTTTGCATCTTCTGCTCTATCATTATCAAACTCATACATATAAGTTGCAGGAGTTGGATCGAAGGTTAATAAAATTTCTCCAGCAGTGGTTTCTCTACTTCCTGCTCTAACTGCAAAAGGATCATCTACGAAATTTCTTAATCTACCTGGAGCTCCAATATCATTAGGCATTGGCCCTACTAATGGTTTTTGGTACATAAAGTTAGGAGCTACTTGCCATTTACTTCCGAAATTGTAAGCAAATCCCGTTAAAAAATTTGTCATATTTCCACTACCAGAATCTTTCAATTTCCACCCAGTAAAGGTTAATGTTTGATCTGCTCCACCATTTGCAACTAAGCCCATTATTGAACCTTGTGCATACGCATTGAAACCACCTTTTGTATAGGTAACTTTTGCTTTACCACCCCAATTGTCTTTAGATTGAATTCTATCATTAAAAACTGTATAATTACCAGCTGTACCTGTTGTAACTTGATAAGTTCTACCATTTAAAGGTCTACCTGCCCAAATTGCACCCAGTTGAAATCCGAAATTATCGAACTCTCTAGCAATTGCTATTGTTGCTCTTTCTGTTGGTAATGCAGGAATTACACCTGTTCTAGCCTGAGTAGGATCTAAAACTCGATTTCCATTCGCATCAATACCATTACCTGAAACAATATCTTTATGATATAAAGCAGAGAAATCATAATTTCCTAATTTTCTGGTATATTTTAATAAAACTGCTGGGTTTGCTCCCCACCAAAGTTGAGGGCCAAATGCAGCTTTTACGCCATCTAAAACTCCTTTTCCATCTACTTCTACACCAAGAATTTCACCATTATATATATCTAAATTTGGACCATAATAAGCCTCTGGATATAAGCCAAATAAATCACCTTCATAACCCCAATGATAATGCCCTGTTCTGTAGAAACCACGCATATCAAAATCTTTTGCATTCCATTCAAATTCAGCATTATATACGCGTAATCTGTTATTATCTGTTAAAGTTACCACTCCATTTGGTGAATCTACTTGAATTGGTCTTCCAACATTTTCGTAAAAAATATCGTCAATAGGATTTCCTGCCACGTTTCCTAAAATATTAAAATTAACCTCAGCACTCATATTTTCTGAAGGTTTACCTGCAACTCCTACATAATAAGATTGCATATGGTCGAAACCTCTTCTGTCTGGATAAGTTTGTCCTGAACCATCAGAAAATTCAGGTGTGGTAAGTAAAGAGCCACCAGTGTTAAAAGTGGTAAACTCTGCTCTTAAATTGCTTAATTTTATTTTTTGATTATCTCCTAATGCAGCTCTATCTCCTCTTGCTCTTAAAACCGCATCCATTAAATTAATTTTTGCAAAATGACTTTGAAAATCTGCATAGCTACTTGCAAAAGGGTTAAATTGATGAGCCTCTTTTAATGCATAGTAAGACGCTCTTGGATATAATGTATACAAACCTCTTACATCTGTAGGACCTTTTGCTGCAATACCAAACCATTCTTCATTCATGTTTTTATCCCCTGGCTTTGCCTGGTCTCTGCTATAACCATTACTAGGCCAATTAGCCTTGGTATCATGAACGTCTGCATTTTTTCTTTCATCAAAACCTGATTTAAACCATCCATCACTAGATTGAAATGTAAAACCTCCTAAAGAATTTTCAGCTTTACCTAAGCCATATGCGTTTTCATAAATTTCTTTCCAATTACTTAACATATAAATTGCCTGCATTAACTGATCCTCTTTATTGTCTCTAGCATTAAAAGCATCCGAACCAAATTCAGTAAATAGTACAGGTTTATTAAATTCATTTTTAATTCTATCAAAGGCATCTACAAAAGATTCTCCACGATACATATTCGTTCCGTAAATGTCAATATCTTTACATTGTTCTGCAACAATATCTAAATACAATAAATCACCATTACAAATACCTATTGGATGAGAAGTATCTACTTTTTTCATAGCCAATGTAGCATCATTAAATAATTTATACATTGCTCTTGCTTCAGCTCTTTTAGCTTCATCTTGATCATTAATAACGATTCCTTCATCCGTTTCTGCGCCTTCCCAAGTTAAGTGATAATTGTTTTCGTTACCTAACATGAATAGTAAAAGACCTGGTGTATTTGCATACATTTTGGTCATTTTTACAGATTCATCAATAAGATGTTTTCGTACTTTAGGGTCTGCATATTTTGTTTGTGGATTCCAAACACCATCGATTGTAAGACCATAAGCACCAAACTGATGATTGATCATGGTGTAAATACCAAAATTCTCATACATATAAGTAATCCATTTTGGCGGCATACCTATATATGTTCTAATGGCATTTACACCCATATTTTGCCATAAGGGCATTTCTTCATCTAAGGCAGCTTTAATTATTTCATCTGGTTTTTCCCAAAATTTTGCATCAAGTACGTTATAACCAATTGGAACATAATCCCAGTTAATACCATTAACAATAAAATCTTTCCCATTCACCACAAGTTTGGAACCTTGGTCGTCATTCACAACTATTACCTTAGCTACATTCTGCGAAAAAATACTTGAAGTAACTAAAAAAAGCAACAATCTTAAAAAAATGTTCTTCATAAATTTGGTTTTAAAATTAAGATTTGCCCAACTTGTAGAGGAAAGCAAAATCGGTTATACTATTTGATAAATTAAACTTTTATAAATTTAAAGCGTTTATTCTGTGATATTCTTAAAAAACACCCCAACAACACATATACAATTTAAAAAACTGACAAATCCCTTGATTTAATATACTTTAGGTAAGCTTCTAATTCATATACTCTTTTTACATGTTGTGGCAATGTATGGAAATTTGAATGAGATCTTACTAAAAAAACTAGGTTAAAAAAATTATTAAAATGAATAGAAATATTTGATTCTTAAATTAAAGTATCAAAAAAGACTCCAATATTATAATCGAGTTATAAAAAAAATCTATTAAACAACAAAGGTCAGATTAACTGACCTTTGTTTGTTTTTAATTATTTAGTTATTCTAAAACTAAAATGAACCACCAATCAAATCCTGCATTTCCATCTGTAGTTTTAAGAATCATTTCATTAGGAGTGTTTCTATCAAAAATTTGATATTGATGATTTCCTCCTGTATAATATCCTATAAAGCTAAAACCTGAAAGAGCTATAGTTTCTACACCTCCAGGAGCAATAAGAGAATACGTTCCTGAATAATCTGCATACACATAATTTTCTATATCTGCACCATTCACATTTCCTCCTGTATTTGGACCTAAATCATTTACTATTAAAGGATCTCTTCCAAAAATATCACCATTTGTCATATGCATAAAAGTACCATCTGAACTAAATATAAATCTATCATCATACATACCAACACCTGCTTTTTCATCTGGTGCTGCTGAAAACCATTCTGATAGGACAGATCCTCCAACTGGACCTAATCCAAAATGACCAGGTTTTGCAGATTGAATTTTCCAAGTTCTTGATGTTAAGGCTGCCGGATTTGCAGGATCGAAGCCATACAATTTAGCTATTAATGCTTCTGGTGGAGCATAAGTTGCAAGCACATCTACTTGAATTGTTTTACTAGAAGTAACTCCTCCAGTACCTGAAGCAATAGCAGTAATTGTATATGTGTTTAAACCTAACTTACTAAATACAATCGTTTGCTCACCCGAAAGTGCTAAATAGTCTGTACCTTCATAAACTAGTTTATATGAAACAGCATTATCTGCAGTTACAGTGAATTTAACTTCACCACTTCCATCTCCATTAGGATTACTTGCATCAGAACCAGTAATTTCTGCTGTAATTTGAATATTTGTTGGTGTTATAATCTCTCCAAAAGAATATTTTTCTTCTTGACAACTGTAAAAAACAGTTGCCAAGGTGAATAATAATAGGTAATATAATTTATTAATATTTTTCATTTTATAATATTTTAGTAATAGTTAACATTGTCTATATATGCAGTAACAGTATCGTTATTGTTTTCCCCATTAACTTGTATTACAACTTTGTCTAAATCAGTTCTATCAATAGGGTTAGGATCTACCCCATTATTATTTAGATTAATCCAATTATCATTTACAAAATCAAAAGTGATTGTTTGCCATTGGTCTAAAACTATATCCTTAATAATTTCAGTTTGTGTTTGCCAAGAATTACCTCCTAAATCACTATTTTGTAATTTTAAAGAAACTTGATTATTCTGACTCCCTGATATACTAGATGATGGAACGTAAATCATTATTGAAAATACGTTTTTATTTACAAGATTGAATTTTTCTGTAATAGTAAAATTAACATTTGCATATTGCCCACCTGTATCTGTATATTCTAAAACTGTAGGTGAATTATTATCTGAATTGATAAATGGATTTGCAAAAGAAGTATTTGCACCAGCTGCATCTCCTACCCAAGCAGCAATTGTTCCAAAACCTTCAAAACCATCTCTAACAATTGGAGCTGTTTCTGGAATTTGAGCTAAACCATAATAAAAATCATCTATAAAACCGGTAACAGCATCATTATTGTTTTCTGAATTTAATTGAATTACTACTTTATCTAAATCTGTACGATCTACTGGATCAGGATCAACTCCATTATTATTTAGATTTATCCAATTGTCAGTTTCAAAATTAAATGTTACTGTTTGCCATTGATCTAAAACAATAGTCTTAATTATTTCTGTTTGAGTTTGCCAAGAATTACCTCCTAAACCACTGTTTTGTAATTTTAATGAAACTTGATTTGGTTGGCTTCCTGTAATACTAGATGATGGTACGTAAAGTTTTATAGAAAAAACGCTTTGTCCGTTTTTTAAATCAAATTTGCTTGGAGCAGTAAACTGTATATTTGCATATTGACCACCAGTATCTTTATATTCTAAAACTTTGCTAGAGAAGTTACCTGCGTTATTAAAAGGATTGTCTATAACATTTGCTCCTGCAGCATCTCCTGAAAAAGCAGGGATATTTCCATTTCCTTCAAAATTATCTGATAATAAAGGTGGTGAAGCGCCAGTTGGTGCTTTATAGAAATAAAGATTATCGATAAAAACAGTACCAGAACCAACAAATTTAAATTGTTTTAAAGTATTTACAGGTAAACCTTGATCTGTAAAATCTGTCATTGGAATGTCAAAACTATTCCATTCATTTACTACTAATTGTTTAGTTACAAATCTTTCATCTGCTGGTTGAACGCCATTAGGTAAAGGATAAATATCTATACTTGTAGCGTCTGCAGTCCATATATCAATATGGAGCATTTCCATAGATGAAGCATCAATTTCTGAGCCTATGTCAATACCTTGATAATTTAAATTGCTATACTGAATCATAGCATCCCCATTTAAATCAAATTCTGTGTATTGTGTATTTTGTCCCCAATTTGGATAAAAATTAGAGCCTGCAACATCTGTATAAGCATCACTAAATATAGAAATTACATCGACATCGTTTCTACTTGGTGGATTGGAAGCTGAAGCAATTGGTGCTAAAATTTCTGTAACTTCAAAATCTTGCATATATTCTGTAGTTTCGATTGCTCCACCTTTTACAATTACCTTAATTGAATAAGTTCCTGGGTTTTGATAAACATAATTTAATGTTTCGCCAATATTTGCTGTTTTTACTGGTTGTGTTACCCCAGTTTCTCCAGAATAAAACTCATACATTGTAGCAAAATCTGCTTTCGCATTTACGTTTACTTGTTTCGATATTGCTGCATCGTTTGCTATAGTTACTACTACGTTTTCTGGAGCTTTAAAAGAAACTACTAATTGCTGAGTTGCTTCTGCTTCATTTCCATTTAAATTCGCTGCAACAATTTTCACATTGTAAGTACCTTCTGCATATGTATGTTTTACATTTTCTCCCTGAGCCAACTTGGCAGGTGCTGTTGTTGCATCACCAAAGTAAATTTCAAAATTTGTTGCTCCTTCTGCACTTGGTGTAATTGTTACTAAACCTGTATTGTCTTGAGTAATATTGTAAGCTGCAGCTATATTGCTTGGTGGTGCAATATTATCAGCAAAAGATATATCTCTTAACTCTTCATCACATGCTACAGCCAAAAATAGCACGAATAAAAATTTATAAATATTTTTTATTTTTTTCATTTTCTTATATTTTAATAATTAGGATTTTGAGCCCAACGATTTCCTGTTAATTGAATTTCAATTGCAGGTATTGGGAATACTTCATGCTTGCCAGTAACAAAACCGTTAATTTCTGTTGCAGCTCTGCCTGTTCTTACTAGGTCAAAAAATCGATGACCTTCACCAACCAACTCTACTCTTCTTTCTTGAAGAATATTATCATATAGAACATTTCCTGAAGCTGAAATATTATTTAAAGTATTACCAAAAGCTCTTTCTCTAACTCTGTTTAAGTAAGATTGTGCTTTTGTATCATTTGGCGATGTACTTCTATTAAAAGCTTCTGCAGCCATTAAAAGAACATCTGCGAAACGAATAGCTCTATAATTATTAGGATTTGTTAGGTTTCTATCTCCTTGTGCATTTGCACTTCTTGTTCTTGGAATATATTTTCTATTAAAATAACCTGTATGTTCATAACCAACACCAAATGTAGCACCTGTTGCTGCAGCCCATGCATTGATATCTAAAATAGCAACATCTTTTCTTAAATCTCCTGCTTGAAAAGCGTCTACTACTTCTTGCACTGGAACATTAAAACTAAAACCTGATGTAAAATCTGGTCCTGTATAATTTCTAACTCCACTAAAACCTACTGCAACATTCCCTTCGCTACACTGTAAGCAACCAAAACCAGCACCCTGTCCATCAAAATATTGAACCTCGAATACAGATTCTGAGTTATTTTCACCAGCTTCTTCGAAAATTGAATTATAATCTGAAACTAAAGTATAAGCATTACTTGTAACAACACTTTCTAAAACTGGTGCAGCTAAGTCGTATTTTTGTTGATATAAATAAACTTTCCCTAATAATGCTTGTGCTGCTCCTTTTGTGATTTTACCAGGAATGTTTTGTACTACAGGTAAATTATTAGCTGCAAATTGTAAATCTGCTTCAATTTGAGCGTAAACATCCGCTTTAGGTGTTCTGTCTATATTAAACTGTTCTCCAAATTGTATTCTTTTATCAACAGAAAGCGGAACATCTCCAAACCATTTTACTAATTCAAAATAGTAATAAGCTCTTAAGAAAGTTGCTTCTGCAATTACAACATTTTTACCAGTAAAGTCTGTTTTATCTTTAAATTCTAAAATATAATTAGCTCTGTTAACACCTGCAAACATCCAATTCCAAATATCTCTTAACTGTGCATTTAATGGTGTGTGGGTCATGTCATCAACTTCCTGAATTCCTAAAACGTCTGTTGCACTTTCTCCACCAGCTAAAGTATTGTCTGAGGCTATTTCACCTAACATTACGTTTAAATAAGTAGATTGTAACAAATCGTAAGCACCAATTAGTGCATTTTGGTAATCTTCTTCTGAGTTAAAAAAATCTTCTGAATTGTCTGATGTTGGCTTTACGTCAACAAAATCGTCACTACAAGATATGTTTAAGCTTAAAATTAGAATAAGTACTGTGTATATTTTTATGTTTATTTTTTTCATCTTTTTATTTATTAAAAATTAACATTCATTCCAAATAAAAATGTTTTTGGACTTGGATAAAAACCTTGATCTATACCACCACCAATTGGAGAACCATTTGATGTTGTAGGATCATAACCTTTATATTTTGTTACTGTTAAAAGGTTGCTTCCAGAAACGTAAAATCTTAATTTACTGAATTGTAACTTATCTAAAGTTTTCTGACCAACACTATACCCTAATTGTACACTTTGTAATCTAAGAAAAGAACCATCTTCTACAAAAAAGTCTGAAAACAAATTATTACCAGTAGCCCCAGTTGTAACTCTTGGAACTGTATTGCTTGTTCCTGGTCCAGTCCATCTATCTAAAAAGTAAGTAGCTCTGTTTGTTAAAGGTAAAGTTCTTTCGTAATTTCTAACTATTTCATTTCCTAGGGATGCAAATGCATAGGCATTAAAATCCCAGTTTTTGTAATTGAATGATAAATTCAATCCCATTGTAACATCTGCAATTGGGTCTCCAATATAAGTTCTATCATCTGGATCGATAACTCCATCTCCATTTGTATCAACAAATCTTAAATCTCCAGGAGCTGCATTTGTTTGAGTTGCATGTGCATTCACATCTGCTTGAGTTTGAAATAAACCATTTGTTTGGTATCCATAAAAATAACCAATTGGGAAACCTGCTTCCATTCTAGATGGTGGCTCTTGACCTACACCAAAAGAACCGCCTTCTAATATTCCTGTATCATTACCTACAAAAGTTACGTTATTGTTTAATGTTGTGAAATTATAGTTTACATTAAAATTAAAGTCTTCTGAAACTGTTTCTTTATAACCAATAGCAAATTCAAAACCTGTGTTTTCTACAGTACCTGCATTTATAATTGGAACAGAAGATCCAGGAGCTGCAACACCAATAATTCCTGATGTCTGCGCAGAAACTAACAAGTCTTCTGTCGTTTTCTTAAAGTAATCCATAGTGATATTAAATTTATCAAACAATTCTACGTCTAAACCAATATCTAAAGGTATTTGTTGCTCCCATTTAATTTCTGGATTCGCAATAGGACCTGCTGCAATTCCTTGCACCAAAGTATTATTAAAAACATATTCTGCTTCTCCATTTAATACTGATACAAATCTGAAACCAGGAATTCTATCATTTCCAATAATACCATAACTCGCTCTTAACTTTAAAAAGCTAACAACATCTGAATCCTTTAAAAAATCTTCTTCTGATGCCACCCATCCTATAGATGCTGTTGGAAAGAAACCAAATTTATTTTTAGGTCCAAAATTTGAAGAACCATCTCTTCTTAAAACTGCAGAAAATAAGTATTTACCATCATAAGCATACTGCAATCTGGTAAAATATGATAATAATCGGCTGTCGTAACTTAGATTATCACCATTGTTATTATTTCTGAATATCTCTAAACCATCTCCATTTAGAACTGGATTTCCTATAATCAAATTATTTAAATCTTCTCCAGAAGCATTACTGGTTAAAATTGTATTAAACCTTCCAATAGATTGAAAAACAGAAGTTCCAACCATAGCCTTTACACTGTGTACATCATTAAATACTCTTTCGTAATTAATAAATGCATCAAAAGTGTAATCGAAAAAGCTTTGACTAAAATCTGTAAAAGTTGGAACATCAACATTAAAAACATTACCATTTCCAAAATTTCTAAGCTTATTATATGTATTAGAGTTAGCTACTGCATAATTTGCTTGATATCTTACATCTGCAGAGAAATAGTCGAAAAATTTATAATTTAAACCATAACTACCAGATATTTTGTTAACCGTAGATATATTCTCTGCGTTGTCTATTTGAGTTAATGGGTTTGCAACCTCTATTCCTGTTCCTACTGCAGGTGGTAAAGAAAAATCTCCATTAGCGTCACGCACAGGAGTTGTAGGTGGCATATTTAACGCATTAAATAAAATTGAACCTAAGGTGTTTTCTATTAAATTTTTCTTGTTTGTATTTGTATAAATAGTAGAAGAAGTGAATTTTAAGTTTTCTAAAACATCTGTATCAAAATTAAAACGGATGTTTCTTCTATTAAAATTAGCTTTGCTACCACCCACAATACCATCTTGACTTGTAGCTGCTATACCTAGAGAATATGTAGATTTTTCTGTTCCTTTATTTAAGGTGTAGTCTAAACTATATGTTGGTGCAGTTTCAAAAACTGAATTTTGCCAATTTGTTCCTCTACCTAAAGCACTAATATTAGTAAAAGGCAAAGCGTCTCCATTTGCTGCAAAAGCCTCATTTGCCAATAACGCATATTCTGTTGCATTTAAAAGTGGAATTTCTCTTGTTGTTTGTTGAAAACCTACAGACATGTTTAAAATAGATTGAAAAGCTGAATTCTTTCTACCGGTTTTTGTTGTAACCAAAATAACACCATTTGCAGCACGAACCCCATAAATACCTGCAGATGCATCTTTTAGAATATTAATAGATTCTATATCTGATGGATTAACAACACTTAAGTCTTCGATAACCCTTCCATCTAATAATATTAAAGGTCTACTATCTCCATTTGTAGAAACTCCTCTAATTCTAATATTAGAAGCTGCTCCAGGTGAACCAGAAGACTGTGTAATATTTACACCCGCAACTTGACCTTGCAATGCTTGCTCGATTCGAGTTGGGTTTAAATCTTCTATAGTTGCACTAGACACTACAGAAACAGCACCTGTTACCTCTTTTTTTCTTTGAGTTCCATAACCAATGACTACAATTTCGTCTAAAGATTCTGCTGATTCTTCTAGAGAAACATTAATGGTAGTTTCTTGATTAACCTGCACTTCTTTTTGTTTGTAACCTAAATAGTTAAAAACCAAAGTTGCACCTTTTTCTACTTTAATGGAATAAAGTCCATCAAAATCTGTTTCGGTTCCAGATGTTGATCCTTTAATGGATACACTAACTCCTGGAAGTACTCCTCCTGTAGAGGCCTCTTTTACAACCCCATTAACTGTGACTGTTTGCGCATTTGAGCCAAAAGCAATCAACAACATAAAGCATAGTAATGTTATTTTTTTTCTCATGAAAAAAGTTTTAATTATTGTTCATGTAAATTTAAGGTCAAAATAATATTGAAGTCATAATTTAACCTCAACAAAAAACATACATTGGTAAAAAAAAGCAATAATCCTAATATTAAAGGTATGTTAAGGAAGTGTTAAGTAGGAATACCAAGCGTAAAAAGGGTAATTGTTGTGGTATTGTATAGGTAGTTTTTACTTATTGCAATCTCTACACTTCAATAATATAGTTTGTTAAGTTTGCTTCATGGTCTAAATCCATTTTCTTTCTAAGCCTATATCTTTTAACTTCTACGCTTCTTGGAGATATATTTAAAAGTGGCGCAATCTCTTTAGAAGATAGGTTTAACCTGAGGTATGCACACAATCTTAAATCGTTTGGAGTTAATTGTGGATGCTTTGTTTTTATCTTTTTTAGGAAATTTTTATCTGCATTGTTAAATGCCTCTTGAAACATTTTCCAATCATCTGTATTGTTTAAGTTTTTATCAATAATTTTTACAACTTTATGAATACTGTCTTTACCCTCAGAAACCAACTCTGTTTTTATTGAATTTAAAAACTCGTTCTTTTTAATAATACTCATTGTAGAAGTAGCTAATTCTCTGTTTTTACTCTCAATATCACTTCTTAATTTATCATTATTTAATTTTATAATTTCTTGAGAAGTTTCTAATTCTTTTAATTCTGATTCCTTTCTAGTTTTTTCTAACAATTCTTCTTTCTGTTTCTTGTAATATCTTTTGGAAGCAATATGAACTGAATACAACGCAAATATTGACAGAAGTATATAGAATACTATAAGTGGGTTAGAAATATACCAAGGCTTATTTATTTTAAAAGTGTAGGAAGCTTCGTTACTACTTGGAATATCACCTATAATGGCTCTAACCTTTAAAGTATAAGAACCATGCTGTAAGTTTTTAAACAAAATAGAATTGGATTCTAAAGGAGCACTCCAAGTTTTATTAAAACCTTCTAATTGATATTGGTATTTAGTGGTAAGTATTTTGTTAAAATTAGATACACTATAATAGAACTCCAAGTTATTGTTATTATAATCTAAAGAGGCATTCTCTGATAATTTCAGGTTATTTCTAGGTAAATCAGTTACAAAACTATGCACTTCGTTAATATGCACTTTAAAATTAGCAGTTTCTGTTAAGTTTTTTAAGTCGACTTTTATATACCCATCTGAAGTACCAATTAAATATATTTCATTACCTATATTAATTATATTTTCGTAACCTGATGCTGCTTTCGCAATTGTCTCAGAAATTGCTATTTTATTGATTTCGGGTTGATTACTTAATTTACCTGGCGATAAATATTTAATATGATCTAAAGAAAAAGACCATAATTTATTTGTAGATGAATTGTTTACTAAATTTGCAGAAATAAAAGAATCCTCTGACACAAGTTTACTGTAAATACTGTCTTTTTTAAAAGAATCTAACTCTTTATCATAAATATATACACCTTTTTTATTTGCGTATAGAATTTCATTCTGATATTTTAAGATACTCGAGTGTATCCCTTTTTCTAAAGATTTTTCTAAATCTATTTTTGTAACCTCTTTATAATCTTTATCTAAGGTTAATTTGAATACTCCTTTATACTCATGATTTACAAAAATTCTATTATTGTCTGCGAGTTCTATCATTTTACTAGAATTACGAAAACCTTTAATTTTATGACTTAACTTCCATTTAGAATCCTGTTTCTTTAATACATACAAGCCTTCATAACAACCTTGAATTATGGTATTTTCGTTTATTTTTAAAATCTCCCAAGTTCCTTGATTTCTAAAAATACTTTCAGCTTGTTTACCTTTAATAATAAAAGTACCTGAATCATGCCCACAAAATAATTGGTTATCAATTTCTTTTAAACTCCATACTTGACCCTGAGTATTTTCTACAAACTCAAAATCATTATCAGAATTAACTCCTCTATAAAAAAGTCCTTGATTGGTTCCGAAATAAATATTGTCTTCATACACGATTGATGTATAAATGGTTCCTAAAAAATCGGTATTCTTATTAGACATTTTAAAAGGAGACGTGTTGTTAATGCAGACGATCCCATTATCTAAACCTAACCAAATATTCTTCTGACTATCTTCCATCACAGAAAGCACTGTGTTATTTATAAGTCCAGAATTTTGATTTATTTGGTAGTTTAATTCTCCATTTTCTTTTAAATAAATTAAGCCATCAGATATGGTTCCAATAGCAAAACCTTTATCTTCTAATTGTCTTACGCTGTATACAGTTTTACTGGTTAATAAGTTATCTAATGCTGTTTTCCACTTTATTGGACCCTCATTCTCTAAATAGTAGAAACCATTTTTTTGCGTTAACACAAGTAGTTTGTCGTCCTTTTTAAAAACTTCTACAATAAAATTATCTTTTACTATTTCATGATTAGAAACCAACTTTGCAGCTCCATTTTCTATTTTGAATAATCCTCTTTGCTTTTCATGAAAATAAATTACTTCATCTACCTTGGATAAACTATTAATTCTATTTTCTACATCGATAAATTTTACTGCCCTAGATTCTAAATTATAGAGATAAATTCTTTGTAGCGATTTAAAGAGCATAAATCCATCAATTTCTACAATGCTCCATATTTGCTCATCTTCGAGCATTTTAATGTTCTGATTTTTAACAATTGAAATATATTGAAGTTTCCCAATATCATTTCTTTCCCAAAACCCAAAACCCATATAAAATCCAGTAAATATTTTTTCTTTGTAAGCTTTTACAGATCTTACAATGGTTTCATTTGGTGTTTCATATAATTGCCATGAAGCTCCATTAAATTCTAGTAAACCTTTATTGTTTGCAACATAGATAAATCCTTTATCAGATTGAGAGATTCCCCAATTCTGATTTTCACCTCCATAATCTTTCGTATAATAGACATTTATAGGTGGAAGTTCTTGAGAACAAATTGAAAAACTAATAAAGAGAATTTGAATAAAAAAAAACCTAAAATTTTTAAACATTATAGTATCTTGTTTGGTTACGAATGTAAGAAATAATATACCAAATCTAATAAATTAAATAAATTGTATAGTAATAAATTAAAAATGTATAGAATCTTATTTATTTATAAATATAATAAATAACATGTTTTATTGGCAAAACGTTAAGAATTACGATTTATTTAATTAATTTTATGTTTTAAAACGATAAAGAATTTATTTAATGAAAAAGTTAGGCGTATCTAACATTCTAATGTTACTATTGTTGAGCATCATTATTCTATTTGCAGAGTATCTGTTTTTAACAGGTGATAAGTTGCATGGAATTTTTCTTGGGCTTTGGGCTCCTACATTATTGGGTATAATGATTTACTTAAAATTGATTAGTAATGAGCGTAGATAATATAGTATTCTACTTTTCCGTCTTTGTAGGAATTTGCGTAATTATTTGGGCATATTTTATGATCAGAGAATTTGATAAGGTTGGTAAAAATTAGATTTTCTTTTTAATACTAATTGCGAAACCACCACCTTCTTTTAAGCTAAATTTAATTTTAGCATCATTGTTGATATCAATTTTTTCAATCAAAATATCTAAAGGATTCTTATTCCAATGAGCATTTTCACCATCTTTATAAATTTTAGCTTCGTACGTTATTTCATCATCTAAAAAATCAAAGTTTATTTCAATTTCTCTTGCGTTTTCATCTGTAATACTTCCTAAAAACCAATCACCAGTTTTTCTTTCTTTTCGTACAATGGTTACAAAATCTCCAACTTCACCATTTAAAACTTTCGTTGTTTCCCAATCTACACCAACATCTTTTATAAATTCTAAAGGAGCTGGATTTGCTTCATAATGTTCAACTAAATCTGCTGCCATTTGCACAGGACTATAAATAACAACATACAATGCCAACTGATGTGCCAAAGTTGTATTTACTTGTTTACCCTTTTTATAATTATCAAATTTTATATGAAAAATTCCAGGTGTATAATCAATGGGGCCTGCTAACATTCTGGTAAATGCAATTATTGGTAAATGTTCTGGAGGATTTCCTCCTTTTGGATCCCAAACATTAAATTCTTGACCTCTTAAACCTTCTCTTGAAATTGTATTTGGATACGTTCTTCTTAAACCTGTTGGTTTTATAGGCTCGTGAGCATTAATGGCAATTTGATATTTGGCCGCTTTTTCTATAGTTTTATTATAATGATTTACCATAAATTGTCCATGATGATATTCTCCTTCAGGAGTAAGATTACCAACATAACCCGTTTTTAGAACGTGTATTCCTAAAGATTTCATTAACGCGAAAGCAGTGTCTTGTTGCTTTTCATAGGTTGTTACATTGCCATAAGTTTCATGATGCATAATAATTTCTACACCTTTTTGGTTTGCATACTTTACAAGTTCTTGTATATCATAATCTTTATAAGGGGTTACAAAATCGAAACCACCTTCATTAGGTCCCCAGCCTTTATTCCATCCTTCTACCAAAACACCACCAATATTATTTTTAGCAGAAAAATCGATAAATCGTTTTACATTTTCTGTAGTTGCTCCATGTTTGTCTTTAGTAAGATTCCAAGTTGATTTTCCTAAATGCATTTCCCACCAAACACCTGTATATTTTGTTGGTTTAAACGAAGAAACATCACCTAATTTATTTGATTCATTTAAATTGACAATTAAATTCGAGTGAATTAAATCTGGTGCATTATCTGTAATTTGAATAGTCCTCCAAGGAGTTCTGAAAGGAAGTTGCCTTTTTACTTTATAGCTTGTATTTCTAGAACCAACTAAAGTACTCTTAAAACTTAAATTTGTTGTGTCAACTGCTAAAGTCATTCCTGAATAATCTAACAAAGCTGCTTCATGTATACTTAAATGTATTCCGTTTTTACCAACTAAAGTAACTGGTGTATTTACGGCATTATTTGGAATAAATGTTTGCGCAAGTGGTTGATTTCTATAGTTTAAAGCATTAATTTCTGAGAGTTTTGTGGTGTTATATAAATGTTCATAAATATCCCAATCTCCAGGAGCCCAAAAAGTTTTATAATTTTCAGTTAAATTAAATTCAGTATTTTCTTCAGTGATTAAAACTTCTTTCAAGTTGTCTTGTTCTGGGAATTCGTATCTAAAACCAACACCATCATTATACACTTTAAAAACAAGGTTTAACCTTCTTTTTAAGTTAGATTTTTCTTGCAATTCTACTCGCAATTCATTGTTATGATTTACAACATCTAATTGCTCTCCCCAAGGCATTTGCCAAGTTTCATTAAATTCTTTTGTTGATGAATTTATTATTTCGAAATTATCTAATAATGAGTTTGCATCCTCTAAATCAAAACCTAGAAAAGATTTTTTTATGATGGTTTGTTGATTAAACGTTACTACGTAAAATGGTGAAGCTTTTTCATCTAAATTAAAGCGAACAGAAATTTTATTATCAGGTGATGTTACATTTGTCACTTTTTCTTTACTACAAGAAAAACTGATTAAAATGAAAAGCCCTAATATTTTTTTCATTATTAGTGATTTATATTTTTTCTAACAAAATAAGACTGTAAATAGACGAAAAATTAACTTTTCCTTCTTTAACTTCAAACTCTGCATCAGAATAAAAATCTCTTAATTTGTCTCCGTTTTTAAATATTGATGAAACATCAATACTCATATTTTCGTCGTACAAATTCATTCCAACAATAACTTTGTCTTCATTTCTTGTTCTAGAAAAAATCAATCCATTTTGATAAGAAATAAGTTGATGTTTTCCTGCTCCAACAGCCATATGATTTGCTCTAAACTGCCCTAATTTTTGCCAATGTCTAAGAATTTTTTTGGTTTCATCAGAATTTTGAATTTCATCCCAATTCATAAAAGAACGCAAAGTTGCATCACCAACTGTGCCTTCTATAGTTAAATCTCTTGCAGATTCATCTCCATAATAAACTTGCGAAGTTCCTGGAGTTAACAATAACATGGTTGCTGTTTTGTAAGGTATTTCTCTTTCTTTATCAAATGGCTGACCATCATCATGAGAAGTCATATAATTTAAAACTCCATAACCTTTTAAATTTCCGTTTAAAAGAGAATCGTATTTATAAAAAACATCTTTTTCTGCCATTTGTTTGGCATTCCATTTTATCTCAAAATTTATCAAACTGTTAAATGCTTTATCAAAATAATTTACTTTTTTATCGCCAAAATCAAATGCTTTTCCATGCGATATTGCATAATTATACACTTCACCCACTAAATAAAAATTGTTATTATCTAAAACCTTATCAGGATTGTTTTTCTTGTACTCTGCAAAAGCTGCATCACATTCTTGCTTGAATTCCTGCCAAACAAATTCTTCTGTATGTTTCACAGTATCAACTCTGTAACCATCAATTCCGAATTCTGTAATATAATCAGTCAACCATTTCATAATATAAAAACGAGGTGCTTTTGGATGACCAGTTCTTTCGAAAAACTCTTTCAATTCTTTTATTTCTTGTTCATATCTGCCTTCAGCTTTCCATTTTTCGATTAACTGTTTTGGCAATTCTACAGCTTCATTACTCTCAGTTTTAATATCAGGCAAATTCTCAACTAAAGAGCAAGCTGTTGTTGTTTCATAATTTTGATACGTACAAGTTGGCGAAGTTCTTACCCAATCACTTGGCCAAACAGGATCTTTATCTGTAACTGGACCTGTGTGATTAATTACAGCATCTAACAACACACGAATTCCTTTTTTATGGGCAGTTTCTACTAACTCTTTTAAATCTTCTTTGGTTCCATAATTTGGATCGATATTCGTCCAATCTTTTGCCCAATAACCATGGTAACCATAAGAAACTCCTGTTCCTTCATCTGTACCAGCATGAATTTGCTCAACAATTGGTGTCATCCAAATGGCATTGATTCCTAAATCTGTAAAATAACCTTCTTTAATTTTTTGAGTGATTCCTTTGATATCTCCACCTTCAAAACCTCTTAATTTTCCTGTTTCTTTAGTTCTATTAAAATTGATATCATTGGTTGTATCTCCATTATTAAAACGATCTGTTAGCAAAAAGTAGACGTTTGCTCCTTCCCAAACAAATTCTTTCTTTTTCCCTTCTGAAATCTTTTCTGAAGGTTTTTCTTGACAGCTAAAAATCGATGTAAATACGAATAAGACAAGTATATTTTTCATAATAAATTTTTATTGAAGTTTTAAAATAAAAGATTCCAAAGGTTTTACATCTACTCTTACTTTCGCTTGATTATTCTTTACAACTAAAGTTGATGAATAAGTATTATACAGTTGATCTGTAACTTTATATTCACCCTCTTTTAAGTCCCATTTTTTAATGATATCAGCTGGTAAACCTAACTCAAAACCATAAGTGTTTTCTGAATTAAAATTAGAAATGATAATTAGTTTTTCATTGTTTTTCCAACGCACATAAGACAACACTTTTTCATTGTACCATTGCGTATTTTCTCTATTAAATTGATGAATATCTTGGTATTCACCCATTAAAGCATTAGAAGTAATTGTAAAGTTCAGTAAACGCTTGTAAAAATCTCTTAAATCTAATTCTTCTTTTGTTAATTGCCCTCCATCAAATTGTTTGTTATTTACCCATTTTTGTAATGAAGGAACACCTACATAATCGAAAATGGACGTTCTAGATGGAGAACCAAAACCTGCATTTTCTGAGCCATCTTCACCAAATTCTTGTCCGAAATAAATCATGGTTGGAGATGTTGAAATCGATGTAGAAACCACCATAGCTGGTTTTGCTTTTAAAGGATTTCCTGCAAATTCTGGACTTGCGATTCGTTGTTCATCATGATTTTCTAAAAAGTGCAACATATTGTGCTCAATATCTTTTAGATATTCTTGTATTGGAGGTATATGATCTGTTAATCCTTTTCCTTGCATAATATTTTTAATGGTATCGTACAACTGCACTTTATCATACAAATAATCCATTTTTCCTTTTCTAATATAATCTCTATACAAACTTGGGTTATATACTTCTGCTAATAAAAAGGCCTCAGAATTTTTCATCTTAATGTTAGAATTTAGATAACTCCAAAACTCAACTGGTACCATTTCTGCCATATCAAACCTGAAACCATCAACCCCTTTTTCTAACCAATATAAAGCAATATCTCTAAATTTTACCCAAGAATTTGGAACGGTTTTATCTTGCCAGAAATCAAAATGTTTTTGATAATTTTCGTTTTCAAAACCTGCAGGTAATTCATTAAAATCTTTTTTTCCATCAGGAGAAATTCCATAATTAACTTTTACAGTTTCATACCAGTCGTAAAAACTAGGCTTTGGAGAACGCGAACCATTTCCTGTCCATTTTGCAGGATTTTCATCAAATTTTCCATCAGATAAAGGATGATTTTCTCCCCCTAAAGGTTTGTATCCTTTTAAAAAATCGGGTACTTCAAAAGCTTTATTTGGTGCGTAATAAAAGTTATTATTTACATCATATTCAACAGAAAAATTATCATCTGCACCAAAATCTTTGGTTCCTTCAGGATTGGAAATACTTTGGTAGTTTCTAGCAACATGATTTGGTACAATATCAATAATTACTTTTAAATCGGCTTTGTGAGAACGCTCGATTAAAGCTTCGAATTCTTGTAACCTGTTTTCTATATTTTCTGCTAAATCAGGATTTACATTGTAGTAATCTTTGACAGCATAAGGAGAACCAGCTCTACCTTTTACCACATCTGGATCGTCATTTGAAATTCCGTGTTTTGTATAATCTCGAATCACATCATGATGTGGAACCCCAGTATACCAAATATGGGTAACTCCTAAATTTTTGATTTCTGACAAGGCTTTATCTGTAAAATCGTTGAACTTTCCTACTCCATTTTCTTCAATAGTTCCCCAAGGTTTATTGGTGGTGTTTGTGTTTCCAAACAAACGTGTAAACACCTGATAAACAACCTGTTTTTTAGGTTTATTTTCTACAATCATCTTCTTTTCTAATACTTTATTTTGTGTACAACCAACTATTATTGCTAAAATTAAAATGATACAAAGGCTATGTATTTTTTTCATAATTGATTTTTATTTTAATGAAATGGTTACTTTTAATTCTTTATTTAGATTCCATTTTACAGGTATTACTATAGAATTATTTTCTGTTAAAATTTGATTTCTTTTACCATCTACTTTTATCTTTTTGGGTTGCCAATAGATATTATGAACTATTAATTGAATTTCTTTTTCTTCTGGATTCCAATTTTCACCTAATTCTGCTTCAAATTCTATTTCTAAAACTCGTTTTGACAATTCAGCTTCGAACTCCATAATTTCAAATTGTCCTTTTTCAAAAGCATTTGCTGTTAATCCATCGTCATTATAAAAAGTTCTTTCACTTTTTGCTACAGAATCATCAAAATAATAATGAAGTTCTAATTTATTTGCATTGTAATTATCCGTTGTTTGCACCAATTCAGTCATCAAAATAAATGCGCCTCCCCTTACATAAGTGGGAATTGATTTATCCTTCACTTTAACAGTTTTCGTTTGTCCTCCTTCAATTTTTTCATCAAAATAAAAGTTAAACCAATTTGCAGTTTTTGGAAAATAAATTTCTTTTGTTTTTACTGAATCTTTTATAATTGGAGTAATTAAAAAGTCTTTTCCCCATAAATAGGTTTCTGAGTTTTCAATCAATTTTACATCATCTTCCTCAAAGAAAATAGGTCGCATTAAAGGTGTTCCTTTTTGATTGTTTTCAAATGCTAAATTATAATTGTAAGGCAACATTTTGTAACGTAACTCAATAGCTTTTTTAGCATGTTTTTTTGCAAAATCGCTTCTAAAAACAGGTTCACTTGGCACATCTTCTTGTGCATGAGGTCTAAATATTGGCTGAAAAACACCATATTGCAGCCAACGTGTATATAAATTATCATCTAAATTTGCCCCTGCAAATCCACCTAAATCTGAGTGCATATAACCCAAACCTTGCATACCCATTTGCAACGCAATTTCTGGTTGACTTTGCAAACCACCCCAAGTTCTATTGACGTCTCCAGACCAAGGTATCATTCCAAAACGCTGAGAACCAGAAGATCCTGCACGCATTAAAATAAAAGGTCTTTCAGTTGGATATTCTTTTAGATAACCTTCAAAAATTAATTTTGCCCAATCATGTCCATAAATATTATGAATTTCATCTGCTTTTTGATTTTCATTAAAAGTTACCCAATTTGGTAAAACTTCGGGTTCGCCTAAATCTCCCCAGAAACCTTTAACACCAAAATCTAAAATTTCTTTGTAGATATTCCAAAACCAATCTTTGCCCTCTTTTTTGTAAATATCTACAATCCCTGTATTTCCAAAATAGAAATTGTATTTCGCAGAATTATTGAGAGTATCTTTCGCTAAAATTTCTTTTTTATCAGCTTCTTCCCATTTTTTTGAATTTGATAATACAAAGGGCTCTGTAATTAAAACGGTTTTTACACCTTTATTTTTTAAACGCTCAACCATACCTTTCATATCTGGGAAAGAATCTTTGTCAACTTCCAAATTGCCCATAGTTCCTTGAATGGTTTTTCCAAACCAATACAAGTCTAAAATAATTGCATCTACTGGAATGTTTTCTTCTTGAAATTTTTGAATTGTTTCTTCGGTTTCTTGTTGTGAATGATAGCCAAATCTGCTCGAAAAATTTCCTAAAACCCATCTTGGAGGTAAAGGTTGTTTTCCTGTTAAATTGGTATAATTATCAATCAAATCAACCCAAGAATCACCGACAATAATTTGATACGTTTTGCGACCAGAAATAGTTTCGTAGGTTAAAGAATTGTCTTTTTTAGAATCCAAATCTAAATAACCAATGGGTGCATTATCAAAATGAATCATGTATTTTTTTGATGAAATTACCAAAGGAATTGTAAAATTCATCAACTCAGAATAGGTTTCATAACCATAATGAGCCCTATTGTAAAGAGCCAAACGATTTCCTCTTCTATTCATTCCTAAAGCTCTTGCTCCACCACCAAATAAAACTTCATTTTCAGTTAAATTAAACTCAATTTTTTCGGTTTCATTATAAACAATATTGCCTTTTACATTGTCTAAAGGAATATGTTTTGATTTAAAATACCCTCTTTTTTCTGAAGTGATTTCGCTGTCTTTATAAAAGTAGGAAATTTGAAAAGGAGCTTTTTGAATTTTTATAGAAATGCCATCAGACTTGTAAATTATTTCGTTTGTATTCTCATCAATTTTAATGTGAGTCAGTTTTGGTTGTAAAACCACTGCATGTGAATCATTATTTTTTTCTTCCTCTTTAGTTAAAAAGGTTGTTTCAATTATTTTAGAATTGTAAAAATTGATGAAATATAATCCATCTGAAACTTCAATTTTAAATTGATTTTCTTTTACAAGATTCGCACTTTTAAAAACCCTATCTGAATTTTGAGAAAAAATGGAAATAGATAGAAAAAGTAATAAGAATAGATTTTTATAATTTTTCATATTAAATATTAATGTGTTCTCGATACAATTTCGATTAAAAATCGAAATAACTCGAACTGACAAATTGTTATTTTATTCTACCTAAAAGTTTTTTAAAACCTTAAAGGTATTGCACTGTTTTGTTTACTTTTTTAATAAAAAAGTCAATGGAATATCTACTCTTTTTTGCCAAGAAAGTTCTGAATGATTGGTGCCTTCAAAAAATAAATTTTTAAAATTTGAATCAGAATAACCTCCATTTTTAAAAATCGAATCTACTTTTGGTGCATATTGAGGATAGTATTGATCTAAGGTTTTATTTCCGTAATCAAAATACATTTTATGGCTTTCAGTACTTGGTAAATTCTCCTCTAAATATTCAAAAATTGCTTGTGGCAGAGCGTTATTTTCTTTTGGTGAACCACCAACCCAATGTGTAGAAATACATGCTGCACCTTCAAAAACCTCTGGATATTCTGCAACTGCATACATAGACATTAAACCTCCCATAGATGAACCTGCAACAAAAGTGTTTTCTTTATTAGTGTATACAGAATATGAATCGTTTATATAGGGTTTTAGCTCATTAACTAAAAACTTTAAATATTCATCTCCTTTTAAATTGATGTTAAAATTATTTTTCGAAGCGTCTTCATACAAAGCATCTTTGTCCTCTTTTGATAAAAAATCCATTGCCTTTTCTGGAAACAAATCTTGCCAACGTATTTGCGGAATATTATGAATTCCGACTACTATAAAATCTCTTACAACTCCGTCTTTCATTAATTGCGTTGCAACTTCATCAATTTTCCATTCTTGTTTGTTCCAAGTGGTGGTTTCATCAAATAAATTTTGTCCATCATGCATGTATAAAACTGCATATTTTTTTTCTGATGAATAGTTTTCTGGCAACCAAACATCAACAGGTCTTGGTACAATATTTTTTGAAGGAAAAGAATCTACTCTTATCAATTTTCCACCTGCTAAAACTGAATTTTCCAATACTTTTGTAGTAATATTCGAATATTTGTTTTGTTCTTTTTTTGTTTCTGTATTTTGAGATTTGCAAGAAAAAGTGATTAAAATAGAAAATAGGATGAATACATTTTTCATTTTATAATTTTAAAAAGTTCTCGATATAAATTTTTTCATTCTTCAAAAATTCACTCGAACTGACAGTTAGTTAGTTTTTGTAGTTAAAATAATACTTCCTTTTTCTTTAAGTTCGATTTCATCTTTCCAAATAAACTCTTCTTCAGAAACAATATTTTTTAACGTTTTTCCCTCTAATCCAACTTCTACATATCGTTTTAAATCTATTGTAATTGGTTCATCATTTTTATTGATAATGTGCACAACTGTTTCATCACCTTTTATTCTAAACAAGAAATAAGTTCCCATAAATGGCGCAAAATGAATGGTTTTACCAAACTGAATTGCTTCACTTTTTTTACGATAGTTTAAAACTTTACTTGTGAAATTTTGCATTTCTATTTTTTCTGATGATAAACCTTCACCTGTAAACGCATTTATTTGATCTCCATTCCAACCTCCAGGAAAATCGGTTCTAATTAATCCATGATCTCCAGGGTTTGCAGTATCATCCATTAGAATTTCTGTTCCGTAATAAATTTGAGGTATTCTTGGTAGCATTAGCATGTAACTTAAAGCCATTTTCGCTTTGGTAACATCCTCATCTAAAGCCGTAAACATTCTTTTTTCATCATGATTGTCTAGGAAAATCATAATGTCATTTGGGCTTGCATAATAAAAATCGTTTGCTAAACCTTCATAAATTTTAACTAATCCTGTTCCCCAAGTTTCATCTTCATTAATTCCTTCTATGATAGCTTTCTGCATTGGAAAATCCATCGTAGATTTTAAGTTACTTTTATAACCATCTTTATTTATTGCTCCTTTTTGCCAATAACCAACTAGCAAAGGATTGTAACTCCATTCCTCGCCTACAATAGAAAAATTTGGATATTCTTTCATAATGGTTCCTGCCCAATTTGCCATAAATTGTTTGTCTGGATAAGGATAGGTATCTTGACGAATGCCGCCCAAACCTAAAGTTTCAATCCACCAAATTGAGTTTTGAATGATGTATTTTGCTAAAAACGGATTTCGCTGATTTAAATCTGGCATATTTGCCACAAACCAACCTTCGTTATTTCCTTTTTTATCAACTTCTGAAGCATATAAATCTTGATTTGTAGTTCGTCTGTGATTGGAACCTATATTTTTATCATTTCCCCAAGAATTAATATTGTCTTCGTAGTTTTTTTGGTTGTTTACCCAATCATCAAAGGGAAGACCTTTCATCCACCAATGTTCTAAACCACAATGATTTGCAACTTGATCCATAATTAGTTTCATTCCTTTTTCTCGTAATTTATTTGCTAAATTTTTATATTCTTCTAGCGTTCCAAAACGCGGATCTACTTGATAATAATCTGTAATTGCATACCCATGATAAGAACCTTTAGGCATATCATTTGTTAAAACTGGAGTTGGCCAAATTGCTGTAAAACCTAGATCAGAAATATAATCTACACCATTTATAATTCCTTGTAAATCACCTCCATGACGTTTGTAACCATCAGT
Organism: Polaribacter sp.; assembly: GCF_049276715.1. Taxonomy (GTDB): domain Bacteria; phylum Bacteroidota; class Bacteroidia; order Flavobacteriales; family Flavobacteriaceae; genus Polaribacter. Next base: position 38,690 of record NZ_JBASWY010000021.1, read on the forward strand.
TCTATCTATGGCAGTTTCTTTTAAATTTTCAACAATATCATTGTTTTCATCTGCATTCGCAAATCGATCTGGAGTAATTAAATAAATAGCATCAGAGCTATCAAAACCTTTATAGTCTTCTGCAGTTTTTTCTCTATTTTTTAATTCGTAAGTATGTGTTTTTTTTGTACCATCGTCAAAAGTAAAAACGATATCGAATTTACCTGCCTTTGCATTTTTATCAATGTTTAAATCAATAAACAGATAATTTTTACTTCTTGCTTTGTTTACTTTTTTTAAAGAAACTCCAGCATAAGAAATAGATGGTTTTGAGTTGCCAATATTATCTTCTTTTACCAATAATTGTAGCGAAGTATCTTTAAAATCAATCCACCAATTTGTAGGTTCTACTCTTTCTAAAAAAGTATTTGAAACAGAAACTTCAGAAACATTTTTTAGGATTTCTTCTTTTTTGCAAGAGAGAAAAAATAATATTGATAATGAAAACAAAATGTTTCTGAAGAGTTTCATGTTTATATTTTAAGCTGTTTGTAAATTATTAGGTGAAACGTTTACGACTTCTCCATTTACTAAAATTTGTAAATTAGAATTGCCTTCAATTTCAAAATAAGTTTCATTTTGACCAACATTTACTTTTATAATTTGATTTCTAAAATTAACTTTAAATGTATAAGATTTCCATTGTTTTGGAATTTTTGGAGAAAAAGAAAGCATATTATTTATAATTCTCATGCCTCCAAAACCTTCCACAATACTCATCCAAGTTCCAGCCATAGAAGTAATATGCAAACCTTCTTCTACTTCGTGATTGTAATCGTCTAAATCTAAACGTGAAGTTCTTAAATAAAAAGTATAAGCTTGTTCCATTCTATCTAACTTTGCAGCTAGAATACTATGTACACAAGGCGAAAGCGAACTTTCGTGAACTGTAAATGGTTCGTAAAAATCGAAATGGCGTTCTAATTCCTCTGTAGCAAAATGGTCTTCAAACATATAAAAACCTTGCAAAGTATCTGCTTGTTTTATGTAAGGTGAACGTAAAATTCTGTCCCAACTCCATTTCTGATTGATAGGTCTTTGGCTCTTCTCTAAATTGGCAACTGTAATTAATTCTTTGTCTAAAAATCCATCTTGTTGTAAAAAAACATTGTGTTTTTCTGAATATGGAAAGTATATATTGTCTGAAACTTTTTTCCATTTCATTAGTTCATCATCAGAGAAATTAGTTTTTTCTTTGATTCGGATGTAATCAGAAATATGATCCGATTTTACAATATTGATGTTTTCTAAAGCATAATTTATACACCATTTTGCAATGTAATTTGTGTACCAATTATTATTGATGTTATTTTCATATTCATTCGGACCAGTTACGCCCAAAATCATAAATTTATTTTTGTTTGACGAAAATGTTGCTCTTTGTTGCCAAAAACGTGCAATACCAATTAGTACTTCTAATCCTTTTTCTGGGATGTAAGAATAATCGTTTGTAAATCTGAAATAGTTAAAAATTGCAAAGGCAATTGCTCCATTTCTATGAATTTCTTCAAAAGTTATTTCCCATTCATTATGGCATTCTTCGCCATTCATGGTAACCATTGGATACAATGCTGCTCCATTTTTAAAACCTAATTTAGTTGCGTTTTCTATGGCTTTTTCTAAATGATTATATCTGTATTCTAATAAAGTTCTTGCAACAGATTGGTCTTTGGTTGCCATATAAAATGGAATGCAATAGGCTTCTGTGTCCCAATAAGTGCTACCACCATATTTTTCTCCAGTAAATCCTTTTGGTCCAATGTTTAAAGAAGCATCTTTCCCTAAATACGTTTGATTTAATTGAAAAATATTAAATCGAATACCTTGTTGTGCTTTTATATCACCATCAATGGTAATATCTGACATGTTCCAAATTTTTGCCCAAGAATTTTTCTGCATTTCTAACAATGCATCAAAACCAAAACTTACAGCTTTGTCTAAAATATCTTTTGCAGCATGAATTAAATCCTCTTTTTTATGATTTCTATCCACTACATAACCTCCAAATTTATGAATTGTGTAGGTTTGATTTTTTTTAATTTCTTGTTGATAATTACATGAAGTATAATTTGTTGTTTTAGTATTATTACATCCCGTAATTACTTCATCATCATTTATAAACAATCGAGATTCCATAAAAGTACATGTATAAAAATGTGTTTTCATGGTTCTTGCCTTAATAAATGACTGTTGGTTGTTTTGATAAACTTCTAAAACATCCCAAAATTGATCATCCCAATTGGTATCTTCATTGGTAATACCAGCATCTAAATAAGGAGAAAAAGTTATTTTACAATCTCCATTTAAAGGGGTAACACTATATTTTATTGCACCAACCTCATCTAATTCTAAACTTAAAAAACGCTGGGTTTCTACTTTAACTTTAATACCATTTTGTAATTGAGCTTCAAAACTTCTAGACAACCAACCTTCTTTCATGTTGAGTTCTCTTTTAAATTTTGAAACAGACTTACACGTATTTAAATCTAAGTTTTCAGTATTAATAAGTACATTTATTCCTATCCAATTTGGCGCATTTAAGACTTTTGCGAAATACTCTGGATACCCATTTTTCCACCATCCAACACGTGTTTTATCTGGATAATAAACACCAGCAATATAACTTCCTTGAAATGTTTCACCTGAATAGTTTTCTTCAAAATTAGCACGTTGTCCCATGGCTCCATTTCCAATACTGAACAAACTTTCTGAAGATTTTACCATTTCTTTGTCAAATCCTTCTTCGAGAATTGACCAAGCGTTTGGTTTTATATAATCTTGATTCATTTTTTTTTCTTTTTGAGAGAAAAGAACAGAGAAGAAAGAATAAAGATAAGTCTGGAATTATTTTAGAATATTTCTTTTTTCTTGTTTCTAAACTCTTGTTTCTTTTAACTAACTATTAATTTTTTTATAAAATTGGTATTGATTTCAGTAAAATCTTTGAAATTAAATTGAGCTTCAGAAAGCACATTTTTATCACCAATGCCAATGCTTACCATTTTTGCAACATTTGCAGCTTCAACCCCAGCAACAGCATCTTCAAATACAACACAGTTATTAGAATTAACTCCTAATTGTTTTGCTGCAAGCAGAAAAACTTCAGGGTCTGGTTTGGCTTTGGTTACATTATTTCCGTCTACAATGGTATCAAAATAATGCAATAAACCTACTTTCTCTAAAATTGGTTGTGCATTTTTACTAGCTGACCCTAAGGCAATTGGAATTTTATTTTCTTTTAAAAATTCTAAAATTTTAGGAACATCTGGCAGAATCTCTGATTCGTCCATATTTTCTATGTACTTTAAATAGTCTACATTTTTTTCGACCATCCAAGTATCAAATTCTTTTTGTGTTGCTTCTCTATTACCAATTTCTAACAAAATTTCTAAACAACGTTTTCTACTAACGCCTTTAAATAGTTCGTTTTGTTCTTTGGTAAATTCGAAACCTAATTCGTTTGCTAGCTTTTTCCAAGCTAAATAATGGTATTTTGCAGTGTCTACAATAACACCATCTAAATCAAAAATAAATCCTTTTTTCATTTAATTCGTTTGCACTACATCATCTACATCTTTTACTTTGTAGACTAAAGCTGCAGCAATTAAGAAACTAAATCCACTAATCATTAAAGCGAAAATTGCTTCATTATTGTAAGCATATTTTACTAATGGACCGCCAATTAAAGCATTGATAATTTGTGGAATTACAATGAAGAAATTAAAAATCCCCATGTAAACTCCCATTTTTTTAGCAGATATTGAACCTGCTAAAATTGCATAAGGCATTGCTAAAATACTTGCCCAAGCAATTCCAACTCCTATCATAGAAACAATTAACCAATTTTCATCTGGCATTATGTAAATTGATAAAAGTCCTAAGCCTCCAATAATTAATGAAATAGCATGTGTTCTTTTTCTTCCAATTTTCTTTGCGATATAAGGTAAAGCAAATGCATAAAATGCTGAAACAAAATTGTAAATCCCAAAAAGAATTCCGACCCAATCTCCTGCATTTTGATATGTTACACTACTACTATCTGTGTGTGGTAAACCGTAAATGTGTTGCGCTATTGCAGGTGTAGCAAAAACCCACATTCCAAAAAGTCCAAACCAAGAAAAGAATTGCACCCAACTTAATTGACGCATTGTTGTTGGCATCTTTTTGAAATCATCAAAAATATCCATCAAACTAGAACTTTCTTGTTCTTCTTGAGTATCTGCAGATTCGTTATCAAAACTTGCTAATTCTTCTGGAGAATATTCTTTGGTAGTTGAAACTGTAACTAAAATCGAAATAATTAAAATAATTGCTCCAATAATAAAAGACCAAATTAAATTTGCTGGCACAACACCTTGGGAAGTTTCGTTTGAAACACCAAACCAATTTGCCAAAGCGTAAGGAAGCCAAGAACCAATTACGGCTCCAAAGCCAATTAACGCTGTTTGAATACTAAAGCCTGCTGTTCTCTGATCTGTTCTTAAATTATCGCCCACTAACGCCCTAAAAGGCTCCATAGCAATATTAAAAGAGGCATCCATAATCATTAAAAAACCTGCTCCAACCCAAAGTGCTGGTAAAAAGGCTATAAAAATATCTGCTTGTGGCATTAACACCAAACCAATAGAAGCTAAAATAGCTCCAACTAAAAAATAAGGTTTTCTTCTACCGAATTTTCCCCAAGTTTTATCACTATAATAACCAATGACGGGTTGAACAATCAATCCCATTAGAGGAGCAATAATCCAAAACCAAGAAAGTTCGTGTACGTCTGCACCAAATATTTGAAGAATTCTACTTGCGTTCGCATTTTGAAGTGCAAAACCCATTTGTATTCCTAGAAATCCAAAACTCATGTTCCAGATTTGCCAGAAGCTTAATTTACGCTTTTCCATTATCGAATATTATTAATGAATATTACGATAAGTTTTTATGACTTATCAATTATTAAAGTGTGGAATGAAATTTATTGATAAATCTTAATATGGTAACAAATATATGTTTTTTTTACGAAGTTGATAAAAAACATGTATTTTTTTTACGACGACGGTTTCGTAAAGGAATAGTATTTACGACGACGTTTTCGTAGATTCTCTCAACTTTAAGTCGCTAGAAATTACAATTTTCTTAGGTTTATAAATTGCAGACTCGTTTTCAATTCTTTCTATTAAAAGTTCTACAGCTTGCTTACCCATTGTAAAGCCATGTTGTGCAATTGTAGTAATAGATGGAGAAGAATATTCAGATATTAAACCGTCTGTAAAACCAATAATTGAAATATCATTTGGTATGTGCAAACCTTTTTCTTTGGCTATTCTCATTGAGTTTGCTGCATAAATTTCATTTACAGCAAATACTCCATCTATATCCTCTTTGAATACTTTTTCAATTTGATTTTTAATGTCTTTATTCTCATCTATCTCAATTATTAGATTCTTATCCGTTTTAATATAAGCCTCTATTAATGCTTTTTCATAACCCTGTCTTCTTAGTGTTCCTACATTTACATGTTTAGGCGTAGTAATTAAAGCTATTCTATTTCTACCATTTTCCAACAAATGTTTGGTTGCTTTATAGCCAGCTCCAACATCATCTACAACTACTTTATCACATAGAATTTCATCTACAACTCGATCAAATAAAACCAGAGGAATTTCTTCAGAAACCAACTCTTTTAAATGATCAAACTCTCTATTCTCTAATGTTTCACTAGCTATTGAAATAATGATACCATCTACACTACCATTAGATAAAACCTTTAGTGTTTCAACTTCTTTTTTATAAGATTCGTTAGAAAAACAAACCATAATATTATACCCTTTTTTATTTGCGCCATCTTCAATTCCCATAATTACTGTAGAGAAAAAATGATGCACTATTTTAGGCAAAATAACACCAATCACCTTGGTTTTTTGGTTACGTAATTGCAATGCTAAATGATTAGGTTTATAATTGTAATGATTAGCATAAGCCTGTATCTTTTCTTTAGTTTCTATACTTATCTCATGGCTATCTTTTAACGCTTTTGAAACCGTAGATGTTGAAACTCCTAATTCTTTTGCTATTGTCTTTATGGTAATTTTTTGCTTCATTTTTTATAGAAAGAAAAGTTTTGGTTTATTTTTTTTGCTAATTTAATGAATTTTAAGTAAAAAAAGTTGTCAACACGAAACCGATTTCGTAACTTTTAAAGTATTAGAATTAAGTATTTCTTAACTATATTTATAACGTGGAATGTGAATTTATTGTTAACCAAATCAAATTTACATTATTATTTAACAAATTATACATGAAAAAATTTAAATTATTTTTAATTGGAATTCTCTTTATTTCTTCTTTTGCCGCATTTGCTCAGCAAACAGTAAAAGGAGTTGTGAAAGAAAATGCTACTGGGCAACCTTTGCCTGGAGTTAGTGTTGTAGTGAAAGGAACTACAACAGGTACTGAAACAGATTTTGATGGAAACTTTACAATTGACAAGGTAAAAACCGGAGATATTCTTGTTTTCAAATATTTAGGTTATGCAGATAAAGAAGTGGTAATAGCTTCTAATTTTAACCTAATAGTGCAATTAGAAGAATCAGCAGAGTCTTTGAATGAAATTATAGTTATTGGTTATGGTACAACAACCGTAAAAGATGCTACAGGTTCTGTGGAGGCAATTACTGCCAAAGAATTTACTAAAGGTAACATTGTAACTCCAGAAAACTTATTAAGTGGACGTGTTGCTGGGGTAAACATTACTACAAGTGGTGCTCCTGGTTCTGGTTCAGAAATTAGAATTCGTGGAGGTTCATCTCTAAACGCTTCAAATAATCCTTTGATAGTTATTGATGGTCTGCCATTATCTGGCCTTGATTTAAATAGTATAAACCCAAATGATATAGAGTCTTTCTCTGTATTAAAAGACGCTTCTGCAACTGCAATTTATGGTTCTAGAGGTGCGAATGGAGTTATTATTATTACTACTAAAAAAGGTAGAACAGAATACTCATTAGATTATGACTATCAAGTTGCATTTGCAGAAATTAAAGACAGAATTAATGTTTTTGATGCAAATGCCTTTCGCCAACTTATTGCACAACAAAGACCTGGAGATGTAGGTTTATTAGGCAATGCAAATACAAATTGGCAAGATCAGGTTTTTCAAAAGTCTGTTTCTACACAGCACAATATTAGTGCAAAAGGGCAAATTTTTAATAGAATTCCTACAAGACTTTCTGTAAACTTCTCTGAAATTGAAGGAAATATTTTAACATCTAAATTTGATAGATCAAACGTTTCTTTATCTATGAATCCATCATTTTTTGATGATCATTTAAAAGTGAATTTAAACTACAATAGAGCTTTTGTTAACGAAAGATTTGCAGATGCTGGACAAGTGAATGCAGCTTTACGTTACGATCCTACACAACCTGTGTATGATCCAACATCGCCTTTTGGTGGCTTTTACCAACATATTACTAGAACTCCAGGAGGTATCTTAATTGATAATGGTACAAGAAACCCGGTTGCAGCACTATTGCAAAATGAAAATAGATCTAACAGATTTAGACAATTTGGTAATTTAAAAATTGATTATAAGTTACACTTTTTACCTGAGGTTATAGCTAGTGTAAGTGCAGGTTTCGATAAATCCGTTCAAGAGGGTTCTTTTTTTAATCCTTTAAATAGCCCTGCAAACTATACAGATTTATTTATTGGAGGAGAAGGTTCATATACAAACGAAAGTCTGAATGAAAACTTTAATGCAACATTAAACTACAATAATACTTTTGGCAAATTTAAAACGGATGTTTTAGTAGGTTATGATTATCAATCTTTTAATGGTAATGGAGATAGCACTGGAAACACAAGAAACCCAAATGACGCAGGTTTTACTTCTTATGCAAATACACCTGTTGTATTAATTGGATTTTTAGCACGTGCTAATTTAACTTTTAATGAAAAATACCTGTTAACGTTGAACTACAGAAGAGATGGTACATCGCGTTTTGGTCCTCAAAACAGATGGGGTGATTTTGGAGGAGCTGCATTCGCTTGGAGAATGAGTGATGAAGCTTTCTTAAAAAACAATAAAGTAATTTCTGAATTGAAATTGCGTGCTTCTTATGGTATTAATGGTCAACAAGATGGTATTACAGGTGATTTATACTTGGATAGATATCGTTTTGGAAACCAAGGTTCTGGATATATTTTTGGTGGTGTTCCAATTCAATCAACCATTCCTTCTGAAAGAAGTAATTTAAGATGGGAAAACGTTGCGACTATAGAATTTGGGCTTGATTATGGTTTGTTTAATAACAAAATTTCTGGTTCTATAAATGCTTTCCGAAAAAATTCAACTGATTTAATTTCGGATGCACCTGTTGCAGATGGTTCTAACTTTACCAATAGAGTTTTACAAAATATTGGAGACTTGGAAGTAAATGGTTTAGAATTTACAGTAAATGCTGATGTTATAAAAACAGAAGATGTAAATTGGAATATTAACTTTAATGCTACTTATTTAGATAGAGAAATTAAAGAACTTGCTTTAGGGCAAGATATTACAACAGGAGGCATTGCAGGTGGTACAGGTAACTTTATACAATTATTTAGAGAAGGTTTTGCACCAAACTCTTTTTACGTATTTAAACAATTGTATGACACATCTGGAAACCCAATAGAAGGTGCTTATGCCGATTTAAATGGAGATGGTATTATAAATACGCAAGACAGATATTTAAAAGAGGATCCACAAGCCGATTTAAGTTTTGGTTTTCAATCTAGTTTTAATTACAAGAACTTCGATTTAGCATTCAACCTTAGAGCAAATATTGGTAACTATGTATACAATAACGTAAACTCTGGTTTAGCTCAATACGATTTACTACAAGACAATGCAGTATTAGGGAACATCCCAACATCTGTTTTGAATACAAATTTTAATAGCACTTCAGATGTTATTATATCAGACATTTATCTTGAAAATGCATCATTTTTAAGAATGGACAACATTACCTTTGGATATACTTTTGATAGACCAATCAAAAAATTTGCATCAAATAGCATCCGTTTATGGGCTGGTATGCAAAATGTATTTACAATAACTAACTATACTGGTTTAGATCCGGAATTAGGAAGTGGTGGTATAGACAACACAAATTATCCACGTCCAAGAACTTTCTTGGTTGGAGCTAATATTAAATTTTAATTACTAAAAAATTAATGATGAAAAAAATATTTAAAATAGAAAAAATAGCCATCCTATTTTTGGTCATGGTAGTTGCTCTGTCATCTTGTACAAAAGATTTAGACATCACACCACAAGATGATCAAGACTTATTAGGTGAAGATTTTTTTACAAAAGAAACTGCTTACAAAGAGTTACTAGCAGGCGTTTATGGAAATCTCTCTTTAACTGGGGTTGATGGTCCTGGATCATCAAATATTGATGGTTTAGATGCAGGAACAAGTCAATTTGGACGTGTATTATTATACCTACAAACACTCTCTGCAGATCAAATGATCTGGTCTTATGAAAATGATCCTGGAACTCGCGAAATACAGCGTAATATTTGGAATGCAGATGACCCTATTGTTTATGGAATGTTTGGTAGAACTCATGTAACTATAGCTTTTGCTAATAATTTTTTAAGAGAAACTACCACTGCCAAGTTAGATGAAAGACAAGTTTCAGCAACTACGAGAGCAGAAATTGTTAAGTTTAGAGCAGAAGCTAGATTGTTAAGAGCGATGTCTTATTATTATATGATGGATTTGTTTGGTCAAGCAAACTTTTCTACGGAAAATGATGCAATTAATGCACAACCACAAGCATACAACAGACAACAATTGTTCGACTATGTAGAGTCTGAGTTAAAAGATATTGAGGCAGATTTAGCAGATCCAATGTCTGTAGAACATGGAAGAGCAAGTAAAGGAGTAGCATGGATGATTCTAGCTAAAATTTATTTGAATGCAGAAGTGTATATTGGACAACCTAAATATACAGAGTGTTTAGATTATTGTAAAAAAATAATAAATGGAGGTTACACTTTAGCATCTAATTATTTGCATAATTTTATGGCAGATAACAACACAAATTCTGCAAGAAATGAAATTATTTTTCCTTTAATTTCTGATGGTACTTACACTCAAAACTATGGTCCAACTACAGTTATGATTAACGGTTCTGTTGGTAGTATAGAAGCCAATGGAGCGCCTCTTGGTGTTGCTGCTGGTGGTTGGGGAGGCGCCTTAAGATTAAGAAAACAATTTGTGCAATTATTCGATGCAAGTATTTTTAATAACGATGCCAGAAATACAATTATTTCTTCTGGAAGAAATATTGAAATTACAGATATTTCTGATAGAGATCAAGGCTTTATTTTACAGAAATATTCGAATGCAAAATCTACAGGTGGTTTTGGTGCAGACCAAACTTTTGTAGACACAGACTTTCCTTTATTTAGATTAGCAGATGTTTATTTAATGTATGCAGAAGCTCATTTAAGAGGTGGTTCTGGTGCAAATCCTGGAGATTTAACTGCTTACATAAATGCATTAAGAACAAGAGCAAATAATCCTCAAAATAATTTAACCCTAGCAGACATCAATTTAAATTTTATTCTTGATGAAAGAGCTAGAGAGTTACATTGGGAAGCTCATAGAAGACAAGATTTAGTTCGTTTTGGCAGATTTACTGGTGGTTCTTACAATTGGGTTTGGAAAGGTAATGGAACTAATGGTATAGCTTTACCTACCAATTTAAACTTATATCCAATACCTTCTGCAAGTTTATCTTCTAACCCAAATTTGACTCAAAATGCAGGGTATTAATTTTAAAATTAAATTACAAAACATGAAAAACATAAAAAGATTTTCAGCAATAGCATTCTTTGGACTATTTTTATTAATATTCCAAGCGTGTGATGACAGCTCTGAAACATTTACTATTTCTGCTCCAACTGCTCCAGTCTTGGCCGAATTAAACTTCACAGATTTAGTTTTAGACGCTGTAAACACAAATAACCCAGCAGTTACCTTAAATTGGAACGAAGCTGATTATGGTATACAGGCATCTATAAGTTACGCAGTTCAATTTTCGAAAGATGATGTATTTACTGCTCCTGTAACTGCTTCTGCAGTAACAGGGAGAACTTCAGTGACTTTATCTATGAGTGAAGTAAATACAGCAGCTGGTAATGCAGGTTTAAATCCTTTCGAATTAAAACCAATTTTTATTAGAGTTGTATCTTCTTTAGGCTCTCAAAATACTGAGAAATCCATGTCTAATATTATACAATTCAATGTATATCCTTACTTTAATTATACATTTAAAGACTATTATTTAGTAGGCGATGCTACAGCTCCTAATTGGAATAACAATAGTAATAACCCAGCATTATTTAGAGATCCTGCAGATAGTAATAGATTTTATTATACAGGATATTTTGGAGCCGCTCAATTTAAAGTACTCGAAGTAAAAGGACTTTGGCAACCACAATGGGGCACAAACGATGGAACTACTATTGATGTAAACCCTGGTGGAGGGACAGATCCTGGAACTTTTCCAAAAAATAACAGTTCTATTACAACAGCTGGTTTCTATAAATTCACAATAGATTTTGCTACAAACAAATTTACTTTTGAGCCTTTTAATGCAACTGGTATAACCAGTCCAGCAAGTTTATCTTTACAAGGATCAAGTACTGCAAATTTAGCTTTATCACCATTATCTTTCGATGGCCATATTTGGTATGCTAATAGTGTTCGATTAACACCTGGAGATGTAGAATTTGTAACAGGTGCTGGAGATAAATGGGGAAGTTCAACTTCTTTTTCTGGAACTGCAACCAATGGTGGTGGTACAATTCCTGTAATTGTTGAGGACGATTATGATGTTTGGTTTAATGACTTAACTGGACAATACATATTTATTCCTTTAAACTTATAATATCAATTAATTTTAAAAAATAAAAAATGAATAATTTTATAAAAAAGTTAAGCTATATATTTCTTTCATTAACCTTATTATTAGGCTCTTGTGACGTAGAAGAAAGCTTAACAATTACAAGTCCTGATGCAGCTTTTGTGCTAGACACTCCAGGTATAAGTAGTGTGTTTTTAAATTTTTCGCTTCCAAATAATCCTGCATTTACCATTACTTGGAAAGATGAGATAAATACATCTGCAGACTATACTGTAGAAATGTCTACAGATGCAGATTTTACAACACCTGTTTCTTTAGGGAATACCACAAAGAATAATTTCTCGATGACAGTGACAGCTTTTAACGAGGCAATTAATAATGCTGGTGTTACAAACTTTAGAGATGTTGCAATTTATATGAGAGTAAAAGCAAATAATTTAACTACAAATACTGTTTTATTATTAGTAACCACATATCCTGTAAATGCACCTACTATTACTGGTGTTTCAGATGGTGATTCTTTTGTATTAACATTAGCAAATAATGATGCTACTGCCTTAACGATTGGTTGGAATGATCCTATTTTAAATTCAACGTTAAATTTAGACATTGAATATATTCTAGAAGCAGCTTTAGATGGTACAAGTTTTGCGACACCAATAGAATTGGCAAAAGTGAAAAACATGAATAGTGTTTCTTTAACAAATGCTAAATTAAATACAGCTGCAATTCAAGCAGGAATTGCTGTAGACACTACTGGTAAATTACAATTAAGAGTAAGAGCAATTATAACAGATACTGCTACAGGAACTGTTTTAGAAAGAGTAGCTACAAGCGTTACTATTAACGTAACTACATACTTAACTGTTTTAGATTTATCTACAACTTGGGGTGTAGTAGGTTCTGCAGCTAACAATTGGGGTGCAACTCCAGATTTACCATTCTTTAAAACGGATGTTGATGGTGTTTTAGCAGCTTATGTTAACTTAATTGATGGTGAATTTAAATTTAGAGAAAATAACGATTGGGCTAACAATCTGGGTAGTACAAGCTCTACTGGTGGTGCATTAACTGCTAATGGAGATAATATGACTGTAACTGCTGGATCTTACAAAATTGTTTTAGATTTAAATAATATGAACTATACAATAGAAAGTTTTTCTATAGGTATAGTTGGTGGTGCTTATAACAATTGGGGCGCTACTCCAGATTTTATGTTAGAATACGACCAGTATTCAGATGTATTTAGAGGTCTTGTTACTTTTATTGATGGTGAGTGGAAGTTCAGATTAAATAACGATTGGGGAACCAATTGGGGTGATACTGGTGCTGATGGAACTTTAGAACTAAATGGAGCTAACATCGCAATTACAGCAGGAACCTATTTCGTAACTTTTGATATGAACGATTTAACTTACGAATTAGAGGCAGTAACTAATGTATGGGGTCTTGTAGGTGGTGCTTATAATAATTGGGGAGCTACTCCAGATGCACAATTTAAAAGAGATTGGTCTAAACCTTTTAACGATGTTTGGATTTTAGAAAACGTTACCTTAATTGATGGTGAATACAAATTTAGAGCTAACAACGATTGGGGAACCAATTATGGAGATTCTAATGGTGATGGTGTTTTAGAATTAAATGGTGGTAACCTAAATACAGTTGCAGGTACATATTCTTTTGTACTGGATTTTTCGGATTCAAATTCACCTACTTACACAAAAAATTAAATTTAAATTATTTAAGAGCTATCTAAAATGATAGCTCTTTTTTTTTATTACATCTAACTATGAAAAAAATTACTTTATTCTTTTTTCTATTAACAACCATTGCCTATACTCAAGTTCAGACAGCAAATTTTACGGTTTCACCAACAACATTTGAAGAAAACGAAGAAATTACAGTTACAGTTTCAGGTGTAAATACAACAACTTGGGGTGTTTCAGATATTTATCTTTGGGCATGGTCTTTTGATGTAAATGATGAAAACATTATGGACTCTCCAACCAATGGAAGTTGGACAAACTCGAATGAAGCTCAAAAGTTAACCAATAATGGTAATGGAACATATTCTTTTAGTTTTACACCAACAACATTGTATGCCAGAACAGGAATTGGTAAAATAGGAATGTTAGTAAAAGCAAAAAATGGAACAGGTGATAAAAAATCTCAAGATCAAGTTTATGAAGTGGGTAAATTTCAACTTACCCTAACTACACCATCTGTAACAACTACAATTATAAATTCTGGCGAAAACGTTGCTGTATCAGCATCCGCTAGTTTACCTGCAAATTTTAATTTAAAAGCAAATGGAGTTTCTGTAGATCAAAAAACGAATATTACAAAATATAATTTTACTACTCCTGTTACTGTAAATACTAATTTTGTATTAGAGGCTGTAAATAATGGGGAAACTAAAAGTGCAACATTTCAAATAATTGTTAAACCTACTGTAACTGAGGCTTCCTTGCCAAGTAATTTATTAGATGGTATTAATTTTGATGAAAACGATCCTACAAAAGTAACTTTGGTTTTATATGCGTTAGGAAAAGAGTTTATTCATGTTATTGGCGATTTTAATAATTGGGAAATAAACAATAATTATTTACTTAAAAAAGATAGTTCTAAAAATAGATTTTGGATAGAGTTAACAAGTTTAACACCACAAACAAATTACTCTTTTCAGTATTTAATAGATGGTAAAATAAGAGTTGCAGATCCTTATTCTACTCAAATATTAGATCCTGTTGAAGATCAATATATCAATTCTACAACCTATCCTAATTTACCTGTTTATCCAACAAATAAAACAAATCATGCAGTTTCCTTATTAAGAACTGGTGATACAGAATACAACTGGCAAGTAGTAAACTTTCAAAAGCCTGCAAAAACAGATTTAGTAATTTATGAGTTATTAATTAGAGATTTTGATGAATTACATAGTTTTGATGCTGTAAAAGCACGTTTAGATTACTTGCAAGAACTTGGTGTAAATGCCATAGAGTTTATGCCTGTTAATGAATTTGATGGAAATTTATCTTGGGGATATAATCCTTCTTTTCATATGGCTCTAGATAAATATTATGGCTCACCAAAAGCATTTAAACAATTAATAGATGAATGTCATAGAAGAGGTATAGCTGTAATTTTAGATATTGTTTATAACCATGCAACAGGTCAAAATCCATTTTATAGAATGTACAATACTGATGATGGGAATTATGGTGGGCAAGCAAGTGCAAATAGCCCATTCTTTAATCAAACTCCAAAACATGCTTATAATGTTTATAATGACTTTAATCATAGTAAACAAGATGTAAATGATTATGTAAAAAGAACTACACAATATTGGATTCAGGAATTTAAAATAGATGGTTTTAGATGGGATTTAACAAAAGGTTTTACACAAAATTGTACAGCAAATGATGAAGGCTGTACAGGTAATTTTCAGCAAGACAGAGTAACTATTTTAAAAGAATATGCTGATTATCAATGGGAAATAGATCCAAATTTTTACATAATATTTGAACATTTAGGTGGTAATACTGAAGAGTCTGAATGGGTGAATTATCGTTTAAATGAAGGTAAGGGAATTATGATGTGGGGCAACCATAATTATAACTACAGACAAGCTGTAGCTGGTAAGAATAATGATTCTAATTTTTCTTGGATTTCATACAAAAATAGAGGTTGGTCTGTACCTGCAAATATAGGTTATATGGAAAGCCATGATGAAGAGCGTTTAATGTACGAATGCATCACTAATGGAAACTCTTCTGGCAGCTACAACATTAAAAACTTAAATACTGCTTTAAAACGTCAAGAAATTGCTAGTGCCTTTTTCTTTACTGTACCTGGTCCAAAAATGATTTGGCAATTTGGAGAATTAGGTTATGATATTAGTATCAATCAAAATGGTAGACTTGGAAATAAACCTATTTTATGGAATTATTTTAACATACAAGAAAGAAAAAATATTTATAATGTATACAACAATTTAATTCAGTTAAAGCAAAAATATGACATTTTTAAAACTTCGAACTTTACAATTGATGCCACTAATACAAACGGATTAAAGAAAATTCAATTAACAAATACTTCATCTGCAGAAATACAATATATTAATGTAATTGGAAATTTTGGTGTAACCACTCAAAATATAAATCCTGTTTTTCAAAAAACTGGAGCTTGGTACGATGTTTTAAACAACAATCAAATGATAAATGTTACAAATACAAATACCCTAATTTCTTTAGCACCTGGCGAGTTTAAGGTATATGCAAATAATGCTGCTGTACTCTCAACTGAAAATTTATTTTTAGAAGCTGATGTTCTTATATATCCAAATCCTGTGAAATCATCTTTTAAATTGAATATTGAGAGTACCAATCTTATTATATATTCTGTTAATGGAAAAAAAATTAAAGAATTTTCTGGAAACTTTTCAACCAATAAAAACTTTTATGTAGAAAATTTAAAAAAAGGTTTTTATCTCTTAGAAATTAAAAATGATAAAGGAAGAAGCTACAAGAAGCTTATAATCGATTAAGTTCATTAAATTTAAAAGAGCTGCTTCTAAAGCAGCTCTTTTATTTTTTGTAAAGTAAAATTGATTTCTTCTTTTGTGGTAAATTTCGAAAACGAAAAACGAACAGAAGTATTATTTGCTTGCTTATCACTTAATATTTCTGCTAAAACATGAGACCCTTTACTGCTTCCACTTTGACAGGCAGAACCTCCAGAAACAGCAATTCCAAGCATGTCTAAACTAAATAAAAGCATGTCGTTTTTTATTGGAAAACGAACATTTAAAATCGTATAACTACTCTTTTCTATTTGAGAAGAAAAACCATTAAATTGAATATCTTTTGATATTTTTTGTAACTCATCAATAAAATAATTTTTAATTTCTAGTTGATGATTTTTGTCTTTTTCTAAATTCGAATAAGCAATTTCTAAGGCTTTTTCCATACCTAAAATACTGTGCACATTTTCTGTACTAGACCTTGCTCCCATTTCTTGATCTCCACCAAAAAACATAGGTAAAATTCCAAATCCTTTTTTAAAGTATGCAAAACCAACACCTTTTGGCCCATGAAATTTATGTGCACTCGCTACAATAAAATCTATAGGCGTTTCTTTTAAATCTATTTTGTAATGGCCAATTGCTTGCACAGTATCAGAATGAAAAAGAGCATTGTGTTTTTTACATAAAACACAAATTTTATCAACAGGTAAAATGTTACCAATTTCATTATTGATAAACATTAAACTCACTAATGTTTTAGCTTTTGAAGTGGATAATAATTCTTCTAAATGATTTAAATCTACAGCACCAAATTCATCAACATTTACAAAATCTAAAATTATATTCTGCTTTTTTTCTAGAAACTCACAACAATGTAAAACTGCATGATGTTCAATTCTTGAAGTAATAATTCTCTGAACGCCTAAATGTAAAACTGCATTTTGTAAAATAAAATTATCGGCTTCTGTGCCACCAGCTGTAAAAACAATTTCACTAGCAGAAACATTAAAATGTTTGGCTATATTTTTTCTGGCAGTTTCCACAGCAGATTTTGCTTTTCGACCAAATTGATGCGTAGAAGATGGATTTCCAAAATTTTCTTGCATAGAAATATGCATCAATTCTAAAACCTCAGCATCAATTTTTGTAGTTGCAGCATTATCTAAGTAAACAGCTTTCATTTGGTAAAAATACGCTTTTATCGGTAAAAATTTTCTTGTCTTTTGATTCTCTACTCTTCAATCTTGATTCTTCTTTCCCTAATCTACACTATTCTGAAAAACATACACTTCTGTAGCTCCCAAACCATATTTTTTATAAGATGCATCGTAATATTTTACAGGATATTTGTTTAACAAACTATATAATTCCGATTTTAAAACCCCTTCTCCTACTCCATGTATAAATACGATTTTCGAAATTCTTTTATTAATGGCATATTCAACTTTATTTTTTGCAGTATCTAATTGTAAATTTAACATGTCGTAATTATCCATGCCTCTAGTTGATTTTGTAAGATGATGAATATGCAAATCAACTTCCATAATAACCTCATTTTTGTCTTTGGTAAAATGGCTTTTTTTCTTTGTTTTATTTTCTGTCTTCTGTTTTAAAAGCGGATTATTAATATCAGAAAACTTGGTTAACTCATGCTGGTCAATACCAATTTTTACCAATTCAGATTCAGAAAAATTAAAAATCATTCCATCTTCGGTTTCGACAGAAACTTCATCTTTTGAAATATTTACAACTTTACCTGTTAACACATCATCTAAAACAGCTACTTTATTTCCAATTTCTAAACGCATTCTTAACCTTATATTAATTTAGTTGAATTCTTTTTTGACTTAATTTTGTACAAAAATAAGAACATGCTGAAAACTTCAACTATATCTATTGAAAACTTCTTTGAAAATGCCCATAAAAAGGTTGTAATTACAGATGATAGAAAAAAACAGTTACAAATAGTTGCAGAAACGATTGCAAAAGAATATGCTAAAAATGAAATTGTAAATCTTAATTTTATCTGTACTCACAATTCTCGAAGAAGTCAATTAGGACAAGTTTGGAGTTTTTATGCTGCAGCCTATTTCAATCTAAATATTCAATCATTTTCTGGAGGAACAGAAGTAACTGCTTTTTATAGAAATACGGTTAAAACTTTACAGAAAGCAGGTTTCTTATTCAAATTAGAAGATTTTTCGCATCAAAACCCAAAATATCAAATTACTTTTGATGGTAGTAGAAACTATATTTTAGGTTTTTCTAAGTTGTATGATGACACTATGAATCCAGAAAAATTTATAGCCATTACAACTTGTAATAATGCTGATAAAAATTGTCCATATATACCCACTGCAAGCTACAGATTTCATTTGCCTTTTGTAGACCCAAAACATGCTGATGGGACTCCAAATCAAGATGAAGCTTATTTAGAAACGAACAAACAGATTGCTGCAGAGGTCTATTTTATTTTTACATCCGTAAAAAAATTACTCTCTTAATTTTTTTTTGTAGAAACGATTAGAAATAACACTTGTTTGGCTCTAGCCATCTTGTATTTCTATTAAAACTAAAGTCTACCTGAAGTATAATTTCGTGAGAACTAAAATTACCTCCAAGAGTTGATAATGTATGATCGTAAGCATAACCTATTCTAAACTTTTTATTCAAAATAACAGCGAACATTGCACTTAACGAGTTTTGATAACGATAAGACAACCCAGCTTCTATAGCTTCTTTGTATAAAAAATTAGAGTTTATATCTATTGATATTGGTTGGTTTGAAGTATATCTAATCATTGTTGAAGGCTTAAACATAATGTCTTCTGACAGTTTAAATAATACTCCAGTAGTTAAGAAATAATTTAGGTTTTTATCAATAGTTATTCCACCTTTCTGATTTTCTTCGATATAAAATTGTGGTGTTTCTAAAATATATGGCAAAGATAAACCTACATAAAATTTTCTATTGTAAAAAAAAGCCCCAAAACCTACGTTTGGGAAATTACCAGTTGTAGATGCATATACTTCGTTATCTACTGTAATTCCGCTTGCTAAATTGTTATTAAAAAAAGTAATTCCGCCTTTTAAACCAAATGATAATCTACTGTATTGAGAAGTGATAATTGTATAAGAAGCATCTATATTAATGTTATTTGTGCTTGTTAAACCTATGTTATCATTTACAAAAGTTGCCCCAATTCCTAAACCTCTATTTAATCTTCCATTCACTGAAAAGGTGCTTGTTTCTGGGGCTCCTTGCACTCCAACCCATTGTTTACGACCTAAAGCAGACAAACTTAAATCTGCTCTAACACCAACATAAGCAGGGTTAATTACCTGCATATTATACAAATATTGCGTGTAATTTGGTACTTGTTGAGCATATGTATTTAAACTGATAAAAATCAGCATTACTATTATTAAGACAATTTTATTTTTTATAAACATCATCTTATCAATTGTATAAAATTTGTTCTTGGTTTTGTAACACCATCATTAAAATCTAAGGTATAATAATAAACCCCAACAGGAACTGGATTACCATTGTAAGTTCCATCCCACCAAATAGGATTTGTTCTACCATTATTGCTGTAATTGTAAACTTCATTTCCTTGGCGATTGAATATGACCAACTTAAAATTCGGAAATTCTTCTATTCCTCCAATTTTAAAAACATCACTTCTTCCATCAGAATTTGGAGAGAATAAATTAGGATAATCGTTGTCTTTAATAGTACCAATTGCTGATGGCTGAACTGCATTAGATATATTGCCTAAGTTTGTAGTTGCTCTAAATAGAAAGGTTTCTGTGTCTTCATTTATGCTATCATCTAAGGTTTTTATGGATTGGTTTATTTCAGATGATAAAGCTGGAATACTCGCTAACAATGCAATAGATTCGTAATCTTGATTTGCAGTTGTAGTTTGGTCTATGGTTTCTAAAACTAAATTAATTGGCAAGTAGTTTTGCATAGGATTTAAATTTGCGTTTAAAAGCCTAATTGTAAACAACATTGTATTCCCTTCTTCTACTGTTACATCTTCTATACTTATTAATGGATTTGGATCTACATCTACAATTGTAGCTGTTTTTGTCAAATCTTGTAACCCAATATTTGTTGTAGTTACTGTTCCAGTTACGTTTAAAGTTTCTTCATCTAACTCATTTAAATTGTCTAAAAGCGAAGTAATACTAAATGAAACTTGTGTATTTGTATTGTTTGGATCTATTGTTCCATTAATAGTTAAGGTTTCTGAATATGAAGTGTAATCTTGTGGACTTATTGCCAAATCATCACTGGTATTTACGTCAATTATAATAGGTGTAGAACAAGGATTGCTCAAAACAATTGTATGCATTAAATCTACACCTTCATCTTCTCTAGAATTGTTCATTGTTATTGATGGTGCAGCATCATTATCTAAAATAGTACCTATTGCATTTACCTCTGTATTTAAGGTATTGTTTGATGTAACTGTTGCATTTAAAGTAAAAAGTTCTGTGATTTCAAAAATAGTGTCTTCTAAAGAAGAAACTGTAAATTGGGCTGAATTTGTAAATGGAGGAATTGTGAATGTGGTATTTGTAAAGCCTGAAAAATCGAAAGGAGAAGTTGCTACATCAAATATAGCTGTAGTATCTGTTCCATTTATGGTTGATAAATTAAAATCGATTGGCGAAGCACTTGTTATAAATACAGAATTATCATTTTTAGTAACCAAAGTAAATGTAAATACAAAATCGTTGCTTTCTGTTTCTGTAATATTGTCTATTTGAATTAAAATTGCAATGATTTCTCTCCAATCTCTTTCTGGTGTATCTGTATTATCTGCATTTGGAAAACTTAATGGAGTTTGTCCATTTGTAGGATTTACCAGATTTGTATTCGTATCAAAAGCATCATCTAAACCATCATTATCTATATCTATGTTAATTGCTATTGTTTCTGGAGTTCCATCAGTATTAGTATCCCAACCTTCTATGCTATCATCTCTAATATCATTATCAGAATTTGTGTCTATATAATCTGGGATTCCATCATTTTCAGAATCAATAGGAATTAGACCATTTGGGTAAGCAGAATCAATTCCATCTTCAGAAACTACTCCATTTAAAGTGATATAATTCGATGTTAATTGAGCTTCTATATTGTCTACAATTCCATCTCCATCTGCATCAATATCTACATAATTTGGATTTCCAGTTGAATCTGTGTTCGGAACTACATAATTAATTGTGGCATTTGTAGTATCATTATTTTCTAGAGTATTATCTAGTCCGTTTGCGCCAACTGTATTATTTGTTCTTCCATTGTTGTTCGTATCTGCAATACTATTTCCAGCTTCTATGATGTCTAAAATTCCATCATTATCACTATCTAAATCTAAATGATTAGCAACGCCATCATTATCAAAATCAAAAATATCTACAATTCCATCTCCATTTCTATCTGCTCCAAAATCTGTATCTCTGTAATTTGGAATTAAATCTGCATCATCATCATCTAAAGGATTTAACCCATTATATTCTAGCACGTCTGGAATAGTATCATTATCATCATCAATGTCCAAAACATTCGATATTCCATCATTATCTGTATCTGTAAAGACATTGATAGTTACAGAATTGGAAGAACTTACTGTATTGTTTAAAGGGTCTTTTGCTGTAAAAAGGGCAGTATTCGTTGCACTACAGTTTTCACTAAAAACTGCCGAAAATTGAACTGTTATAGATTCGTTAGCCATTAATAAGCCTGAGGTTCCATTAAAAATATTGGTGTCTGAAGTACCATTAAAACTTAGATTTAGAATAGGATTTGATGTAGCTGTAGAACTTTGAATAAAAGGTGTGCCCACTGAGACAAGCTTTCCTGTGCAAATATTTGATAAATTATCTGCTAGCTGTAAATCTTCTAATTGAACAGATTCGCTAGTATTTGTAATGGTAATTTGGAAGGTTACTTCTTCGTGCTCTAAAATTCCGTTTGGAATTGGTTTAGAATCGGAAATTATTTTTGTTGTTCTCGAAGACGAGTCAAAAACAAAACGCATACCTAAAGTGATGCAACTGCATTGAGAATCTGCAGAAACGGATGAAGTTGGAGCTCCTGCAAAATAATAAGAATCAACATGATCTCCTAAACCATCAGACCATTTAACGAATGATCGGATATTCTTATTAATTTCGAGTGTTTCATCAAAATCATCAATTGGTCCTTGGGTTTGAGATTTATCCATTTGATAAAAATAACTGTAACGACTATTACTAATGGGCGCAATTAAATAATAGATCTCTAATCTTATCGTTTCCCCTCCAGGTAATGTATTGTTGTTGGTTAGTAAATTGGTTTCAGTTATACCATTGTATGCTGTATTTATAGTAACATTTGGACCAGCAACTTGGGTTATTCTAATATCATTAAAGGTAATTCCTTTAGAAATAAAATCTCTTAAACCCATATTAAAATTCACATTACTTGCTGCTGCAGCTCCTTCGTTTGTAATTATTAATGTGTTTACAAAGTCATAAGATCCGTTTGAATTTGCTGTACCTGGTGGGTTTTGAACGTTATTATTAAATTCTGGCACATTTAGAGCAGCACTTACAACTGCTTCTGTAGAGTGAAAATCTCTAAGAGTTATAGAGTTTGTTGATGCACCACTACTATCTGATACATTAAGTGTATTTGTAAAATTGATGTCTGAACCTGAGGGAGTAGGGTTTGGTCTACCATCACAAAATGCTCTTACTGTTACACAATAACTTATAAAAATTGATTGTCTTGGGTATAGGGTAAAATTATTAATAGCTTCCTCACTAAAAAAACTAGTGGAAGTACCATTTACAAAATTAAGATTAATAGCATTATTGTTGAATTCTTTTGGATAAGGTTGCCCAGAGAAATCATTTGTAAAATTATCATTTTGAATACTTATTTGATCTACAGTAACTATACAACCAGATCCAAATGTAGCTTGTAAATCGTTGACTAAATCAATATTTTTAATGAGACTTGAAGGATGAAAATCTTTGGCATTACTTCTATTTCTTAAAACAACACCATATCTAATTTTATAAAAATTGCTGCTTGTAAAACCTTGGTTACAACTCGTTAAACTTAAAATTTCTATTAAATTTTCTGTAGGTTCAATTGTTAAAAACAAATTAGCTGAACTTATAAAAGTGCCATCTGTAATGGTATAATTTATAACAGGAACTTCACCTATATAGTTTGGTGCAGCAACCAACGTATAACTACCATCTTGAAACAATGTAAAATCTCCTTCAGCTAAATTGGCAGTTTGTCCAAAGCTATAGGTAATTCCATTTATTAAAAATTCAGTAATCGATAAAACATCTTCATTTAAGTCTGTGTCATTTTCTAAGACGCCAGCTGCACTTACATTTAAAGTTGAATTTTCATCGGCAGTATCATAATCATCATTAGCAACAGGAGGTGTAGGCGGATAAATTACTGATAAATTTAAATTTGCAGAACTCGTAAAAGAGCCATCTGTTATTGTATAATTAATTAAAGTAACATTTCCTGTATAATTGGGAATTGGTGTAAAATTGTAACTGCCATCAAGAAAAATTGTGATACTTCCTTCAGCAAAACTGGCTGTCTGACCTGCGTTAAAAGTTGCCCCATTTATTAAAAATTCTGCAACTGTAAGAACATCATTATCTGGATCTGTGTCATTATCTAAAACACCTGGTGAAACAACATTTAATGGAGTATTCTGAAATGTATTATTAGTATTGTCATTTGCAATTGGAGGATTAGGAGATAAAAAAACAGCAATATTTAAACTGGCAGAACTTGTAAAAGCACCATCTGTGACTGTGTAATTAATAGAAGGGACAACTCCTTCAAAATTTAAAGCTGGATTAAAAGTATAGCTTCCATTTGCAGAAATTGTAATACTTCCTTCTGCAAAAGCAGCAGTTTGCCCTGCATTAAAAGTTAACCCACCTATTAAAAAATCTGTAACTGTAAGAACATCATTATCTGGATCTGTATCGTTTGCTAAAACACCAGGAGAAGCTTCGTTTAAAGTAACATTTCGAAATGTAGTATTATTATCATTATTTGCAATGGGTTGTCTCGGGTTTACAACAACAGATAAATTTAAATCTGCAGAACTTGTAAAAGTGCCATCTGTGATTGTGTAATTTATTAAAGGAACATCTCCTTCAAAATTTAAAGCTGGATTAAAAGTATAGCTTCCATCTGCAGAAATTGTAATACTTCCTTCCGCAAAACTAGCAGTTTGCCCTGCATTAAAAGTTAACCCACCTATTAAAAAATCTGTAACTGTAAGCACATCATTATCTGCATCTGTGTCGTTTTCAAGAAGTCCAGGTGAAACCTTGGTGAGCGTTGTATTTATAAATGTAGTATCGTTATCGTTATTCGCAGTTGGAGGAACTTGTGCAACCAAAAAATTAAATAAAAACGAGAAAAGTATTGATATTCTAAAATAGTTTTTTATCATAATTATTTGTCATTTAAAAAACCTTTTATATTTTTTCTTAATGACTGAAAATTTAAATTTCTAAATTCTTATTATAAGGTATACTTTTTAATATATGATTTATCACATTTACTCTTGCATCTGTTTTTCTGTTCGCACGAATAATTTTCCAAGGTGAAATTGGAGTGTTCGTTTTATCGAACATTGCATTTTTATATTCTGTGTATTGATCCCAAAGAATCTGCGCTTTTTCGTCAATCTTTGTCATTTTCCATTGTTTTAGAGGATCACTCTTTATATCTGCAAAACGTTTGGCTTGTTCTTTTTTAGATATAGACATATAAATTTTAACCAAATGAATACCAGATTCTAAAATCATTCTTTCAAAATCATTTACTTGGTTCATAAATATTTTATATTCTTCTTGAGTACAAAAGTCATTTACAGGCTCTACAACTGCCCTATTATACCAACTTCTATCAAAAAAAACCATTTCTCCTGCCTTTGGAAATTGCTCTACATATCTTTGAAAATACCACTGAGTTTGCTCATCATCAGATGGTTTTGGCAAAGCCACAATTCTCATATGACGTGGGTTAATTCGTTCTGTAAGTCTTCTAATGGCGCCACCTTTACCTGCTGCATCTCTACCTTGAAAAACGATAATTATCCTTTCATTATTGTTTATCGCCCAAGTTTGCATTCTAATTAACTCCACTTGTAATTTTTTAAGCTTTTTTACATAATTTATGTAACGTAAAGCTTTACCAATACTTAAAGGTTCTTTTGATAAAAGTGCTACCAAACCTTTTTTTGTATTTAGTTTATTGATGTCTGCATCAGATAATTTTCTAGTCATTCTTTCTAATCTATTTGATTAATATTTGAACGATAATAACGCATTACAACATTTGGATCTGGATTTAAAGTTGTTTCCTCATCCGATTTTCCTTCATAAGAAAATTTTGACAATACGTGTCTTATTGCTTCTAATCTCGCCACTTTTTTATCATTCGTTTTTATAATCATCCAAGGGCTATAAGTGGTGTGTGTTTTAGAAAACATCTCAGATTTATAGTGTGTATACTTGTCCCAGAGAATTTGTCCTTGTTTGTCTACAGGGCTAAATTTCCATCTTTTAAGAGGATTTTCTTTTCGCTCTTCAAATCGCTCTAATTGTTCTTCTTTGGTAATAGACAGCCAAAATTTTATCAATATTAAACCATCTTCGTACATCATATGCTCAAATTCTGGCACTTGTACTAAAAACTCATTGTATTGTGGCTCTGTACAAAAGCCCATAACAGGCTCTACAACAGCCCTATTATACCAGCTTCTATCAAAAAAAACAATCTCTCCAGGGTTAGGCAATTCTTTAATATATCTTTGAAAATACCACTGTCCTTTTTCTACATCTGTAGGTTTATTTAAAGCAACAAGTCTACTCGATCTTGGATTTAAATGCTCCATAAATCTTCGAATGTTACCTCCTTTTCCTGCTGCATCTCTACCTTCAAAAACAATGGCTACTCTTTTTTTTTCTTTTGCAACGTAGTTTTGCAATTTTACCAACTCAATTTGTAACAATCTTAATTCGCTATTGTAAGAAAGTGTATTTTTTACTTTATTGTACAAAACACCCTTTTCTTTAATAACAGAAAGTAAATGTTCGTTACTTTTTAGCTCATTAAAATCTTCTTGGGTTAGCATTTTATTTAAATTCATCGAAATATTTTAAACCTCTAAAATAAAAACTTTTTTCCGAAAAACTATTAAAAAAACATCATTTTAAATAAGTTGATTATATTTGTATACTATGAAATTTAAGGCTTTTCTTTTACTGCTGTTTACCTCCTTTTCATTGGTATCTCAAGAAAAATTTTCTAAAGAAATTACTTTTGCAAATGACAACGATTTGTATGTCTCTTTTTCAAGAGATCGCTATTACACCAATGGAATGTTTTTAAGTTACAGATATTTGTCTAAAATAAAATCTGAAAAGCATGAAAAGAGAATTCTTGAATGGCAAATTGGGCATGAAATGTTTACACCTTACAAGGCCGTGGTTCCAAATATTAGTTTGCACGATAGACCTTTTGCTGCTTATTTATATGGAAGCTTTGGCATAAACAGAGTTTACAAAACCAATAAAATTTTTAATACAACTTTGCAAATAGGTGTAATTGGTGAAAATGCTTTTGGAAAAGAACTACAATATTTTATTCACAATATTTATGGTTTTGATGAAGCTGTTGGTTGGGAACATCAAATTGCGAATGCTTTTGCTATAAATTTAAATTTGGAATATGTAGATTTTTTAACAAAAAGTGCCACAAATGGCTTTGATCTTTCTTGGATAAATACAGCTAGAGTAGGCACAGTTTATACGAATATTTCTTCTGGTTTGTTAGCAAGGTTTGGCTTTAAACCTTTAGCAAGTATTTTAAACTCTATTGGTTTTGGCACCAATTTAAATGATGATACAACCAAATATAGTAGAGAGGTAGAAACTTATTTTTACATAAAACCAATGGTAAGGTATGCTTTGTATGATGCTACAATTCAAGGAAGTTTCTTAAATACCTCAAGTGAAGTTACAAAAGAATTAGTTCCAGTAGTTTTTGATGTTGAAATAGGCTTTAAGTTTACTGCAAACCGAGTAAATTTTGGCTATGTTTTTAATTATAACACTAGTAAATCTGAAGGTTTAAGATATACGTATGGTAATAAATATGGTACTATTAGTATTAGTTATCTACTGCACTAATCAGTAAAAAAATCGTCTTTAAAACCTATTAAATATAATTTTTCTTGTGCTCTTGTAACTGCTGTATATAGCCATCTATAATATTCTTTAGAAACACCTTCAGGTAAATAAGGTTGCTCTATAAAAACGGTTTTCCATTGGCCTCCTTGCGATTTATGACAAGTCATAGCATAAGAAAACTTAACTTGCAAAGCATTAAAATATTTGTTCTTTTTAATTGCCAAAAATTGTTTGTATTTCGATTTTTCATGAGCATAATCTTCTTTCACAGCTTCATATAATTTATTGGATTCTTCGTATGTTAGAGAAGGACTTTCACTTGTTAAAGTATCCAAAAGTAAAACCGTTTCAAAAGGTTGCATTTCTGGATAATCGATCATTTTTAATTCTACTTCTGCAAATTGAAATCCATATAATTTTTTGATTGAAAAAATTTTTAAAACTTCGCAAATATCTCCATTTGCAATAAACCCAGCCACAGAAGATTCTTGAAGCCAATAGTAATTATTTTTAACAATCATCACAAAATCTCCTGGAGAAATTTCATTTTCCTGACCTCTAATATGCATTCTAATTTGTTGATTGTATTCATTTGCTCTTTTGTTAGAACGTACAATAAAAGCAGTATCCTCTACTCCATCAGAATCATAAGCGCTTACCAAGGCATCTTCGATATCATAACCGTCAACCAATCTTTTAATATCTGGAAAATTAATATCGAACTGAAATTTTTTTCCATCATTCTGCAATTGTAACCTTAATTCTGTAGCATTTGCTAATATTCCCGAAGATTCATGCTGACGCATCACTTCATCTAACTCTATTTCTGTTACTTTTTTGTGATACTCATATTGTAAGATTTCTGCGTCTAGAGCAGGACTTACACTTAATTTAACAGGCGGAAGTTGTGCAGTGTCGCCAATAAATATCAACTTACACTCATGCCCAGAATAAACGTAGGTAATTAAATCGTCTAACAAAGAACTAGAATCGAATAATTTTTGATTTTGTCTACTATCTGGAATCATAGAGGCTTCATCAATAATAAAAATTGTGTTTTTAAATTTATTAGGCTGCAAAACAAAATCTACAGAACCATTAGATTGTTTTTTAGGAAAATATATTTTTTTATGAATTGTAAAAGCAGGTCTTTTCGAATATACAGCAATCACTTTTGCTGCTCTTCCTGTTGGAGCTAATAAAACAGATTTTTTTCCAGCAGATGAAAGCGTGTTTACAAAAGTACTTATAGTAGTTGTTTTACCTGTTCCTGCATATCCTTTGAGTAAAAATAAATCATCTTTATTATCATTGAAAACAAAAGTGCTAAGAAGGTTTAATAATTGACTTTGTTTTTGCGTTGGAGAATGTGGAAACTTTTTTAAAAGTTCCTTATAAAAATCTATTGATATTTTTATCATACAAAATATTAATTACCAAAGATACATTTCTTTATAAATAAAAATTTTTATCATTAAAAAAAAATTGTAGATTTGCGACTATACTATTAAAAACAAATTAAAATGAGTTTAATACTAATGATTTTTGGAGCAGCAGCAGTTGCAGTTCTTTTAGCTTATATTATAGTTAAATATTTGCCTCTTAATTTAAGATGGATTCCTTCAATAATTTTATTGATTGTAACTGTTTTTTTAGGTTACAAAATTTATGCAGGTATTATGGAGCCTATTAAATTTAATCAACAAAAAGTTATAAAATACTCTAGTGTGGTTGAAAGTTTAAAAATTATTAGAGATGCAGAAGTAAAATATTACGAAGTTTATGGCAAATATACTAAAGACAAAGCAGGTTTAATTAAATTTATAGACAGTGCTCAATTAGCATTAACCGAAACTAAAACAATAGTAGAGCAAGTAAACAAAGGTGGTGGTGTTATTATTGATGAGGAAAAAAGAGTAACAGATACAATTGGTTACGAACCTGTTTTAAAATATTTTAAAGACAGAGACTATAAAAATATGTTTAAAGTTCCTGGTGTTGATGGTGTTGAATTTGAAGTAGAAATTGCCGAAGTTGAAAAAGTACAAGGCTTGGTTGTACCTACTTTTAGAGCTAGAACTCCTAAAACAGGTATTTTAGCTGGTATGAACGAATCTTTAGTAAAACAAGAATTAGAGGCAATAGAATCTGATCAAATTAAAGGAGAATATGTTTCAGTGGGTTCTTTAGAAGAAGTAACTACAGGAGGTAACTGGCCACCTAAATATGATAAGGGTGCAAAAAAAGAAGATTAGAATTAATTTAGATAAAATAAAAGATATAAAATTATCCATCCAATTTAGTTTGGATGGATTTTCTTTTTGTGTTTCAGACGTTTCTTTACAAAATGATGTCTATTTTAAAGAATATATTTTTGAGAGAAGTCTAAAAACCCCAGAAGAACTTCTAAAAAAAATAGAAACTATTTTTAAGACGGATGCTAATTTACAATTAGAATTCTCTTCTGTTGAAGTTATTCATTCAAATTACCTAAACACCTTTGTACCAAATAAATACTTTAACGAAGATGTTTTAGAATCTTATTTAAATTTTAATATAAAAACTCTAAATACAGATTTTTTAACTTTTGATGACCTTACAAATATCGATGCTAAAAATGTTTACATACCTTATGTAAACATCAATAACTATTTATTCCAAAATTTTGGCGAATTCACTTACAAACATCATTTAACAGTTTTGTTAGAAAAGCTTTTAACTAAGAATATATCTCAAGAAAAAACAATGTTTGTAAACGTATCCAAAAAGTATATGGATATATTGGTCTTAGAAAACAAAAAATTAGTTTTATCAAATTCATTTTCTTATCAAACAAAAGAAGATTTTATTTATTACATTTTATTTGTTGCAGAACAATTAGAGTTAAGTGCAGAAGATTTTAATGTCTATTTTATGGGTGATATTACCAAAGAATCTAAATTCTATGAAATTACTTATAAGTATATAAGAAATGTTCATTTTCTGGAGAGTAACAACGAAATTTTTAACGATTTAGAGATTCCTAAACACTCTAATTATATACTATTAGGGTTATGAGAATTGTTTCTGGAAAATTAAAAGGAAGACGATTAAGAGCGCCAAAGAACTTACCTGTTCGTCCTACAACAGATATGGCCAAAGAGGCTTTATTTAACATTCTAAATAACATCTATTACTTTGATAATATTACTGTAATCGATCTATTTTCTGGCACAGGAAACATTAGTTACGAATTTGCTTCTAGAGGCACAAAAAGCGTGTATGCAATTGATGCAAACCATAATTGCATTCGCTATATTTTCAACACTTCTAAAGAATTAGAATTAGACATTAACACCTATAAAAGCGATGTTTACAAGTTTTTAGAAAAAACTTCTATACAAGCAGACATTATTTTTGCGGATCCACCTTACGATTTTGAAACAGATAAGTTTTTAGAAATTGTAGAAATGGTTTTCGATAAAAATTTATTAAAGAAAGATGGAGTTTTAATTATAGAACATTCGAAACATACAGATATTTCTAAACATAAAAACCATAGTTATGACAAGCGATATGGAGGAAATGTGTTTAGCTTTTTTGAAGAAATTTCTGAAGAAGAAAAAGATTAAAGTAAAGACTCTATAATATCTTTAATGGTTATTCCTTCTGCTTCTGCTTTGTAATTTTTTACAATTCTATGAGATAAAATAGGAATGGCAACTGCTCTAACATCTTCTATATCTGGAGAATATTTTCCATGAACAGCAGCATGTGCTTTGGCTGCTAAAATTAAATTTTGAGATGCTCTTGGACCTGCTCCCCAATCTAAATAACTTTTCACCATTTCTGTTGCTTCTGCAGATTTTGGTCTTGTTTTACCAACTAATCTTACTGCATATTCTATAACATTATCTGCCACTGGAATTTTACGAATCAACTTTTGAGTTTCTATGATTTCATCCGCAGAAAAAATTGAGCTTACTGTTTGTAATACATTGCCTGTCGTACTTTTTACAACTTCTACTTCTTCTTTAAAACTTGGATATTCCAAATAAATAGAAAACATAAATCTATCTAATTGAGCTTCTGGTAAAGGATACGTTCCTTCTTGCTCTATTGGGTTTTGAGTTGCCAAAACAAAAAATGGCAAATCCAATTTATAATGATTGCCAGAAATAGTAACAGAGCGCTCTTGCATAGCTTCTAACAAAGCTGCTTGCGTTTTTGGTGGAGTTCTATTTATTTCATCAGCTAAAATGATGTTTGAAAAAATAGGACCTTTTATAAATTTAAACTTTCTGTTTTCGTCTAAAATTTCGCTTCCTAAAATATCTGAAGGCATTAAATCTGGCGTAAACTGAATTCTATTAAAATGCAAACCTAATGCACTAGAAACTGTATTTACCAGCAATGTTTTGGCTAAACCTGGCACACCTATTAACAAAGAATGACCTCCACATAAAATAGATAACAGTGTGTAGTTTACTGCTTCTTTTTGTCCAATTATTACTTTTCCTATTTCAGATTTTAATAAATTGTATTTTTCAACCAATTCATTAACGGCTTTTACATCAGACATTATTTACTTGTTTCTTTTTTCCAGTTTCTATCAAAAGTACATTTTCTATGCGTTTCCGATAATTTAATATAAGTGTCTTTAATTTTTTCTTTGGCCCATTTAGCAACAGTTTCTTCTTTCTTTTTTGCCAAAGCCAACTCCTGAATTTTTACGTAATCTTCTACCAAATCTGCTGTATGAGTATTTGTTCTATCTCTCATAATAATAAATTTGTACATCTTCTCTCCACTTCTATTTTGGTCGTAAAAAATGTCTGTAAGTTCACCTTTGTTCAATTCTGCAACTCTTGCATACAAAGCAGGATCCATTCTTGTTAAATCAAATTTAGACTCGCCTGTGTAAGGATTTACAATTAAACCACCATTGTTCTTGGTTTCTTCGTCTGTAGAATACTTTTTTACAGCTTCTTCAAAAGTTATTCTACCTTCTTTTATGTCTAAAGCAATTTGTTCTGCTCTTGCTTTGGTGTCTAAAAGTCTTGTTTCTGGAACATCTGGTTGCATTAATATGTGTGATGCAATTCTTGTATTTCCCTTAATTTGATGCAATTGCATTAAATGATAACCAAAATCTGATTTAAAAGGCTTAGAAACTTGATTCACATCTAAGCTAAAAGCCATTTCTTTAAATTCTTTTATAAATGGCGAATCTTTAGTTACTTCATATTCTCCACCATTGGTTGTAACACCTGGATCATCAGAATTAATAATAGCTTTCATTTTAAAACTTGCGCCATCTTCTATTTCTTTTTTAATTTCGTTTAATTTCGCAACTATTCTATCGTTTTCTTCTTGAGTTGGTGCTGCACTTAAAACAATTTGTGCCAATTCTATTTCTGCAGGAAACTCGGGTAATTCTCCTTTTCCTTTTAATCCATTAAAATATAAACGAACTTCTTCTGGAGTTACATCTATTTTTTCTGTAATTTTCTGTTGTTCTTTTTCTATCAGAACATTTTCTTTTTGAACTGTGTACAGTTCTTTTTTTAAATCGTCTAAATCATTAAAGCCATAAGCTTGTATAACTTTGTCTACACTACCATATTGTTCTGTAAAGTAAGCAACACTTCTGTCTACTCTTCCAGAAATTTCTGAATCTGAAACACTAACGCTATCTACAACTGCATGATGTGATAATAATTTTTGTTGCATTAATTCTTCTAACATTTCGCAGTCGGATATGGTAACTTTACCTTCGGATCTAATTTCTACCTCTTGCTTAAACTTATCAATATCAGAATCTAATACTATATTTTTACCTATGACAACTGCAACACCATCAATTTTAATTTTTTGCGCATAAGAAGTAAAACTAATTAGACATAAAATAGTTAAAAATAAGGTGTTTTTAATATACTTTAAAGTTGTTGTTTTTTGTTGCATCTTTTACTAATGTTTTTTCTATATCTCTAATTAATTCGATCTTGCGCTTGTGCAAAATCATTTGCTTAATGGTTGGTTTTACATAGCTCAATGGAGCAATATCATTTCTTTGTAAAACGTCTTTAATAGCGACCAAATATAAACCTAATGAATCTTGTTTTTGAATGAATTTTGTTTTATTTAACAGAATTTCTTTAGAAAACGGAAGTTTTAACATAATGTTATCTAATTGGCTCCAAACAGAATCGTTTAATTGGTAATATTTAAAGCTCAATTGCTGTCTTTCTAATTCTTCTGTATCTTCAATTTTATCTGATGTAAAGAGTTTTGTGAGTTGTTTTTTGTTGATAATATTATTATCGAAATGTAAAAATTTAATTTTAACGAGCTCTTCATTCAACCTAAAATTATCTCTGTTTTTTACATAAAATGTATCTATTTCTTCCTCATAAATCAAAGTATCTAATTGCTGTTTTATAAGCATTTCTTTGTAAGTATTAATTAAAAGGCTTTCTCTGTAATCTTTCACTAAAGTTTGAATTTCGTTGACATCTTCTAAAGAACTATTACTTTCTGCGTTTTTTAAAAACAATTGTTTTACTGCCCAATCGTTAATAAAACTTTTAACCATTACTATACTATCTTCACTACTAATATTTTCGGGTAAAATGTTTTTTACATCTTCTTTAAAAAGTTTTTCAGTATTTACAATTGCTAAAATTTCTGAAGTATTAACTTCCTTTTCTTGCACGTTAAAATAATCGCAAGAAACTAATAATGTAATTATGAATACTATAAAAACGATTTGTTTCATTATTTTTTCTCGTAAAATTTAATTAACTTTTTAAGTTCTGTTTTATTGACCACAATCGTACTTTTTCTTCTTAAATCTGCCACCCAATTTTTTTCTAAATAATTCTGATAATCGTTCATTACCTCTCCTTTTATAGTATTGAGTTCTTTACTTTTATAGGTGCTTATATTTTTATCAAAATAGTTTTTTAAACCTATAGAATCATTAGAAGATTTCTCCCAAATTTTTTGCTGCATCAATTCAAAAAGCAATAATCCATCTCTATATTCTTGCAAAGTTTTAGCAAATTCTGGCGCTGTTTTTTCTAAGTTTTCTTTGTAATAAAATAGAATTTCGGCATTCATAAATTCCTTATACAACTCAAAAACAGGTTTATTACTCTTATTTTTTATATAGTTTACAAACTGATTTTGTAAAATACTTTTATCTTCAATTTTAAAAAGAACGCCTTGTAATTTTTCTTCTGGTATTTCTCTAATAGCATCGTTATCAATGATTTCTTTCGAAAGTTTATTTTCAATAATACTATATTGTTTTTTTAATTTTTCAATCACTGAGTTTTCAGAAAGTTGCGCTCTTTCACTAGAACGAATGCTGCTTAATAATTCTGGCTCTAATTCTTTAAAAGTTGGTACAGGATGTTTTTGTATTAATTGAATAATATGCCAACCAAATTGAGTTTTAAACGGTTTAGAATATTCCAATTCTTTTTCGAGACTAAAAGCAACATCTTCGAAAGGTTTTACCATTACTCCACTTCCAAACTTTCTTAGTTTACCACCTTTAGAACTTGAACCAGAATCGTTAGAATATTTTCTAGCCAACGTTTTAAACTGTTCGTTTTTTTCGAGTCTCTCGTAAATTTCGTTAACTAAAGCTTCTCCTTTTTCACCTTTATCATTAATTAAAATATGGGCTACTTCTACTTCACCTTTAGAAGGTCTAATAGAATCAACTTTTAAAATATGATAGCCAAAACGAGTTTTAAATGGTTTTGAAACCATACCAACTTTTGTTTTATATGCTGCGTCTTCAAAAGGATATACCATTTTAAATGCAGAAAAATACCCCAAATTTCCTTTATTACCTTCTCTACCATTAGCATCTCTAGCAGAAGGATCTTCAGAAGTTTCTGCTGCAACAGTCTCAAAATCTTCGCCTTTTAAAATTCTATTTCTTATAGCTTCTATTTTTTCAAAAGCAGCTAAAGTGTCTTTAGAACTTGGAACTTCTGGAGTTCTAATTAAAATATGTTTTGCTTTTATTTCATATTTCGTTCTATAATAAGCATCTCTAACCAATTGGTTAATAAAAGATGAATCTTGCAAATAAGGTGCAGAAAGCTGATTTCTATACATCTCAATTTCTTTTCTATAAGATGGCAAAGTATCTAATTCTATTTTATAAGCTTCATTTACTTTTAGCTTATAATTAATAAACAACTCTAAATTTTTCTCCACATCTTTAGCCTCTTCATTATCAATAGCATCTAGATTTTTTTCATAAATTCTTTTAAAATCAGAAATCGATGTTTTTTCTCCATCAATGGTTACTAACACTCTGTCTTTCTTCTGAGAAAAAACAACGCCACAAGTACATAAAACAAATACTAATATTAACTTTTTCATAAATTTATAATGATATAATTCCTTTAATTTTTTCTACTTTTTTATAATATTCTATAACCTTACTAGCATTTTCTATTTTTAGTACAACAGATAAGCTAACGTATTTTCCTGTTTTAGATTTTTTGGTTTTTATTACAGCCCCTGTATTATTGAAAATTTCTTGCACTTCTTCTTCTTGATTTTCATCTGTGGGTACAATAAACTTGTACAAATAATCTGAAGGAAATTGTGTAGTATCTTCTAACTGTACTTTTAGTTTCGAATAAAAATCGTTTTTGCTACTCATGATTCAATTTCATATTTCTACTTTCGTAATCAACAGACAAAATTACATTAAAAATTAGTTTTATAAAACGAATGATTTATTTTTGTGAGATTCATAAAAAAGTCAATCACGTATTTCATACAATCAAAAAAATATTCTTGCAAAAAAATCAAAATAAAATAGTGCTAATTGGTGGTCCAGGCACAGGAAAAACAACCGTTTTAAACGAGCTAAAAAAAAGAAATTTCTTTTGTTTTGATGAAGTTTCAAGAGAAGTTACCCTTAAAGCCCAAAAAGATGGTATTGAACAGCTTTTCTTAACAGAACCTTTATTGTTTAGTGAATTACTTTTAAAAGGCAGAGAAAAACAATTTTTAGAGGCACAAAAAACAACCGAAAATATTATTTTTTTTGATAGAGGAATTCCTGATGTTCATGCTTACATGAATTATTTTAAAACAGATTATCCTACTTTGTTTTTAGAAAAAAGCAATCAATACAAGTACGATTATATTTTTCATTTTTCCCCTTGGAAAAAAATACACGTTACTGATAATGAACGTTATGAAAGTTTCGAAGAAACAAAAATAATTGATCATTTTCTAATAAATGCGTACAAAGAATTGGGCTATAAAATTAAAAATGTGCCTTTTGGTACAGTTCCAGATAGAATCCAATTTATTTTAAACTCGATTTCATAAACTCATGATTTCATCAGAAGAAATTTTACAATCTTATTGGAATTTTTCATCCTTTAGAACACCACAAAAAGAAATTATAGAAGCTGTTTTAAAAGGTAAAAATGTAATTGCTTTGTTACCAACTGGAGGTGGAAAATCTATTTGTTTTCAAGTACCTGCCATGCAAAAAGAAGGAATCTGTTTAGTTATTTCGCCACTAATTGCATTAATGCAAGATCAAATTAAAAATTTAGAACATCGAAATATAAAAGCAACCACTATTAAATCTGGAGCAACTTTCGATGAAATAATCAGACTTTTTGACAATATAAAATTTGGTAATTTTAAGTTTTTATACATTTCTCCAGAAAGATTACAATCTAGATTAATTCAAGAAAAATTAAAAGAACTTACTATTTCTTTTGTGGCAATAGATGAAGCACATTGTATTTCTGAATGGGGACATGATTTTAGACCATCATACAGAAATATTAACATCTTAAAAGAAATAAAACCCAACATAAATTTTATTGCACTTACGGCTACTGCAAATGAAAAAGTTTTAGAAGATATTTCGAAAAACTTGGACTTAAAGAGCCCTTCTATTTTTAGGAAATCTTTTTTTAGAAAAAATTTAGCCTATCAAATATTTAATGTAGAAGACAAACTTTTGAAGCTCGAACAGATATTTACGAAAACGAAAACACCTGCAATTGTTTACGTAAATTCAAGAAAAAAAACCGAAGAAATTTCCAATTTTCTAAATGCCAAAAATTTTAAAAGTAGTTTTTATAATGGTGGACTTTCTAT
The DNA here is from genome assembly GCF_049276715.1 of Polaribacter sp. Classification (GTDB taxonomy): domain Bacteria; phylum Bacteroidota; class Bacteroidia; order Flavobacteriales; family Flavobacteriaceae; genus Polaribacter. Next base: position 76,564 of record NZ_JBASWY010000021.1, read on the forward strand.
AATTGATAAAAGAATCGCCTTTGATAATTGGATGGAGGAAAGAACCAGAATTATGGTGGCAACAAATGCATTTGGTATGGGAATTGACAAACCAAATGTTGGCATCGTTATTCATTTAGACCTGCCATTTAGCATCGAAAATTACGTTCAAGAATCTGGAAGAGCTGGCAGAAATAATAAAAAATCGTTTGCAGTTTTATTAAAAAATGAGAACGATATTTTTAGACATAAAAAGCAATTAGAAGATGCACTTTCAACTATCGAAGAAATAAAAGAAGTTCATAAAAAACTCTATCAATATTTTAGAATTTCGAAAGGTGAAATTTTAGAAGAATCGTTTCAATTCAACCTTTCCAAATTTTGTAAAATTTATAATTTCTCATCAAAAAAAGCAGACGTAATTCTAACTATTTTAGCAAACAATGGTATCTTAGAAATTACAAATTCTTACAATCAAAAATCGACCATATTTTTTAAAACAAGCAGTAAAAATGTGCTTTCTTACGCTATCAATAATATTGATAGTAAAAATTTTATAAACTCAATACTAAGAACTTACACTGGCTTATTTGAACAATTAGTTAAAATAGATGAATTTACACTTGCGAAGAAAAACAATAGTACTTCTAACCAAGTAATTGCTAATTTAGAACGCTTGCATGCAGATGAAATTCTAGAATACACTCCTATAAAAACAAATACAGAAATTCGTTTTTTGGTTCCAAGAGAAGATGACAGAACCATCAATTCTGTCTCTAAAGAAATTAGAAAAATACTAAGACAAAAAGAAAAAAAAGCAACAGATTTTATTTCGTTTATAGAGAACAATAAGGTCTGCAGAAGCATCAAAATTTTAAATTATTTCGATGAAAAATCAACTGAAAAATGTGGAATTTGTGATGTTTGTTTAGCCGAAAAAAAGGGACTTTCAAAAAATATTTCTTCAGATATTATTTCCATTCTAAATAAAAAAAATGAGTTAACGTCGCAAGAAATTAATCAACATTTAAAAGCAAAAGAAAAAGACATTTTACTAAATTTAAGACAGCTATTATCTGAAGGTAAAATAGAAATAAATCATCAAAATAAATATCAATTAAAATAACAACTATGAAAAATTTACGAATTGTTTTTATGGGAACTCCAGATTTTGCAGTAGCAATTTTAGAACATTTAGTGCAGAAAAAATATAATATTGTGGGTGTTATTACTGCTGCAGATAAACCTGCAGGAAGAGGAAGAAAACTAAATGAATCTGCCGTTAAAAAATATGCGCAAAGTAAAAATTTAAAAGTTTTACAACCCACCAATTTAAAGAGCGAAGAGTTTTTAGAAAATTTAAAAGATCTGAAAGTAGATTTACAAATTGTAGTAGCTTTTAGAATGTTACCAAAAACAGTATGGCAAATGCCGAAATTTGGTACTTTTAACTTACATGCTTCTTTATTACCAGCTTACAGAGGTGCTGCCCCTATTCATTGGGCAATTATAAATGGAGAAACGAAAACAGGTGTAACTACTTTTTTTATTGATGAGAAAATAGATACTGGAGAAATTATTCTACAAAAAGAAATTGCAATTTTGAACAACGAAACTGTAGGCTCTTTGCATGATAAACTAATGTTTTTAGGCGCCCATTTAGTGGAGGAAACCGTTGATAAAATTAGTGAAGGGAATATTAAAACAATAAAACAGCCTCTATTAGAAGCAAAAGAAGCTCCAAAATTACAATCAGAAAACACCAAAATTAAATGGTCTGAAGATGTGCATAAAGTGTATAATAAAATTCGAGGTTTAAATCCTTTTCCAGCTGCATGGACAAACATTCAAAATAATGATGAAGAAATTTCTGCTAAAATCTATGAAGTAGAAAAGTTAGTTGAACAACATAATTATAATGATGGAAAAATTATTATTGCGAATAAAGAAATAAAAGTGGCCGTTAAAAATGGATTTGTTATAATAAAGGATATAAAACTATCTGGAAAGAAAAAAATGGATGCTAAAAGTCTTTTAAATGGTTTTACATTTTCTGAAAATGCAAAAATGATTTAACCCTTTATTGGTAAGGTTTTAGATGATTTTGATTTTAGAAGCTGCCTTTATTAACAATTTCCATGTATTTATTAACAAAAACCCCTATTTTTAAGGGTCAAATTTGTGTAAACCCTTAATACGTCTATATTTGTTAAGCTAATAAGCAAAAAAAAATATTCAATTAATTTAAAATCTATTTATTATGAACAAGTCAGATTTAATCGACGCAATGGCTGCTGATGCAGGTATATCTAAAGTAGCAGCGAAAGCAGCTTTAGAATCTTTTACAGATAATGTAACTTCTGCTTTAAAAGGTGGAGATAAAGTAGCATTAGTTGGTTTTGGAACTTTTTCAGTTTCTAACAGAGCTGCAAGAAGTGGTAGAAATCCTCAGACTGGAAAAACTATTCAAATTGCTGCAAAAAATGTAGCAAAGTTTAAGGCTGGAGCTGGATTAAGTGATGCTGTAAACTAATTTTACACATTTATTTTATATTAAAAACCTTCTTTTAAGAAGGTTTTTTTTATTTCTATAATTTGCCTATATTTACTTATGTCCACACTAAAACCTCTTAAAGGTAGGTTACTCATTGCAGAACCATCTATTTTAAACGACATCTCTTTTAACAGAGCCATTATTTTAATTACAGAACACACAGAAAATAATTCTGTTGGTTTTATATTAAATAGACCTTTAGAACTTACTATTACTGATCTTTTACCAGAAATTAATTGTTCTTTTTTAGTTTATGAAGGTGGGCCTGTAGAGCAAGATAATTTATATTTTGTACATAAAGTACCTGAACTTATTCCAGAAAGCATAGAAGTAGATAATGGTATTTTTTGGGGAGGAAATTTCGATTCTTTAAAACATTTACTGCATAATAATTTGCTTCAAGAAAATGATATCCGGTTTTTCTTGGGATATTCTGGTTGGGGAAAAAATCAACTTTTAAATGAGTTAAACACAAACTCTTGGTTTATATCTAAAAATGATATAACAGATATCTTTTCTAAAAGTAACGATACTTTGTGGAGAAGTAAATTAATTCAAAAAGGAGGCAATTACAAGCTTTGGGCAAATGCCCCAAGTGATATTAACTTAAACTAGGAAGTAATCTCCATTATTTTTAAACTTTTTGAAATTTTAGCACTAAACTCGGTTTTAAAACTTTTCTTTTTATAAAGAGTAATTGGCTGTATACCTATAATGGCATTGGTAATAAATACTTCGTCTGCTTTCTGAATTTCAAATGGAGAAATAGTTGTTTCTTCTAATACAAAATCGTTGTTTTTAGCAATAATTTCTATTACTTTTTTTCTCATAACACCTTTAATACAACCCTCTTCTAATGATGGCGTTCTAACAATATTATTTTTCAGAATAAAAATATTACCATTCGTAACTTCTACAACTCCTTTTTTTTCATTAATTATAACGCAGTTATCTAAATCATTTTCTTTGGCAAAAATACTAGCTAGCGTATTTACCATTCTGTTGTTTGTTTTTATGGTTGATAAAATTCCGGAATAATTATAGAAATCTTTATAAACATCAACCGTATAAATATCTTTTGTTTGATAATTATTTTCTTTTACTTCTATTAAATAATCAATTTCATTGGTTTTAGGCGTGTAAAAACCTCCATCCTTTCTAAATATATTTAAACGAATTCGATAAGAATTGGCTACATCCTGAACCTTAACTGTTTTTAAAATTTCTTGTTCTAAAAACTCTAAAGTAAATTCCATAGGAATTTTCATTCTTAACATTCTCATAGAGGCCATTAATCTAAAATAATGATCTTCCCAAAAAACAACTTTATCGTTCAATACCTTTATGGTTTCAAAAATAGCATCACCATATTTAAAACCTCTATTTTCAATTGTTAAATTAATATTTTCTTCAAATAATAATTCTCCATTAAAATTAACCATCTTTTTTTTTTTGAGATATCAAAATTACTAATTTTTTAGAAAATTAGGACATTAAAAAACTCAGCATTCGCTGAGTTTTATTTATATGTTATGTTCTTTAAGCACCAATAGTATGTTTTAATTCATCTATCTGGTTTTGCCAGAGTTGTTTCGATTCTTCTACTTCATCTTCATCATCTGCAAAATCAGTAATTATTAAGGAAACATCTTTCGTAAGCGCATCTACTTGAATTCTAATTTCAAAAAAACTTTCATCATCTTCACTTTCTAACCACTTAAATCTAATTCTATCTTCAGATTTTTTCAATAATAGTTTTGCCTTCTCTTCTAATCCATCCCAAATAAAGCTAAAAATTTTACCTCTAGAGTTCACTTTGTCAGCAAACCATTCTTGTAAATTTGATGGAGAAGAAATATACTGATAAAGCATATTTGGTGAAGCGTGTATTGGAATTTCTAATTCGTATTTTACTTTGTCCATTTTATATTTGGTTAGGTTCACAAGATAGGTATTAATTCTATTTTAAAAAAATTAAAAACACTTCTTGCGAATCTATAAAAATCAATTATATTTGCACCCTCAATAAATAATGGCGAGGTAGCTCAGTTGGTTAGAGCGCAGGATTCATAACCCTGAGGTCACGGGTTCAACTCCCGTCTTCGCTACAATATTTAAAACTAATTAAATCAACGAATTGTGTTTTACAATTCGTTTTTTTATGCCTTCATTTTTCTTACTTTTACAAGAAGTACACGATAGAGTACACGATTTACTTATGAAATTGTATTATTCTGAGCCAAAAATTAATCAATTTTATTATTTAAAACACCCATCTTTTTAGATTCTATAATATTCATACTACAAAATCCAAATCGATTGGTTATTTTACCATAACAGGCATAAATTCCCATTCCATTTATTGGATATAAATGAACAACATCTGTAAAATGAACGGCATCAAAATAAAAACCGTCTGCATCTATAAAAGTACTTAAACGCATTAGTTTTCCTTGTGATGTTTTATTATGTCTAGTATTTACTAGCTTTCCATACAAAAGCACATTTTTATCTGCATGCAAATGCATTTCTCTTGCTTTTATGTGAGGATGAAATTCATCAACAACCAACTTAAAATAATTATGAATTGTAAAACCTATTAATTCCATTTCATCATAAACATCTTCTATCCAATGGGTTTTTATTTCCGGTAAAACAAAAGTCTTATGCTTTGGCGTGAATAGTTTTTCTTGAATACTTTTCTGGTTTATTTTACTTTTCTGCAATCTAAAAAGAGCTTGCCATAATAAAGCTGGCTTATTCTTTTTAGTAAAACGAAACGCGCTTATTTTTATCAAAATTGTGAGTTGCTCAATACTTATTGCTATTCGATCTAAAAAATCATCCAAAGATTTATATTCCCCATATAATTGACGTTCTGTTAATATTCTTTGCACGACTAAATGTTCTAAATTTTTTAAATATCCAAAACCCAGATAAATAGTTTTTTGTTCGACAATATTTCCATGATCACTTTTATTAATACAAGGCAACTCTACAATTGCACCACACATTTTAGCTTCGTGTATATAATGTTCTGTGGAATAAAAACCACCACCATTATTTAAAACAGCAGTCATAAACTCAATAGGATAATAGCATTTTAAAAACAAACTTTGGTAACTTTCAACTGCGTAAGACGCAGAATGCCCTTTGGCAAAAGCATAACCTGCAAAACTTTTAATCTGATTCCAAACTTCAAAAATCAACTCATCTTTAAAACCTTTTTTTCTACAATTATTGATAAACTTATCTTCCACTGCTTTAAATTCTGATAAAGAACGATATTTCCCACTCATTCCTCTGCGTAAAACATCGGCTTCGCCTAAAGTTAAATCTGCAAATTTATTGGCAACTTTCATCACATCTTCTTGATACACCATTACTCCATAAGTTTCTGGCATAATTTCTAATAAAATAGGATGCGCTTCTTTTCGCTTTTCAGGAAATCGATGTCTTTTTATATATTCATCTTTCATTCCAGAGCCAGAAACGCCTGGTCTTATAATAGAACTTGCAGCCACCAAACCTAAATAATCTTGGGTTTGTAATTTTTGCATTAAACCTCTCATTGCAGGAGATTCTACATAATAAGCACCAATTGCACCACCTGTTTTTAAAAGGTTATTTATTTTTTTATCCTTCTTAAAACTTTCTATATCTGTAATATCTATGGGTGGATGATTTGGATTATTTTCTTTGATGATTTCTAATGCATCTTTAATTTTTGCCAAACCTCTTTGCCCTAGAATATCAAATTTAAAAATGCCTACATCATCTGCAATATTCATATCAAACTGAACTGTTGCAAAACCTTTTGGTGGTAAACTGGTTGCTGAATAATAATGTACAGGTTTGTCTAGAATTAAAATCCCTGCTGAATGTACACTTACATAATTCGGAAAACCTTCAATTAACTTTCCGTATTTAAGCACCAATTTAGACATTTCATCTAGCTCAATAGGCTGTCTTTTACCTTTACTAATTTTATCAATTTCTTCTTTAGGCAAGCCAAAAACTTTGCCTAATTCTCTAACAACTGCTCTATATTTAAAAGTATTATAAGTAGCTAAAAGAGCCACATTCTCAAATCGATTAAAAATATATTGAGTAACCTCTTCTCTATCCTTCCAAGAAAAATCGATATCAAAATCTGGTGGAGAAGCTCTAAAAGGATTCAAAAATCGTTCGAAATATAAATCCAATTCAATAGGATCTACGTCTGTAATGCCAATAATATAAGCTACAATACTGTTTGCTCCACTACCTCTACCCACATGAAAAAAGTTGTTTTTTTTGGCATAACTAATAATATCATAATTGATCAAAAAAAAGGAAACAAACTTTAAATCGATAATTACTTTTAGCTCTTTTTGAAGCCTATTGTGTACTTCTTGGGTGACATTTTTATAGCGTTTGTAAATTTTTGTGTTGCATAAATGTAGTAATGTTTTGCAATCTTCTTCAAAACTATTGCCATACAAATCTAAATTTTGATTTTCTCTTTTATCACCAAAACCAAACTCTATTTTACATTGTTGTAAGAGGAATTTTGTGTTTGCAATGAGGTTTGGAAACTCGTTAAAATACTGTTGCAAATCAGTTACAGGGTGCATTATATCTGTTGGTAAACATTGCTCTGTTATTGGTAATTTACTTAATAACAGATTATTACCTATAGCACGCAATAATCTGTGTGCATTAAAATCCTTTTTATTTCTGATGGTTACTTGCTGCTGAATTACTAATTTATCTTCGTACTTTTTTAAATAAGAAAAACGGAGTTTGTTAATTTCTGCCACTGAAATACCTACAAATTCATTTTCTTTAAAATCAGTTAAATTTAGCTCCAGTACTTTTTCGAAAGGATAAATGATAAAAACATCTTCTAAAAATTTCGGTTTGTCTGGAAAAACTTTTTTGGCTTCTAAAAAAGAAGATAAATAACGATTGATGTTTTTAAAACCCTCGTTATTTTTTGCCAATGCAACAAATTGTTGCGAATTGCCATTTCTAAAATCTACACCAATCACTGGTTTTATGTCTTGTTTTTTTGCTTGTTGCACAAAATTCATGCAAGCAGAAGTATTGTTGATGTCTGTTAAAGCAATACAACTACTATTATTTTCTTTTGCCAGTTGCAAAAGTTCAATTTCCGAAAACGTACCAAAACGCAATGAGTAGTATGTATGACAATTTAAATACATAAATTATTGTTTTCTGTGTGCCAAAACCAAAGGCGGTTCTCCATTAAAAGGATTGCTAAATCTACCAATGCTTTTTGCACCCATTGCTGTTGCTCTCATTACACTTAATTCGCCATATTTATTTCGAATTGTATCCATTGCACTGTAAAGATTTATGAGATGTTCTGTATCATCAAAAAGATTAATTTGATAATTCCCAGAAACAATATCAGATACTTTTACGCCTACCAAGCGTATTAAAATTCTACGTTGATATAGTTTTTGAAACAAATCTAAAACCACAGGAATTATTTTATGATCTGCACTTGTATACGGAATTTTAACTTGTTTGCTGTAGGTATTAAAATCTGAATATCTAATTTTTACACTAATACTTCCTGTCAATTTATCTCCTCTTCTTAATTGATATGCCAAATTTTCTGCCATCGCAAAAATGGTATCTTTTAGTTTTACCATATCAATGGTGTCTTTATTATAGGTTCTTTCTGTTGATAAAGATTTACGTTCGTGATACGTGATAATTGGCGAATTGTCAATTCCGTTTGCACGTTCCCAAATTGTTTTACCATTCACTCCCAAAACACTCACCATCATTTCTAGAGGCATTTCTTGAATTATTTTTACTTTATCAACACCAAGATTTCTTAAAATTTGATAGGTTTTAGTACCTACAGAGGGTATTTTTTTGATGGATAAAGGTGCTAAAAATTGTTTTTCGAATCCTTTATTTATTAATAATTGATTGTTGGGTTTTGCTTCTCCAGTGGCTACTTTAGACACTATTTTATTTTGCGATAATCCAAAAGAAATTGGCAATCCGCTTTCTTTTATAATTCTTTGCCTTAATTCTGATGCGTATTTATAACTTCCAAAAAAAGCATCCATTCCAGATAAATCTGCATAAAATTCATCAATACTCGCTTTTTCGAAAACAGGCACTTTTTCTTTAATAATTTCTGTAACAAGGTTCGAATATTTAGAATAGATACCTGTATTTCCTTTTATAATTATAGCTTCAGGACACAAGCCTTTTGCAATTTTCATAGACATCCCAGAATGCACACCAAATTTTCTAGTTTCGTAACTACAAGCTGCTACTACTCCTCTATCTCCAGTGCCACCAACCAACAATGGTTTTTTTTGTAATCTGCTATCTATCAATCGTTCACAGGAAACAAAAAAAGTATCTAAATCGAGATGTAAAATATGTTTTTGCATGTTGTAAAATTAGCTACATATTCGTACATTTGTTGCTCAAATTTGTAGCATTATGATTACTTTATCAAAAAACATTAAACATTTAAGATCGCTCAAAAAATTATCTCAAGAAGCTTTGGCAGAAGAATTAGCTGTAACCAGATCTAGAATAAGTTCTTATGAAGAGAACAGATCTTCACCAACCTTGGAGTTTTTAATTGCTTTTTCTGATTATTTTAAAATCCCTATAGATATTATCATCAAAAACGATTTAACAAAAGCTACAGATGTATCTTTTATAGAAGTAGGTAACAAAAGAGTATTGTTTCCTATTACTGTTGATCATGATAATGAGAATTTAATTGAAGTTATTCCTGCAAAAGCTTCTGCTGGCTATTTATTAGGCTATGATGACCCAGAATATATTGAGCAATTAGATAAAATTAAACTCCCTTTTTTACCCACAGGAAAACATAGAGCTTTTCCTATAAAAGGGGATTCTATGTTACCCATGAAAAATGGTTCTTATGTGGTTGCAGAATTTATTGAAGATATTGTAGATGCTAAAAGTGGTTATTCTTACATCATTATTACTAAAAATGATGGAATGACTTATAAACGAATAGAAAATAATATTGAAACGAATGGTTCTCTTTTATTAAAGCCAGATAATAAACAATATCAATCTTATTCTGTACCTATTGAAGAAGTTTTAGAGCTTTGGAAATTTACCTGTAGTATAAACACGCAAGAATATGAAGAACATGAGTTAAAACTAAGTAGCATTATTCAAATGTTTAACGAATTGGGTATTGAATTGAAGCAATTAGAAAAATCATTAAAAATAATTTGATAGTTTTTTTAATAAGTAATTTTAAATATTTAAGCTTTAAGTTACAAACTAAGATTTTGTTCTAAATTATTTTTATTGAAATAAAAGTTGATATCGAATTTAGAAAATAATATTATTTTTTTCAGTAAAAAAAGGTTGCAAATTTGATAAATGAGTTTATATTTGTAGCTCTTTACCACGCGAAAGTAGCTCAGTTGGTAGAGCGTCAGCCTTCCAAGCTGAATGTCGCCAGTTCGAACCTGGTCTTTCGCTCAAAAGACTTAATTAGAAATAATTAGGTCTTTTTTTATGCTTAAAATTTAATAAAAATAACAAAATTAAGGTGAGAAGTTTATATCGAGCGAAGTCGAGATGAACCTGGTCTTTCGCTCAAAAGACTTCATTAGAAATAATTAGGTCTTTTTTTATGCTTAAAATTAAATAATTTCTTGTTAGAATTACAGATTGCTTCAGTTTGTAAAAAAGCAAACTTCGCAAAGACGTGTATTAATCTTATTTCTCTTGACTCTTGACTCTTGGCTCTTCTTTCTTCCAACTTCCAACTCCAAACTCTTTACAAACTCTTTAATTTATCTCCAAAAAACAAAAGTAAAACAATAGGTATTATTAACAGAATTACAAAAATTGTATTGGTGGTAAATAAAATAGGATTTAACAAAAGTGTTAGTGCAAAACCTCCAATAGTGCCTCCTAAATGTGCAGCATGTCCAACATTACCCAATTGCTTTTTCATTCCGTAAATGGAGTATAGCAAATATCCAACAGCAAAAACATAGCCAGGAATTGGTATGGCAAAAAACAATCGTAATTGCATTTCTGGAAATAATAATATAGACGAATATACAATACCAGAAACTGCACCAGAAGCACCTACAGCACTGTAATAAGGCTCATCTTTATGATAATGTAAAGTATACAAACTACCTGCTATTAAGCTACCAAAATAGATAATCAAGAAATTAAAATTACCTAAAAAAGAGGCAACAATATCTCCAAACATATACAAAACGTACATATTTAATCCTAAATGCAACCAATCTACATGTAAAAAACCAGATGTTAACATTCTAATTTTTTCATCGCCTTTTACTCTGCCAACTTGAAATTTAAATTTATCTAAAAAAGCATAATTATCGAAACCTTTCATAGAAAATAAAACGTTTGCAACTATAATAAGTAAGACCACTAAATTCGATTCTTGTAGCATGCTACAAACATAATAAAACTCTTTTGTTTAATTATTCATTTTAAATTTAAATACAGATATTTGTACTCTATATTTATTCTATGAAATATTTACATTTAGAAATTTTATATGCATGTCTTTGGATGCTTTCTAAATTACCAATGCGCTTATTATATATCGTTTCTGACTTCTTTTTTCTTGTAATTTATTATGTTTTAGGGTATAGAAAAAAAGTTGTGGTCCAAAACATATCTTATGTTTTTCCGAATAAAACAGCTCAAGAAAAAGAAAAAATTACGAAAGCTTTTTACCATCATTTAACAGATTTAATTGTAGAAAGTTTAAAGGGTTTTTCTATTTCTAAAGAAGAAATTTTAAAGCGCTATACTTATAAAAATCCGGAAGTAATTGACAATTATATTCAACAAGGTAAAAGTATTGCTTTAATGGGTTCGCATTTAGGAAATTGGGAGTGGATTATTAATTTACCTTTAGTTTTAAATATAAAAGTTTACGGTTCTTACAGTAAATTAAAAAATGATTTCTTCGAAAAAAAAATGAAGCAAAACAGAGAGAAATTTGGCTTTATTGGAGTTAAAACCTCAGATACTGTTAAAAAAATGCTTCAAAATAAGAAAAACAATATTCAATCTTTATACATTTTATTAAGTGATCAATCTCCTATGGTTGAAAAAACGTTGTATTGGAGTCATTTTTTTGGGGTTCAATTACCCATTCATACAGGTGCAGAATCCATTTCGAAAAAGTTTGATTTTGTGGTAATTAACTCTGTAGTCCGTAAAATTAAAAGAGGGTATTATGAAACTGAATATGAAGTTATAACTGACGAACCCAACAGTTTTAATGATTATGAAATTACAGAAAAGTACCTAAAAAGAACTGAAGAGTTCATCAGAAATCAACCAGAAATCTACTTATGGTCTCATAACAGATTTAAGCATCAGCATCGATTTGAAGAATGGACAAATATGAATATTGCTAAAAAGAAAACCAAGAGCTAACCAGCTCTTTTTCAATTGATTCTATGGTTTTATGAACGTAATCGTTTTTAACAGAATCGTAGCTGTAATCTTTAGCCCAATCTTCGATATTTTCTGATAATTCTTGTAAAGATGTACAAACAAATTCCAACTCTTTATTGGTAATTGTTGGATGTAAAGACAAACGAACCCAGCCTGGTTTTTCTGTATTACAACCTCCTAAAATTAAATTCTTTATTCTATTAGAAGTTTCTTGATTTACATTTAACAAAAAGTGTCCATAAGTTCCTGCACAAGAACAACCTCCCCTGGTTTGAATTCCAAAACGATCATTCAATAATTTTACTACTAAATTAAAGTGATATTTTTCGAAATAGAAAGAAAAAATACTCAATCTTTTTTTCTGATTTGGAGCTAATATTTTAACTCCCTTTAAATTTTCTAAGGCTTTAAAAACAACTTCGTTAATTTCGTCTTCTCTTTTTTTGATATTATCAGTACCCATTTTTTCTTTTACCTGAATTGCCAAAGCAATTTTTATGGTCTGTAAAAAACCGGGTGTTCCTCCATCTTCTCTGGTTTCTACATCATCGAAATAATCATGTTGTCCCCAAGGGTTTGTATAACTTACTGTACCTCCTCCTGGATTATCTGGAATGGTATTTTTATACAATTTTTTATTAAAAATTAAAACGCCTGAACTTCCTGGGCCACCTAAAAATTTATGTGGAGAAAAGAAAATGGCATCTAAGTATTCCTCTTCTATTTCTGGATGCATATTAATGTCTACATAAGGTGCACAACAAGCAAAATCTACAAAACACAATCCATTATAATCATGAATTAATTTTGCAACTTTATGGTAATTCGTTTTTATACCTGTAACATTAGAACAAGAGGTTATAGAAGCAATTTTTATTTTTCTGTGCTCGTGTTTTAAAATGCATTTTTCGAACTCTTTTAAACACAATAAACCATTTTCATCACAAGGTACCACCTCAACATCTGCAATGGTTTCTAACCACGAAGTTTGGTTTGAATGATGCTCCATGTGCGAAATAAAAACAATGGGTTTTAAATCTTCTGGAATACTTGTATAATCTTTTAAATGCTCAGCAACTTTTAACCCTAAAATACGTTGAAATTTATTTACAACACCTGTCATTCCTGAGCCTGTTGTAATTAAAACATCGTTAGCATTTGCATTTACATGACGCTTTATAATGTTTCTAGCTTCATGATAAGCCAGCGTCATTGCTGCTCCAGAAGTTGATGTTTCTGTGTGTGTATTTGCCACAAAAGGGCCAAATTCGTTACAGATTTTTTCTTCTATGGGTCTGTATAATCGTCCACTTGCAGTCCAATCACAATACACCAAATTTTGCTCTCCATAAGGAGATTTAAAAGTTTGATTGATGCCAATAATATGACTTCTAAATTGCGAAAAATACTGCTCTAAATTCATTTATTTGTTTTTATTTAAAATATTAAATTTAGCACCAAAAACAATTGTTTTTTGGAAGAATGTAAAACTCTGTGAAGCTGAATCTTCTATGTTTTCTGTGGTTCTTATATTTGGCATATTAATATAGCCATATTTTAGATCTGATTGAATAAAAAAGTGCTTAAAAAAAGTTAGATTTAAACCAGCTCCAACAGAAACTCCCCAACCAGAAACATGAAATTCGTCCCATCTTTTTTGATTAAAAATTTTTGCATTTGTTCTTGGAAACAGAATTCCTGCTCCAAAACCTTCTGTAATATTCAATTGAAAATCTTTATTGTTCATGCCAATCAAATGCCCAATTTCATCAAATCTTTTAAACTCAACATTTACGTAGTTTAAACCATCTGTATGTTCTAATTGCACAAATTCATTTACAAGTCGAATATCATCATTATTATAAACACCGTCAAAAGGAGTGCCTGCATTTATTTCTCCATTTATTTTTACTGTCTGATAGGTTTTTACCACATATTTCATGTGATCTACACCAATTGAAATGGTGTAATTGTCACTTAAAAAATAACCCACTCTAACATTTGTTTGTGGTAAAGTTATTTTTGTAGGATGCAAATAATCAAAAGTAAAATCTGTTATTCGATCATTTGCAATAACATCTTGCAACGTAAAATCGTAATTGGTTCCTTTAAAAGTGATATCTGAATCAGAAAAACTAGCTCTGTTCCAGCCCCAATAAATAAACATTTTTCCTTTATTGGAAACTTTCGGTATTTTTTTTTCTTGAGAGAAAATAGATACTGAAATTAATAAAAGAACTAAAAAAGAAGTTTTAATTTTCAAAATGTTATGCGATTATTTCTTTAATTTCTGTGATAAATCTTTCTGCTAAGGCATCTGCTGCATCTTGCGATTTTGCTTCTGTGTAAATTCTTATAATTGGTTCTGTGTTCGATTTACGTAAATGAATCCATTCATTTGCAAAGTCGATTTTTACACCATCAATGGTATTTACATCTTCGTTTGCATATTTTGCAGCCATGGTTTCTAAAATTTTATCAACATTGATTTCTGGTGTTAATTGAATTTTATTTTTGCTCATAAAATAACTTGGATACGAATCTCTTAATGTTTTACAAGATATTTTTTGATGCGCCAAATGTGATAAAAATAAGGCAACACCTACCAAAGAATCACGTCCATAATGCGATGCTGGGTAAATGATCCCTCCATTTCCTTCTCCACCAATTACTGTGTTGGTTTCTTTCATTTTAATCACAACATTTACTTCACCAACTGCAGAAGCAGTATACGTTCCACCATGTTTCTCAGTAACATCTCTTAACGCTCTAGAAGATGATAAGTTAGAAACAGTATTTCCTCCTTTTAATCTTCCTAAAACATAATCTGCGCAAGCAACCAGTGTATATTCTTCACCAAACATAGAACCATCTTCGCAAACCAAAGCTAATCTGTCTACATCTGGATCTACAACAATTCCGAAATCTGCATTTTCTTTTACAACCAACTCAGAAATATCTGTTAAGTGTTCTTTTAAAGGTTCTGGATTGTGAGGAAATTGTCCATTTGGTGTACAGTATAATTCGATACATGCTACGTTTAATTCCTTTAACAAAGCAGGTATAAAAATTCCGCCAGTAGAATTCACACCATCAACCACTACTTTAAAATTAGCTTTTTTAATAGCTTCTACATCTACCAATTCTAAGTTTAAAACTTCTTGAATATGTTTTTGTAAATAGGTATTATTTTTTGTGTAAGTTCCCAAATCGTCTACTTCTGCAAAAGTAAAATCTTCACTTACTGCTAGCGCTAAAATTTGCTCACCTTCTTCGCCATTTAAAAACTCTCCTTTTTCGTTTAATAATTTTAAAGCATTCCATTGTTTTGGGTTGTGAGATGCCGTTAAAATAATACCTCCCTCTGCTTTTTCTAAAGGTACAGCAACTTCTACAGTTGGTGTGGTTGACAAACCTAAATCGACTACATTTATACCTAAACCTACTAAAGTATTGGCTACCAAACTAGAAATCATTTTACCAGAAATTCTGGCATCTCTACCAATAACAACTGTTATTTTGTCTTTGTTTGGATTTCTATTTTTTATAAACGCTCCATAAGCAGCCGCAAATTTTACAGCATCAATTGGGGTTAAATTATCATCTGTTCTACCACCAATGGTGCCTCTAATTCCTGATATTGATTTTATTAATGTCATTTTCTTTTTTTAGTCTTGCAAATATAAAATATTGAAATTTAATAACCATTCATTTTAAATGTTACTTGTTTTGTTTGCGTTAGAGATTGCAGCAATTGTTTGAGCTCTTTTGTGAAGAATGAACAAAAAGCGAGTGCGTAAAGCGCGACCTTTAGGGAACGCCGAAATTTTTTAAAATAATTGATTCTATTTTGTATCTTTAAAAACCTAACCAAAAAAATGCTATGATACAATTATTTAAAAAAATACGAGGAAAATTACTTGTAGAAAAACGCTTGGGCAATTATTTAGCCTATGCTATTGGTGAAGTTTTACTTGTAGTTGTGGGAATTGTACTCGCCATTCAGTTTAGCAATTGGAATGACAAAAGAAACGAAGTGAAAAAAGAAATTTGGTATTTAGATAATATTGCCAATGATATGTTTTACCAAAAAGAAGGTTTAGAAATGCTAAAAACAGATTTCGAAGAAACACTTGAAACTGCAAATAACTTATTATTAACCTATAATAAAACAAGAAATTATACTGCAATAGATAGCTTATCTAAAAAATTGAATTCGCTAATGATTACTTATAGTTACCCAAATACAGACAATACCTACAGAGAATTATTGTCTTCTGGGCAAGTTGCTTTGATTGAAAATGACAGCTTAATTACTAACATTATTGATTTTTACTTAAACACAAGCGAAATTGATTTTATATTTAAAACAAACGAAAATCAGGTTTTTTATGGACAGGTTTATTCGGTTCTTCTAAAATATTCTGAGGTGGATATCTCTTATTACACAGATCAAGAAGATTTATTAATGGTAGATGAAGAAATACAGAATTACATAAACAATCTATTAAATGCGCCAGCAAATAAATTGGAACTTACCAATGCCATTAAAAATAAAATTATGATTGTGTCTGATTATTTAAGTACTGTTAATGAGTCTATTGATGATGTAGATAGAATGATTGCAGAAATTGATAAGGAAATTGACCTTCTTAAAAATTAATGAAACCAACTGATATTTAAAGTTTTATACAAACGAACCAAAAATTTTTTATCTTGTAAATAAATACAGAGACATAAAACTTTATGCATCTCTTCATTCGTTTTTTTAATGTTATAAGAAAAATTTAAAATGATAAAATTCTTCAGAAAAATCCGTCAAAAACTACTTATGGAAAATAAAACATCCAAATATTTTAAATATGCCATTGGTGAAATTATTTTAGTTGTTATTGGTATTTTAATTGCGCTGCAAATTAATACTTGGAATGAAAATAGAAAACTTAAAATTGCTGAGCAAGAAATTTTACAAAACCTTCTAAAAGAACTTAAAATAAATAAAGAAAGACTCAATTATTATCTTGATAAACATTTAAAAGGATATCAAAGTGGTTTTTATTTACTGTCTTTATTTCAAAAGGATATTAGTGCAATTCCTGAAATAAAATTAGATTCAACCGTAGGAAAAATTGAAGAAGTGCTCACTTTTGAAGCAAGTGATGGTATTATAAAATCGCTGATTGCCTCTGGAAAAATAGATATTATTCAAAATACCGAATTAAGATCACTCATTATCTCTTTTGATGGTTTTGTTATTAATGCCACTCAAGAAACAGAAACATTAAAACTGTTAATTCATGATCGACTTTGGCCATCAATAGATGGTAAAATAAATTCATCAAACAGATTAAGAACTTACAAAGATTATAATGAATATCCAAAAGGCAGCTATGCTTCAGATTATGAATGGTTTTTTAAAAGCCAAGAAATGGAAGATATTGTCAGCAACATAAGTAGCTGGATGAAAACCATTTATATAGATGAAAAAGAATTATCTAAAAATATTGATGCTATGATTTTATTGGTTGAAAATGAGTTAAAAATAAAAACCAAATAGTTTTTTTTAAATTAAACGAAGAGTTATGAAAAGAAGAATTAGTGTAAAAACAACAGTAGTATTTTTTAGTATAATTTTATTTTCAAATTATAGTTTTTCTCAAAATTTAAAATATAAAGAATATTCCTTTACGCAGCTTTTTAAAATGATTGAAGATGAGAAGGATAGCATCTTTAAGCTTTCAGATGCCAAAATAGTTTTTGATGCTAAGACAGACTCCCTTTTTTTAGATAAAGGCCATAGTTTATTAGACCCGAAACTTGCTAGAACAGATAGTCTTCATATAAACAAAATACTAGAATTTACGAACATTGATTTCGCTGGGTTTGAGTCACGCGTTATTGCTTGTCTGGGACTTATTCAGTTTCACAAACATGTAAGTTTTAAAAATTCCACCATTTTAATTTTGAAGGAGTGTACTTTTCATCAAGGACTAAGCATTTTTAATAATGAAGAAAAATTAATAAATATTAATAGTATTATCATTGGGCAATCGGACATTTTTGGAAGGTTACATCTCTCTTGCAATTCTGAAACAAATAATATATCGTTAATGTTAATTGATAATTATATTCGAAATAATACGAGTAATATTTGGCAATCAGGTAAAGGAAATTTAATCATTCGTAATAATGAATTTAATTCCAAAGAAGCAAGCATATCAAATTATTCACAAGACATTACTCCAGAAACTGTTAATTATGAAATGATGAACAATAAGTTCGAGATTTCAGAGGTATTAAGTTTAACTATAAACACAAAGAATCTTGAATATTTGAAAGTAGCCAACAACAACTTTAAAGCGCCAATATTTTTAGAAATTGACGACCTCAGTTCTAATTCTAGTTGGATTGTTTGGGAACAATTTGAAAACAAGATTATTGATAATGAAATATATTTTTATTGGTTGGGTGGTGATGAATCTTCAGATTTTGATCACAAAGGATTTGAACTAGATCAAGAAAGTTATTCTAAAAGGAATATAGAGCATTATTTTAATACTGTAATGGTTCAAGATCGGGATGTTTACAATGCCGAACAAACTATTAGAGGTAAGTTTTATAATTATTATACGAAGCGTCATGAAATGGAATCAGCTAATGCTGTGTACAGAGAAATTAAAGATTTAGAAACAAAAAGGTTCGCTTTCCTTTATGAAGAAATGCCTAGCTTCGATACTTTTTTTACATGGAAAATTAATCAATTCTTAAAAGTATTTTCTGCCTATGGTACAAAACCTTCGAAGGCAGTAACTTTTTCTTTGTATGTTATTTTACTCTTTGCTTTTATCTATTTGTTATTTCCTAATTCTTGGGATTCTCATGGAAGAAAACGAATTATGAACAGGTATGCTTTCTTTTTTAAATATATGAATAAAAAAGCTGGAATTCATGAAGTGTATTTAGACAACCAAAAAGAAGATTTGTTAGAGTTTGATGAGTTTAAAACCTTAGTTGAACAACAAGGAAAAACAGTTCCTAAGTTTTTTACAGCAACTGCGCTCCCACTCTACAAATGGGCTATTTCTGGAACTAAATTTTCTGCAAGCGTTTTAAAACGAGTAGATATTATGAAAGGTACTTGGAGCGATTTGCCACAAAAAAAACGCATTTGGAAATCCATTTTATTAATTGGTGCATTTTTAATAGCCATCATTTATGATATTCTTATCAAAATGCTAAACGCATTAATGCTATCCATCAACACCTTTACAACACTAGGTTTTGGAGAAATACCCATCAAAGGTTTGCCTCGTTATTTGGCCATTATTCAAGGGTTTATTGGCTGGTTTATGTTGACTATTTTCTCTGTGTCGTTAATCTCTCAATTATTAAATTAAATAAAGATGAAAAAGATATTAATCCTATTTGCTGTGTTATTTTCTATCAGCAGCTTTTCTCAAGAATTTAAATTTAAAGAATATTCTTATTCTCAATTCTTTAAAATGATTGAAGAAGAAAAAGATTCTGTATTTAAACTACAAGATGCTCTTATAAAATACAATCCAAAAACAGATAGTGTTTTTACAATAAAGGCGAATACCCTCTTTAATTTTTATTTTAATAAAGATTCTATTACAAAAGAAGAAAAACCGATTTCAAGAATAATTTCTAAACATTTAGAATTCAACAACGTACAATTTAACCCTGAAACAGAAGGGCCTGATTTTGCTTTAATCCAAAATGTAGAGTTTCAAAAAACAGTATCCTTTAAAGAAACCATAAGTGCTACATTCTTAAATTGTACATTTCAAAAAGAGTTTAATTATCGTATAACTAAGAATAATCCTACTGCACAAAAAGCACTAATTTGGAAAAGAAATGTTCATCTATTAATGGTTAAAAATTCTTTTCATGGTAAAGTTGATATCAATAATTATACGACCAATGGTGAAGATTTAGAGCTGTCAATGATTTTTTTTAATAATCGATTTTTGAGTAACAACAGTGATAAAAATTTTATACCTCATCAAATTAGAGGTCGTAAAACTAATGGTATTTTTTTTGTAAATAATAGTATAGAAGGTAGCCAATTCTTGTATTTTACTTCTAATGGAAATAAAGCTGTACAGCTAGAAAATAATACATTTTTAAATACCAGTCCTGTATTAAGTTTTACTGAAATCGATCAATCTCATAATTTTGAAATTATTGATAATGACTTTAAACATTTTGTATTAATGGAATTAGAATCTCTTTATCAAAGTTTTAAAATTGATTGGCTACAATTTAAAAATAAATTAATTTCAGACGATGGTTTTGATAGCAATATGCAACCAGAAATAGCTAGTAGCGAAATTTATGCAAAAGAAACCATAGAAAATTATTTTACTATGGCTAGAGTTAAAAACAAAGCTAGTTATAAAGAAGAAAACAACTTAAAAGGTCAATTTTATAGTTACTATAAGGAAAAAATGGACACTGAATATGCCAATATGGTATATACAGAAATTAAGAGTTTAGAAACGCGTCGTTCTGGCTATTTGTATTCACAAAACCCTAGCTTTAAAACATTTTTTAAATGGCGAATTAATCAGTTTTTAAAAGTTTTTTCTGCCTATGGTACAGAACCAGAAAGAGCGGTTATTTTCTCCATGTATGTAATTCTGCTCTTTGCTTTTGTCTATTTACTGTTTCCTAATTCTTGGGATGCACATGGACGAAAACGAATTATGAATCGATACGCGTTCTTTTTTACTTACATGAACAAAAAAGCTGGAATTCATGAAGTGTATTTAGACCATCAACAAGAGGATTTATTAGAGTTTGATGAGTTTAGAACCTTAGTAGAACAACAAGGAAAAACGGTTCCTAAGTTTTTTACTGCAACTGCACTCCCACTTTATAAATGGGCAATTTCTGGCACTAAATTTTCTGCAAGTATTTTAAAAAGAGTAGATATTATGAAAGGCACTTGGAGTGATTTACCTAAGTCTAAACGCATTTGGAAATCAACTTTGCTTATAATTGCTTTTGTAATTGCCATTCTTTATGATATTTTTATCAAAATGCTAAATGCCTTAATGCTTTCTATAAACACCTTTACAACACTTGGTTTTGGAGAAATTCCCATAAAAGGATTACCAAGATATTTAGCAATTATTCAAGGTTTTATTGGTTGGTTTATGCTGACTATTTTCTCTGTTTCTCTAATAAGTCAACTTCTTAATTAAATAAATTTCATGAAACTAAATCGTAAATTTCAGGAATCTAATCTTGTCATCTCGAGCCAAGTCGAGAGGTCTCAATTGCTTAATTAAAATGATAAAATTCTTCAGAAAAATCCGTCAAAACCTAGTTATGGAAAACAAAACATCCAAATATTTTAAATACGCCATTGGAGAAATTGTGTTGGTGGTGATTGGAATTTTGATTGCCTTAAAGATTAATACTTGGAATCAAAATAAAGAAAATACAAAACAGGAAAACCAAATATTAAATCAGTTGTTGATTGAATATACCAACAATTTAAATCAATTAAATAGTAAAATCGATATAAGACAAGAAATTCTAAAATCATCTTTCATACTTTTGGATTACAGAAAAAAAGATGTCAATAAAATTGAAGCTGATAGTTTTAATTTAAGAGTTTCAAGAATGATTACAAGACCAACTTTTGACCCTGAATTGGGTGTAACAAACGAACTTAATAATTCTGGGAGATTATATTTATTAAAAAATGAAACATTGAGAAATAAAATAACGTCTTTTCCAAGTTTGTTAAGTGAAGTTCAAGAAGAAGAACGCGTAACTTTTAATCATGTAGAAAATTTGTTGATTCCATTTGTCAGTGAACATTATCAAATAGGCAAAATTATTGCAGAATTTCTTAATGATGCAGAATTTAAAAAAGCATTTACGTTAAGCAATTCTGAAAAATATACCTTAATCAAGGATTTATTTGAACAAGTTGCCTTCCAACCTTTATTGATGCATCCAGATTTTGAAGATCATATTGCATTAATGATTAGCAACACTGCATATACAAATCAACAATCAATTGGAGTAAAGGAAAAAATTGAAGAAATTATTTCAATCATTAAAAAAGAAATGGAATCAATCAACTAACATATCTATGATAAAATTCTTCAGAAAAATCCGTCAAAACTTACTAATGGAAAACAAAACAAGCAAGTATTTCAAATACGCCATTGGCGAAATCATCCTAGTGGTCATTGGCATTTTGATTGCATTACAGATTAATAATTGGAATGAAGATCGGCTAACGAAACTTCAAATAAAAACCAATCTTTCAAATCTTTCCAAAGCTATTCAACAAGATTATGACCTTTTGAAAGAAATAGAAGAAATTAATGACTTCAGGTATAACTCAATAAATCAAGTATTAAGATGGGCCGAAATTCCTTTACAAGAAATAGACACTATCCCAATAAAACTAATGAACACATCAATATGGGAAGGACCTGTACCTAAAACATTTGACGCTGAATTTTATAAAAGATCATTTCTTTATATACAAAAACCACGCATGATGATTGTGCAAACCTATGCCATGGAAGAATTAAAAAATTCAGGATTGTATTCTAAATTAGATAATCAAAAGTTAAAAAACGAATTAAATAAGTATTATAGCGATTTGAAATGGTTTTTTGGACGAGATGAATCGTATAAAAATGAATTCGTTGATGACTATGAAAACTA
The DNA here is from genome assembly GCF_049276715.1 of Polaribacter sp. Taxonomy (GTDB): domain Bacteria; phylum Bacteroidota; class Bacteroidia; order Flavobacteriales; family Flavobacteriaceae; genus Polaribacter. The sequence goes on from NZ_JBASWY010000021.1 coordinate 99,302, forward strand.
TATTAACAATAAGTACAATTTAACCGTACTTGATGTTCCCTTTATTACAAATCCTTTAGCGTCTATAAAAAAAGATGCAGGACTTGTTGTGAGGTTAAGAAACGTGAAAGATAATGCTGGTTGGAGAATTTATGGTGCTAAAACAAGCAAAAATAGAGCGAAAGTGTTGCTTAAAGAAATACAAAATGAAATTGACCAACTGTAGCGCCTTATCGATGTTTACTATGTATTAAAAGTGAAATTTGAAAACACTCAAACTACTGTATGAGTCTAAAATAAAGAAAGACTAACCAAAAAATTCCCGCTTTTTCGGGCAATAAATATGATAAAACTCTTTAGAAAAATCCGTCAAAACTTACTCATGGAAAACAAAACAAGCAAGTACTTTAAATACGCTATTGGCGAAATTATTCTAGTGGTTATTGGAATTTTAATTGCTTTAAGCATTAATAATTGGAATGAAAATTTAAAGGACAGAAGTATTGAACAAGGTTATCTAATCGCTCTAAAGGAAGAGTTTAATTACAATCTTATTGAATTGGACAATATGATGGAACGAAATAATTTTAATGGCGATAAAGCTTTAGAACTTTCTAATCTTATGGGACCTGATGATCCAACCATTACAGAAAAAGAATTTGCTGATCTTGCTATGGATATGACAAATTTCGAGGTACAATATCGCCCTAATAAAGCAGTATTAGATGAAATAATCAGTTCTGGAAAACTGGCTATTTTTACTAATAACGAATTAAAATTTGCTTTATCGTCTTATAACGGAAAACTGACTAAGATTAAATTTCAAGAAGAGGAACATTCAGTTGTACGAATGCAGGTAATTGCTATTATGAACGCTAAGGGCAATGCTAAAAAATTATTAATGGACGAAAAATGGAAAGGTTTCGGTATTAGTAAAAGTAAATTTGAACTTGGAAATCTTCAATTATTACAATCTCAAGAATTAGAAAATGAACTTGTAGATTTTATAATTACCTCTCGTTATTTAAACAAAGATTATTATTTAGAATTAAAAAAAGAAATTGAATCGGTCTCACGCTTAATAGATAAAGAAATTAACTAAAGCCAAAGGCATAACGAATCCAACTATTAGGTATGATAAAATTCTTTAGAAACATACGCCAAAACTTACTCATGGAAAACAAAACAAGCAAGTATTTTAAATACGCCATTGGCGAAATTGTGTTGGTGGTTATTGGTATTTTAATTGCCTTACAGATTAACAATTGGAATGAAAATCAAAAGAAAAATAGAATAAAACAAACTTATATAAAAAATTTGATTACTGATTTTACCAATGATACCATTCAATTAAATGAAAATTTGAGGATAAATTTTGAATATAAACAAAATATAGATTCTACTTTAAATTTTATAAATAACTCAACTCCTAATATTGATACCATATATCATTTTATTAAAAAATCGACCAATAGTGGTTTACGAGTTATTAATAATTACAATGACAATACTTTTGGTATTTTAATTTCTAGTGGTAATATCGATTTGTTTTCAAATAACCTTACAAATGAATTGATGGAATTAAATCGCCTTCAAAAATCGGAAAAATCAGTTTCTGATGGAAATAAAGACTACTTTTTTGAGACGCTAAATACTTATCAATCAAAATATTATTTACCAAATCAAATTAACAACAGTTTTTTAGAAGCTTATTTATGGAAAGATAAAAACGTTCAAGATGTTATTACTCAATTCATTAACATGAAACAACAACAATTACATACTGTAAATAGATATATAGAATTAACAACATTGGTTTTAAATAAAACAGAAATGATTTTACAAGAATTAAAAAGTAATACAGATATATGATTAAACTATTCAGAAACATACGCCAAAACTTACTAATGGAAAACAAAAACTCAAAATACCTAAAATACGCCATCGGTGAAATCGTATTGGTAGTTATTGGAATTTTGATTGCTTTGCAGGTTAGTAACTGGAATAAACAAAATGAAGATAGAAAATTAGAGAAGCGTTATTTAGCTGAACTAATTTTAGACCTGAAACAAGATTCTATCTTCATTTCTGAATCTATACAAAGGTCATACCAGCAAATGGAGTCCAAAAACAAACTTGTACAGTATTTTGAAGGACAGCAATTTACAGAAGATTCATTAGTAGCTTATTTTAGTTTCCAATGGAAACCTGTCCCTAAATTTAATCCCATTACTACCACTTTAGATGAACTGAAGAGTACAGGTAACATTAGAGTTATTCAAAATTCTAACATAAGACGAAAAATTTTAGAGACATATAATTATTACACGACTCACATTAATAATACCCAAGAGCGGTATCATATTCAACAAAATGCATTAGGAAATCTAGTCATATCAAAGGTACCCAATATATTCGTGGAATTTTATAAAACTACAGATAAGATCGATATTAAGGCCGTATTAAATGATTACGAAATTAAAAATTGTTTCTTCGGTAATTTTGCAAATGGCTTTAATGAAGCTTTAAATCAATTACAAGCTAAAAATACTGAATTGCTTTATGCTTTAAGAAATGAATCTGAAACACTATAATGATGATAAAATTCTTTAGAAAAATCCGTCAAAACTTGCTTATGGAAAACAAAACATCCAAATACTTTAAATATGCGATTGGCGAAATTGTGCTTGTGGTAATAGGAATTTTAATTGCATTGCAGATTAACAATTGGAATGAAAACAACAACCTTTCAAAAAAAGAAGTTGCTTTATTAACTGACCTTAAGAATGATGTAGAAGGTGATATTACAAACCTAAAAAGACAAGACTCCCTTTTTGCAAAAAGTGAAATTGACGCAGCATTAGGAATAACATTATTTTACAAAGCTACCACAGCAAAAGAAATTGATTTGGTTTTTACCTTAACTGATGGCTTTTGGAATGAGCTTTCTATTCAAAGAAACACCTTTAATCAAATGATAAATTCTGGTAGTTTATATACGATGCAAAATAAGAATTTACAAAAACAAATTAATAAATATTATAGCAGTGTTGAAGCACACATAGAATATATAAGAGGTGTAAATTTAATGCTTTCTAACTTATGGGAGCAAAATCCAGATATTTATCCTGCAAAATTTTTGATATCGCAACTGAAAAAACCTCAAGTAGATTTAAAAAAGATTGATACAACTTGGATACAAAATCCAAAATCGGCAACGTATTTATCTGTAGATAATTATATAAATACTACTCAAAATTTAAATAATATATATCGTAGAGAAGTGTTTAGACGCCTAATAACTTCTGCTGAAAAGCTGAGGGTATCAATTATTGATGAAATAGAATTAAGAAAATAAAAAAACATATTTAATAGTACATGATAAAATTCTTCAGAAAAATCCGTCAAAACTTACTAATGGAAAACAAAACATCCAAATACTTTAAATATGCCATTGGTGAAATTGTATTGGTAGTTATTGGAATTTTAATTGCTTTACAAATTAATAATTGGAATGAAGCCCGTAAAGCATCACTTTTAGAAATTGAATATGTAAAAAGATTGATTTCGGAAAACAAAGAAGATCTTGACTTATTTAACGGAAAAATTCAAGGTTTAAAAAGAGGTATAACATCTATTAAAAAGTTTTCAGAAGCCTTAAAATCAGTTTCTTTTTCAGATTCATTACTTATTTTAAAAGCAAATGAATATCTTAAATACGGTAGTATTTATCCTGTTTTTACTTCTTCTACTTCTACTTTTGACGATTTATCAAGCACTGGAAATTTGCAAATTATCAGTAATATAAAAGTTAGAGATCAAATAGTAAATCATTATACAAAACACAAAGTAGTTGCTGATTGGATACAAGTTGCCACAAATTGGGCTTTGCCTTTAGACGCTCCATTTACGTACGAACATCATGTGATGAAATTTGAACCTTTAACAACTTTTTTATATCCAAAACAAAGTTCTCAAGAACTAGCTAAGGAGTTAAGAACAAATAAATTATTTTATATTAGCAATGCAGCTGCTCATTATTGGATCAATATGGATGCAATACAACAACTTGAAATTTTAAGAGATGATACGATTGTTTTAATCTCAATCCTTGAAAAAAACTTAAATCAATTGGCAAATGATTAAATTCTTTCGAAAAATTCGTCAAAACTTACTAATGGAAAACAAAACATCCAAATACTTTAAATATGCTATTGGCGAAATTGTGTTGGTGGTGATTGGGATTTTAATTGCTTTACAAATTAATAATTGGAATGAAAACAGACAGAAAAATAATCAAGAACGAATGATTATGATAAACCTGAAAGAAGAATTACAACAAAATATTAAAAATTTAGATGAAAGAATAACCTATATTGATAGTGCATTGGTTTCTATGAAAACTGTTTAAAGTCTTTTAAACAAAACTGAAAAAAGAGAATTTACAGAAGTACAATTCGATAGTATCCTTAGAAAAACAATTCTAAATCCAAGTTATTTTCCAACATCTATTATTTTAAATGATTTAAACAATTCAGGAAAAATCTCTAGTCTTAATAATGATGTATTTAGACAATCTTTGTACGATTGGAAAACATTACAAGACAACTTAAATCAAGCTTTAACTTTAAGTAGTAAAGCTTTTGAAGATTATCTAAAATACATTAAAGACAATGCTTCTTTAAGGCAAATAGACAATACAAATAATGCTGACATTCCTATTGGAAAAAGTATATTACAAAACAACAACTTGCATCTGTTACAAAGTGTTCAATTCGAAAATTATTTGGATGATTATTATGTGTTTATGGACCAAAGAACTACAGAATATAAAAAAGCAAAAACGTTAACTGAAAAAATAATTACCATGTTAGAAAATCAATTACAATGATAAAATTCTTCAGAAACATTCATCAAAAACTACTTATTGAAAATAAAACACATATAATATTAGCACCTATTAATTCCATTAGTTAACTATTCAAATTCCCTAACTTGCTGTTTTTCAGTAAAAAATATTTTATTTTAACATTTTTTTAACTACATTTGAAAGAACTAACTAATTCCTCAAAAATATCCTCTATTTTTTTTGAGTAAAAACTTAAAAAATGTCAAGCGCAATCTTAACCATTGTTCAAAATCAATTGAATGAGAATTTATCTACTCAACTATTATTTTCTACAGCAGAAAACGTTGTTTTTTTCATTCTAATTGCCATGGCTATATTCTTAATAATTAGCACGCCTGTTGTACTTTTTTATTTTTCGGTTGATAATTACTTTAAATTAAAGAAACTTAAAAAAATTATTGATATAGATATTTGTTGCAAGAATAGCAGAACTCATAATAGTTTTAAAGCAGAAACCTGTTCTAGTTACATAAATAGCTATGCTCTATTTATAGGTAATATAGTAGGTCTAATTATTTGGAACGTGCTCTCTTTCATTTATATCTTTTCTCAAAATCAAAGTACTTTATCAGGAATATTAAGTTATTTAAAATTCCCGTTTGAAATTTTAGAAAACTATGATTTTAATAATGCATTATCTTCTATTTCGAGTTATAAATATAATTGGATCATGATGTCTGGTATTTTAATTGGCACTTTATTAAGTTATGTAACAATAAAGTATTTTACAGAAAATATGATTAGAAATAAAGTTTCAAAAAACATAAAAACTTATTCTTTAACCTAAATTTATATCATTATTGTTTCGAAGATATCAAAATTAGCTCTTCTTGTGGTTTTGTTAAATATTTTGCTCCATCTTTAGTAACTACAGCCATTTCTTCTACAGAAATTGTTTTTTCTTTTCCGTCTGCAAGTTTCCAAGCATGAAAACCGTCAAAAGCAAACGTCATACCTTCTTTTAATTCTTTTTCTGATGCAGGCCTAACATGTGAGGCTTGAGAGCCTCCTAAATTTGGACCAACATCGTGAGCAACATAACCTACAGGATGTCCTGTACTCCACATTACATATTCAGATTTTGCTTTTTCCATTAAAACTCTTTGAGCTCTGTCTACATCCACTCCTTTTACACCTGGTTTCATAGCAGCTAAAGCAGCTCTGCTTCCAGCTTTTCCACTTTCCCAATAATATTGAATGTCTTTTGGCGCTATAGTTTCATCATCCTTTAAAACGTAAGCAAAACGTTGAATATCACTTACCCATCTATCATATAGTTTAATACCAAAATCAATTTGAATTACATCTCCAGGCATAATTATTTTATTCGTTGCATGAGAATGTCCTCTATCTGGCCCTGAATTTACATTCGGATTTTGGTCTGAAGCCCAACCATCTGTTACTCCATATTCTGCCATTTTTCCTTTTAAAAATTTCGCAATATCTGCGTCTGTCGATTTTCCAGGAATTACCTGTTTATAGGCTTCTATTTGAAAACTTGCAGTTAGTTCTGCAGCTTTGGTTAAAATTTCAACTTCTTCTGGTAGTTTAATAGATAACCACTCATAAACCACACCTGTAGAAGATACTAGCTTTTCTTTGTCATTACCCAAAAATTCTTCTAATTCCATTCTTTGCGTATACGTTAAACCATCTGCTGTAGAATTAGAAATTGATGAATTAATTGCTATTGTTTTAAAATTTTGTTCTTTTATAAAAGCTACAGCCATTTGTATAGCAGATGTTCCTCTTTCTACAGAAACTACTTTATCATGAATATCTAATTCATCTAATGCTGTAGATTCTCCTGAAGGAGAAAAAACCAAGGAATGAAACCCTTCATCATCATTATAAAACAAAAAAGCTGCTGTGCCACCTGCGTTTTCTCCTCCAACATGATCTGCTAAAGGATCGTTATTGTTTTCTCTACAAATAACCAACCAACTGTCTACATTTGCTTCTTTTAACGCATTTGGCAAAAGTGTATTTATTCTCTTTTTTCTTATTTCTGGCCAAGGATTTTCTCCCCAATATTCTGTAGGATTAATATTTGATTTTTCTGTAGTTGCATCACTACAATTCAATAAAAAAAATGGTACTATTAAAAGAAGTAAATAATTGGTTTTCATTACTGTTGATTTAAATTCAAATATAATAAATCAATAGAATTTGAAATAAGAATAAGGCAAATAAAAAAACCGTTACAACTTGTAACGGTTTTTAGATATTATAAATATCAACTAAAACTAGCTATTCTAAGAAAATTATTTTTTCTTCTTTTTAGCTGCTGTAGCTTCCATTTGAGCTTTTAAATCTGCAAGACCACCTAAGTCACCTAAAGTAGTTTTTTCTGCTTCTGCTGCTTTCGTAACTGCTGCTTTAACATTTCTCTTTTCTTGCTCTTTAAAGATAGAAGTATGAGATACTACTACTCTTCTGTATTCTTTAGAAAACTCTAAAACAATAAATGGAAGTTTATCTCCTTTTTCTATTTTAGAACCGTCTTCTTTTTCTAAGAATCTAGAAGGTGCAAAACCTTCAACACCATCTTCGAAAGTAATTACTGCTCCTTTATCATTTTTCTCTTTTACAGTACCTTCGTGTGTAGAACCGATTGCGAACGTATCTTCATGCTCATCCCAAGGGTTTTCTTGAGTTTGTTTATGACCTAAGTTTAACTTTCTGTTCTCTACATCTAACTCTAAAACTTGTACTTTTAATTGATCTCCAACAGTTACAAAATCTGATGGATGCTTAATTTTCTTAGTCCAAGATAAATCAGAGATATAAACTAAACCATCAATTCCTTCTTCTAACTCTACAAATACACCGAAGTTTGTGTAATTTCTTACAGTACCTGTGTGTGTAGAACCAACTGGGAATTTAGTAGTAATATCTGTCCAAGGATCTGGATGAAGTTGTTTAATACCTAAAGACATTTTACGGTCTTCTCTATCTAAAGTTAAAACTTGTGCTTCTACTTTATCTCCAACTTTTACGAAATCTTGTGCAGAACGTAAGTGTGTAGACCAAGACATTTCAGAAACGTGAATTAAACCTTCTACTCCTTGCTCTACTTCTACAAATGCACCATAATCAGCTAAAACAACAACTTCTCCTGTAACTTTATCACCAACTTTTAATTCACCATCTAAAGCTTCCCAAGGATGTGCGTTTAATTGTTTTAAACCTAATTGAATTCTAGATTTGTTATCATCAAAGTCTAAAATTACCACGTTTAATTTTTGATCTAACTCAACAACCTCATTTGGATGATTGATTCTAGACCAAGATAAATCTGTAATATGCACTAAACCATCTACACCACCTAAATCTACAAATACACCATAAGAAGTAATGTTTTTAACAACACCCTCTAATACTTGTCCTTTTTCTAGTTGACCAATGATTTCTTTTTTCTGTAATTCAATATCAGCCTCAATAAGTGCTTTATGAGATACAACAACATTTTTAAATTCGTGGTTGATTTTAACAACTTTAAATTCCATTGTTTTCTCTACAAATTGATCGTAATCTCTAATTGGTTTCACATCAATTTGAGAACCTGGTAAGAATGCTTCGATTCCGAAAACATCTACAATCATACCACCTCTTGTTCTGCATTTAACGAATCCGTTAACTACTTCACCAGTTTCGTGAGCATTGTTTACTCTTTCCCAAGCTTTAATTACTCTTGCTTTTCTGTGAGATAATACTAATTGACCAGAAGCATCTTCTCTTTTATCTACTAATACTTCTACAGTATCACCAACAGATAAACCAGAATTGTAACGAAATTCGTTTAAAGAAATAACTCCTTCAGATTTAGAGTTAATGTCTATAATTGCATCTCTATCTGTAATTCTAATTACAGTCCCTTCAATTACATCGCTTTCATTTACAAAACCAATAGTTCCTTTTAAAGCTTCTTCAAACTCTTTTAATTTCGCTTCATCAACAGCCTCAATACCTTGTTCGTATTTGTGCCAGTTAAAATCTGCTAAAAATTGTTCTGGATTTACAGTTTCTACAACTGTTTCAACTACAGGAGTTGTAGTTTCTTGTACTTCTGCAGCAACTACTTGCTCTTCAGTGTTTTTTGTTTCTTCAGACATGTGTCTAAAATAAATTTGTATCTTGTTGTTTTTCAGATTTTTAACGATAAAAACGTCAAGAGATGTTTTTATAAATTGTTTTCTTTCATTCCTTTTCTAAATCTGTCATCGTAAAAAGGAGTGCAAATTTACAAAATTCTTTTGATTTTTAACTGTTTACCTTTAAAATAATTCTTTTTATTCTGATTATATTTGTATTGAAAATCAAAACTTTATGAAAAATTATACAATAAAAGTTCTACTTTTTTTACTAGTAATGAATTTCGGATGCAAAAACGAATCATCATCAATCATAAAATATCATAAATCTCATGAAGAAAATAGGCAAAATGTTCCTTTTTCTGATACAGTTCAAGTTGATAATATCTACTTTTTAACTGGCCAAATTGGTAAAAACCATACCACAGGTAAAATGGCTGAAGGTGGTATTGAAGCCGAAACAAATCAAACTTTAAAAAATATCGAAGCTGTTTTAAATCATCATAATTTAACATTAAAAGATGTTGTAAAATGCACCGTAATTTTAGCAGATATAGAAGATTTCTCTAAAATGAATACAATTTATCGTACTTTTTTTACCAATAATTTACCTGCAAGAACTACATTTGCAGCCAATTTAGTTGCAGGTGCAAAAATTGAAATTGAAGTAGTTGCTGCAAGAAAGTAGAGGATGGATAAAAAGACAAAAGATTTAGTAGATAAAGGAATTATGCTACCTTTAATGGAAGAATTTTACACGATACAAGGTGAAGGTTCTCACACAGGAACTGCTGCTTATTTTATAAGAGTTGGGGGTTGTGATGTAGGCTGTCATTGGTGTGATGTGAAAGAAAGTTGGAACGCAGATTTGCACCCGCCAACTTTAGCAGACACCATTGTAGAAAATGTAAAAAAATTCGCTAATACTGTTGTTATTACTGGTGGTGAGCCTTTAATGTGGTCAATGGATTATATTACAACTTTGCTTCAAAAAAACAACATAAAAACGCATATAGAAACTTCTGGAGCCTATTCTTTTTCTGGAAAATGGAACTGGTTTTGTTTATCACCTAAAAAAACAAAATTACCTTTAGAAGAAGTTTACAGAGAAGCAGACGAATTAAAAATGATTATTCACAACAATTCTGATTTTGATTTTGCTGAAGAGCAAGCTGCTAAAGTGAGTAAAAAATGTCAGTTATTTTTGCAACCAGAATGGAGTAAAAAAGAAAAAATGACTTCGCAAATTGTTGAATATGTAATGAAAAATCCGAAATGGAAAATTTCTTTACAAACGCATAAATACTTGAATATTCCTTAATTTTTTTTGAAGCTATTTCCAGCTTTCAGCACTCGCTTTTTTTGCCTATAAAAGTCAAAAAAGAGCTCAAATAAATGCTTCAATCTGGGCTAAACCAGTTTATGAACATTTAGTTATTCCGAAAGTTTTCTATCAACCAAATTACAAATGCGCTCAAACTGTTCTTCTATTCCCATATCAGAATTATCGAACTCAATAGCATCTTCAGCTTTCACTAAAGGAGAATCTTCTCTTGTAGAATCAATTCTATCACGCTCTTGAACATTAAAAAGTATTTCCTCAAAATTTACATCATCACCTTTATCTATTAATTCTTTATACCTTCTTATCGCCCTTTTATCTGCAGATGCAGTCATAAATAACTTTAAATCTGCATCAGGAAAAACGACTGTTCCAATATCTCTACCATCCATAACAACTCCTCCATCTTTTCCCATTTGCTGTTGCTCCGCAACTAACTTTCTTCTTACTTCTGATATGGCTGCAACTTTACTAACTAATTGAGAAACTTGTAAAGTTCTAATTTCTTTTTCTACGTTTTTTTTATTTAAAAACATTTCAGCAAAACCAAGATCCTTGTTAAATTGAAAAGTTAAGGATATACTATTTAAACAAGAAATTAACTCTTTCTTTTTTAAATAATCTTGATCTACAAGCTTATTCATTTTAGCAAATAGTGTTACAGCTCTATACATAGCTCCTGTATCAACATAAATGTAATTATATTTTTTTGCTAATAATTTTGCTATTGTACTTTTTCCTGTTGATGAAAAACCATCAATTGCAATGGTAATTTTTCTGTTCATTTATCTTTTATCTAAATCAATTTCTAAACTAAAAGTACTGGCATTAGATGCCGAATGAAATTTAGAATATGCATAATTAAACTTTAATCGATTCATTTGAATTCCGAATCCGAAAGAAATGCCTCCAAAAGTTCTAACATTTTGTAATTTTAATTCGGCCGCTCTTCTAAAATTATATCCCATTCGAATATTGATTAAACTCTCTGGAAATAATTCAGCACCAATTACAAAATGCCTCAGAGTATTGCCAATGAACCCAATTTCTTCTGTTGTTATATTTCCTTCTAAATCTATAGTTTGTTGTGATGGATTTGCAACAGATACATCCCATTGTTGAAGGTTATCCAAAGTCAGATACCATTTTAATGGCACAAACTCTAATTTATAGGAAGCACCAAAAGCCAATTTAAAAGGAATTGTTTCATTTGTTCCGTTAAAAGTGGTGATTTGAGTTCCAAAATTTCTAGCAACTAAAGTAAAGGAAAATGATTTATATGGACTGTAATAAAGTAAGCCTATATCAGCAGCAATTCCTGTTGAAGTAAAATTACTTATATTAGAATTAATTAATTTTAAATTAGCTCCTAGAAAAAAATTTGTCCAAGGCAAGTTAAGAGAATAGCCAACAGAAATAGCCAAGTCATTTGCCCCAAAATTCCCTGTTTCATTACCTTGCTCATCAGCACCTATTAAAGTACCATAATCAAGATATTTTATACTTCCATGAATTGTCCCAAACCTTCTAGAAATTAGTCTGGCATATGAAACAGAGCCTAAATTAATTCCAGCTAAATAACTTGAATAATTCACAGAAAGTTTACTATCCATTTCCGAGTTAATAACTGCTGGATTCCATTCTGGTTGATTAACGTCATCTAAAAAGGTTAAAACTTCCCCTCCAAGAGATATTTGCCTAGCAGAACTAGATAAATTCAAAAATTGATAAATATTATCTCCTCCAACTTGAGCAATCAAAGTTGAATACCTTAAAAAAAATACAAAAAAAATAATATTAAATTTCATTAAAAAAACATCCACATTAAAAACAAAACGAAAATAGTACAGAATATTGCATAAAAAAAAGAATGATCCATTTAATTAAAAAGAAATTAACTTTCTGAAAGCATATAACTAGATACGGTTTAATTTTATCCAAACAGCGTATTGAATTAGTTGAATTCATTTGACTTAATAGCATAAAAAAACCTCAATTCTTACGAATTGAGGTTTAAAGATCTTGATTGTATCAAGATAAGAAAGGCAGCGACCTACTCTCCCACATAAATGCAGTACCATCGGCGCTATTGGGCTTAACTTCTCTGTTCGGTATGGGAAGAGGTGAGCCCCAATGCTATAACCACCCTAAAAATTTCAGTTAAATTTCTTTAACTGTATGATTTGACATATGATAAAATAATATTGTAAGTTTCGTATAGATACTGAATTAATTCAATATTTAACTTTAAAAAGAGTTTCTCCCGAGCCGAGGCTCTGGAAGCGTACATAAGTCTATGGGTTATTAGTACTACTCGGCTATGACATTACTGCCTTTACACCTATAGCCTATCAACGTTGTCATCTCCAACGACCCTTTAAAGAAATCTCATCTTGTGGTGGGTTTCGCGCTTATATGCTTTCAGCGCTTATCCCTTCCCGACGTAGCTACTCTGCAATGCTCCTGGCGGAACAACAGATGCACTAGAGGTCAGTCCAACTCGGTCCTCTCGTACTAGAGTCAGATCCACTCAAATTTCTAACGCCCACAGCAGATAGAGACCGAACTGTCTCACGACGTTCTGAACCCAGCTCGCGTGCCACTTTAATGGGCGAACAGCCCAACCCTTGGGACCTTCTCCAGCCCCAGGATGTGACGAGCCGACATCGAGGTGCCAAACCCCCCCGTCGATATGAGCTCTTGGGGGAGATCAGCCTGTTATCCCCGG
>NZ_JBASWY010000022.1:0-127197 GCF_049276715.1 Polaribacter sp.
GACTTGTAATAATCAACATAATCATATATGTCAACTGTGTATTCTTCGAATTTATAATTATCAACAGTTTTATGTATCGATTTTTTGAATAAATAATTTTTACTAAAAGTATTAGGATTGTAAATACCTTCATTTTCTTTTTTAACTGGAAGATCACCATTTTTTAATTTAAAGGATTCATTCTTATATGCGTAGTTACATACAAAATCACAAAACATAGATTTTGAAAAATCAGCACAAATCAGTTTATTCTTTTCATTTAAAGCCACAAAGACTTTTTTATTGTAAGTTGATGTTTTACTCACTGTCTGTCTGCTTCCAGAATTAGATCTAGGTCTAATTTTTTTCGTGTTAATAAATAGTTTAGAATTCTTAATTAAAGAATCATAAATATCATTCTTATTTATGTTTTCTAAACTAGAAATTGGTTTTTGGAGTAAACTTTCAAACTTAAAATCTTCATCACAGAAAAAGATCTCTTTTTTAAAAGGCGAAATTTGGTATTATAATGGTTTTAAACTTATCTATTGGTTTATGCACACCTCCTGTTGGATCTGTACTTTTTGTAGGTGTAGGAGTTGCAAATACCACCATAGAAAAGGTTATAAAACCATTGCTACCTTTATTTTTAGCAATGATTTTTTCCCTTTTTCTTGTTACTTGCTTTTCTGAATTAAGCCTTTGGTTGCCCAGATTGTTTGGTTTGTTGTAAAATTTTAATTTATACTTATTTTGCAAAATAAATGTAAATACCTACGACTATTATACAAATTATAATTCCTGTGATTTTAAGATATTTCCAAGGTTTTATATCTACTTGGTTTGTGTATGTTAATTCATAAGCTTTGGCTCTTGGTTGTAATTTTCCAATAATTAACATAATGATGATGTTTAAAACAAATAAAATAGCCATTACATTTAAAAAATGAGGATAGGTATTTCCTGTAACAGTTTCAACACCATCCACCATTTCTACAATATTAAATGTTGGTTTTATAATAAACTGGCTAATTATATACAATACAGAACCAGAAATAACACCAACTTTTGCACCAATTGCAGGCACATGTTTTGTTAAATAACCAACCACAATAATCGTTAAAATAGGAATACTATAAATTCCATTCGCTTCCTGTAAATAGCCAAACAAACCATCTGAAGCATATATCAATAAAGGCGCTATAAACATAGATATTATAGCAAGTACTATTCCGAATTTTTTACCTGCCCAAACCACTTGTTTTTCAGTAGCATCTTTTTTAATATAAGATTGATAAATATCAATACCAAACAATGTAACTGAACTGTTTAAAGCAGAGTTAAACGAACTTAAAATAGCGCCAAATAAAACCGCTGCAAAAAAGCCAACCAAATAACTTGGTAAAACTTTGGTTACTAACATTGGGTAAGCTTCATCTTGATTCGTTAACGAATCTCCAAACATGTGAAATGCAATAATACCTGGAAGCACTACAATTAAAGGGCCTAATATTTTAATAAAAGAGGCTAATATTAATCCTTTTTGACCTTCTTTTAAATTTTTTGCGCCTAATGCTCTTTGAATAATGGCTTGATTTGTTCCCCAATAAAAAAGTTGCACCAACATCATTCCTGTAAAAATAGTTGCAAATGGTATGGAAGAATCTTCAGTACCAATTGAATTAAATTTCTCTGGATTTGTATTGATTAAGGTTGATATTCCTTCAGAAATATTTCCATCTCCAATTGCCATTAATCCAAAGAAAGGAATCATTAAACCACCAATTAAAAGACCAATTGCATTTATTAAATCGGATACTGCTACTGCTTTTAAACCTCCAAAAACTGCATAAATAGAACCAATAATTCCAATTCCCCAAACAGTAATCCATAATGCTGTGTTTTTAGAAACACCTAACATTTCTGGTACACTAAACATAGAGTTAATTGCCAAAGCACCAGAATATAAAACAATAGGCAAAAGAATAACTGCATACCCAGTTAAAAATAAACCAGATGCAATGGTTTTGGTCATTTTATCATACCTGTTTTCTAAAAATTGAGGTACAGTTGTAATACCTCCTTTTAAATATCTAGGCAATAAAAAAACAGCGGTAATAACCATGGCAATTGCTGCCAACGTTTCCCAAGCCATTACTAAAATACCTTCTTTAAATGCAGCACCATTTAACCCTACAATTTGTTCTGTAGATAAATTGGTTAATAATAAAGAACCTGCTATAACAACTCCTGTTAAACTTCTTCCACCTAAAAAATAACCATCAGAAGAACTCTCATCTGTATTTCTTGTTTTTAAATAAGCGATAATTGCTACAAGAGCTGTAAATCCTATAAATGTTAATAATTGCATAGTAATTCTGTTTAGTTGATTATTTTATGTATTGTAAATTATATATGGCTTATTCAAAAACTACTTCTTTCACTCCTTTTTGATAATCTTCTCCTCTTAAACTGATAAAGGTTTCTTTCATTTCTGCGAGTTTTTGAGTATTTATTTCCGCTAAATTATTCTGTTGACCTTTATCTTCTTTTAAATTGTATAATTGTTCATAAGGAAAGTTACCTACTTCAATGCCCACAGCTTTTCTAAAGTTTTCTCCATCATAAGCAGGAATGTATAACCAATCTCCACTTCTTAAAGCTGTTTTTCCTGTTGCTTCAATAATTAAGTTTGCTCTACCTTCTGTAGTTTTTCCTAAAAACGTATTTAATAAATCTTTACTGTCTGTCGTGTTTTCTTCTACACCAACTAAATCTGCAATGGATGCTAATAAATCCATTTGACAAACAATTGCATCAGATACTGCTGGTTGTATTTTACCTTTCCAATAGGTTATAAATGGTACTCTTGTTCCTGCCTCAAAAATACTGTACTTACCTCCTCTTAAGCCTCCTTTTGCATCGTGATTCCCAATTTTTTCTACAGCATCATCATAATAACCATCATTTAAAACAGGCCCATTATCACTAGAAAAAACAATTAAGGTATTTTCTAGAATACCTTCTTCTTTTAAGGTTTTCATAAATTCGCCAATCATATGTCATTAATTATTGGATTGGGAGCTTATGCTTTTGCTTTAAAAAAACTAAATCAAAGAAAAACAAAAAGTTAATTCTTTAAAAATTCTTTATCAACTTATTGTAATATTCTGAAAAGACTTTAGCTGAAGTTTCTTACAATTCTTCTTTACCTGGCAA
The DNA here is from genome assembly GCF_049276715.1 of Polaribacter sp. Classification (GTDB taxonomy): domain Bacteria; phylum Bacteroidota; class Bacteroidia; order Flavobacteriales; family Flavobacteriaceae; genus Polaribacter. The sequence goes on from NZ_JBASWY010000022.1 coordinate 3,199, forward strand.
CCACTGCAGATTAAATTTCATTTCTAATTACTATTTTCAAGGTTTAATTTTAACTTATTTAATTCCAAAATTATGTTATAAATTTAATACAGTAATATGCGAAAAAAAACCCTAACATCTTCAAGCTCTAAATTTTTTAAAACTTCTAGACATAGTCACCAAAATTTCTAACTCTTTCACAAGTAGAGATTTTTAAATCAAATTCTAAAAAAAGAGATACGAATTCTCATTTGTTTACTTTTCTGATACTTAAATTCTTACTTTTGGTTTGTACTAATAAACTCCATAGTCATGAAAATCAGAAATCTACTCTCAATATTTGTATTTTTTCTATTTATCTTTTCTTGTAAAAATGAAAAAATAGAAACCGATAATATTTTTAAATTCAAAGAATATATAAGTTACACAACTTCTGGAGTAGTTTCTAAAACAGAAAAAATTCAAGTAAATTTGGCGAAAGAAGTGGAAGGTTGGAAAGCAGATCAAAATATTACAGCTGATATTTTATCAATAGAACCATTTGTAAACGGAAAAATAAAAACAATAAATAAACACGCTTTTATTTTTACACCAGATGAAGATTTGGATCCAGAAACTGCATATGCTGTTACCATAAAATTGTCAGAAATTTATAAAAATACTCCTAAAGAATTCGAAAAATATACATTCGAATTCAAAACAATAACTCCAAATTTTATTATTAGAACTGAAGCTTTGCAATCATATTCTAAAGAGTATCAATACTTAGAAGGAGTTTTAAACTCTTCTGACATCATCACTTTAGAAAATGCTAAAAAACTAATAAGTGCCTCTCAAAAAAACCTTCAAAAAAATATTTTATGGAATGAATCTTTTCAAACTGGAAAAGTTTTTGAGTTTAAAATTGATAGTATTCAACGTTTTGTAGAAGAAAGTAAATTAGAAATTACGTGGAATGGAAAAGCGATAAAAGCAGATTCTAAAGGAGAAAAAGAGATTGTTATTACAGGTAAAAATAATTTTAAAGTTATTGATGTAAAAATAAATAATACCACTGAGCAATATATTTCTATAAACTTTTCTGATGCTCTAAAAAAGCAACAAAATTTTGATGGTTTAGTGGTTCTTCAAAATGAAAAAAACCCACGTTTTATTGTCAATGGAAATGAGTTAAAAGTATTTTCCGATAATAAATTTGATGGTACTATTTCTATTTCTGTTTTTCCTGGAATTCTAAATTCTGACGATTTTAAACTTAGAAACAACTTTAAAGAAGTAGTTACGTTCGAACAAAAAAAGCCCCAAATTAGAAGCATTTCAAACGGAACAATTTTACCAAATTCTAAGGATTTAAAATTCAATTTCGAGGCGATTAATGTTCGAGAAGTAGATGTTAGAATCATAAAAATATTCGAAGACAATGTGTTACAATTTTTACAAGAAAATGATATCAATAGCAATGACGATTATCAAATAAAAAGAGTTGGTAGAAGAGTTGCAAAAAAGACCATCACTTTAATTGATGATGAAAAAAACAACACCCAAGAATGGAAAGCCTATAGTGTAGATATTTCTAAAATGGTTAAGACAGAACCAGGAGCTATTTATAGAATTGAGCTGAGTTTTAACAAAAATCAAGCATTTTATGATTGTTCAGAAAATACCATTTCCACTGACAATTCTGAGGATTATGAAGAAGATTATTATGACGAAGAAGATGATAATTTAAGTGATGTAGAAAGCGAAGAGGAAAGAGAAGAATTCTATTGGGACAACAAATTGTATAGCTATAAAAACTATAACTATAATTGGAGAGAAAGAGAAAACCCTTGTCATGAAGCTTATTATAATAATGATAAAATAATTGCTCAAAATTTCTTAGCATCTAATTTGGGAATTATTGCAAAAAAAGGAAGTGACGATTCCTACTTTTTTGCAGTAACCAATATTTTAAATACCACATCAGAGCTAGATGCAATAGTAAAATTATATAATTTTCAGCAACAAGAAATTGCAAAAGGTCTTACAAATAGAGAGGGTTTTGTAACCATAAAATCAAGTAAAGACGCTGCATTTGCAATTGTATCAAAAGGGAGTAATAAAGGATACATAAAACTGCAAGATGGAAACTCTCTTTCTCTAAGTAATTTTGATGTTTCAGGAAGTAAAACTCAAAAAGGATTAAAAGGATATTTATATGGAGAACGTGGAGTTTGGAGACCTGGAGATTCTCTTCATTTAACTTTTGTTTTAAATGATGCTGATAATAAATTACCTAAAAATCACCCAGTTAAATTAGAAGTTACAGACCCAAGTGGAAAATTAATTTATAAAAATGTTACTTCAGAAAATTTAAATAATTTCTACAAATTCAAAGTAACAACTACTCAAGAATCAAAAACAGGAAATTACACCGCAAAAATTTCTGTTGGTGGAGCAAAATTTTACAAGAACTTAAAAATTGAAACCGTAAAACCAAATCGTCTTAAAATAAAGGTTGATTTTAATGAAGAAATTTTAACAAGCAATAAACCCATTCAAGGAGTTTTAGACGTAAAATGGTTGCATGGAACTCCAGCAAAAAATTTAAAAGCAGAAATAAAAGCGAAAGTGTCTTCTGCCAATTTTAGCTTCGAAAGTTATAAGGATTATGTGTTTTCAGATCCATCAAAAAGTTTTTCAACAGAAGAAATTAATGTTTTCGAGGGCAAATTAGACGAAAATGGAATTGCAAAAATTGATAGCAAATTAACAGTTAGAGAAAATGCTCCAGGAATGTTAAATATTCAGTTTTTAGTAAGAGCTTTCGAAAATGGTGGCGATTTTTCCATTGATGCTTTTACCAAAAAATATGCACCTTTTTCTTCTTTTGTGGGTTTAAAATCGCCTGAAGGCAATAGATATGGTTCTTTTTTTACAGACGAAAATCAGACTTTTTCTGTAGTTTCTTTAGATGAGAAAGGAAACACAATTTCCAACAGAGATTTAGAAATTGAAGTGTATCAAATAAATTGGCGTTGGTGGTGGAGTTCATCTGAAGATAATTTATCAAGATATACTTCTAGCAGTTATCAAAAAACCTATAAAAACTTAAAAGTAACTACAAATTCAAATGGAAAAGGAAGTTTCAATTTGAATATTCCAGAAAGAGATCGAGGTCGTTATTTAATCAGAGTGATGGATAAAAAAGGCGGACATTCAACAGGTAGAACAGCATATTTTTACAAAAATTGGTGGCAAAATTCAACTTCGTCAGACAAAGAAGCTGCAAAAATGTTGGTTTTTTCTGCGGATAAAGAAACCTACAATGTTGGCGAAATTGCAAAAATTACATTTCCTTCTGGAAGTGATGGACGTGCATTAATCAGCATAGAAAATGGCACAAAAGTTTTAGAAACAAAATGGGTAAAAACTGCGAAAGGAACAACTTCAATAGAAATTCCTATCAACAAAAACATGACACCAAATGTGTTTGTAAATATCTCTTTATTACAACCACATCAAGTCACAGAAAACGATTTGCCAATTCGTTTATTTGGTGTAATTCCAATTTTAGTAGAAGATGCTTCTACAAAATTAGAACCTCAAATTACAATGCCAAAAGAATTGCAACCAGAAAAAGAATTCACTGTTAAAGTCTCTGAAAAAAATGACAAAGCAATGACATATACTTTGGCAGTTGTAGAAGAAGGTTTGTTAGATTTAACACGTTTTCAAACTCCAAATGCGTATGATATTTTTTATGCAAGAGAAGCTTTAGGTGTAAAAACTTGGGACATTTTTGATGATGTAATTGGCGCTTATTCTGGAAGTATAGATCAAGTTTTTGCAATTGGTGGTGATGGAAGTTTATCAAAAGGAAAAAACCAAAAAGCCAATAGATTTAAACCTGTAGTTAAGTATTTAGGTCCTTTTGAGTTAGAAAAAGGAGCAGAAAAAACTCATAAAATTACCTTGCCAAATTATATTGGCTCTGTAAGAACAATGGTGGTTGCTGGAGATGTAAATAACGAAGCTTTTGGAAATGCAGAAAAAGCTATTCCTGTAAAAAAACCTTTAATGGTGTTAGCAACTTTACCAAGAAAATTGTCACCAAAAGAAAAAGTTACGTTACCAATTTCTGTTTTTGCGATGGATAAAAAAGTGCAAAACGTAGAAATTCAGGTAAAAACTTCTAATGGAATTTCTGTAATTGGAAGTAAAACTCAAACGATCAATTTTGAAAAACCTGATGAAAAAATGGTTTATTTTGAGTTGGATGTTTTAAAAGCAAATGGCATCAATTCAGTAGAAGTTATTGCTACAGGAAATGGGGAAAAAGCAACGTATAAAGTAGGGTTAGATGTGGTAAATCCAAACCCTATTACTTCTAAAGTTATTGACATAAATATTGACGGAAATCAAACTCAAAATATTGATTTTGAAACTTTTGGAGTTGAAGGAACAAATACAGCAATTTTGGAGTTATCAACAATTCCTCCAATTAATTTTTCAGGAAGATTGCAGTATTTAATTCAATATCCACATGGTTGTGTAGAGCAAACAACTTCTAGTGTTTTTCCACAATTATTCTTAAATGATTTGTTTGATTTATCATCAGTAAAAAAACAAGAAATTCAAAGAAATATCGAAAAAGGAATAGAACGTTTAGGAAATTTCCAAAAAGCAAATGGAGGTTTAAGTTATTGGATTGGAGAAAATTACACAGATGATTGGGGAACAACTTATGCTGGTCATTTTCTATTAGAAGCTGAGAAAAAAGGTTTTGTTTTACCTCTAACTTTTAAGAGTAATTTTATTAAATATCAAAAAAATGAAGCAAGAAATTGGAGACCAAATTACAATTCTTATTCAAGAGATTTAGCACAAGCATACAGGTTATATACTTTGGCTTTAGCTGGCAGTGCAGATTTATCTGCTATGAACAGATTGCGCGAATTTAAACAAATTTCCAACGAAGCAAAATGGAGATTGGCTGCAACTTATGCTTTGGTTGGTCAAAAAGAAGCTTCTGATGAAATTATGAAAACAGCCAATTTAAATTTCACAGGAAACAATTATTACAATTATGGTTCTGAAACCAGAAACAGAGCAATGGCTTTGGAAACGATGTTATTAACCAATGATAAAAATACGAAAGATGTTGCAAAAACGATGGCAAAAGAACTTTCAAGCGATGGTTGGATGAGCACACAAACAACCGCTTTTAGTTTAATGGCTATTGGAAAAATGGTAATAAAAAATGGTGGAAAAGCAATCAATTTATCTTACACAAATAATGGTAAAACAGAGGTTATAAAAACCAAGAGTTCCATGATTCAAAGAACTTTAGAAGTTAAAAAAGGAACTAATAAAATTACTCTTAAAAATGATGATAATAATATTGTTTTTGTTCGAATTGTAAATTTAGGAAAATTGGCTTTAGGTGATGAAATTTCAGAAAGCAGAGGTTTGAGTGTTTCTTTAGATTATAAGGATTTAGTTGGAAATAAAATTGATGTGAAAAACTTAAAACAAGGTCAAGATTTTGTGGCAAAAATTACAGTGAGTAATCCTAAAAATCAGACCGTAAAAGACATTGCTTTGACACAGATTTTTCCTTCTGGTTGGGAAATTGTAAACACACGTTTTACAGATTTTGGAACAACTACTAAAAGCGAAGCGCGTTACACAGACATTAGAGATGACAGCGTTAATTTTTATTTCGATTTAAACAAAGGAAAAAATGTTTCTGAAACTAAAACATTTACAGTTTTATTAAATGCAGCGTATTTAGGGAATTATTATTTACCAGGAATTCAAGTAGAAGCAATGTATGATAATGATTATTTAGTGAGAACAAAAGGAAGTTGGATAGAGGTTTTGAAATAAAGCAATTCACAACACAACAAGGGGTTTAAACCCCTTGTAAACGTAAAAGTTGTCATTTCGACGATAGGAGAAATCTCACACGATTAGATAACGCTAGGAGATTGCTCAATCGCCTAAAAAGGCTCATTTCGAAATGACAAACTAACTCTAAAAATAGCCAATAAATAACAACAAAATTGAACATCAAAAACTACATATTAAAACACAAAAAGAAAACAATAGTTCTTGTTGTTTTGTTGATTTTCTATGCTTTTTGTTTGCCAAAAGAATTATTTACCAAACCAACATCAACCGTAATTACCAGTAATTCTGATGAGCTTTTAGGAGCCCTAATTGCCGAAGATGGTCAATGGCGTTTTCCACACAATGATTCAGTTCCAGAGAAATTTAAGACTTGTTTAATTCAGTTTGAAGACGAATATTTTTACAAACATCCAGGCTTTAATCCTATGTCAATTTTTAAAGCACTTAAGCAAAATTTAAAAGCTGGAGGTATAAAAAGAGGTGGAAGTACAATTACCCAACAAGTTATCAGATTAAGCAGAGATGACAGACCTAGAACGTATTTCGAAAAGATTAAAGAGCTAATTTTAGCAACACGTTTAGAGTTTAGAGCATCAAAAGAAAAAATACTTACCTATTGGAGTTCGAATGCACCTTTTGGTGGAAATGTAGTAGGATTAGATGCTGCTTCCTGGCGCTATTTTAATCGAAAATCTTCGGATTTATCTTGGTCTGAAGCTGCAACTTTAGCAGTTTTACCTAATGCACCCAATTTAATTTATCCTGGAAAAAACCAACAAAAATTATTGGTAAAAAGAAATCGTTTGTTAAAAAAATTACTCACAAAAAACGTCATCGATTCTTTAACTTATGAACTGTCAATTTTAGAAGATTTACCTCAAAAAGCATATTCGATTCCGCAAATTGCGCCACATTTATTACAAAAAATTAACAGAGAAAAAAGAGGTGAATTTGTAAAAACAACGATTGATAAAAAACTTCAAAATCAAACAAATACTATTGTAGAAAATCATTACAATCAAATATCAAAAAACGGAATTTATAATATTTCAGTATTAGTTTTAGATTTAAAAACAAGACAAGTTTTGACGTATGTTGGAAATTCTCCAACAGATAAAGAACATCAAAAAGATGTCGATATTATTAACAAACCCAGAAGTACAGGCAGTATTTTAAAACCTTTTTTATATGCAGCAATGTTAGATGCTGGGGAATTATTACCTAATACTTTAGTTGCAGATATTCCTACAAATTATGGCAGTTATCAACCAGAAAATTTTGACAAAAAATATGCAGGAGCAATTTCTGCAAAATTAGCGTTGTCAAGATCTTTAAATGTGCCAACTGTAAGAATGTTAGAAAGCTTTGGGTTGCAAAAATTTCATCATTACTTGCAACAATTACAATTAAAAGATATTAGAAAAAATGCAAATCATTATGGGTTAACATTGGCTTTAGGTGGTGCAGAAAGTAACTTGTGGGATTTGTGCAAAAGCTATGCATCAATGGCATCAACCGTAAATCATTATACAGAAAATTCGAGCAGATATTTTAAAAATGAATTTTGTGAACCTATTTTTTATGCTGATGATACAATTGATTTTGGAGAAAAATCAAGTGAGAAAATCATTTTTGATGCAGCCTCAATTTACTTAACTTTTCAAAGTTTAAAAGATGTAAACAGACCCAATGAAGAAGAAAATTGGGAGTTTTTCGATTCTTCTAAACAAATTGCTTGGAAAACAGGAACAAGTTTTGGTTTTAGAGATGCTTGGGCAATTGGCACCACCAAAGATTATGTAGTTGGAGTTTGGGTTGGAAATGCAGATGGAGAAGGAAGACCAGGTTTGGTAGGTGTGCAAACTGCAGCTCCAATTTTATTTGATGTGTTTGATAAACTACCAAATTCGGAATGGTTTGACAAGCCTTTTGACGAAATGACAAAAGTAGAAATTTGCACTAAAAGTGGTTTTAGAGCCACAGAAATTTGTGAAGAAAAAAGGTTGGAGTATATTCAGAATTCAGGTTTAAAAACAGAGCCTTGTCCTTATCATATTTTTATAAATATTGATAGATCAGATTTTTACCAAGTAAACACTTCTTGCGAACCTTTAGAAAACATTACTCAGAAAAGTTGGTTTGTTTTACCACCTTTACAAGAATATTATTATAAAGATAAAAATCCGTTTTACAAATCGCTGCCAAAATTTAGGGAAGATTGTTTGGGCGAAAATAAAAACGCAATGAAATTTTTATATCCCACAGAAAAAAGCACCATATTTTTACCCAAAGATTTTGATGGAAAACAAAACGAACTCATTTTAAAAGTTGCTCATTCTAATAAAGATGCAGTTTTATATTGGTATTCGAATACCACTTTTTTAGGCACCACAAAAGAGATTCATAATTTAGCAGTGATTCCGAAAATTGGAGATTTTAAATTTACAGTGATGGATAATTTCGGTAACGAAATTCATCAACAAGTAATTATAAAAGAATAATTTACTTCCAAATCTTTAGAACTTTCTTAACGAAAATTCATCATTTTTTTAACATCTTTGTAGTAAATACAAAGTTGTTTTTTAAGATGAAGATATACCCTATAGAAACTGGTAATTTTAAATTAGATGGAGGTGCAATGTTTGGTGTTGTACCAAAAACTATTTGGCAAAAAACAAACCCAGCAGATGCAAACAACTTAATTGAAATGAGCATGCGTTGTTTGTTAATTGAGGATGGAAATCGTTTAATTTTAGTGGATACTGGTTTAGGAAATAAACAATCTGACAAGTTTTTTGGTTATTACTATTTGTTTGGCGATTTTTCTTTGGATGCTTCTCTTGCAAAATTAGGTTTTCATAAAGATGATATTACAGATATTTTTCTAACTCATTTGCATTTTGATCATTGTGGAGGAGTTATTGAAAGAGATAAAAACGGACTTTTAATTCCTGCTTTTAAAAATGCAAAAGTTTGGAGTAATGACAAGCATTGGAAATGGGCAACAGAACCAAATCCTAGAGAAAAAGCATCGTTTTTAAAAGAGAATATCAATCCAATAAAAGAAAATGGACAATTAGAGTTTATTCATAGCAATTATAGAGACCAAATTGGTTTTGATGTTTTATTTATGGACGGTCATACAGAAAAACAAATGCTACCAAAAATTGAATATCAAGGAAAAACGATTGTTTTTATGGCAGATTTGTTACCCACAGTTGGGCACATTCCTTTGCCTTATGTAATGGGTTATGATACAAGACCTTTACTTACTATTAAAGAAAAAGCAGCTTTTTTAAACTTGGCTGCAGACCAAGAATTTTACCTATTTTTAGAGCATGATGCACACCATGAAATTTGTACATTAAAGCATACAGAAAAAGGAGTAAGATTAAATACTACACACAAATTTTCAGAAATTTTTAGTTAAGAACAGTATACAATGAAAAATATAAAAGCATGTATTTTTAGTGCTGCAGTTGCACTTATTTTAACGAGTTGTAAATCGACTCAAGTAGTAGTTTCGCAACCTATTTTTAATGAAATAAATTTAACTCCTGCTAAAAAAACCGAATTATCAGAACAAGAATTTGAAATTTGGTCTCATTTAGATATTACCAAAGATTCTATTGCAGGCATGAGCTTAGAGAAGGCTTACAAATTTTTAGAAGGTAAAAAAAGTAACGAAGTAATCGTTGCAATTGCAGACTCTGGAGTAGATATTGAGCACGAAGATTTAAAAGATGTTCTTTGGATAAACAAAAACGAAGTTGCAAATAATAACAAAGACGATGATAAAAATGGTTATTCAGATGATGTTTTTGGATGGAACTTTTTAGGAAATGCAGCAGGTGATATTGTAAATACAGATCAACTAGAAATTACAAGAATTGTAAAAAAAGGACGAGTTAAATTTGGTGATAAAAAAGCATCAGAAATTAAAGAAGAAGATAAAATTGAATATCAAGAATTTTTAAAACTAGAAGAGGAATTTAAGGCAACAATTTTAGAAAAAAATATTGAAATTCAGCAAATGGATGAAACCATTGAAAACCTAAAAAGAGTTCAAGAAAACTTCGATGCTGTAAAAAAGTTGGCAAACACAGAAGAACTCACATTAGAGGTCTTAGAAAAATTAGAAGCGCCTAATTTAACGCTGTTAATGCAAGTTCAAAATGTTCAGAATATTTTAAATCAAGGCATGAAGGAAGAAGATTTACAAGAATATACAGAACAAGTAAAAGAATACACATCAGAAATTAAAAAAGCTATAAAAGGGTACGACTTAGAGATGAACTATCGCCAAAATTTAGGAGATAATTTAGAAGATATTTCAGATAAATTTTATGGTAATAATAATGTTATTGGTAATAAAGATTTAGAATTGCATGGAACACATGTTGCAGGAATTGTAGCTGCAAACAGAACGAATAATTTAGGTGCAGTTGGTGTTGCCAACAACGTAAAAATTATGACAGTTAGAATTGTGCCTGATGGAGATGAGCATGACAAAGATGTAGCTCTAGGTATAATGTATGCAGTAGATAATGGTGCAAAAATTATCAACACAAGTTTTGGAAAACGATTTTCGCCTCACAAAGAATGGGTTTACGATGCGCTAAAATATGCAGCAAGCAAAGATGTTTTAATTGTAAATGCAGCAGGAAATGATGCCAAAAATATGGATGTTCGAAAATCTTTTCCTTCAGATTCTGATGATTTGCTAACTGAATTTACAGACAATGTAATTACCATAGGCGCAAGCAGTTTGTATTATGACGCGCAATTACCAGCCAATTTTTCTAATTATGGAAAAATAAATGTTGATGTTTTTGCGCCTGGTGTAGATATTTACTCAACAATACCAAAAGATGAATACGAACCATTAAGTGGAACTTCCATGGCTGCTCCATCAACCTCTGGAGTGGCAGCATTAATTCGCGGATATTATCCAAATTTATCAGCAAAAGAAGTAAAATATATTTTGATGAATTCTGGCGTAAAAATTAATTTTGATGTCATTAAACCAGGCTCTCAATCAGAAGAAAATCCAGAAGGTGAATTAATTCCGTTTTCTGAATTATCAGTCTCTGGAAGAATTGTAAATGCATACAATGCTTTGCAATTGGCAGAATATATGTCTAAGAAAAAATAGATTATTTAATTTCATCGAATCATATCTGTATTAGTATTTTTATATCAACATTAAAAAAAACTCAAAAATGAGAAAATTATTAGTTCTAATCTTATCAATTTCCTTTATCACTTCTTGTGCGCAAACCAAAGAAGTAAATTATGTAGAAAAACAATCTGCTTCAAAATCAAATGGCTATTGGCAACAACATGTAGATTATACTATGGATGTTGATATGGATGTAAATAAACATCAATATAAAGGAACACAAAAACTAGTGTATACTAATAATTCTCCAGACGATTTAGACCGCGTTTTTTATCATTTATATTTTAACGCATTTCAACCAGGCTCTCAAATGGATGTTCGTTCTTTAAATATTTCAGATCCAGATTCTAGAGTGGGAGATAGAATTAGCAAATTACAGCCAGGTGAAATTGGGTATATAAAAGTAAATTCTTTAAAGCAAAATGGAGCAGCAGTTTCTTATGAAACTGTAGGTACAATTTTAGAAGTACAATTAAATAAACCTATAAAATCTGGAGAAAGTGTAACTTTTGAGATGCTTTTTGATGCGCAAGTACCATTACAAATAAGACGTTCTGGAAGAGATAGCAAAGAAAATGTTGCTTTTTCTATGGCTCAATGGTATCCAAAAATGGCAGAATACGATTTTCAAGGTTGGCATACACCACCTTACATTGCAAGAGAATTTCATGGAGTTTGGGGAGATTTTGATGTAACCATTCACATTGATAAAAATTATGTTGTAGGTGGTACAGGTTATGTGCAAAATCCGCAAGAAGTTGGTCATGGTTATGAAGATAAAACAAAGCCCTTAGAGAAGTCTAAATCCAATAAAATTTCTTGGCATTTTAAAGCACCAAATGTGCACGATTTTATGTGGGCTGCAGACCCTGAATACAATCACGATATTTTAAAAATGGAGAATGGAATCGATTTACACTTCTTTTATAAAAAAACATTAGACGAAAAGTTTTTAAAAAACTGGAAAGAATTACAGCCAAAAACAGCTGAGTTAATGACCTATTTTTCTGAGAATGTTGGTCAATATCCTTATAAACAATACTCTGTAATTCAAGGTGGAGATGGTGGAATGGAGTATGCAATGTCTACTTTAATTACTGGTCAAAGAAATTTTGGGAGTTTGTTTGGTGTAACTGCGCATGAAATGGCGCATACTTGGTTTCAGTTTTTATTAGCTTCCAACGAAAGTTTACATCCTTGGATGGATGAAGGTTTTACATCTTACATCTCTAACAAAGCTGAGAACGAAATTTTGAAAGAAGGAAAAGAAAATCCACATGATGGTTCTTATAAGGGTTATAGAGATGTTGTAAATAGAGGTTATGAAGAATCGCTCTCTACACATGCAGACAGATACAATACAAACTATGCTTACGGAAAAGCAAGTTACTCCAAAGGAAATATATTTTTATCACAATTAGAATATGTAATTGGCGAAGAAAATGTAGCAAAAGGATTAAAAAAGTATTATAACGAGTTTAGCTTTAAACATCCAACTCCAAATGATATTACACGTTCTATGGAAAAAACTTCGGGCATTCATTTAGATTGGTATTTAAACGAATGGACACAAACTACACATACTATAGATTATGGAGTAAAAGCTGTAAATGATAAAACAGTAACCCTAGAAAGAATTGGGCAAATGCCAATGCCAATTGATTTAGAGGTTACTTATGTAGATGGAACCACAGAGAATTTTAATATCCCTTTAAGAATGATGAGAGGTAGTAAGCCAACATCTGCAAAGGTTTTGAAAGATTGGGGTTGGGCATATCCAACCTATTCTTTTGATGCATCTAAAGAAGTAAAGTCGGTGGTTATTGATAAAAGTGGATTAATGGCAGATATAAACTTGTATAATAACACTTTTGGAGAGAAAAAAAAACTATAGGATTATCATTTAATTCATTTGTTTTGTTTTTAAAGATAGGGGTAAAACATGTTTTAAAATTTTCGATATATAATTACTTACTTTTTTTATCTCTATTGGTTGTTGTTCTAAGTTTCAAACAATGGAAAAAAACACTATGGTTAGCTATTTCTATAGTTTTGGCTTATATGTTTGGAATGGTATTGGTTGTTTATGGTAATTTTATACCCAAACTAGAAATTATAAAATTTTTAATTGTTTTTAGCATTTTTTCGCTGGCTCTATTTAATTTTTTCTCAATAAAAAGGGTCTTAAAAAGCAAACATAAATTTGTATTTATTTTTGCAATTTTATTTGGATTTTTTAATGGATTAGGATCTTCAAGTGATCTATTAGGAAATCTTAAAAGAAATGAAAGTGGTTTAATTCCTATGATTGAAGTTGCTTTAGGTTTAGGAACTGCTATTTTAATTGCTATTTTATTGCTTTTAACTATGGTTACTTTACTTAGAAAAGTACCTAAAGTTGAAAAAAAGACCTGGGTATTGGCTTTTTCAATAATTATATTTGGCCTTTCTTTACCATTAATCTTTAGTCAGATGTTTAATTAATGAGTTAATTTTTTAGTTTATAAACTGGTCTATTTTATCATTGGGTATAAAACCAATCAACATTAAATACAGACCACATACAATTAAAATGATGCCCATTACTTTTTTCACTTTATAAATTACTAAAGGCGTCATTTTGCTTTTTAATTGTTTGGCTAGAATAATTTTAACAATATCTGTAACAACATAACCTAAAATAACAGTTGCAAAATACCAGAAAATACTAGTAGGATTCATATCTAAAGTAGGTCCAACAACCATAACAATTGCTAACCAGCCAGCTAAAACTCCAACATTTATAAAGTTTAGAAAAAAACCTTTTAACAATAATTTTATATAGTTGTTTTTCACAGAGACTTCTACAATTTTAGCAGATTCTAAGGCTTCTTTTTTATTCTGTTTTTCAAAATAAGTAATAAGGCCATAAACAATAAGTGCTAAACCTCCAATAAAAAACAGTCTTGGATCGTCTTTAATTTTTTCTAGTAAAGATCTACTTCCATAATAGGCAATTAAAATAAAAGTAATATCACCTAAAATCACACCAAAATCAAAAGCAAACGCGGCTCTTGCGCCTTTTAAAACGCTGGTTTGTAGTAACATAAAAAAAACAGGTCCAATCATAAAAGCCATGAAAAAACCTATTAAGAAAGCATTTTTAAAATTGTAAATATCCATCGTCTAAAAATACTGTTTTTTCGTTGAAGCATAAAAAAAAGGATGCAAAAAGCATCCTTTTTAAAAAAATTATAGGTTAGTTCGAGTAATTTTGAAAAATGAAAAATTGTATCGAGAACATCTTTTTAAAATTTGCTCCAATTTAAACATCATCAAAATCAATTGAAATTTTTGCAGTTGTTGGATGTGCTTGGCAAGTTAAAATAAAACCATCTGCAACTTCGCTATCTGTTAAAATAGAATTTTTAACCATTACAGCTTTTCCTTCAGTAACCTTTGCCAAACAAGAACTGCAAACTCCACCTTGACAAGAATAAGGCGCATCTAAATCATTTCGTAAAGTGGCAGCTAAAATATTGTCTGTTTGCGCCATTGTAAAAGTAGTTACTTCATCATCTAATAACACACTAATTTCTGTAGTTCCTTCTTTTATTTCTGAAGTTGCTTGTTCATCAATAGAAACTGTAAACAGTTCGAAATGAATGTTTTCTGCTGAAAAACTAGCTTCTTTTAATGTAGCTGAAACACTATGAATCATCTCTTCTGGGCCACATAAAAAAGCAGCATCAAAAGAGGTTTCTTTGTACATATTTTTAACAAAGTAGTTGGTTACACTTTTATCAATTCTACCTCTTAATTGGTTTTTTACTTCTTCTCTACTAAAAATATAATGTAGTTTAAATCTGCTAGAAAACTGTTCTTTTAAAGCATTTAACTCATCATAAAAAATAGTGTCAGCTGCAGTTTTGTTTCCATAAACCAAAGTAAAATTAGAAGTAGGTTCATTTTCTAAAACCGATTTTACCATCGATAAAATGGGTGTAATTCCAGAGCCAGCAGCAAAAGCAATATAATTTTTATTGGGTTCTGGGTTTAGTAAAAATCTTCCTTCAGGTGTAGAAACTTCGATCTCATCACCTTCTTTTAAATAGGAAGTTGCGTATTTAGAAAAAGTTCCATTTTCTACTGCTTTGATGGCTACTCGAATATCGCCACTTTTTGGAGTAGAACAAATAGAATATGCTCTGCGAATTTCTTCGCCATTAATGAGTGTTTGCAACGTAATATATTGCCCAGCAACAAAATTAAAATCTGCTTTTAAATGAGCAGGTATGTTTAACAAAACAGAAACCGCATTTGCGGTTTCTTGTTTGATTTCTTGTATGTGTATTTTGTGAAAATCTGCCATAAATGTAATTAAACTAAATTATTTGCTATTAAATATTCAGCTATTTGAACGGTATTTGTTGCAGCACCTTTTCTAAGGTTATCAGCAACTATCCACAAATTTAAGGTATTTTCTTGAGATTCGTCTCTTCGAATTCGTCCAACAAAAACTTCGTCTTTATCGTTTGCAGTAATTGGCATTGGGTAAATGTTATTTGCCAAATCATCTTGCACCACAACTCCAGGAGTTTCACTTAATATTTTACGAACATCTGCAATATCAAAATCGTTATGAAACTGAACATTTACAGCTTCAGAATGTCCACCAGCAGTAGGAATACGAACTGCAGTTGCAGTTACCGAAAAAGAATCATCACGTAAAATTTTCTTAGGTTCTTTAACCAATTTCATTTCTTCTTTGGTGTAACCATTTTCTAAAAAAACATCACATTGTGGAATCGCATTTCTACCAATTTTATAATGGTAAGCCATTTCTCCATCAATTCCTGCTTCTTCATTATCTAATTGCTGAACTGCTTTTACTCCAGTTCCAGAAACAGATTGATAAGTAGAAATTACCAAACGTTTCATTTTATATTTTGTGTGTAAAGGCGCTAAAGCCATTACCAACTGTATTGTAGAACAATTTGGATTGGCTATAATTTTATCATCTTTAGTTAAAACATCGCCATTAATTTCTGGAACTACCAACTTTTTATCTACGTCCATTCTCCAAGCAGAAGAATTATCAATTACTGTAGTGCCAACTTCTGCAAATTTCGGAGCCCACTCTAAAGATGTAGTACCACCAGCAGAAAACAAAGCAATATCTGGTTGCATATTTACAGCATCTTGCAAAGTAACAACCGTAAATTCTTTTCCTTTATACATTAATTTTTTACCTGCAGATTTTTCTGAAGCCACAGGAATTAATTCCGTAATTGGTAAATTACGTTCTTCTAAAACTTTTAACATTACAGTGCCAACCATTCCAGTTGCGCCAACTACAGCTACTTTCATTTTTATTTATTATTAGATTCCTACTTTCGCAGAAAAGACATTTTTAATGTGTCTTAAAAATTAAGACACTCTTTTTTTCGTTTGCAAAGATGCTAACAAAATAAATGTTGACCATTATTTTAATAAATATTTACCAAAATAATTTGGATTGTTTAATTTTTAACAACTTGACATAATTTTATTTTTTAGAAGCTATTTCCAGCTTCCTGTACTGAACTTGTTTCAGTATCACACTCGCTTTTTTTAGTTTTGTTCTCGATACAAATTTGCAGAAAAACCAAATTTACTCGAACTGACAACTAAAAAAGAGCTCAAACATTAGCCTGTCTTGAGCTTGACGAATGTCTTCAATCTGGGCTAAACTTGTTTACCAGCTATGGCTCTAAAAAGCAATTCTTAGTTAAAATCTATGAAATCCATTTCAAAAACTGTAATTTTGCATCACGAAAAAATCTTTTGAAGTTTTTCAAAAATCAAATAAATTGTCTTTCCTGCCAAAGCAGGAATCATAAAACGAATCGTTCAACTTAAAAAAGTATAGCATGCAACTGTACAACAAGTTAAGCGCAAAAGAACGCGCAGAATTAATTGATAAAGCTGGTAAAGACAGACTTACCATTTCTTTTTATCAATATTACAAAATAAAAAACCCACAATTATTGCGAGATAAGTTGTTCCTAGAATGGAATGCTTTAGACGTTTTAGGGAGAATTTATGTTTCTTTCGAAGGCATTAATGCACAGTTATCTGTGCCATCAGAAAATTTATACGCCTTAAAAAATCAATTAGACAGCATTTCTTTTTTAAAAGATATTCGTTTAAATGTTGCTTTAGAACAAGACAATAAATCTTTTTTAAAGCTTAAGGTAAAAGTTCGTGATAAAATTGTAGCTGATGGTTTAAATGATGAAACTTTTGATGTAACCAACAAGGGTGTACATTTAAATGCCAAAGAATTTAATGAAATGTTGGCAAACCCAGATACAGTTTGTGTGGATATGAGAAATCATTACGAAAGTGAAATTGGGCATTTTGATGGAGCAGTAACTCCAGATGTAGATACTTTTAGAGATTCTTTGGATATTATAGAAGCAGATCTAAAAGACAATAAAGAAGATAAAAATTTATTGATGTATTGCACAGGTGGTATTCGTTGCGAAAAAGCATCAGCTTATTATAAACACAAAGGTTTTAAAAATGTGTTTCAATTAGAAGGTGGTATTATAGAATACACGCGTCAGGTAAACGAAGAAGGTATAGAAAATAAATTTATTGGTAAAAACTTTGTGTTCGATCATAGACGTGCAGAAAAAATTACAGACGATGTAATTTCCAACTGTCATCAATGTGGAAAACCTTGTGACACACATACCAATTGCGCAAACGAAGCTTGTCATTTGCTGTTTATTCAATGTGACGAATGTGCAGAAAAAATGGAACATACTTGCTCTACAGACTGTCAAGAAATAATTCAATTATCATTTGAAGAACAAAAAGAATTGAGAAAAGGAAAAGGCAATAGCAATAAAATTTTCAAAAAAGGAAGAAGTAAAGTGTTGAAGTTTAAGAATTAATATTTTCAAATAAAAAATTAAAAAGGCCACAATTTAGTGGCCTTTTTTTGTTACGAACTTTAGATTTTATGCGAATACTAATTCAATCCTTACAAATTCTAAAAACACTAAAATTAAAACAAACTTTAAACCTACATTTGGTTTGTAAATAAAGTGAAAAGTAGTTTTAATAACTTTTAAGAACCTGTTTTTTCATTGTTCGAGAATACGTATATTTACGAAATAGTTTAGATGAAGTTGTGTTTTTATATCAGCTTGATAATCAATTTATGAATCATAAGTTTTTAAAATTTTAGAGATAATTTTGAGGTATTTATATCAAAAACAAACCACTAATCCTTAAAAACGGATAAAAATATATAATTAACATGGCATGTGGAAGTTGTGGTACAACAGAAAATGGAGTACCTAAAGGTTGTAAAAGTAATGGTAATTGTGGCACAGGAACTTGTGGCAGTGGAAGCGAAAAACTAGCAGTTTTTGATTGGCTTTCGAATATGACATTACCAAATGGTGAAGAACGATTTAATATTTTTGAAGTCCGTTTTAAAAATGGTAGAAAACATTTTTTTAGAAACACAGAAAATTTAACCATTTCTATGGGTGATGTTGTCGCTGTAGAAAGTTCATCAGGGCATGATGTTGGAACTGTTTCTTTAGCAGGAGAATTGGTAAAAGTGCAAATGAAAAAGTATAAAGTTGCTGAAGACAGTGAAGAAATTTTAAAAATCTATAGAAAAGCTTCTCAAAGAGATATTGATGTTTGGCAAAGTTCTAGAGATAGAGAAGAGGAAACACAAAGAAAAGGAAGAGAAATTTTAGGTAAATTAGGTTTGCAAATGAAACTTTCTGATGTAGAATTTCAAGGTGATGGAAACAAAGCTACGTTTTATTACACTGCAGATTCTAGAGTAGATTTTAGACAACTAATTAGAGATTTAGCAAGTGCATTTTCTATTCGAGTAGAAATGAAACAAGTGGGTGCCAGGCAAGAAGCTGCAAGATTAGGTGGAGTAGGTTCTTGTGGACGAGAATTATGTTGCTCAACTTGGTTAACAGATTTCAGAAAAGTAACAACTTCTGCTGCACGTTATCAACAGTTATCTTTGAATCCATTAAAATTAGCTGGGCAATGTGGTAAATTAAAATGTTGTTTAAATTTTGAATTAGATTCTTATTTAGACGCTTTAAAATCTTTCCCAAAACAAGATTTAATTTTAAAAACAGAAAAAGGCGATGCCGTTTTTGTAAAGATGGATATTTTTAAGAAACATCTTTGGTATACATATTCAGAAGAAAGATTTAAATGGTTTCGTTTAACTTTAGATCAAGTTTTAGAAATTATTGAACTAAATAAAAATAACGAGAAATCTATTTCGTTAGAAGAGTACGAATCTGATGTAGAAATTATTGAAAAAGTTGATTTCGAAGATGCTGTTGGTCAAGATAGTTTAACTCGTTTTGATACTCCAAAGAAAAGTAACAGAAGAAGAAATAACAAGAAGAAGAAACCAGCAACAGTTGCTGTAAATCAGACAAAAGAAAGCCCTCAAAAACAGCAGGTAAAGAGAAAGCCAAGAAAGAATCCTAATCAAAAAAACAAAGATTTAGGCAATTCAAATCAAGCAAATCAACCAACAGCAGAAGTTGCTAAAACAAATAAACCACGAAAAAATAACAGAAATAGGAATAAAAATAAGCCAAAAAATGGTAACAATTCTCCAGAAAAATAGCAGATTTACTTTTTTGATTTTGTTTCTTTTCCTTGTTTCTTGTAGTGATAATATTGAGTTTTCAAAATACGAATCATTACCAAATGCTTCTTGGGAAGCAAATAAAAACGTCTCTTTTAAATTCGAAATAACAGACACTATTTCATCAAAAGATTTGTTTATCAATATTAGAAATAATAGAAATTACGCATACAGCAATTTATTTGTAATTACAGAATTAGATTTCCCAAATGGAACTAAAATTATAGATACACTTCAATATGAAATGACTGATAATTTTGGCAAGTTTTTAGGAAAAGGATTTACAGACATTAAAGAAAATAAATTATTCTATAAAGAAAATAAAGTGTTTCCTTTAAATGGTGAATATGAGTTTAAAGTGCATCAGGCAATGAGAAAAAATGGGGATTTAAAAGTAATTCCATTTTTAGAAGGAGTGCAAGATGTAGGTTTCAGCATCGAAAAAACAGAATAAATTTACTTTTTAAAGAATACAAAAATTAATAAAAATCTCAAAAATTTGAGAAAAAGTTTTATTTATGACAAAGAAAACAGCAAATTTTAGAAAATATATAGTCTGGTTTTGGGGCATAGTTCTTGGAGGATTTACCATAATTATTTTACTATTTTATATAGCTTCTATTGGTGGCTTGGGCACATTACCAACTTTCCAAGAATTAGAAAATTTTGAAAACAATCTGGCAACAGAAGTAATTTCTTCAGATGGTGTTACCATTGGTAAGTATGCGAAAGAGAATAGAACGCCTGTTAATTTTAAAGATTTACCAGAAAATTTAGTAAACGCCTTAGTTGCTACAGAAGATGAGCGTTTTTACGAACATTCTGGAATCGATTTTAGAGGAACAGCAAGAGCCATTTTTAAGCCAGGAAGTGGTGGTGCAAGTACTATTACACAGCAATTGGCAAGAATGTTATTTACTGGAGAAAAATCTAGAAATCCGATTGAAAGGATAAAACAGAAGTTGAAAGAATGGGTAGTTGCAACAAAACTTGAGAAGCAATATACTAAGCAAGAAATTATTGCAATGTATTTAAATAAATACGATTTCTTAAATCAGGCAGTTGGTATTCGTTCTGCAGCAAGAATTTATTTTGGCAAAGAACCAAAAGAATTAGAAATTCAAGAATCTGCAATGTTGGTGGGCATGTTAAAAAACTCCTCTTATTTTAATCCTTTAAGAAGAGAGGAGTTGGTAAAACAAAGAAGAAATGTTGTTTTATTGCAGATGACCAAAAACGACTTTATTACAGAAGGTGAGAAGATAAATTTACAACAATTACCTCTAAACATAGATTATACTCCAGAAAGTCATGATGAAGGTTATGCTACTTATTTTAGAACACATTTGCAAAAGATAATGCGAAATTGGGTAAAAAATAACCCAAAACCAAATGGCGAACAATATGATATTTTTAGTGATGGATTAAAAATTTTTGTAACCATAGATTCTAGAATGCAACAATATGCAGAAGAAGCAGTGGAAGAGCACATGGCTAATTTGCAAGAAAGTTTTTTTAGAGAACAAAAAAGAAATAAAACAGCTCCTTTTTATGATATTGATCAAAGCCAAATAGATGGAATTTACGATCGTGCAAGAAAGAATTCTGAAAGATATAAACGTTTAAAAATTCACGGAAAATCAGAAAAAGAAATCAAGAAAATTTTCAATACAAAAACACCAATGAAAGTGTTTTCTTGGAAAGGAGATAAAGATACTATCATGTCTCCAAACGATTCTATTAAATATTATAAATACTTTTTGCGTTCAGGGTTATTATCTATAGAACCACAAACAGGTCATATAAAAGCTTGGGTAGGTGGTATAAATAACAAACATTTTAAATACGATGCTGTAGCTCAACAAAAAAGACAAGTAGGTTCTACATTTAAACCCTTTGTTTATGCAACTGCCATCAATCAATTAAGAATGTCTCCTTGTGATGAGTTGCCAAACATTCGTTACACAATTCCAAAAGGCAAGTATGGCATTCCAGAAGCTTGGACTCCAGATAATTCTAATAATGAATATGGAGGAATGCTTACTTTAAAGGATGGATTAGCAGGTTCTGTAAATACAATTTCTGCAAATTTAATTGATAAAGTTTCTCCAGAAAACGTAGTTCGATTGGCAAAAGCAGCTGGTATAGAAACAGAAATACAGCCAAATCCATCAATAGCTTTGGGTGCAGTAGATTTATCATTATTAGAAATGGTAAGTGCATACAGCACTTTTGCTAATAAAGGTTTACGTGTAAAACCGATGATAATTACGAGAATAGAAGATAAAAATGGCACTGTTTTAAAAGACTTTAGGCCACAAACTCAAGAAGTTTTAAGCGAAGAATCTGCCTATGTAATTTTAAACTTATTAGAAGGAGTTACACAATCTGGTTCTGGGATAAGATTGCGTTCAACTTATACTTCAGGTGGTGATGCAGTTACGGGTTTTCCTTATAAATTTACCAATGCAATTGCAGGTAAAACAGGAACTACTCAAAATCAATCTGATGGTTGGTTTATGGGTATTGTTCCTAATTTAGTAACAGGCGTTTGGACAGGTGGTGAAGACAGGGCAACACATTTTTTTGGAATAACAAAAGGTCAAGGAGCAACTATGGCATTGCCTTCTTGGGCACTATTTATGCGAAAATGTTATGAGGATAAAAACTTAAATATTAGTAAAGAAGATTTCGAAAAGCCAGAAAATTTATCAATAAATATTAATTGTCAGGAAAAATCTCAGGAAGATAAAAATTCAATTTCAGGTGGAGATACAGATTTTTAAATCATCATAAAATAGTAGTAATTATGATTAATAAAAAAGTAAATAATGTTAAAGAAGCTTTAAAAGGAGTCAAAAGTGGAATGACATTTATGTTAGGAGGTTTTGGTTTGTGTGGCATTCCAGAAAATGCTATTTCTGAATTAGTAAAGCTAGATGTTAGAAAAGTTACTTGTATCTCTAACAATGCTGGAGTAGATGATTTTGGTTTGGGTTTGTTGCTTCAAGGGAAACAAATAAAAAAAATGATTTCGTCTTATGTAGGTGAAAATGATGAATTTGAAAGACAAATGTTGTCTGGAGAATTAGAAGTAGAATTAACTCCACAAGGCACTTTAGCAGAAAAATGCAGAGCTGCACAAGCAGGTTTTCCAGCATTTTATACACCTGCAGGTTATGGAACTGAGGTTGCAGAAGGCAAAGAAACAAGAGAATTTGATGGAAAAATGTATGTTTTAGAACCAGCTTTTAAGGCAGATTTTGCCTTTGTAAAAGCTTGGAAAGGTGATGCTGCAGGAAATTTAGTTTTTAAAGGAACCTCTAGAAACTTCAATCCTAACATGTGTGGAGCAGCTACAATTACAGTTGCAGAAGTTGAAGAATTAGTTCCTGTTGGTGAGTTAGATCCTAACAATATTCATATTCCTGGAATATTTGTACAAAGAATTTTTCAAGGAAAAAACTATGAAAAAAGAATTGAACAGAGAACTGTGAGAGCCCACCCCAACCCTCCCAAAGGGAGGGAGTAAAATAATTAGAAAAATAAAAAACTAAGAATAACGAAAAAAATAATAGAACAGAACGCCTGTAAGTTCCCCCTTTGGGGGTTAGGGGGCTTTAGATATGTTAGACAAGAACGGAATAGCAAAACGAATCGCACAAGAAGTTCAAGATGGTTTTTATGTAAATTTAGGAATCGGAATTCCTACTTTAGTTGCGAATTATGTCAGAGAGGATGTAGAAGTAGAATTTCAATCAGAAAATGGAGTTCTGGGCATGGGGCCTTTTCCTTTCGAAGGCGAAGAAGATGCAGACATTATAAACGCAGGGAAACAAACCATAACAACAATGCCTGGTGCAAGTTTTTTTGACTCTTCTACAAGTTTTGCCATGATTCGTGGGAAGCACGTTCATTTAACAATTTTGGGAGCCATGGAAGTTTCAGAAAATGGTGACATTGCTAATTGGAAAATTCCAGGAAAAATGGTAAAAGGAATGGGTGGTGCTATGGATTTAGTTGCATCTGCAGAGAATATTATTGTTGCAATGATGCACACCAACAAAGCTGGAGAATCTAAAATTTTAAAACGTTGTTCTTTACCTTTAACAGGTGTTGGTTGTGTAACAAAAGTTGTTACAAATTTGGCAGTTTTAGAAGTGAAAAATAATGCTTTTCATTTGTTAGAAAGAGCTCCTGGAGTTTCTGTAGAAGATGTTCAGAAGGCAACAGAAGGCACTTTGGTAGTTAATGGAGAAATCCCAGAAATGAGTATTTAATTTGAAAGAAATTGCAAAATATCCAATTCCAATTTACATAGTTATTTTTTTAATCTTTTATGGTATTACGTATATTTCAGGAGTAGAAAATCCACTTTTAAGAACAGTTTTTTCAGTAACCTTAGCGTTTGTTTTATCACCAAAAAGAAAGAAAATACAAACTCAAACTGGAACAAAAACTCAAATCACTTGGATCTTTTTAAAAGAATCGATTATTATTAATTAGCATAAGAATTAAAGATAACTTCATGAAAATAATATCATACAATGTAAACGGAATTAGAGCCGCACTAAAAAAAGGTTTTTTAGATTGGTTAAAAGCTGCAAACCCGGATGTTATTTGCATACAAGAAACAAAAGCCCATAAAGATCAATTAGATCTTACAGAATTCGAAAATGCAGGTTATCCTTATCATTATTGGTTTTCTGCTCAAAAAAAAGGATATTCTTCAGTAGCAGTTTTTTGTAAAGAAAAGCCCAAGCACATAGAATATGGCACTGGAATTCAATCTATGGATTTCGAAGGTAGAAACCTTAGAGTAGATTTTGATAATGTATCAATTATGAGTTTGTATTTGCCTTCTGGAACTAATTTAGACAGGCTGGAATTTAAACTAAATTATATGGATGAATTTCAGCAATACATCAATAATTTGAAGAAAGAAATTCCGAACTTAGTTATCTGTGGAGATTTTAATATTTGTCACGAAGAAATAGACATTCACAATCCTAAAATGAAAGGAGTTTCTGGGTTTTTACCAGAAGAAAGAACCTGGATAGGAGATTTTATAAACAGTGGTTTTATAGATAGTTTTCGGTATTTAAATAATGACCTGCAACAATTTTCTTGGTGGAGTTACAGAGCCAATGCAAGAGCCAATAACAAAGGTTGGAGGTTAGATTATGCAATGGTTTCTGAACCTTTAAAAAATAAAATTAAGAGAGCCTATATTTTAGAACAAGCGAAACATTCAGACCATTGTCCAATTGCACTAGAATTAGATACATAGCATTTTATGAAACAATTTTTATTCTTTTTATTGATTAGTTTTTCTGTGCTTGCACAAAAGAAAAAAGACAGTGTTATTGCAATAAAAACAGACCTTAAGATTTCTAAAACAGAATCTAAAACAGAATTTAAAAAAGAGTCTACAAAAGAGTCTACAAAAAAACTTTTTTTTACAGACGACGATTTAAGAATTATCGATAGTTTATTAGTCGATGAAAAATTTAGCTCGCCATTATTAGATACTCTAGAATACGTAATTAACGATAAAGATATTATTGGAGAAACAAATCTTGTTTTAACAACAGATTTACTTAAGAGTAGATTGTCTGTTTTAAATGATAACACTCCATTTAATTTAGCCTTTAATCCTGCTTTAGAAAAAGTAATTAATAGTTACTTATTGTATCGTAAAAAATATTATCCAGCTTTAATGGCAAAAGCAAAATACTATTTTCCAATGTTCGAACAGTATTTAGATCAGTTTGATATTCCTTTAGAGATGAAGTACTTATCAATTGTGGAATCTGCATTAAAACCAAGAGCAAAATCTGGAGTGGGTGCTTCTGGTTTGTGGCAATTTATGTATGGCACAGGAAAACAATTCGATTTAAAAGTAAGTTCTTATGTAGATGAAAGATTCGATCCTGTAAAATCTACAATAGCTGCTTGTAAATATTTAAGCCAATTGTATAAAATTTTTGGCGACTGGGATTTGGCTTTGGCAGCCTATAATTCAGGACCAGGAAACGTTTCAAAAGCTATAAAACGTTCTGGAGGTTTTACAAATTATTGGAATATTAGACCTTATTTGCCAAGAGAAACTGCAGGTTATGTGCCAGCATTTTATGCAACAATGTATATTTTTGAACATGCCAATGATCATGAAATATATTCTGAAGTTCCTGAATATTTTAATTTTCAAACAGACACCATTCAAATAAAAAGAACGGTTTCTTTCGATCAAATTTCAGAAACTATTAATGTTGATGAAGAAGTGTTGTCTTTTTTAAATCCTTCTTATAAATTAGATATCATACCAGCAATTAAAGACAGAAATTATGCAGTTCGTTTGCCGAAAAATAAAATTATCGAATTTCTAGACAAAGAAAAAGAATTATATGCTTTAGCAGATTTAGATGATTCTCAGAGAGAAAAGCCTTTGCCTAAGTATTTCGAAATGGACAAACGCGTTAGCTACAAAGTTAAAAGTGGCGATTATTTAGGCAAAATTGCTGATAAATTTGGTGTAAGAGTTAGCGATATTAAAAAATGGAATAGCCTAAAGACCAGTAATTTAAAAATAGGTCAGAGACTTTATATTTTTCCGAAAAGAATTTAATATTTCTATTAAATAATAATTTTTAAATTCTCTATAATTTACTTTAAAATAAAAAATGGAACAATTTTTGGTAATGATATTAAAACTAACTAAAAATTTATAAAAGCTAAACTCATGAAAAAAATACTTTCAATTGCATTCCTCACTTTATTATTAGTATCGTGTGTTGGAAATGACAAAATGATTTTACGAGATTCTATTGGAAAAATCAACAAAGTAATGGTTGTTGCAAAAATTAGCGATTGGACAGGTGATGTGGGTCAAGAAATCAGAAATTCTTTTGGTGAGTTGCAAGTTGGTTTACCACAACCAGAACCTATTTTATCTTTATCTCAAGTGGCACCTGAAGGTTTTAGTTCTATGATGAAAGCCAGCAGAAATGTTCTAATAATTACAGAAGCACCAACAGCCAGTTTTACTGTAAAAACAAACGTTTTTGCTCAACCGCAAACTATTATTTATGTGCAAGCAAAAAATGACCAAGAAATTATAAAAAGCTTACAAAAGAATAAGGAAAAGATAAAAAGAATTTTCTTAGAATCAGATATTGCTTTTACACAAAGCATCTTTGAAAAAGATAAATTAGATGATTCTAAATTTGTAACTCTAAAAAATTTGGGTTTATCATTAACAATTCCAAAAAAATTTAAAACGGTAGATGATACAGGAGAATTTTTATGGTTACGTGATTATTTAACAAGCGGAATTGCAAATTCAGGAACCAACAATATATTGCTATACTCTGTTCCTTTGGGAGATGAATCTCAGGTTGCAGATAGTATAGTGTCCGTTAGAAATAGCATAGGTAAAAAATACATTCCAGGCTCAAAAGAAGGGATGTATATGATTACAGAAGAAGCATACACACCTTTTACCTTTGATGCAGAAATAGATGGAAAAAAAGCGTATGAAACTCGTGGAAAATGGGAAGTTAAAAACGATTTTATGGCAGGGCCGTTTCTAAATTATACAGTTTTAGATAAAAAGAATAATAGATTAATTATAGTAGAAGGTTTTACGTATGCACCTTCCATAAGTAAAAGAGCATTTGTTTTCGAGCTAGAAGCCATTGCAAAATCATTAAAGATTAAATAATTATTTTTAAATCAAATATAAAAAGTCTAAAACCTCTAGTTTTAGATTTTTTTTTGCAACCATCTCAAAGTCATAATCTTATTTCATATATTTGATACTCAACCAAAAAACTTTTTTATCATGGAAATGAATTTTTACATCTTTTTTTTAGCAGCACTTGTACCAATGATTGTTGGTTTTGTCTGGTATGGACCTTTATTTGGTAATGCCTGGATGAACCAAATGGGTTTTACCAAAGAATCTTTAGAAGACACAAATATGGTAAAAACACTTAGTATAAGCTATGTGTTAAGTCTTCTTATTGCATTTGCTTTAATGCCTATGGTTATTCATCAAATGGGTGTTTTTTCTACTTTAGCAGGCGAGCCTGGTTTTAACGAACAAACAGGAGAAGCATATTCCTATTTCGAAAACTTTGTTGCGACTTATAGCGATCGTTTTAGAACGTTTAAACATGGTGCTTTTCATGGAATATTATTTGGCTTTTTCTTGGCATTACCTATCTTAGGAATTCAAGCTTTATTTGAAAAGAAATCTTTTAAATATATTGCAATAAATGCTGGTTACTGGATTGTAACTTTAGCAATTATGGGAGGTATTATTTGTCAATGGGTTTAAGAATAAAAAAAATATTAAAAAATAAATGCCACTAAGAGTGGCATTTATTTTTTCTTAAAATTTTGACTTAATAACCAATTTTTGTTCTTACTCTTTTTAGAACATCATTAGCAACAATAGTTGCTTTTTCTGCTCCTAGTTTTAAAGCATAATCAATTTCATTTTTATGATTCATAAAGTGATGATAACGTTCTCTAATAGTTGCAAATTTCTTTATGATTAATTCATACAAAGCCTGTTTTGCATGTCCATAACCATAATTTCCACCTAAATAATTTGCTCTCATTACTTTAATTTCTTCATCAGAAGCAAGTAGTTTATAAATTGCAAAGACATTATCAGTATCAGGATTTTTTGGTTCTTCTAAAGGAGTGCTATCTGTTTTAATAGCCATTATTTGTTTTCTCAACTGTTTGTCTGTTAAGAAAATATTAATAATGTTGTCTCTAGATTTACTCATTTTTTCGCCATCAGTTCCTGGAACTAATTTTGTATGTTCTTGTATTTTAGCTTTCGGAATTACTAAAGTTTCTCCAATTATATTATTAAATCTGTTGGCTACATCTCTAGTAATTTCTAAATGTTGTAATTGATCTTTTCCAACAGGTACAATTTCTGCATCGTACAATAAAATATCTGCAGCCATCAACATAGGGTAAGAAAATAAACCTGCGTTTACATCTGCTAATCTATCAGATTTATCTTTAAAACTGTGTGCCAATGTTAAACGTTGATATGGGAAATAGCAACTTAAATACCAAGATAATTCTGTAACTTGAGGTATATCACTCTGTCTGTAAAAAACAGTTTTATTTATATCTAAACCACAAGCCAACCAAGTTGCAGCAGTACTATAGGTGTTTTCTCTTAACTGATTTCCGTCTTTAATTTGCGTTAGAGAATGCATGTCTGCAATAAAAAGGAACGCATCATTTTTAGGATTATTTGCCATTTCTACTGCTGGTAAAATAGCACCTAATAAATTACCTAAATGTGGTGTTCCTGTACTTTGTACTCCTGTTAAAATTCTTGACATTTACAATGTATTTAAAAAAAAATATGAGTAAGATTGTTTTAATAAAACGTTCTGTGAGCGCAAAAATAAGGTTTTGATTTAGAAAACCAATAAACAAAAGAATATTAGTATTTTTGCCACTTATGAAATTTTTAAAAATTCCTTTTCTTTTAATTTGGCGTATTTGGTTCTATATTTTAATGATAGCAACCATTCTTATCATGATTCCCTTTTTGTTGATTTTAACTGCCAAAGAAAGCTATTATCCTACTTTTTGGAAAATGGTTAGAATCTGGTCTAAAGTTTTAATTTATGGAATGGGTTTTCGTTTAAAAGTGAAAAGAGACCAAGAATTAGAAAGAGATAAAAGTTATATGTTTTGCCCAAATCATGCATCATTAATGGATCCTTTTGTGCTAATTGCTTTAAGCAAAAACCCAATTGTTTTTGTGGGTAAACAAGAGTTTGTGAAAATTCCTATTTTTGGTTTTTTTTATAAAAAAGTGGTAATTATGGTTGATAGAAGCAATCCAGAAAGCAGAAAACGAGTTTATAAAATTGCGAAAGAAAAATTAAAAAATGGAGTAAGTATGGCAATTTTTCCTGAAGGATTAGTGCCTACTGAAAACGTAGTTTTAGCACCTTTTAAAAATGGTGCTTTTAGTTTAGCCATCGAGTATCAAATACCAATTATACCACAAGTTTACTTAGATTGTAAACGGTTTTTTTCTTGGGATTTTTTTAAAGGAAGACCTGGTGTTTTTAGAATTCGACAGCATAAATTTATAGAAACGAAAGGCTTAAAAATCGAAGATTTAGAAAGCCTAAAAAAACAAACTTTTGATATTGTTTATAACGATTTAATAAGCGATAAAAAGTATATGAAAGACACTAACAGACCTAATAATGAGCGAGAATTTAAATCACCAATATAGTGTAAAAGAAGAGAAATTAAACATTATTTCTCATGGTTTGGGTTTGCTTTTAAGTATCATAGCTTTCCCTTTTTTAGTTGTAAAATCTATAGAATTTAATGGTTTTTGGAAACCAATAAGTCTTGTAATTTATGGTTTAAGTATGGTTATTTTGTATGCTGCATCTACTTTTTATCATGCTGCAAAAAATCCTAAGAAAAGAAGAAAACTAAACATTTTCGATCATGCTGCCATCTACGTTTTAATTGCAGGTAGTTATTCTCCTTTTTGTTTAATTGGTTTAGATTCCAAATTAGGTTGGTATATGTTTCTTTTTGTTTGGCTTTTTGCACTTACAGGCATTATTTTAAAACTTTTTTTTACAGGTAAATTTGATAAAATTTCTACAGCCCTCTATTTACTTATGGGTTGGCAAGTGATGTTTTTTATTAAGCCATTAATGGAAAGTATATCAGCAGAAAATTTTGAATACTTGGTTGCAGGTGGTGTTTTTTATTCAGTAGGAGCTATTTTATATTCTATAAAAAAGATCCCATTTAACCACGCTATTTTTCATTTGTTTGTTTTATTGGGTAGTTTATGTCACTTTTTAGCAATTTATAATTTGTAAAAAATCACCAGTTTTTATAAGGTTTTTTGCTTAAACTAGAATTGTAATAGTTTAAATCTCCAGTAACTTCATTTCCTAGCCAATCTGGTTTTTTAAAATTTTCATTTTCTGAATTTAACTCAATTTCTGCAACAATTAAACCTTGGTTAGCTCCATAAAATTCATCAATTTCAAAAATATGATGTTCGCTTTTTACATAAAATCGGGTTTTATCAATAATAGAAGGTTCACAAAACATTAATAATTGTTCAGCTTCAGTTTTATCTATTTCTTTTTCCCATTCAAAACGAGTTGTTCCTGTTTGGTTAGATTTTCCTTTTATAGTAATAAAAGCCTTATCATTAGTAATTCTAATTCTAACAGTTCTATTTTTATCAGAATTTAAATAACCTTGTTTTATTTTTCGCTGTTGATAAGCCTCTTTTTTAAAGTCGTTATTTTTTACCAAAAATTTTCTTTCTATTTCTAAAGTCATAAAATTGAACAGATTTAAGTACTAATATAGTTGTTTTTATCGTTATTTTAGAATATTTAAATATCTTTGAAAGTATAAATACTCGCATGAAAAATCTATATTTCTTATTCCTTTTTTTCATTTTTCAATCTAATTTTTCACAAGTTGATTATAGTGATTCTTGGGAAGATTTTTACTCATACAACAAAATAAAAGATTTTATAAAGGTTGATGATATTATTTATGCGCTTTCAGATAATGCAGTTTTTACCTACAATGAAAACTCTCTAGAGATAAAAAAGTTTTCATCAATTCAAGGTTTATCTGGAGAAACAACTTCTGCAATTTATTACAGTGCTGCATATAAAAGATTGGTTATTGGTTACGAAAATGGTTTGTTAGAGGTTATTGATGAAAATGGTGAAATTACAATTTCATCAGATATTGTAAATTTTAGTCAATCTGGTTCTAAAAGCATCAACCACTTTTCTGAATTTGGAAACAAACTCTATTTATCTACACCTTTTGCTATTGTAGAATATAATATAGAAAAATTAGAATTTGGCGACACTTTTTTTATAGGAAATGGTTCTAGTGCATTGTTTATAAATAAAACACTAATTAATAACAATAAAATAATAGCTGTTACCCAAGATGGACTTTTTAGTGCAGATGTAAATAGTGCTTTATTAATTGACTTTAGTAATTGGACACAGCAGTTTCCTGGAGCAAATTTTAACAATATTTCTATTTTAAACGATCGAATTTATATCTCAGAAAATGCAGTTTTATACGAATTTGTAAATGGATCAATTACTCAAGTTCGAAACTTCTTTGAAAATATAGTAAACTTAAATTCATCTAGCTCTAATTTAACCATATCATTAAATAAAAGTGCGATTGTTTTAGATACCAATCAAAACCAAATAGCTCAATTCAGTACAATTGCAGATTTCGATTTTACATTGGCAGATGCTTTTTTTGAAAACAAAACTATTTATTTAGCTACTAACGAATTTGGAATTCTGAAAACCACTATAAGTCAAATTAATAATTACCAAGAAATACATCCAGAAGGTCCACTTTCGAACGATGTATTTTCAATCGATGCCAAAAACAATAATCTTTGGGTAGTTTATGGGGGGTATGATATTACTCACACACCAACACAAACTAAAAAAGGATTTAGTCATTATAATGGAGAGAATTGGATTAATACACCTTTTGATCCTACTTTTCCTGTAATTGATTTGAACTATATTTCGATTGACCCAAATGTGGATAACAGAGTGTATATAAGTTCTTATGGAGACACAAGAGATATCAATTCTGTATCCACAGGAGGTATGCTTGTGGTAGAAGATGATACAAAAAAAACTTTTCTTAATAATTTAAATAGCGGTTTAGAAGATTTAGTTTTAGACCCCACAAGAGCAAGTTTAAGAATTAGCGGTTCTGTTTTTGATTCGCAAGGTAATTTATGGGTGGCCAATGTAAGCACCATAAATGAGTTAAAAAAATTATCTCCTTCTGGAAGTTGGAGTAGTTTTAATATTAGTTCTTTAAAAACTGAACCTACCATTTATGGATTAAATGAAGTAGCAATAAGCAGCAGCAATACTGTTTGGATGGGTACAAGAAGAAATGGAGTTTACGCTTTTAATGAAAATGGAAATAGGCAGAGAGCTTTAATAGCAACTCCGAATTTAGGTAATTTACCAGATACAGATGTATTAACAGTAGCAATAGATGGAAGCAGTAGAGTTTGGTTAGGTACAAGATCTGGAATGGTGGTTTTTAGAAATGCTTCAGGTGTTTTTGATGCAGAAGTACTAAATGCAGAACCTGTTATTATTGAAGAAAATGGAGTTGGAGAACGTTTGTTAGGAGACCAAAGAGTAAATACTATTGTTGTGGATGGTGCAGATAATAAATGGTTTGGTACAGATAATGGAGGAGTCATTTATACAAATCCTTCAGGTCAAAGAACTTTGGCAAATTTTAGTAAAGAAAATTCCCCTTTACCATCTAACAGAATTTTAAAAATTAGAGTAGATGATACGAATAGCAAAGTATATTTTGCAACAGATAAAGGAATTGTAGCATACAACAGCAATGTTGCACCTTTTGGAGAAAGTTTAGGTGAAGTGTATGCATACCCAAATCCAGCTTTAAAAAACCATGAAACTATAACCATTGATGGTAGAAATGGAACCCATTTACCTAAAGGAACCAATGTGAAAATTTTGGATGTTGCTGGGAATTTGGTATATGAAACCAATGTTGTAGAAGGACAAGAATTACAAGGAGGTAAGGTAGTTTGGGATAAAAGAAATTTGGCAGGTAGAAAAGTTGCCTCTGGTGTTTATATAGTTTTATTATCTAATGATGATGCTTCAAAAAACGCAACTACAAAAATTGCGATCGTAAATTAATGGCTATTGTTAGCACAAAAGCAATTGTTTTGGGGTCGCTAAAATATAGTGACACAAGTCTTATTGTAAAATGTTTTACAGAAGAAGATGGTTTAAAAAGTTACTTAATTCGAGGTGTTTTAAAAGCTAAAAAAACAGGTCTAAAAGTTGCTCATTTTCAGCCATTAACGCAATTAAAAATTGTTGCAAATCACAATTTAAAAAACTCTTTAAATTCAATAAGGGAAGTTCAAGTAATTCATCCTTATAAAACGATACATTTAGATATTGTTAAGCAATCTGTTATTTTTTTCTTATCCGAAATTTTATCAAACTCAATACAGGAAGAAGAGCAGAATAAGGATTTGTATCAATATTTAGAAACTGCATTTATTTGGTTAGATGAGCATGAAAAAATCACAAATTTTCATTTACTGTTTCTCTTGAATTTTACAAGTTTTTTGGGTTTTTATCCAGATGTTTCTCAAAAAGATAAAAAAGGGTTTAATTTATTAGAAGGCAATTTTTCTGATGACGTTTTTGATAAAAATGTGATTACAAATAATAATTTTTATCAATTTAAAAAGCTGTTAGGCATAAATTTTGATGCTATAGAAAAAGTGTCTTTCAGTAAAAAAGAAAGACAGCTAGTTTTGCAAATTATTATCCAGTATTTTAAATTACATTTGGGCAATTTTAAAAATCCGAAATCTTTACAAGTATTAGAAACCATTTTTAGTTGATGATGAGGTATTACTTTTTTGCGTTAGTTTTTTTAATTGGTAGCATTTCTTTTGCTCAAAAAATTAAAGTTTTAGATAATGAAACAGGTAAAACAATTAGAAATGTTACTGTTTTTAACGAGTCTAATACAGTTAGTTTAAGTACTGATGATGATGGTTTTGCTGATATTTCATCTATAGAAGAAAATGAAATTATTTTCTTTTCGCATTTATCTTACGCTATTTTTAGAATAAAAAAATCAGATTTAAAAAATCAAAATTTTACGGTTTATTTAACCAAAGAATCAGAAGAATTAGATGAAGTTGTAATTTCTGCATTTAAAAAAGATGAAAAGGCAAAGAGAATTGCAGAACAAATAGCTGTTTTATCTCAAAAAGATATTCAGAAAATATCTCCACAAACCTCAGCAGATTTATTGGCTGCAATTCCAGGAATAAAAGTACAGAAATCTCAATTTGGAGGAGGAAGTCCTGTTTTGCGAGGAATGGAATCTAACCGAGTTTTGTTGGTGGTAGATGGTGTTAGAATGAATAATGCTATTTATAGAAAGGGACATTTACAAAACTCAATTACACTTTCACCAAACTTATTAGACAAAACAGAGGTAGTTTTCGGGCCATCGTCTGTAATTTATGGTTCAGATGCTTTAGGAGGCGTAATTCATTATTATACAAAAACACCTAAATTATCTGAAGAAAATAAAGTAGAAAGCAATCTTTTTTCTAGGTTTTCAACTGTAAATCAAGAAATTACAACTAATGTTTCTGCAGAGGTTAGTTTTAGTAATTGGGCATCTTTTACGAGTATTTCTTATTCAGATTTTGGCAATTTAAAAGCTGGTGAGAATAGAAATCATAATTTTTCTGATTGGGGAAAAGTTTTCTACTATTCAGAAAATGTGAATGGGAATTACAATGCAAATCCGACTTTAAATTCTGATCCAAATTTGTTAAGAAATACAGGGTATCATCAAACTGATGTTTTGCAAAAGTTTTTTGTTCCTTTATCAAAAAATACCGATTTAAAAATCAATTTACAATACTCAACATCTTCAGATATTCAAAGATTTGATAGGTTAACAGAACTTAAAAATAGTACAGATGTATCTTCTTTAAAGTTTGCAGAATGGTATTATGGTCCTCAAAACAGATTGTTAATTTCATCTCAAATTTTAATCAATCCTAACAAAAATTGGTTGGAAAGTGGAGCCATAACAGTTGCTTATCAAAACATTCAAGAAAGCAGAATTCAAAGAAAATTCGGAGATTTACAGCGTTCTTATAGAGAAGAAGAAGTAGATGTTTTTAGTGTAAATGGAGACTTCTCTGTGCCTTTAAGTGAGGATAAAAAAAGAGTGCTTTCTTATGGTTTTGAGTTTAATTATAATGATGTAAATTCTACTTCTTATGGTAAAACTTTAAATATTGTGAATGATGAAATTAATGGGTTCTCGAACAATTTTAAAGTGCAATCTAGATATCCTGATGGAGGAAGTGATTATTTAAGCACAGCTGCTTATATAGATTATAGACAGAATATTAATAGTAAATCTACATTAAATACGGGTATTCGTTTTACAAACACAAACTTAAATGCAGTTTGGATAGACGAAACATATTTAGATTTACCAACCACAAATATTAGCACAAATAATTCTGCAATTACTGCAACAATAGGCTATGTTTATAAACCAAATAGAAACTGGCAATTGAATGGTGTTTTATCTTCTGGTTTTAGAGCACCAAATATAGATGATGTTGGCAGAGTTCGTGAAAAGGCTGGAGAAATAACTGTTCCTAATATCGACGTAAAACCAGAGTTTGCTTACAGTTCAGAAATAGGAATTCAGAAGTATTTTAACCAACGAAAATTTAGATTGGGAGCAAATGTTTATTATACTTTATTAGATAATTATATTCAAAGAGATTTTGTTTATAATGCAAATGGAACTATAAAACAAGTAGAATTTGATGGTGAATTGGGAAATGCAGTAACTAATTTTAATAAAGAGACTGCCTATATTTTGGGGTATACAATAAATTATTTAGGAAAAATTTCTGAAACTATAAATACATCAGGGTTTATAACCTATACAAAAGGAAGAACTTACGATACCAAAGAACCAATGTCTTCAATTCCGCCATTATTTGGTCAGTTTCAAGTAAATTATAAAAAAGATAAAATAGAGTTAGGTGCTGAATTACGCTTTAACAGTAAAAAAGATATACAAGATTTTAACTTTACAGAAGGTATAGATAACCACGAGTTAACACCAATTGTAAACGCAAATGCAACCAATGATAAAGATAAATTTTTTGGCACGCCAAGTTGGGTAACTTTTGGAATTAATGGAAGTTATTTAGTAAGTAAAAACTTTTCTGTACAAACAAGATTGGACAATATTTTTGATGTGCATTATATAGAATTTGCATCTGGAGTTTCTTCTCCAGGAAGAAATTTATCTGTTTCTTTTATGGCTAATTTTTAATTTTTGTATTTTCATTTTTTTAAATTTTAAAATGAATAAGAATTATTATAAAAATGAAATATGATAACTTCTATAAAACAAAGAATAAATTGGGTTGACCAACTAAAAGGGTTTGGAATTATTTTAGTCATCTATGGTCATAATTTACCAGTTGTTGAAGGTTATATTTATAGTTTTCATATGCCTCTGTTCTTTTTTATCGGAGGTCTTTTTCATCCACCTAAAATAAATTTGAAAATTGTAAAAAAAAGAGCAAATCAAATTTTGGTGCCTTACTTTTTATGGAGTTGTTTACTTTTTTTATTTTGGTTATTAATAGGTAGAAAATTTGGAGACTCTGTTTTCTTAAATTATAGTGTATTAGATCACTTTTTAGGTATTTTCTATGCACAAGGAGGTCATCCATATATGAGTTGGGGTGTTCCTATGTGGTTCTTACCATCAATTTTTTTTAGTTTTTTAGTTTTTGGAATTGTTAGAAAAATAAAAGAAGAAAAATACCAAATACTATGTGTTTTAGTTTTAATATTTTTAGGTTTTTTAATTCCGAGATTATTTGGGATTCATATTATTTGGAGTTTAGACATATCTTTAGTTTCGCTATCTTTTTACGCATTAGCATTCTTTTTAAAAGATTATATATTCAAAAAAAAATCTATAATCCAAGGGAATTTAGTGCTAGTTATTTTTTTTATAGCTCATTTATTATGTTCTTTATTTTTAATTGTAAAAGTAGATATGTATAGATCTATATATACAAATGAGTTTCTATTTTTATTAAATGCAATTATTGCAATTGGTTTTTGGTTGTTATTTTTCAAGAGAATAAAGCAAATAAAAATTTTGACTTTTTTTGGTAAAAATACCATTCCTGTTTTAGCTCTACACTTAAGAATGCTAACCGTAATTAAACTAATTTTGTTACTGATTTTTAGTGTAAAAGTTTTTAATTTTAATGAGTTTGATAAAATAGTTCTTGTATTTTTTCAATTAGCATTCTTATATCCAATTATCCTTTTCACGAATAAATATTTACCAATTTTAAATGGAAAAATCAAAGCTTCAGCAAGAAATTAGTTTTCATTTAAGACTGCAAATTTTAATTGTAATTTTTATAACAATAGCATCTTATATTCACCTTCCTTTTGGTAGTTTAAAAGGGAATTTTATTTATGGTTTTCATTTTCTTTTACTTCACTTTTCTTTATTTGGGTTTATTTATATAATTAGTCTATTAAAAAAAGTATTTAATATTCTATTACCAATCTTATTTATTATTGCTTCTTCATTTGCTTTTTGGGTGTATACACAAGACCTTACAATTGGGGTAGGAATGATTCAGGCAATTTTAGAAACAAACTTAGATATAGCTATGGATGTATTTAACTTTCCATTTATTTTATTCCTAATATTGGCAACTTTTACTATTGTCTACTTTTTTAAATATCATAAAAATCATCAAAAAAGTAGCGTAAAATCACCAATATTAATATTTGCAATAATTGGTATAATCACTTTTTTTGTGGTAGAAAATTACAAGTTCGATGCTTTTAAAAATAGACTTCCCTATAGTATTTACTTCAATACAATTAAATATTTTGATAAACCAAACATTACCTTAAAAAAGGTAACTCAAAATGTATTAACCAAAGAAAATAATCTGCAAATTATAGTTGTTATTGGCGAATCTGTGAGAGCAGATCATTTATCTTTAAATGGATATTATAGAAATACAAATCCATTACTTTCTCAACAAGAAAACATTGTAAGCTTTCATAAAACATATACTCCATTTACTTTTACTGCACAAAGTATACCTCAAATTTTAACCAATCAATCTATAGATAATGTAGAAAAAAACATTGAATTTACCAGCTTATATTCTGTGTTGAATAAAGCATCGTTTAAAACAGAATGGATAGGAAATCAAACCTTAGAAAAAAGTTATAAAGATATTATTTATGAAAACTCATCTAGAACTATAGTAGATAAATTTCATTCTTTTTTAAGTTTTAAAAAAGAAAAAGATTTAGTAATGTTAAATTATTTTAAAGATGACAATAATGAATATGTAAACAATATTACTACTTTTCATATGATTGGGAGTCATTGGTTTTACAATAGCAGAATTGATAGCTCTTTTATGAAATTCAAACCAATTATTACTAGTAAATATTTGGGATCTTCAAGAAAGGAAGATATTG
Organism: Polaribacter sp.; assembly: GCF_049276715.1. Lineage (GTDB taxonomy): Bacteria > Bacteroidota > Bacteroidia > Flavobacteriales > Flavobacteriaceae > Polaribacter. Next base: position 42,137 of record NZ_JBASWY010000022.1, read on the forward strand.
TAAACTCTTATGACAATACAATTCTATATTTAGATTTTTTCTTAAATGAATTGATTGAAAAATTGAAAAAATCCTCTAAAAAAACAATATTGATTTACATTTCTGATCATGGAGAAACTTTGGGTGAAGATGATATGTGGTTGCATGCACAAGAGCATAAAGCTTCTAAAAACCCAGCAATGTTAGTTTGGTATTCTAATAATTTTGAAAAAAGTTATCCTTTAAAAATAAAGCAGCTAAAATCTAAAAAACAAGATTCTATCACAACAGATTTTTTGTTTCACAGTGTTTTGGATATAGGAGAAATAAAAAATTTCGATTACCTAAAAGGACAAAGTATTTTTAATTGATTTGTAAACTACTTCTTTTTTCTTTTCCCTTCATCAGTAAAATTATCATTTAAAGCACGTTCTGTTTTTATGATTGATACTAAAATAGAAAGCATCACTAAAACCATGGGTTCCCAAGTAATTTCTTTGGCTGAAAAGTTGGCTAAAATTAATCCTCCAATAAAAGAGATACCCGAATAAAAAAGTAAGGTTTTATTAAAATTTGTGTTTGCAAAGTCCCAAATTTGTTGATTTTGCATCGCTTTAAAAGTTCTGTAACCATATAAACTATTTATTTTTTTTGGTGGAAATTTCCAAAAAATAATACTTAACAAAAACAACAAACCATTTGTAGTTAATACGTAAATAACGGAATCCATAATTTTTATTTTTTTAGTTTTAAACACTAAACACTAAACACTAAACACTAAACACTAAACACTAACAACTGCCAACTTATTTTTTAGGACGCATCAATCCTTCTTGCGCAAAAGAAGCCACTAGTTTACCATCTCTTGTAAAAATATTTCCTCTACACAGACCTCTTGCACCAAATGCATTTGGAGATTCTGCTGAAAAAAGCATCCAATCATCAAACTCAAAATCTCTAAAAAACCACATAGAATGGTCTAAACTCGCTGTCATTGTATTTGCAAAACTATAGTCTTTTGCATTCGGATTAAAAGCAGCGTTTAAAATATTATAATCAGATATATACGTTAGAATTTGATGTTTAGTTTGTAAATCCATTTCTGGAATTTCTCCTTTTAATTTAAACCAAATTTCTTCTTTTGCAGGCAAGTTTTCACGCTCTAAAGGGTTTGCAACACGAACTGGTTTAAAGTCGATTGGACGTTCTATACTTAAAAATGATTTAATTCCTTTGGGTAAAAAATCACCAAATTGATGAACCATATCAGTCCAGCTTAACAAATCTTCTGGTTGTTTTATATCAGAATTCATTTTGGTTTGATGCTCAAAACCATCTTCTTTTTTATGAAACGAAGCTGCCAAAATAAAAATTGTTTTTCCTTTTTGGCTTGCTGTTACTCTTCTTGTAGAAAAACTGCCTCCATTTCTCATTTCTGCAACTTCATACTTAATTGGTAAAGTTAAGTCTCCAGGTTCTAAAAAATAAGAATGCAAAGAGTGTAAAAATCGGTCTTTCGAAATTGTTTTGTAAGCAGCATTTACTGCTTGTGCCAAAACCTGACCACCAAAAACTATAGCACTTCCAACTGTTACACTTTCTCCAGAAAATGTGTTTTTATCTATGGTTGTTAAATTTAATAAATTAACTAATTCTTTGCTAGTTTTCATGGGTTACATTTATTTCTTTAAAGGGAAATTTTTGATGAAATGGAGTTGGCTGAATTTTAAGCAAAAATAGCTTTAAAATTTTATTTTTAATAGACTTTTTGTGTCTTAAATACATGGTTAAGTCTTGAGGTTCTGCACCCACAGAACTCTTAATTTCGCTTGCAGTTCTGCCAAAATTTACACTAGATAGCTTTTGGTTAATTGCTATTTGTATATAATCGTACAACATTTTTTGATAAATAGCATATTCTCTATTTAATTGATAATCGATGCCTACAAAATGTGCGTCTAAAGATTTTTGATTGATAATACCAGACATAAAACCAACAATTTTATCATTTAACCAATAGACTTGTAAAATATATTTTTCGCCCAAAGTTTCCTTTAAATTTTTATAGGTGTTTAAATTAAAATCACCCAAATTAAAATCCGCATTTGAGGCAACTTTTTTATACAATAATGTCATTTCTGGTAAAAGCTTTTCAATGTTTTCTATGGTTACTTTTTCAATTTTTAAATCTTTACTTTGTGTAATTGCTTTTCTTGCTTTTACCCGAAATTTAGTTTTCATGGCTGCTAAATAATCATCAAAATTTTGCCAGTTTTCAGGTAGCATCATTTTCATATTTGGCTCTACTAAAAAAGGATGATAATTGTAATCTTTTAACTCATCAGTAATAAAAAGCGATTCATTTATAAAATCTTTAATTAAAAAAGCATCGATTTTTAAATCTTTATTTTCATTTGAATAATGTAAAATTGCTTTTGCTAATTCTTTTATAATTACTTTTTTATCTTGATTATCTTTAATAAAAATTCCATGTTCTCCACTCACAAAAGTATTTCCAGAAATTAGCAGTTTTAAAGGCTTATCATTGTTAAAAATGTGCAGTTTTCTTCCAATATTTTTTATTTTTCTAATAATAAACTCTAAATCATTTTTAATTTCATCAATATAAAAATCTACAATTTGAATGGAAGAAAATGCAATCGGATTTTTACTTTTATCTAATAAAATAATGTAAGAAAACTGAATTTCTGAATGATTTTTTTCTATTGCTTTTAAAAAATTACGATTAAAATATAGATTATCATTAATTTCTAATGATAACCAAATATCGTCTGAAATAGCTTCTATAGAAGAAAAAAATAATACATTGTTAGTATTGGAGCAGAAATTCAAGTTATTTAATAATCTTAAGGTTCAAGCGATAAAGATGCTAAAAAAAAGTACTTTTTAAGCTAATTTTAAAATAAAACAAAAAAATTATAACGTTTCTTTAACAAACTTCGCTTTGTGCAAATTAGTAAAGCTAAGGGTATAAAGTATCTTTGCAGCAAAACTATTTTACTTTCTAAATTTTAAAGAAAGTGCAACTAACTAGATATGAGAAATATAATATTATCAATAATTGGAGTTTTATTAATTGTTGGAGCTATTTTTTTAGGAAAATATTTTATCGACAAAAACCAAAAGCCTCTACCGACTTTTAAAAAAACTATTAAAACAGTTTTTGTAGAAAATGTTGAAAATAAAGACGTTCCAATTGTTTTAACAGCTAGTGGAAACTTGAATGCAAAGAACAAAATTGATATTTATTCAGAAGTTCAAGGCTTATTAAAATCATCAAGTAAATTGTTTAAAGCTGGTACTGCTTATTACAAAGGAGAAACACTATTAAGCATAAATAGTGATGAGTTTTACGCGAGTATTCAATCGCAAAAAAGTAATTTATATAATTTAATTACAGCTGTTTTACCAGATTTGCGTTTAGATTATCCTGTAGAATTTAAAAAATGGGAAAGCTATTTGCAGAGTTTCGATATCAATGCTATCATTCCAAAACTACCCGAATTCTCATCAGATAAAGAGAAATATTTTATTTCTGGTCGTGGAATTTTAACGGCATATTACAATGTTAAAAATTTGGAAGTTCGTTTGTCTAAATACAGAATTAGTGCTCCATTTTCTGGAGTTTTAACAGAGGCTTTAGTTACACCAGGATCTTTAGTAAGGTCTGGTCAAAAATTAGGTGAATTTATAGATACAGGCGTTTACGAAATGGAAGTTTCTATTAGTTCTGAATTTGCAGATTTATTAAAAGTGGGGAATTCTGTAGCCTTAAATAATTTGGATAAATCTAAAATTTATATGGGTAAAGTTGTGCGTGTAAATGGAAAAATAGATCAAGTTTCCCAAACCATAAAAGCGTATATAGATGTTACCCATGAAGATTTAAAAGAAGGGATGTTTTTAGAAGCAGATTTAGTTGCAAAATCGGAAAGTGATGCCATAGAAATTCCAAGAAAATTACTCATAGAAAACAGAGCAGTTTACACAGTTAAAAACGATAGTATATTAACTTTAACTGAAATACAACCTATTTATTTTGGTGCCGAAAAAGTAATTATTAAAGGTTTGCAAACTGGCGATAAAATTTTAACCCAAACGTTACCTGGTGCTTTTGATGGAATGATTGTAAAAACCGAAACTAAAAAGTAGTTATATGAAAAAAATAATTACTTATTTTATAAAATATCCTGTTGCTGTAAACGTAATGATTTTTGCATTTGTTGTTTTAGGAGCAGTTGGGGCAATTAGTATGAAATCTTCCTTTTTTCCTTTGGTAGATTCACAATTAATAAACATTAGTTTAATTTATCCAGGAGCTTCACCAGCAGAAATGGAAGAAGGTGTTGTGCTTAAAATTGAAGACAATTTAAAAGGAATTGTTGGTGTAGAAAGAGTTACTTCTGTGTCTAGAGAAAATGCTGCAACTGTAAATATCGAGGTTGAAAAAGGCAAAGATATAGATGTTGTTTTATCTGATGTAAAAAACGCAGTAGATAGAGTTCCATCTTTCCCTTCAGGCATGGAACCTGCAGTAATTGCAAAAGTAGAAAGTATAAGACCCACCATTAGTTTTACAGTTAGTGGAGAAAATGTTTCTTTAAAATCTTTAAAGCAATATGCCAGAAATATCGAGAATGACATACGTGGAATAGAAGGTATTTCTCAAGTATCTATTTCAGGTTTTCCAGAAGAAGAAATAGAAATTGCAATTCGCGAAAACGATTTGTTAGCTTATAATTTGTCGTTTACAGAAGTTGCAGAGGCAGTTAGAAATTCTAATATTTTAATAACAGGTGGTAATATAAAAACAGCTGAAGAAGATTATTTAATTAGAGCTAGCAATCGTTCTTATTATGGTGTTGAACTGCAAAATATAATTGTTAGAACAGAAACAAATGGAAACATTATCCGTTTAAAAGATGTTGCAGAAGTTAGAGATACTTGGTCAGAAAACCCAGACAGATTATTTTATAATGGCAATTTAGCCATCGATATTACAGTAAGTAATACCAATAATGAAGACTTAATTTCATCCGCAGAAAAAATAAAAGAATACATTCATGAGTACAATCAAAAACAACAAAATGTTCAATTAAATGTTTCTAGTGATGCGTCTATAACTTTAAATGGAAGAACTTGGCTTCTAATAGAAAATGGATTTATGGGAATTCTGTTAGTATTATTTTTTCTTGCCCTATTTCTAAATTTAAGATTGGCAATTTGGGTAGCTTTTGGATTGCCTGTTGCTTTTTTTGGGATGTTTATTTTTGCAGCTCAATTAGGTGTTACCATAAATGTATTATCACTTTTTGGAATGATTATCGTTATTGGTATTTTGGTTGATGATGGAATTGTAATTGGCGAAAATATTTATCATCATTATTACGATTTAGGAAAAACCAAAATTCAAGCAGCAATAGATGGAACCATGGAAGTAATTCCACCAATTGTTTCTGCAATTTTAACAACCATAATTGCTTTTTCTACGTTCTTTTTTGTGGATGGTAGAATAGGTAGTTTTTTTGGCGAGGTTTCTACAATTGTATTGTTAACATTAACTGTTTCATTAATAGAAGCTTTAGTTATTTTACCTGCACACATTGCGCATTCCAAAGCTTTAAAACGCAGAAAAGAAGAAAATTTAGCTGCTAATTTTAATTTTGATGATTCAGCTATAGAATCCATAGAACACAAAAGAAATAAGGTAATTGTAGTTAAAAATGGAGAATCGATTGAGTTAGATAAAGAGAGTAAAATAGATGCCTTTTTTGCCAAAATAAATAGATATGCAGATAAAGGTTTGTGTAAAGTTAGAGATGATTTTTATGTTCCATTTTTAAGGTTTTCTTTAAAAAACAAAATTTTTGCTTTTTGTGTGCCAATTGCTATTTTAATTTTCAGTTTTATGGCAATTGGAGCAGGTATCGTAAAAACTTCATTTTTCCCAAGGATTGCGAGTGATAGAGTTCAGATAACTCTAAATATGCCTCAAGGTACTAATGAGCAAATCACAGATTCTATTATTTCTTTAATAGAAGAAAAAGTCTGGGAGGTTAACAAAGAATATACAGCAAAACAAACAGGAAACATTCCAGTTGTAGAAAACGTAATTAAAAGAGTTGGGCCAGGTTCTGCAAATGGCAGTGTAACTGTAAACCTTTTGCCTGGCGAAGCCAGAGATGTTTCATCACCAGAAATTACAAACGCAATTAGTGACAGAGTTGGGAAAGTGTATGGCGTAGAAAGTTTAGTTTTTGGTTCTGGAGGTAATTTTGGAGGAAGCCCAGTAGCAGTTTCTTTACTAGGTAATAATATCGATGATTTAAAAGCTGCAAAACAAGAATTAAAAGAAGAATTAGAAAATAATGCACTTTTAAAAGATGTTTCAGACAATGATCCTGCAGGAATTAAAGAGATTAAAATTACGCTAAAAGACAATGCTTATTTGTTAGGATTAAACCTACAATCTATTATGTCTCAAGTACGTAATGGATTTTTTGGTTTCCAAGCACAACGTTTTCAAAGAGGACAAGATGAAATAAAAGTTTGGGTACGTTATGACAAAAAGGACAGGTCTTCTATAAAAGATTTAGATGATATGCGTATTATAACTCCAACAGGAAATCGAATTCCTTTTTCTGAAATTGCCAATTACGAAATTGAAAGAGGAGATATTGCTATCAATCACTTAGAAGGAAAACGTGAAATTCAAATTACTGCAGATTTAAAAAATTTAGAAACAAGTGCAACAGAAATTCTAGACGATATTAAGACTAGAATTATGCCAGCAATATTGTCTAAATATCCAACAGTTTCGCCTTTATTTGAAGGTCAGAATAGAGAAGCTAAAAAAACAACGGACTCTGTAAATGTAGTTGGGCCAATTATTTTATTATTAATTTATCTTGTAATTGCATTTACATTTCGTTCTTATAGCCAGCCAATTTTATTAATTATTATGATTCCTTTTAGTATGATTGGGGTTGTTTGGGGGCATTATTTCCACAATTTTCCAATTGGTATTTTATCTTGGTTAGGTATTATTGCTTTAATAGGAATTATGGTAAATGATGGCCTTGTTTTAATAGGTAAGTTTAACAGCTATTTAAAAGAAGGTATGAAGTTTGATGTCGCTTTAATTGCTGCAGGTCAATCTCGTTTTAGAGCTATTTTCTTAACATCCTTAACAACTGTTGCAGGTTTAGCACCATTAATGTTAGAAAAAAGTAGACAAGCACAATTTTTAATTCCGATGGCAATTTCAATTGCTTATGGAATTGCGATTGCAACTGTATTAACTTTAGTAATGTTGCCACTTTTATTATCTGTTTCCAATTCTATAAAAGTGAATATTAAATGGTTGAAAATTAATGAAAAGGTAACCAAAGAAGAAGTAGAACGAGCCATTATCGAATCTAAATTTGATGACGAAAAAGACCACGAAGAATTTATTTCTAATACTAAATCTAATGTTTATGAAATTGAGTAAAAACAGCATTGTGATTATTGCATTTCTTTTGAGTTTATCAATAAATTCTCAAGAAATTTTAACCAAAGAAAAAGCACTAGAAATTACTTTAGAAAATAATTTCGGAATTAAAATTGCCAAAAACAATTTAGAAATTGCAGAAAATAATACAAGTATTTATAACACAGGTTTTCTGCCAACAGCAACATTAAATTCTGGCGCAAATTATCAAAGAAATAATCAAAGTTTAACTTTTACAGACAGAACCACTGGAAATGATTCAGAAATATCAGGAGATGGTGTTGTTTCAAAAACGTATAATGCCTCATTAGCTTTAAACTATACAATTTTTGATGGTTTTGGAAGAAAATATAATGTGCAACAATTAAAGGAAACGTACAATTTAACTGAATTACAAGCTAGAGAAACCATAGAAAACACGTATTTGCAGTTATTTACGACCTATTTTCAAATTGCACGTTTATCAGAAAACACTAATAATTTAGCAGAAGCTTTAACCATTTCTAAACAAAGATTGCAACGTGCACAATATCAATATGATTATGGGCAATCTACCAAATTAGAGTTGTTAAATGCACAAGTAGATGTAAATAACGATAGCATTACTTTAATAACTGCAAAGCAACAACTAAACAATGCAAAACGTGGTTTAAATGTAATTTTAGGTTCTAAAGATGATACCAATTTTGATGTAGAAACCGAAGTTGATTATAATAAAATGCTGAATTATGACGACTTAAAATCAAAAACATTAGAGAACAATTCATTGTTAAAACAAAACGAAAAAAACATTGCAATTTCTGAGTTTAACATCAAAATAAATAAAGCTAATTTTTTACCTTCTTTAAACTTTAATACGTCTTATGGGTTTAATAAAACTGTAAACGAAAACTTAATAAATCCTTTTGGGGCAAAATTAATTACATCAGATGGTTTGAATGCAGGTTTAAATTTAACCTGGAATGTTTTTGATGGTGGAGCAACAAAAACGAGAGTTACAAACGCTAAAATTGCATTAGATAATCAACAAATATTATTAGAACAACAGAAAGTAAATATCGAAAATAACCTAAAAAATACTTGGGAAAACTATAACAATCAGTTGTTTATATTAAGCGCACAAGAACAAAATGTGCTAAGTAATCAGAATAATTTCGATAGAACACAAGAACGTTTTAAATTAGGTCAAATAACTTCTGTCGAGTTTAGACAAGCTCAAATTAACTTAATAAATGCAAAAACGGCTTTAAATAATGCAAAGTTTGATGCCAAATTAATTGAATTACAATTATTACAATTAAGTGGAGATATTTTAAATGTAAAATTTTAGAAGCTGATTTTTATCATATTTTTCGAATCCAATAGGTTTTAGTTTTGTATCAAAATATGTGACTTATGAATTCCTTAAATATAAATTTAGTTTCTTGGGTAAATGGCACTATTATGATTGGTGTTTTTGTGCTGGTAGTTGTTGGTTTAATTTCAGCTGTTTTTTTATTAATGAATAATGATAAAAAAGTAGAAAAATAATACTTTCAATTCTTTTTCATTAAACTTTGTTGAATCGTTTTATTAAATTTATATTTATACATATAAATTAGTAAAAATGAATATCGATTTACAAACCAATTTTGGTTACTTGCTCGAAGAAGATTTAATAAAGGAAATCTCTAAAATAGGTGTTCAAAAATCATTTACTGCAGATAGTATAATTATACAAAAAGGCGATTATATAAAATCGATGCCTTTATTGCTTTCTGGTGCCATTAAAATTTTGCGTGAAGATGAAAATGGTGAAGAATTGGTTTTATATTATTTAGAAAAAGGAGACACTTGTGCTATGACTTTGTCTTGTTGCATGGGACAAACAAAAAGTAAAATTAGAGCAGTTGCAGAAACAGATGTTTCTTTAATAATGTTACCAAAAGAAAAAATGACAGAATGGCTAAGTGCTTATAAATCTTGGCAATCTTTTATATTACAGAGCTACCATAACAGAGTAGAAGAACTTTTAGAAGCAATAGATACTATTGCTTTTTTAAGAATGGATGAGCGCTTGTTTAAATACTTAAAGGACAAAGCTATGGTTAATCAAAACGATGAGTTAACAACTACCCATAAAGAAATTGCAGAAGATTTACATACCTCTAGGGTAGTAGTTTCTCGCTTGCTAAAAAAGTTAGAAAACGATGGTAAAATTCAATTGTATAGAAACAGTATAAAAGTTTTAGAACTGTAACTTTTGTTACGAACCATATACTTTATCTTTATTATTTTTGAAAAAAATAAAGATGAAACATTACATATTCATTTTGGTATTACTTGGCTTTTTTAGTTGTAAAAAGAGCAACGAACCTTCTTATGCAAAAAAAATAGAAGAGGTTCGTAATCATCCTGGGAAAAAATTAATGCAAACGAAATGTTATGTATGCCATAACCCAACCACTTCTCACGATGAAAGAATTGCGCCTCCAATGATTGCAGTAAAAAAACATTATATTTCTAAGAATACAAGCAAAGAAGAATTTGTAAACTCTATGCAAAACTGGATTAAAAATCCAACGAAAGAGAATGCAAAAATGTATGGAGCAGTTAAAAAATTTGGTATAATGCCAAAGCAATATTTTTCTGAAGAAACCATAAAACAAATCTCTGAATATATGTTTGATAATGAAATTGAAGAGCCAGAATGGTTCGAATCTCATTATAATGAAGAAAAAGGAAAAGGACATGGGAAAGAAATGATGAAGGGAAAGAAAACAGGAAAAACAGAAGTGAATCTTAAGGAAATACCTTACTCAGAAAGAGGTTTAAAATATGCCCTTTCAACAAAAGCAGTTTTAGGTACAAATTTAATGAGTAAAATTCAAAAAAAAGGAACAGAAGCCGCTTTAGAATTTTGTAACGAAAAAGCATTTCCTTTAACAGATAGTATGTCAGTTGCTCATAATGCAACCATTAAAAGAGTTTCAGACAAACCTAGAAACCCAAAAAACAAAGCGAATAAAGAAGAATTAGAATACATAAAAATTTTTAAAAACGATAGCAAACAACATAAAGAATCTGAACCTATTGTTGTAGAAAGTAATAATGCTGTAAACGTATATTACCCAATTTCAACAAACGGAATGTGTTTGCAATGTCATGGAACTCTTGAAAAACAGATTTCAGCAAACACTTTGGCATCCCTTCAAAAATTATATCCAAATGATTTGGCTTTTGGTTATAACATCAATGAGGTTCGTGGAATTTGGAATGTTTCATTTAAAAAATAAGAATAATTATGAGTAATTTTTCAGAAATTATCAATCAAGAGAAACCAGTATTAGTCGATTTTTTTGCAGAATGGTGTGGTCCTTGTAAAATGATGAGTCCTATTTTAAAAGAAGTAAAAGATGAATTGGGTGAAAAAGTTTCTATCATTAAAATTGATGTTGATAAAAATCAAGCTTTGGCATCAAAATACCAAGTAAGAGGCGTGCCTACATTTGTTTTATACAAAGCAGGAAAACAAGTTTGGAGACAATCAGGGATGGTACAAAAAGGAGAGATCCTTTCAATCATAAATAGTTTTAGTTAGTTTTTTATAATAGTTGGTTAGTTGGCACCTGGAATTTTTTCCAGGTGCTTTTTTTAGTAAAAAAGCATACTTTTATACCATGGATTTATCAGCAGATTTTTGGAATCATAAATACATAAACAATAAAACAGGTTGGGATTTGGGTGTAATTTCTCCACCCTTAAAAGCTTATTTTGATCAATTAGTAGATAAAGATTTAAAAATTCTAATTCCTGGTGGAGGCAATTCGTATGAAGCAGAGTACTTATATAACAACGGATTTCAAAATATTTTTGTTGTTGATTTGTCAGAAATTCCTTTGCAAAATATCAAAAAAAGAATCCCTAATTTTCCTGATGCTCAATTAATACAAGCTGATTTTTTTAATTTGAATGATACTTTTGATTTAGTAATTGAGCAAACCTTTTTTTGTGCCATTCATCCATCATTAAGACCTAACTATGCCCAAAAGATGTATGAAATTCTAAAACCAACAGGCAAGTTAGTAGGACTTCTTTTTGATGCTGTTTTAAATGACAATCATCCTCCTTTTGGTGGCAATCAAAAGGAATATAGAACCTATTTTCAAACCTATTTTAAAAATATCCAAATGGATTCTTGCTACAATTCTTTTCACAATAGAGAAGGAATGGAGCTGTTTGTTAATATCATAAAAATATAACCTTTAATGTTTACCATTGGTAAGTAACCTTTGTTACTTATAGAAGTTTTTCTTCGTTCTATTTTTGCAGTATAAATAGATATTAAACGATGAAAAATAACTTTTTAATCTTCATTTTTTTTCTTTTTCACTTTTCTCTAGAAGCTCAAGAAATTAAATCAATTTCTAAGTCTGAGGTTTTACAAAAGGTTGAACAAAATAACTTAAATATAAAAATTTCTGAAAAAGATTTTGAAAAATCCAAAGCAGATTTCAATCAAACAAAGGCTATTTTTTTACCAAACATTACAGCAAGTCATACAGGTTTTACCACAACAAATCCTTTAATGGCATTTGGCTCTAAATTAAATCAGGGAATTTTAACTGCTGCAGATTTTAATCCAGATTTGTTAAATAATCCAGAAAGCACCCAAAATTTTGCAACCATCATAAAAATAGAACAACCACTAATTAATTTAGAAGGATTTTATCAAAGAAAGGCTGCAAAATCTAAAATGGATGCAACTTCTTTACAAAGAGAAAGAACTGCAGACTATTTATTTTTTGAGGTTGAAAAAGCTTACATGCAATTGCAACTTTCTTACAAAGGTGTTACTGTTTTAGAGAATGCTTTAGCTACAGCAAAGGCAAATAAAAAAATTGTAGAGAATAATTTTCAACAAGGTTTATTAAAACGAATTGATGTTTTAAATGTGGAAGTGCGTGTTACCGAAGTTAAAAATCAGTTACAAACAGCCAAAAGTAACGTACAAAATGCCTCTAATTATTTGTCTTATTTAATGAATGATGAAACGAATAAGTTATACAAACCAAAAGATTCGTTATCAATTTCTGCAATTCAAATAGATGATAAAAAAATTTCTGAAAACAGGGCAGATATAAAAGCAATGGGATTAGCTTCTAAAGCTTATGAAGCAATGAATAAAGCAGATAAAATGGCATTTTTACCAACATTAAATGCTTTTGGAAGTTATGAAATGTATGACAACACAATTTTTCAAGGGGATGCAAGTGGCTATTTAGTGGGTGCTCAGTTAAGTTGGAATATTTTTGAAGGTTCTAAACGTTTCGTAAAAGCTCAAAAAAGTAAAGCAGAATTAGAGAAGTCTAAATTAGAATATACACAATATGTTTCTCAAAGTAATTTAGAATTAAACAAAGTAAAACGTCAATTAGTAGATGCTAAAAACAGATTAGAATATACAAGTCTGGCCATGCAACAATCAGAGGAATCTTTAAGAATTATTAAAAATAGATTTACAGAAGGTTTAGAAAAAACATCCGATTTGTTAATCGCAGAAACCAAATTTGCACAGAAGCAATTAGAATATTATCAAACTATTTTCGAACATAATTATACACAAATTTATTTAGAATTTTTAACGAAAGAGTAACCTCTCGACTGCGCTAGAGGATACAGAATAATCTCAGGGCGAACGCAGTCTAGACCTAATTTAAAAACAAATCATAAAATGAAAAAATATATTTACATCATCACTTTAATTTCTGCATCATTATTAATTAAAAGCTGTGGAAATGAAAACAAAAATTTAGCATTAGATAATACGCCTGCCATTAAAGTAAAAGTTGATAAAGTACAACCAAATAATAATACACCATTTTTATCTGTAAGTGGTAAAATACAAGCCACAAATAGTGCAGAGGTTAGCACGAGGATGATGGGTTATGTAACCAAAGTTCATGTAAATGTGGGCGATAAAGTAAGGAAAGGTCAACTATTAATTTCTATAAATAATACAGATTTACAAGCAAAAAAAGCACAAATAAATGCAGGAATTATGCAGGCCAAAACAAACTTTATTAATGCTGAAAAGAACTACAATCGTTTTAAAAATTTGTACTCAAGTAATAGTATTACTCAAAAAGAAATGGATGATATGACTGCTAATTTCGAAATGGCAAAAGCAAGCTTAGAATCTGCTAATCAAATGAAAAACGAGATCAACGCTCAATTTGCATATTCTAATATTACAGCGCCTTTTAGTGGTGTAATTACAAGTAAGAATGCAGAAAATGGAGATATGGCAAATCCTGGTATGCCATTAATTAGTATAGAAACTCCAGAAGATTTTGAAGTGATGGCAATGGTTCCTGAAACTGAAATATCTCAAATTAAAAAAGGAACTTCGGTTGATGTATTGGTAAAATCTATTGATAAAAATATTCAAGGAAAAGTTATAGAAGTAGGCACTTCTGCTAAAAATACTGGAGGACAATATTTAGTAAAAATAAATCTGGAAAAAACGGATGCTAATATTTTATCAGGAATGTTTACAACAGTTCAGTTTCCAGTTGAAAGAAAAGTGAAATCGGAAATGGTTTTAATTCCTATTCAAGCAATTGTTAAAAACGGACAATTATCAGGGGTTTACTCAGTAAGTGAAAGTAAAACAGCTTTGTTACGTTGGTTGCGTTTAGGAAGAACTTATGGAAATCAAGTGGAAGTTTTGGCTGGTTTGTCTGCTGATGAAACCTATATAATTTCGGCTGAAGGAAAATTATTTAACGGAGCAAAAATTTCAATTCAATAACTAAAATTTGCGTTAAGGATAGTAGTGGAAATCCTTTTTATATTAGTTCGAGTAATCCCGATTTTTCATCGGGATTGTATGGAGAACAAATAAAAAGATTCAAACGAATAGCCTGTTAAAACGCCCAAAATATAAATAATATGAAAGAAGGTTTAGCTGGAAAAATTGCAAAAGTCTTTATTGGTTCTAAACTTACTGTATTGCTAATGATCGTATTTATGGTTATTGGGGTGTATAGTTCGTTTTTAATTCCACGTGAAGAAGAACCTCAAATAGATGTTCCAATGGCAGATATTTTTGTGGGTTATCCAGGAGCAAGTCCTACTGAAGTGGAGTCTAGAGTTGTAAAACCTTTAGAGAAATTAATTTCTAATATTAAAGGTGTAGAATATGTGTATTCGACTTCGATGAATGAAAAAGCCATGGTAATTGTGCAGTTTTATGTAGGAGAAGATATAGAACGCTCGTTTGTAAAATTGTACAACGAAATTAACAAACATATGGATGAAATGCCAAAAGGAGTTACGTTTCCTTTGGTAAGAACACGTGCTATAGATGATGTACCCATGTTAGGTTTAACATTGTGGAGCGAAAACTACAATGATTTTCAGTTAGGGCAAATGGCGCAAGAATTAGAAACTGAAATCAAGAAGGCGAATGATGTTTCTATTACACATAAAATTGGTGGAAGAAACAGACAATTACGTGTTATTTTAGACAAGGATAAATTGGCCGAAAGTGGTCTAGATTTCTTGTTGGTTTCAGAAATGATAAAAGCTAACAACACACAATTAAGTTCTGGAAGTTTTGATAAAAATGATACTGAATTTTTAGTAAAAACAGGTGAATTTTTAGCATCTAAAACTGATGTAGAAAATTTGGTGGTTGGTGTGCAGCAAAATCAGCCTATTTATTTGAAACAAATTGCTTCAGTAATGGATGGACCAGAAGTGCCACAAAATTATGTGTCTTTAGGTTTTGGGAAAGCAAGTAAAAAATCGAATACATATAAATCGGAATATCCTGCAGTAACTATTTCTGTGGCCAAAAGAAAAGGCGCAGATGCTATGAAAATTTCTGAAGTAATTATAGATAAAGTGAACCATTTGAGAACTACTTTAATTCCTGATGATGTACATGTAGAAGTTACTAGAAATTATGGAGAAACAGCTTCACATAAAGTATCAGAATTGTTGTTGCACCTTATTGGTTCTATCATTGCAGTTACTTTAGTGGTAATGTTGGCTATGGGTTGGAGAGGTGGATTAGTGGTGTTCTTATCAGTGCCAATTACCTTTGCATTAACACTATTAAGTTATTACATGTTAGATTATACCTTAAACAGAATCACCTTATTTGCATTGGTTTTTGTAACAGGTATTGTGGTTGATGATTCTATTATTATTGCCGAAAATATGCACAGGCATTTTAAGATGAAGAGATTGCCTTTTAAACAAGCTGCTTTATACGCAATAAATGAAGTTGGGAACCCAACCATTTTAGCAACATTTACAGTTATAGCTTCTGTTTTACCAATGGCTTTTGTGTCTGGTTTAATGGGGCCTTATATGGCACCAATGCCAATTGGAGCTTCTATTGCAATGATTTTATCATTATTCGTTGCTTTAACTATTACACCATATTTAGGATATATTTTCTTAAGAGAAAAAGACAAAAAAGGTGCTGAAGAAAAACCTGAAAAGCCTTTAGAAGAAACTTTTATTTATAAAATTTATAATAAGTTCGAAAGTCCGTTATTAGAAAGTAAATCAAAAAGATGGATATTTTTAGGAGGAACTTTTTTACTGTTGATGGGAACAATGGTGTTGTTTTTTACCAATTCAGTGGCTGTAAAAATGTTGCCCTTTGATAATAAAAACGAGTTTCAAGTAGTCATAGATATGCCAGAAGGAACTACTTTAGAGAGAACAGCTGTTGTTACGCAAGAAATTGCACAATATTTAACCACAAGACCAGAAGTGGTAAATTATCAGAATTATATTGGTACTTCAGCACCCATTACTTTTAATGGTTTAGTACGTCATTACGATTTACGTGGAGGAAGTAATATGGCCGATATTCAAGTAAATTTGGTTGATAAAGGTGAACGTGAAATTCAAAGTCACGAAATTGCAAAATTATTTAGACCAGAAATTCAAAGAATCGCAAAGAAATACAATGCCAATGTAAAGTTGGTAGAGGTGCCACCTGGACCACCAGTTTTATCTACAATTGTTGCAGAAGTTTATGGGCCAGATTATGAAACTCAAATGTATATTGCAAATCAAGTTCAAACGATCTTAAAAAATACAGATGATGTTGTAGATGTTGATTGGATGGTTGAAAATGATCAAACAGAATATCAATTGGAAATTAATAAAGAAAAAGCCATGTTGTGTGGAATTGCCCCTCAGCAAATTACTTATATAATGAATATGGCTTTGTCTAACAGCCCAATTACAAATTTATATGATGAAGATGCTGTAAATCAAGTTGATTTGATCTTGAGTTTAGATGAAAAAGAGAAATCTACCATTTCAGATATTTCTCAATTAAAAGTAAAATCGAAACAAGGTTTAATGATACCCATTGCAGATTTAGTGGAAATTAAAGAAACTGTAAGTGCAAAAAGTATTTTTAGAAAAAATCAAAAAAGGGTTGTTTATGTAATTGCAGATATGGCTGGGAAATTAGAAAGTCCTGCTTATGCCATTTTAGGAATGGAAGATAAATTGAAAGATATTAAACTTCCTGAAGGCTATAAATTAAACGAAATGTATTTAGGTCAGCCAGATTTTGAAGATGATTACACTGTAAAGTGGGATGGAGAATGGCAAATTACCTTGGAGGTATTTAGAGATTTAGGAATCGCTTTTTTAGGTGCCATTATCTTAATTTACATTTTAATAGTGGGTTGGTTTCAAAATTTTAAAGCACCAATTGTAATGATGGTTGCTATTCCTTTATCATTAATAGGAATTATTTTAGGACATTGGATGATGGGTGCATTTTTTACAGCAACTTCTTTTATTGGAATGATTGCCTTAGCAGGAATTATGGTACGAAACTCGGTTCTGTTGATAGATTTTATCAACTTAAGATTGGCAGAAGGGATTCCGTTAAAACAAGCAGCTATAGAGGCTGGAGCTGTTAGAACAACGCCTATTTTGTTAACTGCAGGAACTGTTGTAATTGGCGCATTTGTTATCTTATTTGATCCAATTTTTCAAGGATTAGCAATCTCGTTAATGGGAGGGACAATTGTTTCTACAGTATTAACTTTATTGGTTGTTCCATTGGTATATTATATGATTGAAAAGAAGAATTATAAATAAAATATAATCAAAATGAAATTAGTAATTGTTACAGCAGTAGAAGAGTTTCAGAAAGATGTTTTGAAACTATTTAAAAAAGCAAATATTGAAAATTTTAGTAGTTCAGGTATTGATGGATATAAAAATTTATCCTCATTATTAGTGACTTCAAATTGGTTTTCAGGGGGCAAAAGTGGTAATCAATCTATAATGTTTTTCTCGTTTACGAATAAAGAAAAGATAGATGATTTGTTTACACTTTTAGAAGAATTCAATAAAAACCTAGAAACAAACAATCCTTTAAAAGCGATTGTTGTTCCTGTAGAGAGATTTATATAAACTAAAAAAATAATTAAAAATGTTAAACAAATATTTTAGAGTAATAGTGGGTGTAATGGTTTTATTAAGTGTTGTCTTAACATTTTATGTTAATCAAAATTGGATGTGGTTTACCGTATTTATTGGTGTAAATTTAATTCAGTCGGCTTTTACAAAATGGTGTTTGTTAGAAACTATTCTAATGAAGATTGGTGTTAAAAAACAGAAAAAATCCCCTGTTTAAAAAAAAGAGGTTCTCTTCACTTTTAGAAGAGACCTCTTTTAATTTTTTAAATATTTGGTTCTAATTGCTATTTAAAAGCATTGAAACCAGTAATATCAAAACCAGTAATTAATAAGTGAATGTCATGTGTTCCTTCATATGTAATTACACTTTCTAAATTCATCATATGACGCATAATAGAATATTCTCCAGTAATTCCCATTCCTCCTAAAATTTGTCTTGCTTCTCTGGCAATTTTTATAGCCATATCTACATTATTACGCTTTGCCATAGAAATTTGGGCAGAAGTTGCTTTTCCTTCATTTTTTAAAGTACCTAGTCTCCAAGCTAATAATTGCGCTTTAGTAATTTCTGTAATCATTTCTGCTAATTTTTTTTGTTGTAATTGAAATTGACCAATAGGTTTTCCAAATTGTTCACGTTCTTTTGCATAACGCAAAGCAGTATCATAGCAATCCATAGCAGCACCAATTGCACCCCAAGAAATTCCGTATCTAGCAGAATCTAAACATCCTAAAGGAGCACCTAAACCAGATTTGTTAGGCAGTAAATTTTCTTTTGGCACTTTTACGTTGTCAAAAATTAATTCTCCAGTTGATGAAGCACGTAAAGACCATTTATTATGTGTTTCTGGAGTAGAAAAACCTTCCATTCCACGTTCTACGATTAAACCATGAATTCTACCTTCTTCGTTCTTTGCCCAAACAACAGCAACTTGTGCAAAAGGCGCATTAGAAATCCACATTTTTGCACCATTTAATAAGTAATGATCGCCTTTATCTTTAAAATTGGTTTCCATTCCTGCAGGATTTGAGCCATGGTTAGGTTCTGTTAAACCAAAGCAACCCATCCATTCTCCAGAAGCTAATTTTGGTAAATATTTTTTTCTTTGGGCCTCATTTCCATAAGTATAAATAGGATACATCACCAAAGAAGATTGCACAGAAGCAGTAGAACGAACTCCAGAATCTCCTCTCTCTATTTCTTGCATTATTAAACCATAAGAAATTTGATCCAAACCTGCACCTCCATATTCTTCTGGAATGTAAGGTCCAAAAGCACCAATTTCTGCTAAACCAGAGATAATTTGAGTTGGGAATTCAGCTTTTTGCGCGTATTCTTCGATAATTGGAGAAACATCACGTTTTACCCATTCTCTTGCAGATTCTCTAATTAATTTGTGTTCTTCCGTTAATAAATCATCAATATTATAATAATCTGGTGCTTGAAATAAATCTGGTTTCATCTTGTATGTTGCGTATTAAATTTCCTGTTTGTGTAATATTTAACAAAAATATTAATAATTGTTTAAATTATAACATTTTTAAGGAAAAACGATTTTATTTTTTGAGGAAATAAAAATACGCAATTTTTAAACTTCATAACTTGAAACTCATTAAAAGTTATGTATTTACTTTAAGTTTGTATTGATGAAATTTACTCTAAGAAAACAAGAGCGTTTAAAAAGTAGAAAGTTAATAGAAAAGCTTTATAAAGATGGAACTTCTTTAAAAGTTTTTCCATTAAGAATGATGTATTTACAAACCGAGCATACATCTAATTTTCCTGCCCAAATGGGTGTTTCTGTGGCAAAAAGAAATTTTAAAAGAGCTGTAGATCGAAATAGAATTAAAAGGTTACTTAGAGAAACGTATCGTTTACAAAAAGAAATTGTTTACAATAATCTTGAAGAACCACATATTTTTATGATTTCGTATCTTGGTAAAGAAGAAAAAACATATGAAGAACTATCGTCGAAGATGAATAAATTATTAAATTTATTTTTAGAAGATGTAAAAAATATATCAAATGAAAAACTTTAAAATAAAAAAGAGACTAATTTTAGTTTTGGTGTTGGGAACGATTTTTTTGTCATTCTCATTTAAATCGAAATTTTTTGAAGTTGCCAAGCAAATTGAAATCTACAATTCTTTATTTAAAGAGTTGAATATGTATTATGTAGATGAAATAAATCCTGCAGATTTAACAGACAGAGCAATAAAAAATACGTTAAAAGATTTAGATCCGTACACCAATTTTTACAATGAGCAAGATGTAGAAGAAGCCAAAATTAGAAGAGCAGGCGAATATGCAGGAATTGGAATTGCAGTTTTTTACACAGAGAGAGGAATTGAAATCAGTGAAATTTATAAAGGTTTTTCTGCAGATAAAGCTGGTTTAAAAGCAGGTGATATTATTGTTTCTGTAAATGGACAATCTTTAAAAAATATGGAAAGAGACCAACTCTCGATGTTTTTAAAAGGAACTCCAGACACTAAAATTTTAGTAGAAATTGACCGTCAAGAAAAAATAATTAACAAAGAATTAAATAGGGAAAAAGTAGAAATAAATCCTGTGCCTTTTTTCGAAATGATTGATGAAGAAACGGGTTATATTACTTTAACAAGATTTAATGAAAAAGCATCTTCTGAAGTAAAAAAAGCGTTTAAAGATTTACAAAAAAAAGGAATGAAAAAGTTGGTTTTTGACTTGCGTTCTAATCCAGGAGGATCTTTGATGGAAGCCATAAACATATCGAATTTTTTTATCCCAAAAGGGAAAACAATAGTTACTACAAAAGCTAAAATTAAACAATGGAGCAACACTTATAAAGGCACAAATGATCCTTTAGATTTAGAAATTCCGATTGTGGTTTTAATCAATGGAAGTTCTGCATCTGCTTCTGAAATTGTGAGTGGTTCTTTACAAGATTATGATAGAGCTGTAATTATGGGAGAACGTTCTTTTGGTAAAGGGTTGGTTCAGCGTCAAAAAGAATTAACTTATGGCACACAATTAAAACTAACCATTTCTAAATATTACACTCCAAGTGGAAGATGTATTCAAGAATTAGATTATACAAATAGAGATTTAAAAACAGGAGAAGTTCCAAAATTTTCTGATAAAGGAATTAACAAGTTTAAAACAGAAAATGGTAGAACTGTTTTAGATGGAGGTGGAGTTTTACCTGATGTAGAAAGTCAAAATTCAAAAAAAACAGATGCTACAGAAAAGCTATTAAGCTCGAAAGCTATATTTAATTTTGCAACAAATTATTTTTATAAGAACGCAGCTATCACTAATATGGATAGTTACGAGTTTTCATCATCAGATTTTAAACAATTTATCAATTATTTAAAAGTGGATACTACATTTGTTACAGAACAGGAAAAATTATTTAAAAAGGCATTTGAATCATCAGAAAACAATAATATTAAAAAGGAGTACGAAAATATTAAAGAAAAGTTATTTGAAAATAAAATAGCTGAAATTTCAAAAAATGAAGATGTTATTAGAATTGTAATTCAAAATGAAATTTTAGAGAGATATTTTTATAAAGAAGGTGTTTATCAACACAATATTAAAAATGATAAAACCATAATTGAAGCCTTGAAATTGCTTAATAATAAAGATAAATATAAAGAAATTTTATCAGGTAAATAATTTTTATATTTACCCCTTAAAATGAAGAATGTCAGAATTGAAAAAAATAGATAGAACAAGAGCTCAAGAATCTACAAATGCCATAGAAAAATTATACATTTCTATGCGTCATTTATTTAGTAGAGGTTTTTACAAACCTATGGGTGTTTCTGGGGAAACTTTGCGAAAATCACTTTTACTTTTGCGACCAGAAATTTATGGTTCTATTGCAGAAGATAGAATTGAATTAAATGGTTTGGTTTATGTTATAGAACGTTTACCAGAAGGCATTGAAGAGTGTCAATTTATAAATTTAACTGCAGACGAAGGATATAAAAATTCTCATTTCGCAGCTATTATTCCACCAAAAAGAAGAAGAAATTGCTATAGAATTGACAAAGACCAAATGAATATTGAGATTACAAGAGGAAGATCTGAAATCTATGATATTCTTACACATTTAACATTCTTATTTATAGAATCGCATAAAATTCAAGAAAGGGTTTCTTTAAATGAAGGAGAAAATTTTACCAGAGAATGGAAACATTTAGAGGATGTAATTTTGCATCAAAAACCAATATCTGAAAAAGAGAAAGAAGTTTTATTGGTTCATTTGGGTAATATTTTGGGCCGAACTTTTGATGAAGTTTCTAAAATCTATAAGATATTTTCTACTGAAGAAAACCCGCATAAATTTTTTAAACTAATCTATTGGTTAGGCAAATTAGCTATTAAAGAGGTTTTCGAAGATAAGAAAAGAACCATCATTTTTAGTTCAGTTTTAATCGAAGAAATAGGGCATCATATTTATGGAGAAATTTGGGCAAATGACATTAAAAAAGTTTTAAACCAATACAATCTTTTAAAAAGACCACTGCATATTATTAGTGCAAATATGCATAGTGTTTTAAATTCGGTTTACGCAAAAGACGCTTTAGTAAAAGAGAGCAAGGAGCTTAAGAACTTTGAACTTTTTCAATTATTGAGTAATTCTGACAGTAAGCCCTTGCAAAAAAAGGTAAAAGAATACGCAGCAAAAAATGGACTGATATATGTTGATGATACCTCAGGCACCAATATTGATGTGCAAATTATTGATACAAGTAAAATAAAGCACCCTAGTTTTTCGTTAAAAAAAGAACCAAATAACGAAGAAAGTCCTGTAATTATTGTTATGGATTATGCTTTTGGAGAGCAAGCTTACGAAACTATGGATGAACTTTTAAAGCCTTATAATGCTGATAACCAAAAGATTTACTTAGATGTAAAATCGGTTTCTATTATGGGGAAAGCAGGTATTTTAGAAGGAGGTAAAGGAGATATTATGATACCTTCTGCACATATTTTTGAAGGCACTGCAGATAATTATCCTTTTAAAAATGAATTATCTAAAAAAGATTTAGAAGGTTTTGGTGTTCAAGTTTTTGATGGCTCTATGGTTTCTGTTTTAGGAACATCACTCCAAAATAAAGACTTATTAAAGTTTTTCCATGATTCTACTTGGAATGTAATTGGTTTAGAAATGGAAGGAGCTCACTATCAAAAAGCAATTCAATCTGCATCAAAAATTAGAGGAAATATATCAGAGAATGTTAAAGTAAGCTATGCATATTACGCATCAGACAACCCTTTAGAAACAGGAGCAACTTTAGCTTCTGGAGGTTTAGGAATGACAGGTGTAGTGCCAACTTACGCAATTACTCAAAAAATACTCGAACAAATATTCAATCAAAATTAATAAACAATCAAAAATTAACTATGTCAACAAACCAGCAGAAAAATAACGAAGAAGAAGTAGATTTAGGGTCTCTTTTTATAATTATTGGGAAAGGATTTTCTAGGTTTTTTAATTTTATTGGGAGTATTTTTAAAGGGATTTTTCATTTTTTTATTACTATTTTAATATTCTTAAAAAATAATTTCATTAGAATAGCTTTAGCTGGTGCTGTTGGTTTAGTTGTAGGTATTTTTCTTCAAGTGAATAAACCAACTACTTTTGGTTCAGAATTATTAGTTGAGCCTAATTTTAAAAGTAGTTTACAGCTTTATAATAATGTTAATTATTATAATGATTTAGTAAAGCAGGAGAATACAAAAGCTTTATCTGAACTTTTTGAAATAGATTCTGCATCTGCAGCATCCTTAAAGAACTTTAAAATAGAGCCTTTAAGAGTAGATAATGATAGAATAAATGCCTATAATGATTTAATTTTATCTGTGGATACATTAACAATTAAAAGTTACGAATATGAAGATTTTAAGGCTTCATTTACAGATTATGATTATAAGGTTCATAAGGTTACTGTAATTGCTGAGAAAAATAATGTTTTTAATAAATTAGATGATGTTATTATTTCTTCTGTTGTTAATAATAAGTATTTTAATCGATTAAAAGAACTAACAAATGAAAACTTGAATAGAACAGACTCTTTGTATCGTCAAAACTTAACACAAATCGATTCTTTGCGAAAAGTCTATATGCAAGTGATGATTGAAGAAGCAAAGAAGCAGACAACAGGTACTAGTATAGATTTAGGTGGAGAAAGAAGGACCACAAAAGAACTCGAGCTTTTCGAAACGAACAGGAAAATAAACTTTGATTTAAAAAATATTGCTAAAGATAAATCAAACAAGTATGAAGTAATTAATGTAATTTCTAACTTTCAACCCATAGGTTATGAAATAAAAGGAGTTACAAAAAATTATTCATTTTTACTTTCAGTCCTTGGTGCTATTGTAATGATAGCTTTTCTTCTTTTAATTAAGTTGAATAAGTTTCTTGATAATTATAAAAAATAAAAACAATTAGCAGAATCACTTTTAAAAAGTAGATTTTGTAAAAACCTAATTGATTATTTGATGAAAGTAACACAAACGCCTCTAAATGGATGCTTTATCATAGAACCTAAACTATTAAAAGATAATAGAGGAAGTTTTTTATTAAATTATAACAAAGAAGAATTCGATAATAAAACAGGCTTAAAGGTTAATTTTATTTTGGAAAATGAGTCAGTTTCTCAATATGGCGTGCTTAGAGGATTGCATTTACAAGTTGGACAATATTCGCAAGCAAAATTAGTAAGGGTTATTACTGGAAGAATTTTAGACGTTGTTGTGGATGTGCGATTAGGATCAAATACTTTTGGAGAAAGCTTTTCAATCGAGTTATCAGAAAAAGAAAACAAACAATTATTTATTCCTAGAGGGTTTTTACATGGGTTTGCGGTTTTAGAAAATAATACAAGAGTAAATTACAAATGCGATAATTATTACAATGTAAATTCTGAAAGTGGGGTAATTTATAATGATACTCAGCTCAATATTAATTGGAAACTTAAAAAAGAAGAAATTATATTGTCTGAAAAAGATCAAAAATTAAAGTCTTTCATAGAATTTTCTGAAATAATTAAAAACTAAACAAACTACTCTTTTCTCCAATTACGAATTATAATTAGAGATGGGATGGCATTTATTTTGTTTAAAAATTTATAGAATTGTATCAGAAATTTTTAAAATGATAGTAACTGTATTCTGATAGCTAAAAAATCAAAGTAACTAAAATCTAATAAATTAAATTTTTTAATTGAAAGAAAAATTAAAACAGATACTCCATAAATCTGGTGTCAAAAGCTCAAGAACAAAAAACATAGTTAAACATGTTGCTGTCTCTTTTTTTTACAAAGCAGGTGCTATTTTAGCAAGCTTTCTTTTGGTTCCTATAGCTATTGACTATTTAGATACAGAAGATTATGGTGTGTGGTTAACTATAAGTTCTTTTATTGCATGGTTTACTTTTTTTGATATTGGTTTAGGAAATGGTTTACGAAATAGGCTTACTGAAGCATTAGCAAATAATAATTTAAAGCTAGCCAAAGCGTATGTTAGTTCTGCTTACTTTACTATTATAGGAGTTGGCTTATTATTATTTCTAGGTTTTTTCATTTTAAATTTTTTTATTGATTGGCAACAGATATTCAATACAAGTGAAAATATAAATACCAATTTAAATCTTTTAATGATAATTGTATTTGGGAGTTTTTCTGTACAATTAATAGCAAACTTAATAAGCACAATTTATTTAGCAAATCAGAATCATTCTATTCAAGTTAAGATTCATTTTATAACTCAAGTTTTATCACTTATTATTATATGGCTATTAACTAAAACTTCTGAAGGATCATTATTAATTTTTGCAATAATTTTTTCTGTACTGCCAGTTATCATTCTTTTAGTGTTAAATTTTTTTGGATTTAACTATAAATATCAATATTTAAAACCTTCCATTTTTCTTTGGAAAAGAAAGTATTTAAAAGATATCATGGGGATTGGATTCAGTTTTTTTATCATCCAAATAGCAGGAGTTGTGTTATATTCTACAGATAACTTTATTATAAGTAAACTTTTTAGCCCAAATGAAGTAGTTCCTTATAATATTGCCTTTAAATATTTTTCAATTCTAACAATGGTTTTTACAATTATTGTAACTCCATATTGGTCTTCATTTACAGAAGCTATTGTTAAAAAGGAATATATTTGGATAAAAACATCGATAAAAAGTATTATGAAAATATGGTTACTTATACCAATATTGTTAATTATTATGATAGTATTATCTGATTGGTTTTATTTTATTTGGGTTGGAGATAAGATAAATATTTCTATAGGATTATCAATATCTATGGCTGTTTTCGTTTTACTATTTACATTCAACTCTGCCTTCGTTTTTTTTATAAATGGTACTGGTAAAATTAAGATGCAACTTTATCTCAGTTTGCTCTCAGCCATACTAAATATACCTTTATCTATTTATTTGGCTAAAAATTTAAATTTAGGAATAAAAGGAGTTATTTTAGCCACCATTTTATGTTATTTACCAGCAATAATATTAATGCCAATACAATATTTTAAATTAGTAAATAATAAAGCTACTGGTATTTGGAATAAATAATAATATGAACCAAGCTATAAAAAGAATATTAAACAAAGTTTTTAGTAAGCAAGAACAGCGATTACGCAGCATAAGCAAACAGCCTAGATATAAAGCATTCAAAACAAACATTGGAGGGCTAGAACTAGAAGCTGCTGATCCTCCCTCTTTTATTGCGCAATATAAAGAGTGTATTCAAAGAAATGTTTACAAATTTAAAGCTAATACTAAATCGCCATATATAATAGATTGTGGCACTAACATTGGTTTGAGTATTATAAGTTATAAGAGAATGTATCCTGATGCGAAAATTATAGGTTTCGAGCCAGATCCTAAAATTCTATCAATTGCAAATAAGAATATAAAAAACGCAAATTATACAAATATTGAGATTATCAATAAAGCTGTATGGACTAAAGAAACTACCTTAATGTTTCATCAAGAAGGTTCTGCAGGAGGCAGACTTGTAGATAAGCAAGATGATAAAACAATTAAAGTTTTAACATTTGATTTAAAGCAGCTTTTGATTAAAAACATCGATTTTCTTAAAATAGATATCGAAGGTGCTGAGTATGAAATTATAAAAGATATTGATACATCTTTATCTTTTGTAAAAAATATTTTTATAGAATATCACTCGCAATACAATCAAGAACAAAATTTAGGAGAAATACTCAATATTTTAAAAAAGAATGGTTTCAGATATTTTTTAGAATCAGGATATGAAAGCCCTAAGCAGCCATTAATTTCTAGAACCACAATAGACAATTTCGATAATTTAATAAATATATTTGGGTATAGATTATAATTATTAATGAAAATACTCATTGTAAATTTTAGCGATAAAAAAGGAGGAGCCTCAAGAGCTGCAAAAAGATTGCATGATTCACTTTTAGGCGAAAAAGTAAATTCTACAATGTTTGTTTTAGATAAAAATGGCACTGAGAACAATATTGTAACTCCAAAAAATTTTATAAGAAAAATTACTGCTAAAGTTCAAAAAGTCTTAAATCCTTTTCCTTTAAGGAATGTTCATCTGGTATCCCCATTTTCTGCATCATTTTCGCCAAGCTTTAACATTGTTAAATATATTAACCAACAGAATGCAGATGTTGTTCATTTACATTGGATAAATGCAGGCATGCTAAGAATTGAAGATTTATCAAAAATTAAAGCACCAATCATCTGGACTTTGCATGATATGTGGCCTTTTACAGGTGGTTGTCATTATGCAGACTCTTGCAAACGATACACAGAAAGTTGTGGTAATTGTCCAATTTTAAACTCTGATGTTCAAAATGATTTAAGCAAGCAAATATTTAATAGAAAGAAAATTGTTTTTAATAATATTTCAAGTTTAACAATAGTTGGTTTGAGTAAATGGTTGCAAAATTCTGCGAAAGCTAGTTCGCTTTTTAAAAATAGAACAGTTGTTAATTTGCCAAATCCAATAGATACAAATGCATATAAACCTTCAGATAAGAATGAAGCTAGAGAGTTTTTGGGGTTATCAAAA
Organism: Polaribacter sp.; assembly: GCF_049276715.1. GTDB lineage: Bacteria > Bacteroidota > Bacteroidia > Flavobacteriales > Flavobacteriaceae > Polaribacter. Next base: position 70,164 of record NZ_JBASWY010000022.1, read on the forward strand.
GGAAAAAAATATATTCTATTTGGAGCTATGGATGCTACATCAGATAATAGAAAAGGTTTCGATAAATTAATAAAAGCATTAAGTTTTTTAGAAATTGAAGATTTGGAGTTATTAGTTTTTGGTTCTAATAAACCTAAAGATTCTCAAAATTTTGGATTTGTTACCCATTATTTTGGTGAAATATCAGACGATAAAAATTTAAATAAAATTTATAACGCTGCAGATGTTATGATAGTTCCTAGCTTGCAAGAAAATCTTTCAAATGTTATAATGGAAAGTTTATCTTGTGGTACTCCAGTAGTTGCTTTTAATGTTGGTGGAAATAGTGATATGATATATCATAAAAAAAATGGGTATCTAGCAAAAGCATTAGACCCAAATGATTTGGCACTTGGTATTGAATGGGTAATTAAAAATAATACTAAAAATTATTTAGGTGAGTTAGCTAGATTAAAAGTTTTAGAAAATTTTGATTCCAAAACTGTTGCTAAAAAGTATTTACAATTATATAGTGATGCAATAGAGCAGTCTAATTAAAAACAAGATAAGTGTTTATAAAGCAAAAAAGACTTTTAAAATGGGGTTTAATAAGTATTGTAATATATATATTATTGCATTTCTTATTTCTACCAGATGGTTTTACTTTCATAAATATTACAATTACAAGCTTTCTATTACTTTCAACTATAATTATCTTGTACTTATCTATAAGAAATTTACATCTTTTAAAAAAAATACCTGTTACAGTTCAATTATTATTTTATTTGTTAATCTTTTGGGGCATTGTTACCTTAATTAGAGGCTTTTCGTTTACACTGCAAGATTGGGTAACAAATTTTGGTAATGTTTACATGGGTATTGCTTGGTTAACACCTTTTACTTTATTGTTAGGATTAAAAATAGAAAATTGGAATGTAATTTTAAAAGTGATCCCATTTGCATTTCTTTTAATGATATTTACTTGTTTATTTATTCCTTATTTAGGCGTTAATGAAGAATGGATTTGGTTGTTAAGGCCCGTTAATTTTGTTTTTTTAGTAGCATTTTGTTACTATAATTTCACCAATAAAGTTAAAGTCTTTCTAGTGTTACTTTGCTACATTAGTGTTGCTTATCTAGATTCAAGAAGGCTAGAATTTTTGTATTTACTATTAGTTTTATTTCTTCTTACAATGGATAAAATTATAGCATTAAATATTAGAAAATTAATTTTAAGATATATTTTACTTGGGTTTTTATTAGTTGTTACTTTAATATTTACCATTGGTTATGAATATGTTTCAGATTACATAGCTTCATATATTGAATTTCAAGATTCAAGAACATTCTTATTTACAGAACTCTTATCTGAATTGAGTTTCACAGAAAAAATAGTAGGTAGAGGGTCATTAGGCACTTATTATAGTGATTTTATTAATCACACTAGAAGCTACACCGTTAATATTTTAAAGAAAACTTGGTGGGGAGATGATGAAACAAGAATTACAATCGAAGTTGGTTATTTACAAATGATTTTAAAAGGAGGCTTTATTATGTTTTTTTTACAAATAACCACTTATATTTATGCTATTCGTTTAGCTATTTTTAAATCTAATAATAAATTTATTAAACGTTTAGGATACTATATTTTAACTATAACTATTGTGAGTTTGGTAGAGTTTAGACCTGCTTTTACTGTTACTTTTATTTTACTTTGGGTATCTATAGGAACAGTTTTTAGCAAAAAATATAGGGATATGAGTGATTTAGAAATAAATAAATTATTGAAGTTTAAATGATAAATAATCCTTTAGTAAGTATTATAACCGTTGTTTTTAATGGAGAAAAACATTTACAACAAACTATAGATAGTGTTCATAATCAAACGTATAAAAACATTGAATATTTAATTATTGATGGGAATTCTACAGATAACACTATCAAGATTATAAAAAAAAATGAGAGTAAAATTTCTAAGTGGATAAGTGAACCAGACAATGGTCTTTATCACGCAATGAATAAGGGAATTAATCTTGCAAAAGGAGATTTAATAGGCACAATAAATAGTGATGATTGGTATGAGTTAAATGCTGTAGAACTATCAGTTAAAGCATATTTAAATAATTTAAACGCAAAAATTATTCATGCGAACAGGTATGATGTGTATGATAATAATTCAAAAAAAGTTTATAAATTTAATCCTTCAGCATTTAAATTTAAATACTTTCATATGACATATTCTCACCCTACAATGTTTGTTAGTAAAGAAGTTTATAAAAATTTAAAATACAACACCACTTTAAAATCATCTGCAGATTATCAATTTGTATTAGAGGTTTATTTAAATAATAAAAATGCTTTCATTCACATTCCTGAACCTATTGTTAATTTTAGATTAGGAGGCATTAGTGGTCAATTAAGTTTTTCTGAAGAACTAAAAGAATCTTATCTTGCAAGAAAAATGGCAGGAATGAAAATGCATAAACGAATATTCGCTTTATTCTTAAGAATTATTTTGAAGCCTATTGTTTTTTTGAAAAAGAAATTTAATAACTAAGTTATGGGTTTATTTAACGATTTAAAAAACGATTGTAAAAATAACCCTAATTTTAAAGGTAGGATAATTGTTATGAGCTTCACAGTGGTTTCTTTCTTCAGAAAGAAGGCAACTAACAAGCTAAAACTAATTATAATTGCACCAATTATAATTTTTTATAAGCTAATTTCTGATTTAATTTTAGGATGTGAAATACCAGCATCAACAAAAATAGGGAAGGGGCTAATTATTCATCATGGAAGAGCCACTGTTCTTAATAAAAAAGTTATTCTAGGTAATAATATAACCCTAAAGCACAACACAACTATAGGTAATAAAGAAGATATAGATGGTTTAGACTTAGGTTCACCAGTAATAAAAGACAATGTAATTATTGGCCCAAATTCAGTTATTTTAGGACCAATAACAATTGGTGAAAATGCTATAATTGGTGGAGGATCTGTGGTTACGAAAGATGTAGAACCTTTTAGCATTGTTGCTGGAAACCCAGCTAAATTAATTAGAAAAATTAAAGTTTAATTAATAAAAAGTTGAATTGAAAATTTTATTCATACATACTAGATATCAATTAAAAGGGGGTGAAGACGTTGTTTTTGATTTAGAAAAAAATGCATTGAGTGATATTCACCAAGTGGAAACACTATATTTTAGAAATGAAAAGGGAGTTTTTGGAGCATTAGAGTTTTTAACTTCCATTTGGAATTTTAAGAAAAACAGCATTGTAAAGAAAAAAATAGAATCATTTTCGCCAGATATAATTCACCTGCATAATTGGCACTTTGCAACAGGTCCTTTAATAATTAGAGGCATAAAAAAAAAGAAAATACCCCTTGTAATTACCTTGCATAATTTTAGACTAATCTGTCCTTCAGCCACCTTATTTCATAATAAAGAACTCTTTACAAAAAGTTTAAATCAAAATTTTCCTTGGAGAGCAGTTCAAAATAAAGTTTATAGAAATTCTTATCTACTAACTTTTTGGCTGGCAAGTATTGTTTGGTTTCATAAAAAAATTGGCACTTGGAAAATGGTAGATGCATTTATTTGTCCATCACCTTTTATGGTAGAGTTGTTTAATTCATCAATATTAAATATTGATAAAAAACGATTTACAGTAAAACCCAACTTCTCAGAAGAATTTAAAAAAGCAGAACCACTAAAACCAAAAAAGCATTTTTTATATGTAGGAAGGTTATCAGAAGAAAAAGGAATAAATGTTTTATTACAAGCTTTTAAAAACACAAAAGACATTTTAAAAATTGTAGGTACTGGACCTTTAAAAAAGCTTGTAGAAGAATCTTGTTTAGAATATAAGAACATTATTTATTTAGGTTTTTTATCAAAAGAAGAAATTGCGATACAAATGCAACAGGCTAATGCTTTAATTTTCCCATCAATTTGGCACGAACCTTTTGGTCTTGCTATAATAGAGGCATTTTCTAATAATTGCGCAATTATTGCTAGTAATATTGGTGCACCAAAAGCACTTGTAAAAAATGGAAAAAATGGTTTTCATTTTGATTCTAACAACCCCAATTCATTATTAAATGCTTTACAAAGTTGGAATTGTCTTTCTGATTCAAAAAAAGAAGAATTTAGGTTAAATGCTTATAATTCTTACCTAGAAAATTACTCTATAGAAAGTCATAAAATCTTTATAAATCATTTTTATAAAAGTATTCTAAAACATTAAAATAATTTTTAGAATTAAGTATCTTTGAATTATTATGATAGGTATTGAACTCGGAAAATATAATATATTCAATAGCGATATAGATTCAATTAAGATTAACAAATCTAAATTGATTATAAATACTATTAATGCCCATTCATATATTGTTGCAAAAGAAGATATAGAATTTAAAAAAGCACTTGAAGAATCAGACATTTTGCTTCCTGATGGAGAAGGAATAGTTTTTTTGATAAAAAAACTAAAAGGTAAAAAAATTAAAAAAATTGCTGGAGCAGATATTCATGATAAATTTTTAGAGCAAGCAAATTCGGAAAACTTAAAATGTTTTTATCTTGGTTCTTCGCAAAAAACTCTTGATTTAATGAAATTAAATCTTTCAGAAAAATACACAAATATAAAATTCGGCTTTTTCTCTCCACCTTTCAAAAAAGTTTTTTCTGATATAGATACAGATAGCATGATTCAAAAAGTAAACGAATTTGAGCCAGATATTTTATTTATTGGTATGACTGCGCCAAAGCAAGAAAAATGGGTTCACAAAAATAAAAATTTACTAAATGCTAAAGCTATTTGTTCTATTGGAGCTGTTTTCGATTTTATAGCGAAAACAAAAAAGCGAGCTCCTAAATGGATTATCGATATAAAATTAGAGTGGTTATATAGAAGTTTTACAGAATTCAGATTAGCAAGGCGTTATTTATATTCGACACCTTTATTTATAATAGAAATGTACATGCTCAAGTATTTTAAAAATAAAAAAATATGAGCTTAAAAAGTATAGTTTATAAAAGTGCAGAGAGTATTTATAAAGAAAAAGATTTTTCTTTTTTTATGCTCAATTTAAGTTTGTTTCTTTTACCTCTTTCTATAAACCTAAGCTCATTTAGTTTAGTAATTTCATTGTTATTAAAATTAGTACAAACCATTTTTTTTCAGCACAAATTTTATGCAAAAAAATCATTAAAAAGATCTTGCTACATAAGTTTTTTCTTTTTCTGTTATATTATCGTAAATTCTATATTACAAACGGATATTAATCATACCTTAAAAGTTTTTAGTGAAGAATATTCTCATTTTGCATTGCTATTTTTAATCCCAATATTATTAAGAAATAAGCATGACAATAAATTACTTTCCTATAGTCTAATATATGGTTTATTACTTGCAATTTCTATAGTCTTATTAAGGTCCTTTCACCTAGGAATAAATTTTGATAAAATTGCGTTTTTAAAAATTTTAAATATTCATCATACATATTTATCAATATTTATTCTTTTTTCTATAAACTTCTTATTTCCAACAATACCAGAAAGAAACTTACCAAATATTAAACAAAAAATTATGTTTTTTGTCTTAGTTCTTTCTATATCATTTACCATGCTTTTTATTTTGGGAAGTAAAGTAGCCATGGTCATCTATATTATTTTTATTTTACGATACATATTTACTTATTTTTTCAAAAAAAAATCTACAAAAATTTTTATTATACTTCCAATTTTGGCTGTTTGCTTTTTGTTTTTTAATAAAAAAATAGATACCAGTTATAAATCTGCATTAAACTTTAGATTAGAAATTTGGAAAGAATCTGTGAATTCAATAAAAGAGAATCCCTTTTTTGGTAACTTAGAAATGAATGAAAAAGATGTTCTTAATTTCAATCATTTTATTAGCGGAAAATATTATTTGATGGATAGCGATTTAAATAGTCATAATCAATTTTTGTCCATTTTTCTAAAGTTTGGTATTGTAGGTTTTATAATTTTATCCTTAATATTGTTAAATTTATTAATATCTAAGAGTGCTAATATTTCAAAAAACACATATCAAAGTTTAATTGGTTTTTGTTTAATAATGATGTTCACATTTTATATAGAAAATGTATTAGATCGTCATCATGGTATTGTTTTTTTCTCACTTTTTTTTAATTATTATATAGTTGCAGCTAGCGATGAGAAATTATAGAATTACTTTATTTTTAATGTTGGCAACAACTCTAGGGGTTAATGCCCAAGAAACAATTGTAAATGGTAGTTTTACTATCAGAGATTTTTTCGAAGAGCAAGACTCTATATTTTACATAGAAAAAAGAGATGTAAAATATTTTAATAAAAATGAGCAAGACTTGGCGTTTGAAGAATATTTTATTGGAGGTTATGGGCTAAAAATCTTTAATAATTATAATGAAATTGTATCAATCTCTAATGAATTTGAGCAAAACGTGTCTAGTGTAAGGTTTTTCAATAAAAAAGAAAAAGAAGTTAAAGAAGTGTTTTATTACAAGCAAGGCAAATCCATAGATGCTTTGCTTATTCCTGAAAAAAAATATGTATTGATAAGTACAAATGATAAAAAAATTACTGTAATTGATTTTGGAGACAAACCAGCCTTTAAAATTGTTCAAGAAATTTCCTTAAATTCACTTGCCAGATCAATATATTACCACAATAAAAATTTATATTATGCCACAGATTTAGGCGAAATTTATCAATTTAATTTTAGAACCCAAAAAAGTGAGCTGATACATTCATGTAAAGAAAAAATTACAAATTTAAATTTTTACAACGACGGTTTAATATTTACCACAATTCAAGGAAAAATAGTTTTTTTAGGATTAGATTTTAAAGCAAGTACTATTGTAAAAATCAAAAATAATTTTATTTTAAATACAACTATAGATAAAGATAATTTGGTGTGTGGTACTTTTAAAGGTGAAATTCTAGTTGTTAGTTTAAAAAATAGAGAAATAACAAATCAATTAAATTATCATAACAGAAGTGTGCTATCAATTACAAAAGGAATAGAAAATTATTTTTATTCTAGTGGTATAGATAAGACCCTTAAGAAATGGAAATTAGAATAAAATATAGAAGCTATAATTTATTAGTTATATATAAATCATTTTGATTAATGGAGAAGAAAAAAAAGTCTGTTTTTATTAAACCTATTATTGCTTTAGTAGATCTTTTGATTATTAATATAATATTGTATTATGTTTCTAATCCAGAATATCTCACTTTACCTTTTTTAACTTATTTATCTGTAACATGGATTTTAACATCATATTATACAGGGTTTTATCTTATTTATAGATATACGCATATTACCAGCTTATTAAGTCGTCTTCTATCTCATTTTTTTGTTTTCACATTAGCTTTTTTTGCTTATTTCACAATCTTTAAAGAGGGTAAAATTATAGATGATCAATTTTTTACCATTAGTGCAGTTTTTCTTAGTATTACTGTTTTAAAATTTTGTTTTTTCTTTTTATTAAAAAAATACAGAATACAAGGTAAAAACTTTAGAAATGTAATTGTTTTTGGAGAAGGCAAAACAGCGCAAAACATTGCTACATTATTTGATAAAAAACAAGATTTGGGTTATCGATTTTCTGGCTTTTTTTCTGATAAAACTAGTAAGTTTAAAAACCATTTAGGGGACATTAATGAAGGGTTAAAATACTCCTTTAACAATAATATAGATGAGATTTATTGCGAAGTAAATTCTGTAACACAAAAACAAATAAAAGATATTAGAGAGTTTTGTATTAAAAATAATATTGAATTTAGATTAATTCCAGAAAATAAAGCAATCTACAGTAAAGATTTTATTCTAGAATATTATGGAACCATACCAATTTTAAAACCAAAACAATTACCTTTTGAAAGGATTGAAACCCACATATTAAAAAGAATGTTTGATATCTTCTTTTCTTTGTTCGTTTTTGTGTTTATACTTTCTTGGTTGTTGCCAATTTTATTTGTTTTTGTAAAAATTAATTCAAAAGGGCCTTTTATTTTTAAGCAAATTCGAGATGGAGTTGATGGTCAACAGTTTTATTGTTATAAGATTAGATCGATGAAAATAAACTCCTTAGCAGATAAAATTTCCACCACAAAAAACGACACAAGAATTACAAAAGTAGGGGCATTTTTAAGAAGAACTAGTTTAGATGAATTACCACAGTTTTTTAATGTTTTAATTGGTGATATGAGTGTAATAGGACCTAGGCCTCATATGAATATTCAAACAGAAAGATATTTGAAGGAAATAGATAACTATCTGATGCGAAATTCTGTAAGGCCAGGTATAACTGGTTTAGCTCAAGTTTCTGGTTTTAGGGGTGAAGTTAAGAATAAGTCAGATATAGAAAACAGGGTAAGATTAGATATATTTTACATAGAAAATTGGTCATTTTTTTTAGATATTAAAATAATTGCACAAACTTTTCTTAGTATTTTAAAAGGAGAAGAAAAAGCATATTAGAGTTAGAATGGAAGAAAACTTAGAAATAACAGCATCTATAGTTCTTTATAAAGAAAACTTAGAAGAGCTTACGAAAACAATAGGCTGCTTTCTGAATGTTCCTTTAAAAAAGAGGCTTTACTTAATAGATAATACAGAAAATAGAATTTTTGAAAATAAATTTAATGATTCAACTATAAAATATATAGCTGTTGGAAAAAACATAGGGTTTGGTGCAGGTCATAATATGGTTATAGACCTTATTAATTTAAAGTCACAATTTCATCTAATATTAAATCCAGATGTAACTTTTAAACCTAAAGTTTTAACTAATTTAATTGCTGAATTAAATAAAAATCAATCTATTTCAATGATTGCACCAAAAGTATTGTTTCCTGATAGTGAGCATCAATATTCGTGTAGAAGGTATCCATTGGTTTCAGAACTTTTGGCTAGAAGATTTATTTTCTTAAAACCATTTTTTAAGAAAACTATTTATAAGGGACAATATAAAGATCAGGATTTAAATCAGCCTTTTTTTGCAGAATACATAGCAGGTTGTTTTCAATTATATAGAACTCAAGATTTTGTGAAGCTGCAAGGTTTTGATGAACGTTATTTTTTGTACATGGAAGATGTGGATATATGTAAGAAAATAGATCAACAAAATAAATTAAAATTATATTATCCCAAAGAAGAAATTACTCATGTTTTAAAACAAGGTTCATCAAAAGATTTGAAACTATTTTTAAGACATACTTCATCAGCAATCAAATATTTTTTAAAGTGGGGATTTTAGTTTCCTAATAATTTTGAAATATATTTGCAACTTCAACAAAAAACAATGAATATACTTATTTTAGGTTCTGGAGGCAGAGAACATGCCTTTGCTTTGAAACTTTCTGAAAGCAAAAAAATCAATCAACTTTTTGTAGCCCCAGGAAATGCAGGGACAGAAAAATTAGCAACAAACATCAATATAAATCCTACTGATTTTGAAGCGGTAAAAAATGTTGTTTTAGAAAATGATATTCAAATGTTGGTTGTTGGTCCAGAAGCACCTCTAGTAAATGGTGTTCACGATTTTTTTTTAGCGGATTCTGATTTGAAAAACATTCCTGTAATTGGCCCTAAAAAAAATGGTGCTTTACTCGAAGGAAGTAAAGATTTTTCGAAGCAATTTATGGAAAAGCATGGAGTTCCAACTGCAAAATATAAATCATTTACAAAAGACAATTTAAAAGATGGTTTTACTTTTTTAGAAACTTTAAAACCTCCTTATGTGCTAAAGGCAGATGGTTTAGCAGCAGGAAAAGGGGTTTTAATACTAAACTCTTTAAATGAGGCAAAAGCTGAATTAGAAGAAATGGTTTCTAATAAAAAATTTGGGGAAGCTTCAACCACAGTGGTTATAGAAGAGTTTTTAAAAGGAATAGAGTTATCTGTTTTTGTATTAACAGATGGAAAAAGTTATAAAATTTTACCATCAGCAAAAGATTATAAAAGAATTGGAGAAGGAGATACAGGTTTAAATACTGGTGGAATGGGTGCTATTTCTCCTGTGCCTTTTGCAGATGAATCATTTTTAAATAAAGTAGAAGAATTAGTTGTAAAACCTACAATTGCTGGCTTGCAAAAAGATGGAATAGATTATAGAGGTTTTATTTTTATTGGTTTAATGAATGACAATGGAAATCCTTCTGTTGTGGAATATAATGTAAGAATGGGTGATCCTGAAACTGAAGTTGTATTGCCAAGAATTGAATCTGATTTATTCGATTTATTTGATGGTGTAGCAAATCAAACTTTGCACGAAAAATCATTTTCTGTATCCGATAAAATTGCCACGACTGTAATGTTGGTTTCTGGAGGTTACCCAGAGGCGTATTCTAAAAATAAAGAAATTACTGGTTTTGAAAATGTAGACAAATCTATTGTTTATCATGCAGGAACTGTAATTAAAGATGATAAAGTAGTTACGAATGGGGGTAGAGTTATGTCCATAACTTCTTTTGGAAATACGATTGAAGAAGCTTTAGAAAAAAGTTACAAAAGCATTGATAAAATTCATTTTAATGATATGAATTACAGAAAAGATATTGGTTTCGATTTAATTTAGTTTTTAAATTATCGAGCTTTTTCTATGGTAAAAGAAAACTCAGACCCTTTACCATAAACACTTTTAAGATAAATGTTTTCATCATGGGCTTCTACAATATGCTTTACAATAGAAAGCCCTAAACCAGAGCCACCTTGATCACGAGACCTACTTTGATCAACCCTATAAAAACGTTGAAATAAGCGTGTTAAATGCTCTTTTTTTATCCCTTCTCCATTATCAATTACTTTCACAATAAATTTTTTATCATTAAAGTCATCTACACCAACAATCGTTTTTCCATTCGGTTTTCCGTATTTAATAGAATTAACAACCAAGTTAATAAGTACTTGTTCTATTTTTTCTATATCACCTTTTACAAAAACAGGGAATTCATAGACCCTATCAAATTTTAAAGAAATATTTCTTTTTTTTGCCTTCATTTCAAATAAGTCGAAAACATTTTGAATAAGCTCAAGAATGTTAAAAACTTCAATATTTAGCTTTGTACCTTCAATTTCTAATTTGGCAATCATATCTAAATCTTTAATAACTGCAACCAATCTTTCCACACCTTTATTTGCTCTGTCAAGGTATTTCATTCTAATTTGCTTGTCATTAATAGCGCCTTCCATTAAAGTTAAGATGTAGCCTTGAACTGTAAAAAGTGGTGTTTTTAATTCGTGAGCTACGTTTCCAAGAAAGTCTCTTCTAAAAGAGTCTCTTTCTGTTAAATTCTTTATTTCTAAACGCTTACCTTCAACGAATTTTTGCATGCTTTTAGAAAGTTTGTCTATATCTGTTGTAGCAGACTCTCTTTTTAAATCATTAATATTTAAAATCGAAACTTCTTCATATATTTTTTTTAATCTTCTATAGATAAAGTGCTCTGCTCTATATTGAATAATTATAAAAGAAATAATAAATAAAGAAATTATAGATAAAATAATGGTGATAACACCAAATTGTTGAACTATAAAAAAATAAGAAATAGAGGATATGGACACAGATAATAGGGTAAGGTATACTGCAGACCAAAGTGCATAAGAATAAGTTTTTCTAAGTTTCAAAGAAATGATTGGTATTTACTGATTATTTTTCTTCTTTTAAAACAAATTTATATCCAACACCTTTTACTGTTTTAAAATGATTGTCACCTATTTTTTCTCGAAGTTTTCTAATATGTACGTCTATAGTTCTACCTCCAACAACAACTTCATTGCCCCAAACAGTATCTAAAATTACTTCTCGTTTAAAAACTTTGCCAGGTTTAGAGGTTAACAAAGAAAACAGTTCAAATTCTTTTCTAGGAAGAGATATTTTTTCTCCTGCTTTATAAACTACATACTCATCTCTATCAATAACTATATCTCCAATTGTTAGAGAATCCTCAGTATCATCCTCATTTTTTAATCTTCTTAATAAAGATTTTATTTTACTAACCAATACTTTTGGTTTGATTGGTTTGGTAATATAATCATCAGCACCTGCTTCAAAACCAGCTACTTGAGAGTAATCTTCTCCTCTGGCAGTTAAAAAAGATATGATTACGTTTTCTAAAGATTTAATTTTTCTTATTTTCTCACAAGCCTCAATTCCATCCATTTCTGGCATCATAATATCTAACAATATTAAGTGAGGTGTATTCTTTTTAGCAGACTTTACAGCTTCTACACCATTTTCTGCTGTAAAAATTTGATACCCTTCATTTCGTAAATTGTAACCTACAATTTCTAAAATATCTGGTTCATCATCAACTAAAAGTATTTTTATTTCGCTTTTATTCATAATGTAAAATAAGTAGAATCAAAAATAACGATTAATATTTTACAATAACAATTACTTTACAATCATTTAAACAACACAGAGATTTCCTAACATTTAGTTAATACTAGAGCATGGGTAAATGACAGTTAAATAAAACATTGTTAATAATTTAATCATAAAAAAAAGTTTAAAAATAGTATATTTACATCAATTAATTAAAACTTATCAAACATGAAAAAAAATTACTTATTTACTTTATTATTAACCTTATTTATTTCTGCCTTTTCTTTTGGACAAACAACTGTTTTTCAAGAGTCTTTTGAAACTGGAAATTCAGGAACAGCTTCTGAAACTTGTAATGACAATTCTGGAGATTTTTTTACAAGAACAGATGGAAGTGATATTACTTCTGATTACCAAGTTTCAGGGCAAGATGGTAATTTCTTTTTTGCAGCTATGGATACTGATGGCTCACCATGTACATCATCATTACAAACATTGTTTTTTGATGATATAGACATATCTTCCAAATCAAATCTTACTCTTGCTTTATTATTGGCAGAAGATCAACCTTCAGATAGTAATTTTGACTGGGATGGTGGAGACTTGTTTTATATAGAGGTTGATTATGATAATTCTGGCACCTATACAAAGGTTTTACAGTTTGCAACTTCAGCTAATACTGGGTTTAATGTATCTGCACCTATGCAGGATACAAATTTTGATGGTGTTGGAGATGGTCAAGCTTTAACTGATGTCTTTTCTGAATTTACTTTGAGTTTAGGTACTGGAAATTTAGTTGATATAAGGTTGGTTTTTGATGGTTTAAATAATGGAGATGAAGACATTGCTGTTGATAATATTAGAGTTATTGATGGGTTTGTTGTAACACCAGAATTAACTATTATTTCTCCTAAAGAAGAAGAATTAAGTGCAAGAACCTCTGTTGATGTAGAATTTTCGGTTTCTAATTTTAATGTAGCTGCTGCAAATGCTGGTGATGGTTATGTAAAATATAATATAGATAATGGAGCTTCTGTTGATTTATTTGATACAAATACATTTTCAATTCCTGTTACCCCTGGTCAAGCGTATAATTTGAATATGGAATTGGTTGATAACTCTGGGAATTCATTATCACCTGCAGTTTTCAAAAATGTTAATTTTTCAATTGCTTATCCTTGTGATTTAAATTTAGGAGCGATTACAACAACTTGCATTACAAGTACCTCTGCAACAGATACATATGATATTTCAATTGATTTTACAGGAGGTAATACTTCCACTTATACACTTGCAACTGATAATGGAACAATAGGTGGAGACAATCCTTCTACAAATGCTACTGGTACCATTTTAATAAGTGGAGTAACAGAAGGTACAAATGTTGTCTTTACTGTTCAAGGTGATGGTGCAAATAGTAGTTGTGATTTAACAAGAAATATTTCAAGCCCTTCTTGTGTTGCTTTTCCTGTTATTGATGAATTTGACTATGCAGTAGGAGTTAATTTAGCAGACCAAACTCCTTGGACAAAAGTAAATTCAGGTGATGAAATGTTAATAGCAGCTGGGAATTTAGATTATACAGGCTTAAAAGCATCTACAGGAAATAAACTGACATTTGATGGCTCAGGATCTGAATCTTACATTTCTTTTGCAGATGTAACCTCAGGAACTGTGTATGCATCTTTTCTACTAAAAGTTACAGATATTTCAGCAATGACTGATGTTGCAGATGGTGGATATATAGCATCTTTGGCAGGCAGTACAAGTGGGTATGATGCTAGATTTTGGGTAAGACCAAACCCAGACGCAAGTGGGACTACTTATGATATTGGTTTTGGTGCTGAATCCTCTAACCCACCATTTACTAGTGGAACTTATAATGTGAATGATGTACTTTTTGTTGTAATGGCGTATAATAAAGATACCAATACTGTAAGCACCTGGATAAACCCAGATGTATCCTCATTTGAAAGTACCATTCCTACAGCAACTTTGTCTTCTACTGATACTTTCCCAGCATCTGCAATTAACCTATTTATTTTAAGACAAGATTCAACTGGTGAAACACCCTTTGTTGAAATCGATGCTTTGCGTATTTCTGACAATTGGCCAGATGTAACTCCAAAGGATGCAACTGCATCAGTAAGAAATAATATGATTGAAGGTTTTGCAACCTATCCAAATCCAGTAACAAATAATTCATTTACCATTACTACTAATAGTGCTGATAAAAAAGAAGTTGTTATTTTTAACGTATTGGGTAAAAAAGTATTATCAACAAGTTTCTCAGCTACAAAAGCTGACATCAATGTTACCACAATTTCATCAGGAATTTATATTTTAAAAGTTACTGAAGGCACAAAAACAGCAACTTCTAAATTAGTTATTAGATAATGTTTTATCAATAAGAAATAAAGTATTTTATTTTAAAAAGCTCTAAATTAATTTTTAGAGCTTTTTCTTTTTTACTATATTTAGAACTGAAAAAGAACGCAATGCTATGAATCTAACCTATAAATTAAATGATATCCTTTTTTTAGATATCGAAACAGTGCCACAGGCAGAAAGCTGGGCAAAACTATCAAAAACAGCTCAAGAACTTTTTGATAAAAAAACAAAATATCAACGAAAGGAGGAATTTACTGCAGAAGAATTTTATGCTAAAGCAGGAATTTGGGCAGAATTTGGTAAAATAATCTGTATCTCTGTTGGTTATTTTATAGAAGTAGAAAGTAAAAAACAATTGAGAATTACTTCTTTTTTTGGTGATGATGAGCACAAAATTCTAACCGATTTTAAAGTTCTATTAGATAAACATTTTGCTAAAAAAACAAATGTTTTATGCGCACATAATGGAAAGGAATTCGATTTTCCTTTTATAGCAAGAAGAATGATTGTACACCAAATAGAATTACCTAAAAAACTAAATTTATTTGGTAAAAAACCATGGGAAGTGCCACATATAGATACTTTAGAATTATGGAAATTTGGCGATTTTAAACACTATACTTCATTGAAGTTATTAACTTCAATTCTTGGCATTCCATCTCCAAAAGACGATATTGATGGGAGTGAAGTTGCAGCAGTTTATTACAAAGAAAAAAACATGCAAAGAATTGTAACCTATTGCGAAAAAGACACCATAGCTGTTGCACAAATATTATTGCGTTTTAATAATGAAGATTTATTAGATAATAAGAATATTATCAGCGTTAATTAATCTTCTAACTTCATAGAAAGTTCGAACCATCGTTCTTCTTTTTTATCAATAGTGCTAATAATTTCTTGCAATTCTTCAGATTTTTTTGCAATATCTTCTGTTGCAATTTCGACATTTAAAAACTGATTTTCTATGACCAATTTTCTCTTTTGAAGCCTTTCAATTTCGGCTTCTAAAGCACCAAATTCTCTTTTTTCATTAAAACTTAAAGAGCTTTTGTTTTCTTTTTTTTCTATTGAAACCACCTTTTCTGCAACTTTAACTTCTTCTTCAATTTCAGATTCTGGAGAACTATCGTAAGCTCTAAAATCTGAGTAATTTCCCGGAAAATTTTCTACAACACCTTCTCCTCTAAAAACGAAAAGAGCATCGACTATTTTATCCATAAAATATCGATCATGAGAAACAACCAATAAGTTTCCTGGATAATCTAATAAGAAGTTTTCCAAAACATTTAGAGTTACAACATCTAAATCGTTGGTAGGTTCATCTAAAATTAAAAAATTCGGATTTTGAATTAAAACTGCACACAAATACAAACGTTTTTGTTCTCCTCCAGAAAGTTTTTCAACAAAATCGTATTGTTTCTTTTTATCGAATAAAAAACGTTCTAAAAGTTGCGAAGCCGATATTTTTCTTCCCTTTGTTAGAGGGATAAATTCACCAAACTCTTTAATAACTTCAATTACTTTTTGTCCTTCTTTTACTTGAATTCCAGACTGGGTGTAATAACCAAATTTAACAGTTTCTCCAACAACAACTTTACCAGCATCAACTTCACTTTTTTGGGTAATAATGTTTAAGAAAGACGATTTTCCAGTTCCGTTTTTACCAATAATTCCAATACGTTCTCCACGTTTAAAAACATAATCAAAACCATCTAAAATAACTTTGTCATCATAAGACTTGTACAATTTATGAAGCTCTAAAACCTTACTTCCTAAACGCTCCATATTAATTTCTAACTGAACTTTATGATCGTTTCTGCGTTGATGCGCTTTTTCCTTTATTTGATAAAAATCGTCTATTCTAGATTTCGATTTTGTAGTTCGTGCCTTAGGTTGCTTGCGCATCCAATCCAATTCTTTTTTAAACAAGTTTTTTGCTTTGTCTGTGGTAACTTGCTCCAACTGAATTCGTTCTTCCTTTTTTTCTAAATAGTAAGAATAATTACCCTTGTATTTGTAAATATTACCTTCATCTAGCTCTAAAATTTCGTCACAAACGCGTTCTAAAAAGTAACGATCGTGTGTAACCATAAAAAGTGTTATTTTTTCTTTGGCGAAAAAATCTTCTAACCACTCAATCATCTCTAAATCTAGATGATTTGTTGGCTCATCTAAAATTAATAAGTCTGGTTTGCTAATTAAAACAATGGCAAGAGATAAACGTTTTTTCTGTCCACCAGAAAGCGCACCAACTTTCAGTGATAAATCTTCTAGTTTTAATTTTGATAATATTTGCGTGTATTGTGTTTCAAAATCCCAAGCATTGTATTGATCCATTTGATCAAATGCAGCTTGATAGGCAGTTGCATCATCTAGATTTTTTAAGGCTTTTTCGTAGGCATTTATAATCGATAAAATTTTATTATCCGTAGCAAAAATGGTTTCTTCAATCGTTAAATCAGAATTTAAAATATCATTTTGAGCCAAATATGCAATAGAAATGTCTTTTCTGCTTACAACTTGTCCTTCATCTGCACTATCTAAACCAGCAATAATGTTTAAAATGGAAGTTTTACCTGAGCCATTTTTTGCAACAAAAGCTATTTTTTGGTCTTTATTAATCCCAAAAGAAATGTCTTTAAATAAAACTTTTTCTCCATAAGATTTTGATATATTTTCAACTGAAAGGTAGTTCACAAGATTAATTTTAATTTTTGCAAAGAAACGAAAAATCCAAGGGTTTATTTAGGTTTAAATAGTATTTAAAATAAAATGATTTATTGTGCGTAAAGGCAATTTCGAAAAGAATAATTAACTTATATTATTAAAGTTTTTTGATGATTAAAAACATAGATTTCACTCTTTATTTTTAATTTCGATTTCTATGGCTGTATCAACTCTAATAAGACTTTTTTAAGTAAAAACTATCTTTAAAATTTCTGAAAATAGTGCTATCTTGCAGGCATAATATAAAAAAAAGTAAATGAAAATTATTGTGCCTATGGCTGGTATTGGGTCTCGTTTAAGACCTCACACACTAACAGTTCCAAAACCACTAACAGTTATAGCAGGTAAACCAATTGTGCAACGTTTGGTAGAAGATATTGCCTCTGTAATAAACGAAAAAATTGATGAAATAGCTTTTGTAATTGGTACAACTGCAAAGGGCTTTCCAAGCGATACAGAAGAAAAATTATTAAAAATAGCGAGAGAATTAGGGGCGAAAGGCTCTGTTTACATTCAGGAGGAAGCTTTAGGAACTGCACATGCAATTTATTGTGCTAAAGAATCTTTAAGCGGACCTTGTGTAGTTGCATATGCAGACACTTTGTTTAAAGCAGATTTTACCTTAGATGTAAATGCAGATGGTGCAATTTGGGTTAGTAAAGTAGACAACCCAAGTGCTTTTGGAGTTGTAAAATTACAAGATGGTATTATTACAGAGTTTATAGAAAAGCCAAAAGATTTTGTATCTGATTTAGCAATTATAGGTATTTACTATTTTAAAAGTGGCGAAAAATTATTGGAAGAAATTCAATATTTAATAGATAATGATTTAAAAGAAAACAACGAATATCAATTAACAAATGTCTTGGAATCTTTAAAGTTACAGGGTGCTAAATTTATTCCAGGAACCGTAAATGCTTGGATGGATTGTGGTAAAAAAGACCCAACTGTAGATACCAATAAACAAACGTTGAGTTTCGAGTACATGGCTGGTAATAATTTGGTTTCAGACTGTGTTGTTCTTCAAAATTCAGAAATTATTCAACCTTGTTTTGTTGGTAAAAATGTGGTTTTAAGAGATTCTAAAATAGGACCTTATGTTTCTATAGGTGCAAATAGTTTGGTAAATAATTCTACAATTGTAAATTCTCTAATACAGTCTGATGTAGAAATTTCGAATGCAAACTTAGATAATGCTATGATTGGAAATCATGCAAAATATGATGGAGAATTTACATCTATAAGCATTGGAGATTATACAGAATTAATATAAATGATTTTAAGAATTAAGAATAGAGAAAATAGAATAGAGAGGCAGTTTAGATTTATAAAATTGGCTCTTTTCTATTTGTTCTTTTTTCTCTTTTCTGGTTTTTCTTTTTCACAAGATAGTATTCCAGAAAAAAAGGATTTAACCGAAGAAAAAGAGTTAAAATTTCAAGAGTATTTTTTTCAGTCACTTTCGCAAAAATCAATTGGTAATTATCAAAAAGCCATTGAAAATTTAGAAAATTGCAATCAAATTGTAGAAAATGATGTAGCCGTTTTTTTTGAGTTTTCTAAAAATTATTTATGGCTGAACAAAACACTTTTAGCAAAAGAATATATAATTAGAGCATTAGAAAAAGATGCTAAAAATATTTGGATGCTAAAACACTTGGTAGAAATTTATGAAAAAGATAAAAATTTTGAAGAAGCTATAGAAATTCAGCAAAAAATTATTGGTATCAATCCTAAAGAAAGAGAATTTTTGGTTAAACTTTACATGTATAACAAACAATTCGAAGAAGCTATTTCTTTAATGAATGTTTTAGAAAGTGAAGATGTTTTATCATCAAATTTAGAGAGATTAAGGGCTAGCTTACTTAAAAAAGATGTAGAGGAAACTCAAGTAGAAGAGTTAACAGATATTACTTCTTTAATTGATGATTTTGATAAAGAGAAAACGTATAAAACTTTAGAACAGATTCTTAAAGCTTTTGAAGATAAACCTGATGAATTGTTAAAATATAGTGAGGAAGGGATTTTACTTTTTCCTGCACAACCTTATGTGTATTTAATGAACGCAAAAGCATTAAATTATCAGAAAAATTATAAAACTGCGTTAACTATTTTACAAAATGGTATTGATTTTGTAATAGATGATGAAATGGAAGCCGATTTTTACGAAGAAATGGCGAATGCATACAAAGGTTTGGGAAATGCTAAAGAAGAAAATAATTACTTGCAAAAAGTAAAAAAATTGAAGAGTTAAAAGATGAAGTTCTTAAAATATTCACTCCTTTTTACAATACTATTTACATCTTGTAAATCAACAAAAAACGTGATGGATACAAATGCGATAGCCAAAGAGATCTCTGCAAAAAAAGTAGCAAAAAAACATATAGCAGCTAATTTTGATAAGAAAACAATAGATGCAAAATTAAAGGTAAACTTTAATAATGGTAAAACAAACCAAAGTTTATCTGTGCAAATGAAAATAAAAAAAGATGAGGTTATTTGGTTAAAAGGAACCAAGTTAATTACTATTTTTAAAGCTGAAATTACACCAACTTCTGTAAGATATTACTCGTCTTTATTTAAAAATTATTTTGAAGGAGATTTCTCGATGATCAAAGAATTATTAGGCGTAGAAATTAATTTTAATCAGTTACAAAACCTATTTCTTGGACAAGCATTATTGGATGTAAGTCAAGAAAAACAGATTGTGGAAATTACAAATAATAGCTATGTGTTAACACCAGAAAAACAGGCTGCTTTGTATGATATTTTTTTTACCATAAACCCTTCGCATTTTAAATTAGAGGAGCAAGCCATTGTAAATGTTGAAAAAAATTTAAGATTGGATGTAAAATATCCTTCTTATAATTTAATTAACAAAGTAGTTTTTCCATCAGAAATTAACATCATAGCTAAAAATACAAAATCGTTAACTGCTATAGATTTGGAATATAAATCAGTTGAATTTGACACAAATGTAGAAATGTCTTTCGATATTCCAAATGGTTATAAACGTTTAGAATTTTAATGAAAAATAAGAGCTTCTTTATTGTTTTTTTTACCTTATTTATGTTAAGTGTTTCTGCTTTTTCGCAAACAAAAAAGCAGTTAGAAGAACAACGCCTAAAATACAAATCTGAAATTCAAAAACTAAATTCTTTAATTTCTAGTGAGAAAAAAAAGGAAAAAAATGCTTTAGATGATTTGTCAGATATCAATCTTAAAATTGATATGAGAAATCAGCTAATTACTACTATTAAAGCTGAAGCTAAAATTTTATCGATAGAAATTAAGGCAAAAGAAAAAAAGTTGAAAAGGCTAAATAACAATCTTAAAGATTTAAAGGAAGATTATGCTAGTATGATTTTTAAATCTTACAAAAGTAAATCTCAGCAAAGTAGAACTATGTTTTTGTTGTCTTCTCAGAATTTTTATCAAGCATATAAACGCTTGGAATATATGAAGCAATATCGTTCTTTTAGAAAAAAACAAGGAGAAGAAATTGAAGTTCAGGCCAGTATTGTAAAGAGTTTTAAAGATTCTTTGGTATCCCAAAAGAAAGTGAAAGAAACATTATTAGTTACGGAAAATAACCAAAAAAAAGAAATAGAACTCGATAAAAAAAAGCAAGAAGAACTAATTACAATTATTAAAAGAAAAGAGAGTAAATACAGAAAAGACTTACAAAATAGTATTAAACAAGAAAAAATTATTGCAGATAAAATTGATAAATTAATAAGAGAAGCAATTGCGAAAGCCAACAAAGAGGTTAAAAATCAACCTGTGTCTGCTTCAAAAGATGAATTTATTTTAAGTCCAGAAGCCAAAGCGTTGGCTGCAAAATTTGAGTTAAACAAAGCTAAGTTACCTTGGCCAGTTAAAGAAAGTATTATTACTAGAAAGTTTGGAGTTCAACCACATCCAACCATTGGAGGAATTACAATTAATAGTACAGGTTTGCATTTTGCAACAAGAGAAAATTCTTATGCAGAAAGTATTTTTGATGGGATTGTTTTAGGAATTCAGTTAACAGCAGAAGGAAGAAAAAATGTACTTATACAACATGGGAATTACATTTCTACCTATAAAAATTTAGAAACTTCTCTAGTTAAAAAAGGCGATAAAGTAAATACAGGTGAAAGAATAGGAAAAATTTTTACGAATAAAGTTACAGGTAAAACTACTTTAATTTTCGTGCTTTTTAAAAATACAACTCGTTTAAATCCTTCTGAATGGATTTTAAAATTATAAAGTTTAAATCAACTTTGTAAGAACTCTTTTTTTTATTCTTCAGCAGGATAATATTTAATATTTTTCTGAAGTATTACAGAATTAGGTATAGTAACTAATTCTTTTTCAGGTGTTTTTAATGTAATAAAAAAAGCACCAATGTCTTTAATTTCTCCTGTTACGTTGTTGTCTTTTTCTAAAATTGTAATGCTATCACCAATTTTAACAGGGTAATTTACAAACAAAATGAGACTTGCAGTTACATTAGACAAAATAGACCATTGCGCAAAAAAAGCAATCCCTAAAATGGTTAATAAAGAAGAAATATAAACGACCAATTGTTTTTCATCTACGCCCCAAATAAAGGCGATGATTACAATTACTAACATGTAAATTAAAATGGTTGTTATTTTTGTGGTCATTAAAATTCGAGCTTTCTGAAAGCCGAATCTTACTTGAATTTTACGCAGAGATTTTGTAATAAATAATCGAATAAAAAAAGCTAAAACTAAAACAGCTATCGATTCTATAATTTTATGATGATTTAAATATTCTAACATAATTTTTTAAGATTTAAAAAGGGCTTTTAGTTCTGTAGCTTCGCTTGGTTTTAATTTTCCTGCTAAAACTAAACTTAATTGCTTGCGTCTTAAAGCACCTTCAAAACGTTCTGTTTCTAATTCGGTTTCTGGCACAATTTGCGGAATTTGAACGGGTTTGCCAGTTTCATCTACAGCTACAAACGTATAAATGCCTTCATTTACCTTAGTTCTCTGTCCAGATTGTCTGTCTTCAATCCAAACATCAACATAAATTTCCATGGATGATTTAAAAGCTCTAGAAACCTTAGCTTCTACAGTTACTACACTTCCAACTGGTACAGATTTATTAAAAGCAACATGATTTACAGAAGCTGTTACCACAATTCTTCTTGAATGACGTCTTGCAGCAATACTGCATGCTCTGTCCATTCTTGCTAATAATTCTCCACCAAAAAGATTGTCTAAGTAATTAGTTTCACCAGGTAAAACTAAATCTGTAAGTATGGTTAAAGATTCTTTAGGTGTTTTTGCTTCCATGTAAAAATTTTTGCAAAGATACTAATAGCACCTCTATAAACCTTACTTTTTCACCAATAACCAAGCGTCTTTAGATACTGTATTTTGTATTTTATAAAGGTTATTTATGGCTTCGTTTCTATCGGAAAAACTACTATAAGCAACTTCGGTTAAACCCCATTTGTTAACGCCAAGAATACTAGCATTGTAACCCAGTTCTTTAAGTTGATCTACTTTTTTGTGAGCATTTTCTGGAAATTGAAAAGCGCCAGCAACCACATGAAAAGGTTTTGGAATTTCTTTCACCACATTTAATTCTATAGTTGGTAAAGGATTCGAAATTACAAAAGTAGCAGATTGTATTTTTTTCTCTAATGCTTTTTCTTGTTTGGCTAAACTTTCTTTTTGCTCATTTTGTTGATAAATAGTAGTGCCAACAAAACCTAAAGTTAACAAAATCGCAGCTGTTGCAGCATATTTTATAAATGATGGAATGCTATTTTTCTCTTCTTTTTCCGGAATTAAAGTAACTACCTTCTCTTTTTTACGCTCAACCAAAGAGTTATTCACAGCAGATAATCCAAAAGATTCTGGAAGATAATTGGCTTTTTTATTAGGTTCAAAAATAATTTGACCTTTATCATTTAACGATAAAATGCCCAAAGAAGCAATTTGTAAAGGTGCTTTTTCAATTTCAATTTTCCACTCAATTACGCTTTTTACAATAGCTTTTGAAGCTTGTTCGAAAGAAATATTTTCTGATGATGCTATATAATTTGCCAACAAACCATCGTTAATATTTAAATGACTATTAAAAGTTATTTGTTTTGATGGTGGATAAAAAGTGTTTGTAGAATTGTCTATTCTTGTAGAAATTCTGTTGGTTACAAAACCACCAAAATTTGGTACTATTACACAATCGTATCTGTACAATAAATCGCTAATGTAGTTGGCTAAAATCATAGAAACAAATATAAAATTTTAGATTAGAAATTAAAAAAATGATTGTGTTTTTTATCAACAAAATGTATATATTGAAAATCAAACTATTACCAAATGGAGGAAGAAAAGTTGTTGGCTATTTTAAGATTGCAAAAAAGTAAAGCTATAGGAGATATTTTAGCTAAAAAACTGATTGCAAACGTTGGAAACGTGGAACAGATTTTTAAGGAAAAATCATCTATCTTAGAAAAAATAAACGGTATTGGAAATCATGTTCTAAAACATTTATTTGATAAAGAAAATATAATACTTGCAGAAAATGAGTTGGCTTACATTAAAAAAAATAATATTGCATACTCTTATTTTTTAGAAGAGGATTACCCAGAAAACCTTCAAAATTGTATAGATAGTCCTATTCTTTTTTTTAAAGATGGGAATATCAATTTTAAGAATAATAAAATTATTTCTATTGTAGGTACTCGAAATATGAGTTCTTATGGCAGAGATTTCACCAATAATTTAATAGAAGAATTAGCACAACACAAACCAATAATTGTAAGTGGTTTTGCCTATGGAGTAGATATTTGTGCTCACAAGGCTGCTATTAAAAACAATTTACAAACAATAGCTGTTTTGGCTCATGGTTTTGAGCAAATTTATCCTAAAGTTCATAAAAAATACATCAATCAAGTAAATGAAAATGGTGGATTTATAACCGAATTTTGGAGCGAAGAACAACCATTAAGAGAAAATTTTTTAAAGCGAAATAGAATTGTTGCGGGTATTTCTAAGGCAACCATAATTATAGAATCTGCAGATAAAGGAGGCTCTTTGGTAACAGCAGATATTGCCAATTCTTATGATAGAGATGTGTTTGCCCTGCCTGGAAGATCTACAGATATTTATAGCAAAGGTTGTAATAATCTAATAAAAAATAATAAAGCTACATTGCTTACTTCTACTTTAGACATTGTAGAAATGTTAAATTGGGATTTAAAAGAAAAACCTAAAAAGCCAATTCAAAAAGAACTTTTTATATCTTTAAATTCAGACGAGCAGAAAATATACGATTACCTTCAGAAGAATGGCAAAGAATTGTTAGATATTATTGCCATAGAATGCAATATTCCTCTATATCAATTATCTTCAATTTTATTACAGATGGAACTAAAAGGAATAACAAAACCTTTACCAGGAAAAATGTTTGAGATTCTTTAATTTAAATTAAAAAAACCTAAAAAGCTATTAAAACCTCCATCCAACATTTAAGCCAACTCTTGGTACAATTACAGGAGAATTTGAGCCAAATAAATTACGACCAAGTCCTGCATAAGCATCTATAACTAAACCACCTTTTGCAATATATTTTGTACCTATAGCAACACCTAAAGCACCATCAGTATATTTAACATCGTAAATACCAGAATCTTTAACAGATTCTGTTTTTCCAGAATTGATGCCAAAAAAACCTTCTCCAAACAAGTTCCATTGTTCATTAGTAGTAAAATAATGACGATAATATGGAGTAATCATCACATTCTCATTATATCTAAAAGATGCATCTTGTTTCGCTAAATTAAAAAGTGCAGAAATACCAATAGACGAATTTTCTGTTAAATAATTCTCGTAAGAAAGTTCGATACTTTTAATAACTAAGGCATCTGCAATATCTAATTTTATTTCTTTTTGAGAATAGCTAATAGAAGTTATTAAAAGGCCAAAGGCTAAAAGTGCTTTTTTCATATTTTTTAAATTGATTTTTTCTTATCCTAAATGTAAATACAAACATACATAATCTGACGTTCTTTTACTCTTATAAATTAAAAAAAATTATAGCATAAAACCACCTTTAAGTAGTATTTTTTTATCCTTAAAATCATCAAAATTGATGATTTGTGAATAATTTTCATCCTTTTTACCAATTGAAATCAATACTTTTTCAAAGGTTGTTTCTTCGTTTTTTTGCTCTTTAACAACTAAAATATAAGATTGATTTTCTTCAGAAATAATTGCTGAATTTGGCAAAGCAATTTCCTTTTTGCTGTCATAATTAATTTTTGCTTCAACAAACATTCCTGTCATAAAATGTTGACTTTCATCTTCAATATGTCCATGAACTTTTACAGTTCTGTCATTTGTAACTGTTGTTCCAACCAAATGTACAGCTGCATCAAAATAATTTTCAGATGATTCTGGAATTTTAAACAGTATTTTTTGATCTTTTCTTACATTCAAAATGTCTTTTTCAAAAACATTTAGCTCTAAATGAATGTGTTTTGTATTCACAATTTCCATCATTTTACTGGCAGAAGAAACAAAAGATCCATTGCTTACCCAAACTTCAGTAACATAACCATCAATTGGCGCATATAAATTGATGCTAGTTGTTAAAATCCCTTTTTCAATTTCAGATGGATTGATTTGCATCATTTGTAATTTTTTACGTAATCCGTTATAAATTGCCAAGTTACTTTTGTAATCACTTTCTGCTTTTAGATAGTTTTTTTCTGATGAAATTTTTTCATCAAAGAGTGTTTTTTGTCGCTCAAATTCATTTTTAAGATAGTTTAATTGCGCAGCAATTTCTAAATAATTTTGCTGGATTTCAACAAAATCAGTGTTGGTTAAACTTGCTACAAACTGTCCTTTTTTTACATAATCGCCAATTAAAAGAGGAATTTTAGTTACATAACCACCTACAAATGTGTTTACAATGGCTCTGTTTTCTGGTGGAACATCAATCATTCCATTTGCAGTTACATAAGATATAAATTCGTGTTCACTAAAGGACCCTAATTCCATTTTTTCGTTTTCAAATTGTTGTTTGTTGATAACAATTTGATTGCTGATTTCTTTATTTTCAGCAGTTGTATCTGTTTTAGTTTCTTGTTTTCCACAAGCAAAAAATGCAAGAGAAAGCAAGAAAATTGTTACTTTTTTCATGGTTAAAATGTATTTAAAATAAGATGATTAATGTTGATAACTGTTTGGTTGTAAGTGTTTAAATTGTCTAGATAAGACAACTCAATATCTTTAGCTGTTTCCAAACTTTGGATGTATTGAAAAAAATCTATTTCTCCCTCAGAAAAAGTTCGATTGGCAGTTTTTATAATTTCTTCTTTCAAATTTTTCCCTTGAGATTCATAATAATTAATGGCTTCTTCATGCTGTTGTAGGGTTGCCAAAAGTGAATTGTAACTGCTTTGTAACTTCACTTTATAATCTTGTTGTTGCTCAATAATGGTATTTTTGGCAATTTTAGAAGCCATTATTTTGGAGGCATTCCCAGAGAAAAATAACGGAATTTTTAATCCAATTTGATATCCTCTTAAAGAAGTATTTAATTGACTGTTAGTTCCTTGAAAATATTCTAAACTAATATCTGGTAATAAATTTTGTTGCTCTTTTTTATACAACGCATTTTGAAATTTATTGGCATTTTCAAAATACTGCAATCCTAAATTCTCATTGATTGTTAATTGTTGCAATGGCACTTTATACAAATCTTCATCAACAGTAATTAAGCTATCAATTTGAACCACACTTTTTAGATTTTCAGTAGCTAAAATGACCTCTTGCAAAGCCTGTTTGTAAAGTGTTTCTAATTGTTTTTGTTTTGATTTTGCAGTAATCATTTCTAAATAATTGGTCTCACCCAATTCAAACCTTCTTTCAGATTTTTTTGCAAAATCTTGATACAAACTGTCTAAAAAACGATATGTTTCTGCTTTATTTTTGGCGTAATTTAACTGATAAAAATTTGCATAAACTTCTTTTTCAAGTTGCTGAACAGCCATATTATAATTGGTTTGCTCAATACTAAATCGTGCTTTTTTTACTTTTTTATCAGCAAAATAAAACGTTGGAAATTTAAAATCTTGGGCAACACCAAATACTCTAATAGGTAAGTTATTAACAGCGATATTATTTTCATCAAAACTGTAATAAATAGAAGTTTTATCAAATTCAAAAGCACTCGAAACTAAGGCTTCGCTTTCATTCACTTTTGATAGCGCCGCTTTTAAACTGGCATTATTTTTTTTGGCTAAAGAAAGTGTTTCATCAATCGTTAATTTTGATTGTGCATTTGATTGTAAAATGGCAAAGAAACCAATGAGTAACAAAAGAAGGTTTTTATTGATTTTTAGTTCTTTTTTTTCTTCAAACCAAGCGTATAAAACTGGTAAAACGATTAATGTTAAAATAGTTGCAGAAATTAAACCACCCACAACTACTGTTGCTAAAGGACGTTGTACTTCAGCACCAGCATTTGTGGAAACTGCCATGGGTAAAAAACCTAAAGCTGCTGCTGCTGCTGTTAATAAAACAGGTCGTAAACGTTCTTTAGTACCTCTTTTAATGCGTTCTTCTATGTTAGTCATTCCTTCTTCTTTTAGTTCTTTAAAGTGCTCAATTAATACAATTCCGTTTAAAACTGCGATTCCAAATAGTGCTATAAAACCAACACCTGCAGAAATACTAAAAGGTAAATCGCGCAACCAAAGTAAAACTATCCCACCAACAGCAGATAGTGGAATTGCAGTATAGACTAAAAATGCTTCTTTTACAGAGCCAAAAGCAAAATACAAGAGTAAAAATATTAATGTTAGTGCTATTGGCACAGCAATCATTAAACGAGCTTTGGCACTTTGTAAATTTTCAAATTGTCCTCCATAAGTTACGTTATAACCAACAGGTAATTTTAAGTTGGTATCAATAATTTTTCGAATGTCATCTACAACCGATTGCAAATCGCGATCTCGAACATTAATTCCGACAACAATTCTTCGTTTGGTATCATCTCTAGAAATTTTTGCAGGTCCTGTAGTGTATTGAATACTAGCTAATTCGCTTAAAGGAACCTTATTTCCATTAGGAGCATCAACATACAAATTTTGTAAGCTTTCTAAATTTTTTCGATGATTTTCATCAAAGCGAATTACTAAATCAAATCGTTTTTCACCTTCAAAAACATTCCCTACAACACTGCCTGCAAATCCCATTGTAATTAGTTGATTGATGTCTGAAATGTTCAATCCATAACGTGCAATTTTACTTCGGTTATAGTTCACACTCATTTGAGGCAAACCTTCCACTTTTTCAACAATAATGTCTGATGCACCTTCTACATTTTTAATTAGGTTTTTAATTTCATCTGCTTTTTTTGCTAGTATTGATAAATCTTCACCAAAAACTTTCACAGCAACATCTGCTCTTACACCCGTAATTAACTCATTAAAACGCATTTCAATAGGTTGTGTAAATTCTATTTCCATCCTAGGAATTACTGATAACGCTTCTTTAAATTTGTTGGCTAATTCGTCTTTACTATCAGCACTTACCCATTCTTTTTTAGGTTTTAATTTGATGATGACATCACTTTCTTCCATTGACATAGGATCTGTTGGAACTTCTGCAGCCCCAATTCTACTTACTACTTGATCTACTTCTGGGAAGTTTTTTAATAGGATTTGTTCAATTTTAGTAGTAATTTCTATTGTTTTTCCTAAAGATGTTCCTGTTTTTAATACTGGCTGAATTACAAAATCTCCTTCATCTAAAGTTGGCACAAATTCGCCACCCATTCTGCTAAACAACCAAACACTTGATAATAACATGAAAGCTGCCAAACCAACTACTATTTTTTTGTTTTGTAAAGCCCAATGAATGGAGGGTTTGTAAAACGAATTTAACATTCTCATCAATCGAACTGAAATATTTTTGTCACTTGGTTTTTGAGGTTTTAAAAACAGCGCAGAAGCCACAGGAACGTAGGTAACACAAAAAATCATAGCACCAATCAAAGCAAAACTAAAGGTCAATGCCATTGGTCTAAACATTTTTCCTTCAACACCACTTAAAGATAAAATAGGAATAAAAACGATTAAGATGATTAATTGTCCAAAAATGGCAGAATTCATCATTTTTGAAGCACTTTTTAGTGTAATTGCATCAATTTCAACTTGTTTTTCTTCTTTGGATAAGATGCCCAATTTTTCGCTTTCTCTCATAATTCGAAAGGCAATAAACTCGACAATAATTACAGCTCCATCAATAATAATTCCGAAATCAATCGCTCCTAAACTCATCAAATTTGCATCTACGCCAAAAATGGACATCAATGAAATAGCAAATAATAAACTTAAAGGAATTACAGAGGCAACAACCAAACCAGAGCGCAAATTTCCTAGTAATAAAACCACTACAAAAATCACAATCAACGATCCTAAAATTAGGTTTTCAGAAACTGTAAATGTCGTTTTTGCAATTAATTCGCTACGTTCTAAAAATCCGTTGATAAAAACGCCTTCTGGCAATGAACCTTGAATTTCCTCAACACGAATTTTTACAGCATCAATAATTTCTTTTGAATTGCCATCTTTTAACATCATTATTTGTCCCAACACTTTTTCGCCTTCACCATTTCCGGTAATTGCTCCAAAACGTGTAGCACTTCCAAAACCTATTTTAGCAACATCTTTTACATAAATAGGAATGACATTATTTTTTACAACAATATTACCAACATCTTCTAAACTTTTCACCAAACCTTCACCTCTAATAAAGTAGGTTTCATTGGTTTTTTCTATATAACCCCCACCTGCAACACTGTTGTTTTTTTCGAGTGCATCATAAATTTCTGATACAGAAACTTTCATCGCAGTTAGTTTTTCTGGATTGATGGCAACTTCATATTGTTTTAAATTTCCACCCCAAGTATTTACTTCTACAACTCCAGGTATTCCTGAAAGTTGACGCTTTACAATCCAATCTTGAAGCGTACGTAAATCAGTAGTTGAATACCGATCTTTATAACCCGGTTTTACATCTAAAATATATTGATATATTTCGCCCAAACCAGTAGTAATGGGTCCCATTTCTGGAGATCCAAATCCTTGTGGAATTTTCTCAGAAGCAGATTTAATTTTTTCAGCAATTAATTGTCTTGGTAAATATGTGCCAATTTCATCCGTAAAAACTATGGTTACAACAGATAATCCAAATTTTGAAACCGAGCGAATTTCTTCAACTCCAGGCAAATTTGCCATTTCTATTTCAACAGGATAGGTAATAAATTGTTCTACATCTTGTGTAGATAGATTGCGAGAAGTTGTAATAACTTGCACTTGATTATTTGTAATATCTGGCACTGCACCAATTGGAATTTTGGTTAACGAAAAAATTCCGAAGCCAATGA
The DNA here is from genome assembly GCF_049276715.1 of Polaribacter sp. Taxonomy (GTDB): domain Bacteria; phylum Bacteroidota; class Bacteroidia; order Flavobacteriales; family Flavobacteriaceae; genus Polaribacter. Next base: position 101,049 of record NZ_JBASWY010000022.1, read on the forward strand.
CAAAAGCAATAAAAAGGAAGATAATCAGCTTATTTTTTAAGCTGAATTTGATAATTTTTTCTAACATAATTTATAATAAATAATAGATATATGAAATAACCTGATGCATTTTACAGGTTCACTTTTTCTAAAATAAATTATGCGAATTTGGGAGGTTGAAAAATGCTTGGTTTTTCGAAGTTGGTATAACTTTCTTTGTAGAAGAAATTAGATTTAGAAAGTAATGTTTTTTGTTTTTTTAGATTAAATTTTTCTACATTAATTTCTAAAATACTTACCAAATGATTAAAGTGATTCGAATTATGTTTAAAAGGTAAATCTTTATGTTCTTTATGGTTTAAATTTTCGCTAATTTTTTGATCTCCATAATGTTTATATAAAAATTCTATAAAACTATCGCCATATTTTTCTTGATGAAACTGCGCATGTTCTAATAACACATTTAATTTTGAAAAAGTTTCAAAATTAATGTTTAGACTCTGTAAAAGAATCATATTAGAAAGTAATATTGCGTAGAATTTCATCATACTTCTGTAAAAATACTATATTTTTTAATTACTCTGTGTAACAATTAATACATTGATTTAAAAATTTGCTCGTAATTGAACATTTCCAGAATGAATACTTTGTGAATTTTCACTCTTTCTGCCAAAATAACTTAAATTTAAATTTAAAAAAGAATTTAATTTTTGATTAAAAACAACATTCCATGTATAGTTTTTACCCGCTTGCAAACCCTCAAGCATTTGATAGGCAACTGGCGTGTTTGCATTGCCTGTAAAATTATTCTGAAAAAAAGTAAGGTTTGCAGAAATTTGATTCTTTTTTTGGCTGATGTAAAAATAATCTAAGCCTAATTTATGTTGATCTAATTCTTCTAAATTAAACAGTAGATTGCGCTTATTTTTAAAATGATAAAAGCCAGAAAAACGATGATTGTCATTATATAAAAAACTAATTTTTGGTTGGATTTCGTTTGTAAGAACTTGATAGTTTCTATCATTAAAGTTTTCTGTATCTAAATTGTTCTCACTATTTTTTAGCAGTATTTCTAATAGCCAGAAATTACCAATTTTGTGTGCAAAATCTATTTGATGAAGAGCACTTTCGTTCTCTTGTGTGCCAATAAAATATTGTTGTTTAATTCTAGCACTTGCAAAGGTATAACTTGTGCTATATTTTTGAATATTTTTATTAAAATACAAACTGTTTCTAAAATTATAATTTAGGGCAATTAGTTTGTTTTCGGCTAAATCAAACGGATTTAAATTAAACGAATTACCATTTCTTTCTTGTTCATTTTCGACGGTTAAAAAACTTTGGTTGTAAAAATGAGAGAGTATTTTTTTGAGTCCATTTTTGGTTTTCCAATCAATAAAATTTAAAGTTATCGATTGTTTCCATTTCGCTTTTTGAGTAGCAATAAAACGTAAATTGGGTTTTGGTAATCGTAAATATTCTGCTTGATCTTGAAATAATGCAATTTCAAATTCATTAAAATCTTTAACACCATCATTATTATAATCAATCCAAGTATAAAAACCCAAACCAGGTTCTACTTTTACATACACATAATCTTGCCTAGCAACATTGCCAGAAGAAGTTTCGTAAGTAGAACCAAGTGTTATAAAATTTTTAGCTATTTTTTGGTTGTAAACTATTTTAGAATTTAATGTTTTTTCATTTTCCGAAAAATTATTATCCGTTAATCTGTAATTGGCATAAACACTTAAATTGGTATTCTTGTTTTTTATCAATTTACTTTTTATGTAAAATGTTTTTCTGTTGTTTATTTCTTGAAATCGATTTTCCTTAATACTATCATTAGTTCTATAATTCACGCCAAATTTTACAAATACTTTTGCAGTATCTCCAATACCCAAATAAGTTTCAAACTCTTTGTAGCGATGACTTGTTGCTATAAATTCTTGAGTAGTATTATTTTTTCTTGTATTGTTTTCAAGATTTGTAAAAGCGCCAACCCAACTTTTAGAAAAAGAATGCTCAACCTTTGCAATTGCTCTAAGAAATGAGTTTTCTTCTAAAGTAGAGGAGTTTTTTAAAAAACTTCCGTCTACAAAAAAGGTTGTATTTTTTGATTTTAGTTTAGATGTTATTTCATGTTTTATACCACTAAAAATAGAGGTATAGGTTAAATTATTAAATCTATACAATGCATAATTTTCTTTATTTTTCTCTAACAATAATTCCGATTGAAAATAATTTTTAGTCCCATTATTAGTAAGTAAATTCCAATCTCTATTAAATTCGATAGACTCCCAGCGTTGCAAAGTTTTAAAGTTTTTATGAGCATATTCGTGGTTTATGCTACTTTTTAATTTCCATTTTTTATCAATTAAGAGTTGTTGCCAACCAATTTTTGCAGCCAATGCTTGGTTTTGATTATCATCTATAGATGAAAATAAATTTGCATCGTTGTTACTTAAAGCCATTTCAGAAGAAAAAGTGGTTTTTTCTGTTGGGCTATAATTCGATTTTACAACAAGAAATTGTGATTTTGTTGGCGCAACTAAACGCACAATCGGACTGTAGTCACCTTGATTTGTACCTACGTATAAAAAAATATTTCCAATTGCAATGGTGTCATCTAAAACATAATCGCCATTATTTTGTCCAACATTTGTGTAGGTAACATTGTATAATTCGTCTGTTTCATTAGTGGAGTATTCAAAAAATTCTACATTTCCATTAATTACTTTTTTATATAAAATTTTATTTTCATTAAAAGAATCTAAAAACGCACTTTCAGAAACCATTGCAGCTGCATTATTACCAGCATTTGCCAATATTTCTTTTTGATTATTAGATAAACTTTGTTGCAAAGGTTGGTTTTTTGCATCATTTTCACTGTAGAAAAAGCCTGAAATACTGAATTTTTCTCCTTCATAAGCTGCTTTTTCGTAGGTTATAAATCGTGTATAATTTCTTTCAGCATATTGGAATTCCACTGTAATTCTCATATCATTTGTAATTGGGTACGTAGTATTAAATATAATTTCGCCCAAATTGTAATTTATGATGTAATCTTTGTTTTCTCCACGTTCAATAGGAATACCATTTACATACACTCTATCACTGTCTTCTATTATTAAAATTACAGCTTCGTTATTATTACCAAAAAGTTTGTAAGGGCCTTGATTGCCTTCTACACCAACAAACTTAAAATTATTAAATTTTCCGCGAACAATAGCGCCAGAAGCAGTAACTTCTAATTCGTCATTTAATGATGCATTTATATTTAAACCAGATACTTGTTTGGTAAAAGGCACAAAAAAGTTTTCTTTATTTTCTAGTGAAATATCTCCTGCTTTTACGTTCCATTTTTCAGTAAAAAGTTCTAAAGAAATACGATCGAAATCTGTTAAGTTTTGTGAGTATCCGTTTTCTTGAATGGGAATATTGGTATCAAAAATATTTGCTCTTAAAGTTAAATCTTTAGAGAGTTTTCCTGAAATCTCTAAATCTAAAGATGAGTTTGTAACCACATTTTGGTTGTTACCACTGGTTATTCCTCTTGTAATAAAACCTCGGGTTTGCAAACCTTCAAATAGTTGAATGTCTTTGGCTTCTTTGTTAGTGGTTAAACTATATAATTGAGCTTGGTTTGTATTGCTTTGTATAATATATTTTTCATCAAATGGGGTGTAAATTTTAGTAACAAAATCTGGAATTCTAAAATATTCCACTGTAATTTTTTGATATTTTCGAGCATCGATAATTAAAATGGCCTTACTAAAATCGATTTGATACGCAATACTTGGAATCGTATTATTTAAATTGTCTAAAATTTTAAATTTTTGGGGATTAATGGCAACAGAATCTAACTGAATCGTGTCTTTTTTTACTTCAATTAGTATCTTTCTAAAATCTGTTGATGTAATTTGCGATTGGATAGAAAATCCAATACATAGAAATAACAAAAAAAGACTTTTTTTATACATACAGCATCAATATGTAAAGAACGTAAAAATAGTTTTTTTATGCTTGGACTTTTATTAAAATTAGAAAAGAGATTGCTGTTTCACAGGGTTTTCATGCTCTAGTAACCATTTTTTACGCCAAATTTTACCTGCATAACCTGTTAAAGAACCATCAGAACCAATTACTCTATGACAGGGAATAATAATCCAAAGTGGGTTTTTACCATTTGCAGAGGCAACAGCTCTTATGGCTTTCATATCGCCTAAAGCTTTGCTTTGTTCTAAGTAACTTGTTGTTTTTCCATAAGGAATTTGTAATAAAGATTTCCAAACTTTCTTTTGAAAAGAAGTTCCTTTTGGATTTACAGTTAAATTAAAACTGGCTCTTTCACTCTTAAAATATTCTTCTAATTGAGTTACACAATCCAGCAAACATTCAGGAATTTCTGAATTTAGTAATTCATCAGAAATGGTATCATCATCTAAAATAGAAACAGATTGAATTCCGTTTTTATCGCCAACAATTTTTGCGATTCCTATGGGTGTTTTTTGGTATGTGGTTTCTATTATCAATTAAAGATTATATTTTTTTCTTAACTCTTTTGCTTCATTGTCAGAGGTATAATTCATCATTAATAAACCTTCTGTAGTATTTAATTTTCCTAAATTAATTTTTGAAGCAATAAAATTTCTTGCTTCATTTGTTGACTTGTAGTTATCCCTAAAAATAGAAATTAGTTTTTTAACAGGTGCATTTTTAAATTTATTTTCTATAATCTGATAGGAAAGAAAGTCGTGTAGTAAATTTAATTCTCTTTCCGAATTTAGTTGAATCTGTTTTTTAATTTGCATTTTACTTGCTTTAATAATGATGAAGTTTTCAGTTCCTAAAGTGTAACTAGAATTAAAATCGTTATTATAATTTTTTAATTTACCTTCATAATCATTGGTAATTAATTTGATATCTGTAACTGAATTAAATGGAATTTTAATTTCCCCATTAAAAATAAATTCTTCTGTAGTGATTTTTAAAGTTCCTGTTTTAACGACTTGCAGATTTTCTTTAGAAAACTTAAGAATTATATATGATAATACAAATATAATTCCTGAAATAAAAACGATAAAAGTTAAAATTGAATTTAGAAAATCGATGCTTAAATATTCATCATTGATATTTATAAATACTATAGAAATTAAAAGTAAACCAAGACTAAAAATTAAATAAGGTTGTGGATGACTAAAATTAAAAAAGTTTGATTTGGCTTTGATGGTATTAATTACCATAGTTTATATTCCAAAAACTTCTTTTGAATTCTGGGTAGTAATTTCTGAAATTTCTTTAAAAGAAAGGTTATAAATATCAACTAATTTATCAATTACATTGGTAATATAAGCAGTTTCGTTTCTTTTTCCTCTAAAAGGAGTTGGCGCTAAATAAGGTGCATCTGTTTCTAAAACAAGGTGTTTTAGATTAATTTCGTTTAAAAATTGATCAATTTTACCGTTTTTAAAAGTAACAACTCCACCAATACCCAATTTCATATTGTAAGAAATAGCCTGTTTTGCCTGTGCTAAAGTTCCTGTAAAACAGTGAAAAATTCCAAATAAATCTTCTCCTTTTTCGGTTTCTAAAACTTCAAAAATCTCATCAAAAGCATCTCTGCAATGAATTACAATAGGTAGTTTTTTCTCTTTTGCCCATTGAATTTGCGTTCTAAAAGCTTCTTGTTGTTGTGTTAGAAAAGTTTTATCCCAATATAAATCGATTCCAATTTCACCAATGGCATAAAAGTCTTTTTTATCAACCCAGTTTTTTACATGATTTAATTCTTCTAAATAATTTTCTTTAACAGATGTTGGATGCAAACCCATCATTAAAAACACATCCTTTGGATATTCTTTTTCCAAAGAAAACATTTTTTCTGTGTAAGAAGAGTCTATTGCAGGTATAAAGAACCTAGAAACACCTGCATCTTTTGCACGCTGAATCATCGCTTTTCTATCTTCATCAAATTGTTCTGAATATAAATGAGTGTGTGTATCTGTAATCATCAAAAAAAAGTTGAATATATCTCAACAAAATTAAGGTATATTCAACTTTATAAGAAATGATATCAATTTATTTCATCAAAATTAAAAAATTAATTTTTTAACAACTTGCTGTAAACCAATTTTTACTTTAAAAAGATAAACTCCTTTTGATAATTTCGGTATTTGAATCTGTTCTTTGAGGTTGTTAATTTCTCTGTTTTTCATAACTTCTTTCCCAGTAATATCATAGATGTTTAATGTTCCTTTTGGAATTCCTAAAACAGTAATTGTAGAATCATCAGATTTATAAATTTGAATTTTGGAATTAGCAACATCATCTACGTTTAGAGATTTTTGTTGAAAATGAAGGAAAAATCTTCCAGTTTCAGAATCCTCTTTTTGATGAGAAAATTGATAATTATCATTCGTAATTTCAGTAAAAGTGTTATCTGTTTTATCTTCTAGATATATTTTTATATCATCTGAAATGTCGATTTCTTTTAAAGAAAGTGTAATTTCTGTTTCTTCTTTTTGATAAACTCCAAGAGGAATTATGAAATCGTTGTTTTCTAATTCAGGTAAAAACTGAATGGCAAAAGGCACGTTTTTATTGTCTTCTAAAAGATGTGTGTAGATTGATAAATTATTTGTTGCCCCAGAAAAAACAGCAGCATCATAAGTTACATCTAAACCTTTGGTCATTCCATTTTTAAAAGCAATTGTGGTTTCTGAAATATTGGTATCATCTTTTATTTGTAATACCATTTTTTTTGTTGGGTTTGTTTTCAAAAATAAATCTCCTTGTTGATGCGTTAACATGCTTTTATTAATGTCTATTGTTCCCCCACTAACTTTAGATTTTACAAAAAAACCTTGTGCTGGTGCAATATATTTAGCTCCTAAGCCATTTCCTATAGGTTCGTAAGAAGTCGTGTTTGGGTTCCAAACATAGATATTTGCAAATTCAGGATCCAAATTGTCTGCATTTTCAGTTAGGAAATTTTCATTTTCATCAGCATTTGTATTTGCATTTATAAATGCTGGATATGGATTTCCAACTAAATTCCAGCCATCTAAATTTTCTGTGATAACATAGTTGTTTAAATCAGTTGCTTTTAATTTTCCTGTAAAGTTTAGAAAAGCATTTTCAGAAGTTTGTATAGAATATCCTTTTCCTTCAATAAAATCTCCTGTATCATCAGCACCATCTTGATAATAAATCCATCTTGGATTTGTGTTATTATTGTAAAAACCAATACCTCTGTTATTTCCTTGACCTTCTGCAAGAGCAGTTGCAGCTGCAAAAACATCAATATCGAAATTAGTAACAGGACTAGATAACATATGCCAATTGTTACCACTTACATATCTTAAATAAATTAAATCAGCAGGATTTAGATTAGTTTGATTTCCTCTTAAAATAAAACTTCCATTTCCATTTGCAAAAGATTCAACCTGTATATTAGCTCCATGATCTAAATTTCCATTTACAGTTAAACTAGCATTAGTTTTTATAGTTAGATTTTCATTTATTGTTAGATTATTTACAACATAGCTTTGATTAAAATTTACTTTTGGAGCATTTACAACATCAGCTAGAATTACATCATCTGATGCTGTAGGTACTGCATTTACATCCCAATTTCCAGCAGTATTCCAGTCTGTGCTTATAGCTCCTGTCCAAGTAAAAATTTGATTGAATAAACCAGTAAAATTCCCAGAAATATAAGCTTTACCTGCATTTACAAAAGTATTTCCTCCATTAGTAACATCATTAAAGCCAGCTCCAACAATAAAGTGAATGCCATCAAAATCTATAACAGAATTGGAATAAAATGTAAAGGAAGAATCTCCACCTCCATAAAAGTCATTTAACTCGCCATCTGAAGGTGCTATTTGTCCAACTTGATTCCAAGTATCATTATTATTTTTAAAAATAAAAGCAGTTCCAGAAACAATATTAGTTCCATTTGGTTGCTGTACAGATGCACTTGGTGCAGAAGCTATAAAAAAATCTCCATTTAATGCGATACTTTTTCCAAAACTACTAGTACTGAAACCTACTGCATTTACTTTTTGGATTTGACTCCAAACACCATCTACTTGATTCACTTTAAAAATATATACACTATCTTCTCCAGGTGCTCCAACAGCAATATAATCTCCATTAATATCAATACCAAATCTCCCAAAACTAGTATACTGGTTATTACTTCCTTTTAACTTTTGTGTTTCTAACCAAACATCATTTACATCATCTTTTTTAAAAACAAATACACTACCACTCCCTATTAAAGGGTTTAGATTGTCTACATCTGTGTTATTATTACTACCTAAAATAATGTAATTTTCTGATATAGCTAAAGAAATTCCAGAAACATCAGACACCTCTCTATGACTTGGAACTAGTTTCTGTATTTGATTCCATTCGTCATTTACAGCATCTTTTTTAAACACATAAGCAGAACCAGCACTTGCGAATGTATTATTGCCAGCTAAATCATGATCCTCATGTGGAGCACCAACTACCAAATAATCACCATAACTATCTATAGAATCTCCAAAATAGTCACCTGTGCTAATATCTGAAGAACGAATTCTTTGAATACCGACAAAATTATCATTTCCATCATTTTTATAAATCATTACAGAGCCTGCTGGGTTTTGAAATTGAGCTTCATTTAATCTATCAGTTGGTGCTGAAACAAAAATATAATTTCCTTGAATATGCACAGTTGTGCCAAAATATTCATCTATACTTTGCCCAACAAAAGCCGTTATTTTTTGAATATGAACCCAATTTCCATTCTCATCTTTCTTAAACACATTTGCAGCTCCTGTTTGCTCATTTTCATTTGGGGCACCAACTACTGCATAATTACCATCAATAGAGACAGAGTTCCCAAAATGGTGACTTGCACCTTGTACAGGTTGTTCAATAATCTGCTCTCCATAATTATCTTGAGCAATTATTGTTTGATTAAATAAACATATTCCAATAATCAATATAATTTTTTTTAATTTTTTCATCATATTTTTTTTTAAAATCCAGTTCCTGGAGCTTCTGGGCTTGAAGCTTGCGATTTTTTTGGGTGTAACATTATATAGGTACCTAATGCAGTTAAAGCAAAATATTTACTATAAATTTTCATTTTTTTTAGTGCTTCTTTTCTGTCTATAATTTCTTTTGACATAACTTCTTTTATTTTTGAATCATTTTAAATTTAGTATGATTATTCACGAACTAATTGTGCTATTCTATTTTTGGACATATCTCTTGTATTTTTTGTGATATTCAGTTTATATTTAGAGTAATTCTAATAAATAATTAAATATGAATTATATTTGGTTGATTATGAACTGAGTGAGTTGAAAAGGAAAAGAATAAAACCTTATAGCTTACTATTTTGTAATATGTATAAAAATTGTCTAAATGATTACAGCTATATTAATTGATGATGAGCAAGATGCTATAGAAAGTTTAGCTTGGGAAATTAAAACCTTTTGTAAGGAAATTAATATAATTGATTCATTTACAAATCCAGAAGATGCTATTTCTGCCATTAACTACTTAAAGCCAGATTGTGTTTTTTTGGATATAGAAATGCCAAAAATTGATGGTTTTCAATTATTATCTCATCTAAAATATCGTGATTTTGATTTGGTAATAACCACAGCTTATGATAATTACGCATTAAAAGCTTTTAGGGAAAACGCCATAGATTACTTACTAAAACCAATTGACAATGATGACTTGGTAAAAGTTGTAAAAAGAATTAAAAAAAATAAGTTAAACAAACAACTTGGCTTTTCTTTACAAGACTTGCTATTACCCTCAGAAAAAAAAACAAAAAAAATTGCGATTCCTTCTAGTGGAAAAATTATTTTTTTAAATATAGCAGAAGTTACTCATTGTAAATCAGATGGAAATTATACAACTATATATTTAGAAAATGGTGAAAAACACTTGTATTCAAAAAAAATAAAAGATGTATTTGAAGCTTTTAATTCTGATTCTATAATTAGGGTGCATCAATCTTATTTAGTGAATATCAATTATATAAGAGAATATGTAAAAAGCGAAGGATACTATTTGATTTTAGAAAACAATAAAACTATACCAGTTTCTAGACCTAACAGAGCATACATTTTAGAAGCTATGAAAAGAGTTTAATTTTAAGGAATGTTAGAAGGAATTCGTAATTTTTATGATGTTAATCCTCTTGGGATTTTTTCTGTTTTTATAATAGGTTTTTTGATTATTATTCTAATTCAAAATATTTTTTTTTACAGAATTTATAAAGATAATGCTTATTTATGGTATGCAATTTATGCTTCAATAATAATTGTAGATCAAGTTATTGTGAATTCAAGTATTTATTTTAGAACAGTTTTAAATTCTAGTTTGCCTTTGCCAAATTCACTTCATACTTCTTTTGAGTGGTTGTACAATAGTGCTTATTTAATTTTTGTAACAGAGTTTGGAGGACTTTCTTTATTTAAAAGTAAAACATCAAAAAGGATTAAAAATATTGTCAAATATTTGGCTGTTGTTCTTTTAGGTTTTTTTATAATCGATTTATTTTACGATTTTTATTTAGTGAGAAGAGGCTTCCTTTTCATTTTAGTACCTGCATTAATCATTTTAAGTATTTTTATTTATTATCATCTTTTTAGGATGAAAACTGCTATTAAATATTATATTATTATTGGTAGTTTGGCATTTTCTATATTTTCTATTTTGGCATTAACAAGCTCTCTTTTTGGAAGTAGTAGTTCTTATTCTTCTTGGTCTTATTTTTATGTTGGTGTTTTTATAGAGAATATATTTTTCTCTTTAGGTTTGGCAAAAAAGCAGAGTTTAATTTTAGAAGAACGAAACGAATCTCAACAAAAATTAATAGAACAGTATAAAGAAAATTCAGCACTAAAAAACTTACTTACAGAGAGATTAGAAAAAGAAGTTGAAACCAAAACCACAGAAATTGTAGCTTTAAATAAATTAGCAGAAGAAGAAAGAATAAAACAATTAGAATTGGCTTTCGAAAAAGAAATTGCAGAACTAAAAGTTTCGTCTTTACAAAGTCAAATGAATCCACATTTTATTTTTAATTCTTTAAACTCTATTAAACTAAACATCATTAAAAATAATAAGGAAAATGCAGTTTATTACTTGAATAAGTTTTCTAAATTAATTCGTAAAATATTAACTATTTCAAGAGAAAAAGAAGTGTCTTTACAAGATGAAATAGACACTTTAGAACTCTACGTAAGCATAGAAAATTTAAGATTTAAAAACCAGATAGAATTCTTAACACATATTGATAAAAGTATTAATTTAGAAACAATTAAAATTCCACCATTAATTTTACAACCCTTTGTAGAAAACGCAATTTGGCATGGTTTATCTCCAAAAGAAGGAGAAAAAAAGTTAGTGTTATCTATCACTAAAACAGATCCAAACTACATAGAAATAGCAATTGAAGATAATGGAATAGGAAGAAAAAAAGCGCAAGAGTTTAAAGCGCAAAAAATGTTGAAAAGAGAATCTATTGGTTTAAAACTTACAGAAGAAAGATTAGCGGTTTTTTCTAATCATTTAAAACAGAAACATCAAATAATATTCGAAGATTTAGACGTTGGAACTAGAGTTATTGTAAAATTATTTATTGATTAAAAACACTTTTAAAATCATAAATTACATGCTTTAAAGAAAACGTATCTTTGCATAAAATTTAGAAAATGACTTTTAAAGATTTAGATTTATCAAATCAACTACAATATGCTATTGATGATTTAGGTTTTGACCAACCAACACCCATTCAAGAACAAGCATTTTCTATAGTTAGATCTGGAAAAGATGTGGTTGGAATTGCGCAAACAGGTACAGGAAAAACCTTTGCATACATGTTGCCAATTTTAAGAGATTTAAAGTTTTCTAAACAATTACACCCAAGAGTTTTGGTTTTGGTGCCAACTCGTGAGTTGGTTTTGCAAGTAGTAGATGAAATTGAAAAACTATCAAAATATATAAATCTACGCGTTTTAGGTGTTTATGGTGGCACAAATATTAACACCCAAAAACAATCTATTTTACAGGGGCAAGATATAATTGTGGCAACTCCAGGTCGTTTGTACGATTTAGGTTTAAGCAATGCTTTAAAGCTAAAATCGATTCAAAAATTGGTGATAGATGAAGTCGATGTAATGTTAGATTTGGGCTTTCGATTTCAATTGATGAACATTTTCGATATTCTTCCAGAAAAAAGACAAAACATTTTATTTTCTGCAACTATGACAGAAGATGTAGATGAATTAATTTACGATTTTTTTAAAAATCCCACTAAAATTTCTGTGGCTGTTAGTGGAACTCCTTTAGATAATATTGAGCAGATTTCTTATAACATTCCTAATTTTTTCACCAAAGTTAATTTGTTAAATCATCTTTTAAAAGACAGAGAAACTTACCATAAAGTATTAATTTTTGTTGGTTTTAAAAGAACTGCAGATTATTTATTTAAACATTTAGAAGAAGTTTTTGGTAGTGAAACCTGTGTAATTCATTCTAATAAAACACAGAATTACAGAATACGTTCTATTCGTCAGTTTGATGAAGGAAACAATAGAATTTTAGTTGCAACAGATGTAATGGCTCGTGGTTTAGATTTCGATAATGTAAGCCATGTTTTTAATTTTGATACACCAGATTTTCCAGAAAATTACATGCACAGAATTGGTAGAACTGGTAGAGCAGAAAGAGCAGGAAAAACGATTTTATTTTCTACAGAAAAAGAACAAGAAGCAAAAGCGGCCATTGAAGAATTAATGGATTTTAAAATTCCGCTTTTAGAACTTCCAGAAGAGGTTGAAATATCGAAATTATTAACAGAAGATGAACGACCAAAAGAAGAGCATGAGCAATCTAAAAACAGAAGCAAATTAGAATATGTTCCTGGTGATGCTTTTCATGAAAAAAGTGAAAAGAATAGCAAAGTAAATTTGGGTGGTTCTTATAGAAGAGAAATTGCTAAAAAATATAAGAAGCCACAAACTAGAGGAGACAAGAATTACAATAAGCGTAATAAAAAGAAGTAATGCAAATTTTATCAGCACAAGAATTGCATAATTTGGCAATGAATATTGTTGGAGAAAAGTTAGAAAAAATGGGCTATGAATTCCAAGCCATTAATAGCACTTTAAAAAGACATCCACAATTTGTATTGTTTAAAAAAGGAGAACCCACCATATTTGTGTTGGTAAAAACAACCAGTAATTTACAAAACCCTAATGAATACGATGTTCTTTGGATGGAAACTTTTAAAGAACATGCCAAAAAACAAAATGCCAAAGTTTGGTTTGCTGGTGTTGGCATTGCCAATGCAGAAAGTGTAGAAAATCCTGTTTTTAAAGATCAGCCTTATTATGTGGCTTTTGAAGATTTTTTAAAGATTTTAGAGTAGGTTCGTTTAACGGTCTAGTATAAGAATAGTAGCGGATTTGCACACACTAACTTTTCGGTTAAACCCAGACCTTTTTTATATTTACTTACTTTGGTTTTAGCGATTAAACCGCTATTATTTTTATACATTGTTATGCCCAGTTTTTTTATTAGATGAAAATTTCCAAGCTCCTAATGCAAGTAATATATATATTATAACTATTGCCATCATTTGTTTCCAGTTGTTTGTTAATTCGTAGTAAAGAATTAAAATTCCACCAATACTTAATCCAATTATTGATAATACTGTCAAAAAAGTAGATGAGTTCGTTTTTTTTCTAATTTTAAAATTAGCAATTGCCATAAGTAACGAAACTAAAAGAAAAGTAACACTACCAAATTCAAGAATTAATTCCAAACCACCAATTGAGATTAAAATACAAGAAATTACTGCCATAGCAATAATTGCATTTTGAGGACTATTATTTTTTCGGATGGATAAAATTTGAGGAAAATAACCGTCTTTCGCAATTACAGACATTTGACGAGAAGAACCAAAAACAGTTCCACTTATAGCGCTACTTGTGGCTAAAATTGCTCCGAAAATAACAAGATTCGTTCCCAATGAGCCTAATACATTTCCAGCACCTGATGCAAGTGCAAATTCTTTATTCTTTATAATTTCTTCAGTTGGTATTGCAAATAACGCACCCATTGCTATAACTACATAAATTACTACAGCTAATGAAATTGCACTGTAAATTGCTCTTGGTATATTTTTTTCTGGATTCGTCATTTCATTAACTGCATTAATTACTAATTGAAAGCCTTCAAAAGCAACAAAAGTTAATGAAGAAACTATCAAAATTGAAAAAACACTTGATTGTTCTAAATCTATAGTCATATTTCCAATGAATGTATTGAAATCAGTAGTTCCGTGAGTCATTAGTACGATTGAAATAATTGTTAAAACTATAAGTTTTGTATAAACCATTAAGTCTTCAATTTTTCCCATTCCATTTACGCTCCAAATATTTATTAAAGTGAAAATTCCAATAACAGCAATTGCAATACCTTTTCTAATCCAAATATTATCTGCAAAATCAGTACTACTAATTGCGTACGATGAAAATGTATAAGCATATAAGGCTAATGTGCTTATATAACCGAAAATTATAAACCAGCCTATTGCAGAAGCAGAGAAATTTGATTTTGGATATGTTTTTTTGAAAAAAGAATATGTTGCTCCTTCATCTCTATAATGTAGTCCTAATTTCACATATGAATATGCTGCTAAAGAGGCTATAATTCCTCCGATTATTATTGCAATTGGCGTTAGGTTTCCAATTAAAGAAACTGAAATTCCTAAAATTGTAAAAATTCCACCACCAACCATTCCGCCAAGAGCAATTGCAATCAGTTCAGTAAGTCCTAAATTTTTATTTCTTTTTCTATGCTGTGTCATTTTTCAAATTGGGCATAACTAAACTTGATAAAGTGAGTTTAAATTCATTTTATCAGAAGTTAAACGAAGTTAGTAGATTTTTTTGAGAATGTCAAGTTTGCATTAAAACAAAAAACCAACTCTTTCAAGTTGGTTTTAAATATCATTAAAAAAGTTAAAAATTATTTAGTAGCATCTTGCTCTAACAATTCGAAGAATTGATTTAATTTAGGCATGATAATAATTTTAGTTCTTCTGTTTTTAGATTTGTTTTCAGCAGTATCATTTGGCGCTAATGGCACATAAGAGCTTCTACCTGCAGCAATTAATCTTTCTGGTTTTACACCATATTTATACTGTAAAATTCTTGTAATAGAAGTAGCTCTTAAAGCAGATAGATCCCAGTTGTCTTGAATTAAATCTCTTTTAATAGGCGTAGAATCTGTGTGACCTTCAATCATAACTTCCATACTAGGTTGGTCGTTTATTACTTTCGCGATTTTTTCCATTACAGAATATGCGTTTTCATTTATAGTATAACTACCGCTTTTAAATAAAAGTTTATCAGAAATAGAGATAAAAACCACCGTTTTTTCAACATTTACTTCGATATCTTTATCTTGAATACCTTCTGTTAGGTTTTTTGTTAAATGAAATTTAATAGCAAGGTTTAATGAATCTTTCTGAGTCATTGCTTTTCTTACACCATTAATATATTTGTCTTTTTCACTTAATTGCGAAATTACATTTTTAATATTATCAGAAGAAGATTGTGTTAAAACTGTTAAGTTTTCAACTTGTTTTAAAGCTGTTTTTTTATCTTCTTGTAAATATTTTACTTGTTCAGTAAGGGCAAAAAATTTGGCATCTTGCTTTTCTTTTTCTATTATACATTTTTGTAAACTTGTCTCTACATTTAATAACTCATCCTTTGTTTGTTTATGCGTTGTTTCCAAAGCAGCATATTCTTTTTTAGAAACACAAGATGCTAATATAATTGCAGACAATACTAATATTGATAATTTCTTCATCGGTTTTTTAAATTAAATTTAGGTCACAAATTTAACAAAATACAAGCATAAAAAGTAGTATTAATAAAGATTTATGATAATTTTATGTATTATTTTTGTTAGAAAGAAAAACTTAATGATAGTTAAAAAAACGTTTACTATTCTTGCATTTTTAATTATTTTCATTGCTTGTAAAAGCGAAAAAGTTAAAAAGGATTTTACACTAGAAGGCTTCGTTTTTGGAACAAGTTATAAAATCACCTATTTAAATGCAGATAAAAACTATCAAGAATCTATAGATAGTATGTTTTTAGCTTTTAATAATTCACTTTCAACATACATACCAACTTCAGATATTTCTCGAATTAATACTGGGGATTCTACGATTATTATCGATGATTTTTTTAGCGAAGTTTTTAAAAAATCAAAGAAAATTTATAAAGAAACTGATGGTTATTTCGATCCAACAGTAGGTAATTTAGTAAATGCTTATGGCTTTGGTCCAAATAATGAACAGAGAAACTTAATTGATGAAGAGGTTAAAGCTGAAATGCAGTTTGTTGGTTTTGATAAAATTTCTTTAGTAAATGGGAGAATTATAAAAGAAAATTCGAAAATTTATTTAGATTTTAATTCCATTGCAAAGGGATTTGGAATAGATATTATTGCCCGTTTTTTTGAAGATAAAAAAATTGAGAATTACTTAATTGAAATTGGTGGAGAAATTAGAGCAAAAGGTTTAAAGGCCGAGCAAAAACCTTGGTTGATTAAAGTGGTAAATCCTATTGATTCTGATAACAACTCTGGTTATACAAACATAAATTTATCTAATAAATCTATGGCAACATCTGGCAATTACAGAAAGTTTAGAATTACTGATGATGGAAAAAAATATGTACACACCATCAATCCTAAAACAGGTTTAGCACTGGAGAGTAATTTGTTAAGTGCTTCAGTTATTGCTGCTTTAGATTGTGCAGATGTAGATGCTTATGCAACTGCATTTATGGCTATGGGTTTAGAGAAAACAAAATTATTTCTCGAAACGCACTATTTTCTAAAAGTTATTTTAATTTATTTGGATGATAAAGGGAATTTACAAGAATATAGGACAGATAACCAAAATTAGTATCAATTCTTGTTAAATTCAAATTCAATTTTTTTATATTGCAAACAAAAGAAATTAAATTAACTTGTTAAAAACTATGAAAAAATTTATACTATTTTTCTATTTATTCTCAATAACAATAGTTGGCTACAGTCAGACGAATAAAGATATTGCAGATGTATATATTAAAAGAGCAAAAGAGGCTATATCATCTTTAATTGATTTTGAATCAGCTCTTGAGTATTTTGAGAAAGCGATGAGTTATACTGATACTATCACAGATAAAGATGTGGCAATTCTAGGATCTCGTGTTTATTTTGAAACACATCATAAACAAGAATCTTTTGCGGAACAGTTAAGGTATTTAGACGAAGCTGAAAAATATTCTAAACAATATTTTGTTTTAGCCAAAAACAAATCAACTGAAGAGTTTATAACTGCTACTGAAGATTATGTTTTAATTCTTGAAACTAAAGAAGAATTAAAAGAAGAAGTTAAAAAAGTGGAAGAAGAAGAACTTCGAAAACAAAAAGAACTCCGTAAAATTGACTCTTTAAAAACAATTTGGTCTAATAAGTCTGAATTGTTATCCGTTAAAGTTGATAGTATTTATCCTTTTAATAAAAACAATATTGCTCTTTATAAAAACAAAGATTTTTATGGAATTATAAATGATGTTGGCGAAATATTAGTAACAGCCAACGAATATAAAGATGTAGTTTATTTTGATGGTTATTTTATTTTTAAAAATATACCAGAAGAACCCACAAAATTATTTTGTTTCAATTCAAATGCTAAAAGTAGTTTTCCACTAATGCCAGTTTCTGAATTTAACACACTTTCTACACACTATGGAAAAGTAATGTTACCAAGAGCAAATGGTAGATTAGTAACGTATCCTAATAATTCTTTTCAGCCTCTTGTTTATGACCTAAATGCAAGAAAAGTTGTGAAAATTGCCAATGAAGAAGACTTATTTAAGAACTTAAAAAAAGCGGATGTTATTGATAAATTTAATAATGATGGAGAAGTTAGAGTTTTAAAAGAATGGTATCTTTTTGGAGGACATTTAGGGGGTGGAATACATCCATTATATGCTACAGAAGGTTACAATCTCTTAGCATTTTTATGTTCTATAGATGGTAAAGTTTTAAATATAAATACCGATTATCAATTTATTGGAAATTTTTATAATGGTAATTTTCAGGCAATTAATTCTAATAAAACCTACTGGATTAATCAAAATGGTACTAAAGTTGCTGAACCTAAAAATGAAAATGGAACCTATTCAGGAATTACTGTAATTACCAAATTAGAAAACGGTGCTTATCAATTTACAAGAGATGGAATTATTATTTTAGGAAATGAACAACTAGAAAAAATGGTAGATTATTTAAGAAAATTTCAGAAATCAGAATAATTTATAATTTATAACAAACAGGGAGAATTTCTCCTTTCATCAAACAAAATAGCTCTAGTTTTTCTGGAGCTATTTTGTTTGTATAATCCACTTCATCAACCTTAAAACCTACAGAACGCAACCTATTAAAATAATCTCTCCCATAAACTCTTACATGATCATATTGTCCAAAAATTTCTGCACGTTCTTTTTTATCTGTTATAGAATCATCTTCAAAAGTTGTTGCTCGCGACAAATCTTGTGGAATTTGAAAAATACCAAATCCTCCTTTTTTTAGCACTCTAAAAAGTTCTTGCATCGCTTTTGTATCATCTGTTATATGCTCTAAAACATGATTACAGAAAATAACATCGTACGAATTATCTTCAAAAGGTAAATCGCAAATATCTGCTTTCACATCTGCAATCGGGCTTTCTAAATCTGAGGTAATATATTCAAGATTTTTCTGTTTTCTAAAAATGTCTAAAAAACATTGTTCTGGTGCAATATGTAAAACTTTTAATTTTTTTGCTGATGTAAAAAAATAGGTTTCATCTTTTAAAAATAACCACATTAATCTGTGCCTTTCTAATGACAAGGTTGATGGGGAAAGTGCATTTTCTCTTTGCTTTCCATAGCCATAAGGTAAAAATTTACGAAAAGATTTGCCATCTATTGGGTCTGTAAATTTGTTACCTTTTAAAGTGAATGCAATTATTGGACGCACTAAATAACTTACTTTAATTAATAAAGGTCTGGGTATTGTATTTAATATGGATTTAAAAAGAGACACGAATTACACAAATTTCACAAAAGAATTCTTTTGTAGGTTAAACTATCTTCACCAAAATTGACTAACAATCCTAATTTAATTTTAGAAGCTGCTAAATAATTTAAAGTTTGTTTTATATGACTTTTTGTTAAAGATTCTATAGCTTTAATTTCTAAAACTATTTTATTATGAATAATAAAATCTGCAACATAATAGTGAGGTAATAAATAACCTTTGTAATTGATGTTAAACTTTACTTCTCGCTGATATTGAATTCCATTATTATTTAACTCAATTTCTAAAGCATCTCCATAAACAATTTCAGAAAAACCTTTTCCTAATTCCCTATGAACTTCCATGCAAGTACCAATAATATTATATGATTCTTGTTTATGCAGTAGTGAGTTCATTTATTCTTTTTTCTTTGTGAAATTAGTGTCTAAAATATTTTACTGTCGAAATTCATCCTCTTCATTAGTAACAATACCTAGAGCTTCATTCACATATTTAAACGTAGAAAGTAATTCAGGCTTGCCATTAAGAATAGCAATATTATGTTCAAAATGTGCAGATGGTTTATTGTCTAAGGTTGTAATTGTCCAACCATCTGCATGTTGTCTAATTTTGTGAGTTCCCATGTTTATCATGGGTTCAATAGCTACAACCATTCCTTCCACAAACTTTTTACCTCTTCCTCTTTTGCCATAATTTGGCATTTCTGGATCTTCGTGCATTTTACGTCCTAAACCATGACCCACCAATTCTCTTACAACCCCATAACTATGTTTTTCGGTAAAATTTTGAATTGCAAAACCAACATCACCAACTCTATTGCCAGCTTTAAATTCTCTGATTCCAACATACAAACTTTCTTTGGTAACTTCTAATAGTTTTTTGGTTTCTGCATCAATTTCGCCAACAGCAAAAGTATATGCATGATCGCCATAAAAACCATTTTTTAATGCACCACAATCTATAGAAATAATATCGCCTTCTTTTAAAGGTTCTTTAGTTGGAAAGCC
This sequence comes from Polaribacter sp., assembly GCF_049276715.1. Classification (GTDB taxonomy): domain Bacteria; phylum Bacteroidota; class Bacteroidia; order Flavobacteriales; family Flavobacteriaceae; genus Polaribacter. The sequence goes on from NZ_JBASWY010000022.1 coordinate 121,214, forward strand.
ATGAACCACCTGCGAGTTTGGACTCATGCATAGTGTATTAGGAAAATCGTACAAACCTAAAAAACCAGGAATTGCACCTTGTTCTCTTATAAAATCTTCTGCAAGTTTATCCAGGTATAAAGTAGAAACTCCAGGTTTAACTTCTTTAGCAAGCATTCCTAAAGTTTTAGAAACTATTAATGCACTTTCGCGCATTATTTCTATTTCCTCTCTGGTTTTAATTTGAATCATCTTAAAAAAATTGAAAGGCAAAGTTAAGATTTTTATTAAGAATTATTTTTTGGTGAAAACAAAAGAAAATTCAAAATTAAAAAAAAATCACTCACTCACTCCTATCGTAAGAATGCTTGTATGGTTCTCCTGTAACAATTTTTAAAATATCTTTTTCTAGAGTTTCTCTTGGATATTCTACATAACGTCCTACTTCTTTGCCATTTTTATAGAAAATAAAAGTAGGTACTCTTATTATATTAAGGCCTTCTTGCAAATTGTCTGGTGTTTTCTTATCTCTTCCAACAGTAATTAATTCAAAATAATCTTGATCAAAACCAGTTTCTTCCAAAATTTTATAAAAACGGGGAGTTTCCCTTTTACTATCTCCACACCAAGTACCCATAAAACCTTTAATTGTAAAATCGTTTATAATAGGTTTTAGTTTTTCAATTAATTCTTTGTTTGTAGAATATTCTTCATATCTGCTATCAAACCAAGGTTTATAATCAGCATCATTAAAAGATTCTTTATTTACAATACCAATTAAATAACCCCTCTCATTTTTTGTATTATTATTTTCTTTTGCTTTTACTCTTGTTATTTTTTGAACTTCTTGAATTTTTTCTTCTGATTTTTTTTCAACAGTTGTTTTACTACTATTACAAGCTAAAATAAGAATACTAAAAAAAAGGATGATGTAATTTTTCATAATTATAAAAGAGATTTTTGCGTCATTTCTTCTGGCTGTTCTACACCCATTAAATCTAAAATAGTTGGAGCAATATCGCCCAAAATACCACTTTTTACTGATTTTATTTCGGTATCAATTAAAATAAAAGGAACAGGGTTTGTGGTATGTGCTGTGTTAGGAGAACCATCAGGATTCATCATGGTTTCGCAGTTACCATGATCTGCAATTAGTAGTGTTGAATAACCATTTGCTAAACCTGTTTCTATCACTTTTTTTGCACAAATGTCTACTGCTTCACAGGCTTTAATGGCTGCTTCCATAATACCTGTATGTCCAACCATATCACCATTTGCAAAGTTTAAACAAACAAAATCGGCTTCGCCTTTTTCTAAATCTTTACACAAAGCTTTTGTTAGTTCGTAAGCAGACATTTCTGGTTTTAAATCGTATGTTGCTACTTTTGGCGAGTTTCTTAAAATACGAGATTCGCCTTCAAAAGGTGCTTCTTGTCCTCCAGAAAAGAAAAAAGTTACGTGAGGATATTTTTCTGTTTCAGCAATTCTAATTTGTTTTTTACCAGCTTTTGATAAAACTTCACCCAAGGTGTTTTTAATATTATCTGTGTTATAAATAACATTTATTCCTGAAAAAGATTCATCATATAAAGTGATGGTTGTAAAGTATAAATCTAGTTTTTTCATTCCAAAATCAGGAAAATCATTTTGAGACAAAGCATTGGTTAATTCTCTTCCTCTGTCTGTTCTATAATTAAAGAATATAATTGCATCACCTTCTTTAATTTGTGCTTTTGGAGAGCCATCAGCATTGGTTATAATAATAGGTTTGTGAAATTCATCAGTTAAACCAGCAGTATAATTTTGGTTAATAGTAGCAAGTAAATCACTTGTTTTTGTACCAATTCCATTTACAATTCCATCATAAGCAATTTTAACACGTTCCCATCTATTATCTCTATCCATTGCATAATAACGACCAGTAACTGTTGCCAATTCTCCAGTTGTTTTTTTCATGTATTCTTGAATATCATTCAAAAAAAATGCGCCAGATTTTGGATCACAATCACGACCATCAGTAAAAGCATGTAAAAAAACATTGCTAACACCATTTTCTTTAGAAACATCTAAAATTCCTTTTAAATGATTAATGTGCGCATGAATTCCACCATCAGAAACCAAGCCTAATAAATGAACATTTTTATTGTTTTCTTTTGCATATTTAAAAGTATCTAACAACACTTTTTCTTTGCCTAACGTTTTTTCACGAACAGCTTTATTGATTCTTGCTAAATTTTGATATACAATTCTACCTGCACCTAAATTCATATGACCAACTTCAGAATTTCCCATTTGTCCTTCAGGCAAACCAACATGTTCTCCATCAGTTCTTAATTCTGCATTTGGATATTTATCGTATAAAGAATTGATATAAGGTGTTTTTGCATTGTAAATAGCAGATACTTTTGGGTCTTGTGTAATTCCCCAACCATCTAAAATCATTAGGATAACTTTCTTGTTCATTGTGTTGTTTTATCACGTAAAAATAAGAAAGTTTTTAGAGAACTGTTTAAAATTTTACGAAACCGATAACGTAAATAAGAATCAAAATAATAACGGAAATAATTATTAAAATTTTTGTGAATCTCTCAGTATTTTCTTTTTGTAGTTTTTCTTTAATATCTTTTAATTGATATTTTGTTGCTTTTTTATCAAAAGAAACTTGAATATTTTTACCTTCTTTAAAGTTTTTCATCTTTTCGAAAGTAGAAACACGGGTTCTCTTATTGTTTTTTAAACTGATAATCATGCCTGATATTGATCCCATAATGAAAGCATTTATATTTTATAAGTAGCAAAAAATGATAAAATGTTACAATTACAATATTCTTATTTAAAAGTGGAATTTACTTTCAAATCAATTTTTAACAAGAAAATTGAGTTTCATCATTTGTAAAATTCGTAATTTTACAGGGTAAATTTTATCAAATATTTAATGGAATCACATTTTGAAATGAATGAAGTAACTAAAAAGTTACCAAAGCATTTGCACAAGTTTGTTGTAAAGCAGCCTTACAGTGAATACACGCCTCAAAACCAGGCAGTTTGGAGGTATGTAATGCGTATGAATGTAGATTATTTAAGTAAAGTTGCGCATAAATCTTACATTCCTGGATTGGAAAAAACAGGAATTTCAATGGAAAATATTCCACATATGGAAGGCATGAACCGTATTTTAAAAGAAATTGGCTGGGCAGCAGTTTCTGTAGATGGTTTTATTCCTCCAAATGCGTTTATGGAATTTCAAGCTTACAATGTTTTGGTAATTGCTTCAGATATGCGAACTATAAATCATATAGAATATACTCCTGCACCAGATATTATTCACGAAGCTGCTGGGCATGCACCTATCATTGCAAATCCAGAATATTCAGAATATCTAAGACGTTTTGGCGAAATTGGTAGCAAAGCAATATCCTCTGCCAAAGATTATGAAATGTATGAAGCAATTCGACTTTTATCCATTTTAAAAGAAGACCCAAATTCTACTGAACAAGAAATTAATGATGCACAAGAGAAAGTAGAATGGTTGCAAAATAATATGGGTGAACTTTCTGAAATGGCAATGATTCGAAATTTACATTGGTGGACAGTAGAATATGGTTTAATTGGCACTCTAGAAAACCCTAAAATTTATGGAGCAGGTTTGCTTTCATCAATAGGTGAAAGTGCTTGGTGTATGCAAGAAGAAGTTAAAAAAGTAAATTATTCTATAGAAGCTGCAACTGTAAATTTTGATATTACAAAACCACAACCTCAGCTATTTGTTACTCCAGATTTTGCTTATTTAAGCCTAGTTTTAGACGAGTTTGCAAATACAATGGCTTTGAGAAAAGGAGGTTTAAATGGCATTCAAAAGTTAATCGAATCAGAAAGTTTAGGAACTATAGAATTAACAACTGGTATTCAAATTTCGGGAGTTTTTGATAGAGTAATTCAGTTTAAAAACAACAAAGTTGCTTATTTCCAAACCAAAGGTTCAACTGCTTTAGCAAATAGAGATAAAGAATTAATTGGCCATGGAATTGCAATACATCAAAATGGATTTGGAAGTCCGATTGGAAAATTAAAAGGGATTAATTTGCCAATTGAAGATATGAGCCCAAGAGATTTAAAAGCCTATGGAATTTACGAAGGTGAATTTATGACTTTGGAATTCGAAAGTGGCATCATTTTAAAAGGAAAAGCCATTACAGGAACAAGAGATTTAAGAGGTAAAATTTTGATGATAACTTTTGATGAATGCACTGTAACTTACAAAGATGAGGTTTTATTTAAACCAGAATGGGGTTTATATGATATGGCTGTTGGTAAAGAAGTTATTTCGGCTTATGCTGGTGCTGCAGATGTAAATTCTTTTGAAGATAGAAGCAAGGTTTCTGAAACAAAAACGCATAAAATTAAATATTCAGAAAAGGAGAGAGAGTTGTATTCATTATACCAAAAAGTGAGAGAAATGCGTGAAACAAATTCAGCATCTGAAGAAAAAATAATGGTAATAGCTCATCAATTACAAACTAATTTTGCTGCTGATTGGTTACTGTTTTTAGAGTTATAAGATTTAGCTTTACAGAATAATTATAAAATTAAAACAACTATTTTAAATATTTTAAACGATTTAAAAAGTAATAAAAGTTACACAAAGCTTATAGAAAATGGTTTAAATTTGCACCTAAATTAAAAAATAGATAACATGGGTTTATTTGACATGTTTAAAAGAAAAGATATGGGTTCAGATATTAAAGAATATTTAGAAAAAGAAGCTGTTGTTTTAGATGTAAGAACTTTAGCTGAATGGAATGAAGGGCATATAAAAAATGCAAAACATATAGTTTTAAACTTAATTCCTTTAGAAATAGAGCAAATAAAATCTTGGAATAAACCAGTGATTGCAGTTTGTAAAAGTGGAGGTAGAAGTGGACAAGCAGCTCAATTTTTAAAACAAAATGGAGTCGATGTTATTAATGGTGGTCCTTGGCAAAATGTAGATCAGTATATAGAAAAATAATTATTTTCTAAATCAGATTTCTTTTTTGCGCTTTCATTACAGCTTCCATTTTACTGTGTACTTGCAACTTTTTGTAGATATTTTCTATATGTTTTCTTACAGTAGAGGGCGATATTATTAAATTGTCTGAAATATCGTTATAATTTAGGCCTTTGCTTAATTGTACTAAAATTTCTGTTTCTCTTTTTGTTAGTTTTATTTCCTCTAATTCCTCGTTTTCAGAGGGAGAAAAATTAGGGTCTCTTAGTAAATTTAAAGTTTTTAAAGCAATGCTTGGCGTCATTGGTGCACCACCTTCTGTAACTTCAATAATGCTTTTATATAAATTTTCTGCATCAATTTCTTTTAACAAATACCCATTTGCACCTGCTTTAATGGCATTAAAAATACACTCATCATCATCTACAACAGTAAGCATAATCACTTTTATTTGTGGATATCTATTTTTAACCAACTCTGTGGCTTTAATGCCATCCATTTCTGGCATTTGTATATCCATTAAAACAACATCTATATTATGATTTTCTTCTAATTTACCAATTAATTCTGCGCCATTATTTGCGTGGAACTTTATAGAAATATCATCAAAAAAAGAAAGCTTTTCTTTGATAGCTTTTGTTAGAAAATAATTATCTTCTGCAATGCAAATTTTTAAACTCATAGCTTGGTGGGTTTTTTATAAAAATAAAGGTTTTTATAAAATTGACTTATACGTCATTTGACGTATTTTTAAATGAAACTTCCAGCTTTATTTCTGTGCCTGAATTTGGTTTAGAACTAATATTTATTTTGCCATCAATTTCGCTCATTCTTTTTTCCATATTACTTAAACCATTACCTAATTCTATTTTATTTAGATCAAAACCTTTTCCATTATCTATAATAGAAATTATAAAATTTTGATTGTCTTTAGAAATCTGAACTTCGATTTTTTTAGCATCCGCATATTTAATAGCGTTGTTAATTGCCTCTTGTATTACCCTAAAAATATTCATAC
>NZ_JBASWY010000023.1:0-71159 GCF_049276715.1 Polaribacter sp.
TTAATGATCTGCATTTCTTTCTAAATACTTAATAATTTTTCCTGCAATGTCTTTGCCTGTAGCACTTTCTATGCCTTCTAAACCAGGAGAAGAATTTACTTCTAAAATTAACGGACCTCTTGCAGATTGCAACATGTCTACCCCAGCAATGCCTAATCCCATGGCTTTGGCTGCTTTTAATGCGGCATTTTCTTCTTCGTCTGTAAGTTCTACAATAGTTGCAGAACCTCCTCTGTGTAAATTAGATCTAAATTCTCCTTCTTTCCCTTGTCTTTTCATAGCACCCACAACAACTCCATCTACAATAAAAGCACGAAGGTCTGCACCTTTGGCTTCTTTTATAAATTCTTGCACAATAACACGAGCTTGCAAGCCATTAAATGCCTCTAAAATAGATTCAGCAGAATTTTTATTGTCTGCCAAAACTACGCCAAGACCTTGGGTGCCCTCTAAAAGTTTAATTACCAATGGCGCACCACCCACGTGACTGATTACAGTTTCTACATTTTTAGAGTAATTGCTAAAAACGGTTTTAGGAAGTCCTAAACCTGCTCTCGATAAAATTTGTAGACTTCTTAATTTGTCTCTCGATCTTACCAAGGCTTGCGATTCTGTAGTGGTAAAAATTTTCATCATTTCAAACTGACGCACTACAGCAGTGCCATAAAAGGTAACAGAAGCTCCAATTCGTGGTATTACACCATCTATATCTTTTAATTCTTCCCCTTTATAAATTACACTAGGTTTCTTTTTTTCGATCACCAAATCGCATTTGGTATGGTCGATCACCACCATTTCATGCCCTTTTTTTTTGCCTGCCTCTACTAATCGTTGTGTGGAATACAGATTTGGGTTTGCTGATAAAATTGCGAATTTCATTTATTAATTTAATTTTAATTTATTGCTAAGTTTTTAAAAAAGCTTGTTCGATACTAAAGCATTACCATACAAACCATTTGCTTTTGTCTTCTAAAGACTGTTTGTGTATTTATTTCTGTATAAAAGTGTTACAAATTAGTAACAACATCATTATTATATTTTAAAATTGAACCTGTTTTTGGATACTCTTTATTTCCAATTGGCTTATTCTATAGGCATTTAGCTTATAAAAAATCACTGCAACAAAAAAAAGTTCGAAATACATTTTATAATTTGGCAATAGTAGGTATAATAGTTTATAAAATACAACTATTTTTTTATTCAATGTATTTTTAATTATTTTAGGTCATCATTTTAGAAAATTACACTTCTTTCCTTAAAACTTCTAAAGGCGGACTTTGTAAAACGGATTTTAAATTGCTCAAGCCAATGAGAACTACCAAAAGGGTAATTGCTGGTAGAAAAACCAAAAACGGAATGGCTGAAGGAATAAAAGGTTCTTGAAACAACAAAGTGGCTAATAATTGTGCGCCTACTAAAGATAATAAGATGCCTGCTAAACTACCTAACAAACCTAAATATACATATTCCAAAGCCGTAATTTGCAGAATCTGTTTGCTTTTTGCCCCCAAAGTTCTTAACAACACACTTTCTTTAATGCGCTGGTATTTGCTATTTCTTACAGAACCAATCAACACAATAAAACCTGTAAGAATGCTAAAAAAGGCCATAAAATTAATAATCCAAGAGACTTTGTCTAAAATATCTTCTACAATGGTAAATACTTGGCGTAAATCTAAAATAGTAACATTTGGGAAGTTTTTTACCAAGTCTCTTTGCAAATCTGCAGAGCTTTCTTCATTGGGTGCAAATGTGGTAATTACATTAAATTGAGGCGCATTTTCTAAAACCCCTGCTGGAAATAGAATTAAAAAATTGACTTGCATGCTACTCCAATCTACTTTTCTGATGCTTCCAACACTTGTTTCCATGGCAACACCTTGAATGTTAAATACTACCTTGTCTCCTATTTTTAAATTGGCATCTCTGGCAATACTTTCTGAAATGGAAATAGGCACTGGTCTTATGCCTGCTTCAACTTTTCCAATCCACTCCCCTTCTAACAATTCTTCGGTTTCAGATAATTCACTTCTATAAGTTACTCGAAACTCACGATTCAACATCCATTTGCGCATTTTAATCGTGGTATCATTTCGAATTTCGTTCACCGTTTTTCCATGAATTTTCTCCATGCGCATGGTAATAATGGGGATGTTGTCTATCACTTCTAAACCTTTGCTTTTAAAATTTTCTACCAGTGCTTTTTCTTGGGTACTTTGCACATCCATTAAAATGATATTGGCATCTATCTTTTTATTTTCTATGGATGTTTTTGAGAGTAAAATATCTTTGGTAAAATACAGAGTACTAATTAAAAAAGTACCCAAACCAATAGCCAACACCAACACCATAGTTTGATTGTTTGGGCGAAATAAATTAGATAAACTTTGTCTGCTTGTAAAGCCCCAAGAAGTTGGAAAAAACTTTTTAATTAGTTTAATAAATAAACTTGCAACACCTGCCATAATTGCAAACGTGATGAAAATTCCGATGGTAAAAACGATGCCATTTGTAGCACTTTTTAAAATCCAAAAAGAGAATAAAAAGATAAACAATACAATTGTAATGCCTACCCATATTCTCGCTTTTCGCGGTTTTTGCAAGTTTTCTTCTTGTCCTCTTAATACTTCTAATGGTGATACATACCAAGTGCCTAACAAAGGCAATAATGCAAACAACACAGACATTAAAACGCCTAATACAATCCCCATAAAAATAGGTGAAAAAGATATGGAGACATCTACAGTAAAAGGTAAAAACTCTTGTAAAATATATGGAAACGCAAATTGCAAGCCAGTACCAATGGCAGCACCAATAATGCCTCCTAACAAACCAATGCCTATAATTTGAATTAAATAAATTAAAAACGATTGTTTTCTAGAAGCACCCAAACATTTTAAAACGGCCACGTTTTTTAATTTCTCTTTAATGTAAATATGCACAGAACTCGCAATACCAATACACCCTAATAATAGCGCAATAAAAGCCACTAAATTTAAAAAGCGACCCACATTGTCATAACGTCTTCCTAAATTCCTACTGGTGCTTGTATGGGTATCTAAATCTGCATTTTCATCATCTAAAATAGGATCTATTTTTGTTTCTAACAATTCCAAATCCATTTCTGGAGCTTCGAAGAAATATTGATATTCGGTTCTACTACCCAATTGTAATAATTCCGTTTTTTCTAAATATTGATAAGGAATTAAAACAGTAGGTGCTACTGAAGATGCAATTGCTGTGCTTCCAGGAATCGATTTTAATGCACCAATGATCGGAAAAGTTACTTTACCCAACTTGATAGAATCTCCTACAGCTAAATTAAATTGTAATAACAACGTAGCATCTACCAAAGCGCCACCTAAAGCTTGATAGCTTCTTCCTGCATTTTTGGGTGCTGTTGTTAAATTACCATAAAAAGGAAAATTACCTTCTAAAGCTCTTACTTTTACTAGTTTTGTGCTTCCGTTTTTTGGGAAAGCAGCCATGGAAACAAAGTTTACTTCAGAGGCATTTGGCCCTAAAGAATCGATTATTTTCTGTACTTTTTCTGAGGGTATTTTTCGACTATCGATGATAAAGTCTGCACCCATTAAAGATTTCGATTGCTTTTGGATGTTCTGCTTTAAATTATTGCTAAACAATTGAATAGAAACCACAGCAGCAATGCCTAAAATAATAGATGCCATAAAAAGTAAGAGTCTAGACAGACTTGCTTTTCCATCTCTCCAAGCCATTTTTAAAAGCCAATTAAAACCTGCTTTGTTTTGTAAGTTCCTCATGAAATTAGGGCTGTTTTTTCGTTAGAAACAACCTTCCCTCCTTTTAATCTTAAAATTTGTTGGGTTCTGTTTGCCAACTCTAAATCGTGGGTAATAATTATTAAAGTAGTACCTGCTTCTTTGTTCAATTCGAAAAGCAATTGAATTACTTTTTCGCCTGTTTCTTCGTCTAAATTTCCTGTAGGTTCATCTGCAAATAAAATGGAAGGTCTGTTCGAAAATGCTCTAGCCAAAGCCACTCTTTGTTGCTCACCACCAGACAATTGGGTTGGATAATGATGCAAACGATCTGCCAAACCCACTTTAGTTAATAACTCAATGCCGAATTTTGCAGCATTTTTATCGCCTTGCAATTCTAAAGGAACAATTACATTCTCTAGGGCTGTTAAGGTGGGTAACAATTGAAAATTCTGAAAGATAAAACCTACTTCTTTATTTCGTAATTCAGCACGTTTGTCTTCATTTAAATCTTGTAAAGATGTGCCACATAATTCAATAGTCCCTTTTGTAGGGTAATCTAAACCTGCGCACAAACCCAAAAGTGTTGTTTTTCCACTTCCAGAAGGACCCACTATAGAAAAAATACTTCCTTTTTCTACTTCAAAAGAAATGTTGCTAATTACTGTTAATTGTTTAGAACCACTGGTATAAGTTTTCTCTAAATCATTAATCTTTAATATCTTTGACATTCAATTTTATTTAATTTTTACTAAAATACGCTAATGTTGAAAAATACTCATTTAACAAAGAATATCTGCAATCAAACTCGAACAATTTTCTTAAAATTATGTTATTTTTCGCTATTGATTATTTTAATCTCTTGCAAAGGTGATGCTCCTAAAAAGGAAAATGCCACGATTGTACAAGATGCTATAGAAGTTGATTCTTCGCAGAAAACAAAAGTAAAAAGGATTGTTTTTTTTGGTGATAGTTTAACTGCAGGTTATGGTTTAGAGGATGTTGAAAATGCGTTTCCAGGATTGATACAAGATAAAATTGACAGTTTGCAATTAAATTATAGGGTTGTAAATTCTGGAATAAGTGGAGAAACCACTGCTGGAGGTAAAAATAGAATTGATTGGGTTTTAAATGAACAACCAGACATTTTTGTTTTAGAATTGGGAGCCAATGATGGTTTACGAGGCGTCAATTTATCAGCCACCAAAAGCAACTTGCAATTTATAATTAATGCTGTTCAAAAGAAATACCCAGACACAAAAATTGTTTTGGCAGGCATGCAAATTCCACCTAATATGGGTCAAGAGTATACTGCTGAATTCAAAAATATTTTTCCTGATTTGGCAGAAAAAAATGCCATTGTATTGGTTCCTTTTTTATTAGAAAATGTGGGTGGCATTGCCAATTTAAACCAGTCTGATGGGATTCATCCTACCAAAGAAGGGCATATAATATTGGCTAAAAATGTTTGGGAGGTTTTAGGGCCTATTATTCAATAACAATTAGAAGAATCTGAGTTTTCAGATAGTTTTTGATACTTTTTGTAACATCGAGTGATTTTGATGGTACATCAAAATTGTATCGAGATGTTTTAATTATAATTTGTTTTAATAAACGGTTCTCGATACAATTCCTCATTCTTCGGAATCACTCGAACTGACATTTTGGAGTGTTTTTACAATTATAATAAAACTTAACTGTTTGTCACATCGAGTAATTTTGATGGTACATCAAAATTGTATCGAGATGTCACCAAAATTGTATCGAGATGTTTTATTGAGATGTTGTAATAACCGGTTCTCGATACACTTCCGATAAAAAAATCGGAAGCACTCGAACTGACACACGCTTGTCACATCGAGTGATTTTGGTTAAACCTAACGATGTCACATCGAGTGATTTTGATGGCACATCAAAATTGTATCGAGATGTTTTAATTATAATTTGTTTTAATAAACGGTTCTCGATACAATTCCTCATTCTTCGGAATCACTCGAACTGACAAAAAAGTATTAAAAAATCTTAATTTATTCAGGAATTTGCTGACTTAAACAATGTAAGGTTCCAAAACCCCAAATTAAATCGATCGCAGAAATTCCAATAACTTCTCTATTGGGAAAACATTTTGCCAAACTATTTAAAGCAAGACTGTCATTTACATCATTAAAAGTTGGCACCAAAACATACTTATTTAAAATAAGAAAATTAGCATAACTGGCAGGTAGATTCACACCATCAAACTCAATTTTTTTAGGCATTGGTAAACTAATAATCCTTGGGCTTTTACCATCTTCTAAAACCGCATTTTCTAAAATAGTTAAATTCTCTTGAAGTGGTTTGTAATTCGGACTATTTTCATCATTTTCTACCACAGTTACAATGGTGTTTTCGTTAGTAAATCTGCATAAATCATCTATATGTCCATGGGTATCATCCCCTATAATTCCATCTTTTAACCAAATTACATTGGTAACTCCGAAATATTCTTTAAAAATAGCCTCGTAATCTGCTTTGGTATAATTTTTATTTCTTACCTGAATTTTTGGATCTAACAAACACTCTTCTGTAGTTAGCAAAGTTCCTTTGCCATTTACTTCTAAAGCACCCCCTTCTAAAACCACAGGTTTTCCTTTATACATTACTTGTGTTAAAGGAATTTTTAAAAATTTTGATACGGTTTCTGGAACTAATTTATCTTGTTGATAATTTTTATATTTCGCCCAGCCATTAAAGTTAAAATTTAGTGCTTCATTCTGTCCATTATTTTTTACAATAATAGGTCCTGAATCTCTCATCCAACTTCTGTTGGTTTTCTGTCTAATAAAGGCTATTTTAGAAAGATCTACATGTGCTAAAGAAAGCATCCCAGAAACTTTAGTCTCTAAATTTTGAGAAGCCACCACTAAAAAAACTTTTTCGTAGGTACTAATTTTTTTAATAAAATCTACAAAAGCCCATTGAATGGCTTCATATTTTCCTGGCCAATCATTGCCATTGTGAGGGAAACACAACAAAATACCTTCTTGTTTTTCCCATTCTGCTGGAAATCTTCTCATGTTAATCTATTGCTCTTTTTGTAAGTTCACCAAAGGCATCTATTCTTCGATCTCTAAAAAACGGCCAATTTTGGCGTACATTTTCTTGCAAATCTAAATCTACTTCTGCTATTAAAATTTCTTCTTTGTCATGCGAAGCTTGTGCAAGTATTTCTCCTTGAGGACCTGCTATAAAAGAGGCTCCCCAGAACTGAATTCCTGCAGTGTTTGGGATGTATTGCTCTAAGCCAATTCTGTTTGCAGCAGCTACATACACGCCATTGGCAACTGCATGTCCTTTCATTACATTCATCCAAGCACCATATTGGTTTGCACCAAATTCTTCTTTCTCTTGAGGATGCCAACCAATTGCAGTTGGGTAAAATAAAACATCTGCACCTTTTAAAGCGGTTATTCTTGCAGCTTCTGGATACCATTGATCCCAACATATTAGGGTACCAATATTTCCTTTTTTTGTTTTGTTGTTTTTAAAACCTAAATCTCCAGGTGTAAAGTAGAATTTTTCGTAAAAATGAGGATCATCTGGAATGTGCATTTTTCTGTACAAACCAGCTTCTGTGCCATCTGTATCTATAATATAAGCGCTGTTATGATAGATGCCAGACATTCTTTTTTCGAAGAAAGGCACAATAATTACCACACCTAATTCTTTTGCCAATTCACTAAACGCAATAAAAGAAGTACTATATAAGGGCTCTGCCATTGCAAAATTGGCAACATCTTCGCTCTGACAAAAATAATGACTGCTGTATAATTCTGGAAGGCTAATTACCTCTGCCCCTTTTTCTGCTGCTTTGCGAACCCAAGCCAAACACTTTTTTAGGTTGTTTTCGGCAACATCATTTAAGTTTAATTGTACAACTGCTATTTTATATTTTCTCATTTTTTGTGTTCTAATTAAACATCAAAAATACTAAAATAATCAGTAATACTTACTTAAAAGAATATAAGTTGATGCTATTTTTAATACAGACTGAAGTAATCTTTATCCATTTTTTCACCTACTAAAGATAAATCGTCTACTAATTTTTCGATACAGGTTTTTATATCTCCTTGAACGTCTTCAATGGTTTTATATTGATGTTCATACTTTAATTTTCCAATTAAAAAAGCGGCGGAATGTTTGTGAGGAATTTCATCTTTGCACAAAAAGCCAATGTAATATTGAATGCTATTTAGTGAATTCATTATAGAACGTGGACAATCAGGATTTAGAATTAAGAAATCTAAAACAGTACGTGTTGAAGGAACTTTTCTGTAATATCTGCGCATCATATCATAAGATTCTACACATTTTAACAAGGTAGTCCATTCGTAACTGTCATCAACAGATACTCCAGAGTTTACTTCTTCTACAAGTGCATCATTGTATTTAGAGTTGATAATACGAATTACTTGATTTGCTCTTTCTATGTATATACCCAACATAATAATCGCATACACTTCATCATGCAATAGCGTTCCTCTAATTTTAGTTCTTAACGAAGCCACATTTGCTGTGATCATAGTTGTAAAATCGAACAAACCATCTTTTACAAACTTACTTGCAGGATAATTTTTAACGGTTCTATTTAATGTATTTATAGATTCGTATAATTCAGTTGAGATTAAATCTCGAGCTCCGTTTGCGTTTTGTTGCGCATTTTGTATCGATGATAAAATTGAGAATTGCTTTTCTGGATTTAAACCAATATCAAACAAAACTTTCTGTTCATCCAACTCTTTCATGTCTTTTAATTCCTCTTCATCTGCAACAAATAACATCGATCTTAAAACAAATTGTCTAGATTGAGATAATTCATTAGGTGCGTCTAATGATGAGAAATAATTCACATTCATATATCTTGCTATATGCTCTGAACGTTCTATATAACGTCCCATCCAAAATAAATTATTGGCTACTCTTGCTAACATAAAATTGTTTTATTTTTTTAATACCCAAGTATCTTTAGAACCACCACCTTGAGATGAGTTTACTACTAAATTTCCTCTTTTTAATGCAACTCTTGTTAAACCACCTTTTAATACGAAATCTTTGTCTTTACCCAATAAAGTAAAGGTTCTTAAATCTACGTGTCTTGGTTCAAAAGAATTTTCATCTTCTATATAAGTGGCGTGTGTAGAAAGCGACATAATTGGCTGTGCAATATACTTTCTTGGGCTTGCTTTTATTGTTTCTTTTACTTTTTCTATTTCTTCTTTGGTTAATTTATTTCCGATAGAAATTCCATAACCACCAGATTCATCAACAGGTTTTACAACTAATTTATCTACATTTTCTAAAACGTATTTTAATTCATCTGGTCTGCTACAATGATAGGTATGAACATTATTTAAAATAGGCTCTTCACCTAAATAATATTTGATAATTTGCGGCATATACGTATAAACAGCTTTGTCATCTGCAACTCCAGTTCCTGGTGCATTTACCAAGCAAACTTTACCTTTCATATAACATTTAAACAAACCAGGAACCCCTAATAAAGAATCTTTATTAAACTCTAAAGGATCTATAAAGGCGTCATCTACCCTTCTGTAAATAACATCTACCCTTTCTAGACCTTTAATGGTTTTCATGTACACAAAGTCGTTTTCGATAAACAAATCTCTACCTTCTACCAACTCTACTCCCATTTGTTTGGCTAAAAACGAATGTTCATAATACGCTGAATTGTAAACACCTGGTGTTAACACCACGCATTTTGGCATATCTACTCCTTTCGGTTTTACAGACTCTATAATTTCTAGTAAATTTTGTCCATAATCTGATACGTTGTAAGATTGATAATGATTAAAAACACCAAACAAAGTTCTTTTTAATGCTGCTCTATTGCCCACAACGTAACTTACGCCAGAAGGACATCGAATATTGTCTTCTAAAACATAATGATTCCCATCTGAATGTTTTATTAAATCTGTACCAGAAACGTGATTGTAAATTCCTCCAGGAGGATTAAAACCTTTCATCTGCTTTAAAAAATTAACAGAAGAATCTATTAAATCTATAGGAACAATTTTATCTTTTATTATTTTTTGATCGTGATATAAATCCCACAAAAAAAGATTTAAAGCCTTACTTCTTTGCAAAGCTCCCTTTTCAATTTTTGTCCATTCTTCATAACCAATAATTCTTGGAAACAAATCAAAAGGAAAAATCTTTTCTTTTGTTTCTTTATCTCCATAAACTTGAAATGTAATTCCCTGATTAAAAAAAGCGTCTTTTGCTTTATTATTAAGGTTTACAAAATCGTTTACAGAATATTCACTAAACAAATTAAATAAAGTCTCATATACTTGTCTTACTTCATTATTATTTGTAAAAATTTCATCGTAAAATCTAGAGTCGAATTCATAAGATGAAAAAATTGGTAAATTGGTAGGTGCTTTCAAATTGAGTACTTTTTTTGGTAAATTTAATAAAATTAAATATAATTAATAGCCATTATTTAGTAATAAAATTAAATTATTTTAGATGATTCGACAAAAAAGATACTTTTTTAGCATTAAAAGTTATTTTTTATTAAAAATTCAATAATGAGCAATAACTAAATTTAAAATTGTGATATTTGTAAAGTAAATTGTATCGATTTTATTATTTTCACCTACAATTAAATTTAAGTACTAAAAAAGCACTAATGGCATTAAAAATTGTAATTTCTCACAAAACTAAATATAAATACGATCGTTCTGTAAAACTTTCTCCTCATATTTTTAGATTAAGACCAGCACCTCACAGCAGAACTCCAATAGAATCTTATTCTTTAAAAATAAAACCAGAAAACCATTTTTTTAATTGGCAACAAGATCCTTTTGGAAATTATTTAGCACGTGTGGTTTTCCCTGATAAAACAACAGAGCTTTCTATTGATGTAGAAATTATAGCCGATTTAAAAACCATCAATCCGTTTGATTTTTTTGTGGAAGAAGCTGCAGAAGAATTTCCTTTTGAATATAATGAAACCACAAAAAAAGAATTGCTACCCTATTTAGAAATCACAGAAAAAGATGATTTATTAATGGATTTTGTCAAAACTATTGACATGACTCCAAGAAAAACCATTTATTTTTTGATTGATATCAATAGAAAAATTTACGAATATTTAAACTATAACATCAGAATGGAACCTGGTGTGCAAACCTGTGAAGAAACATTGAGTCAAAAAAATGGTTCTTGTAGAGATTACGCATGGTTGTTTGTGCAAACCTTGCGTCATTTAGGTTTTGGAGCACGTTTTGTTTCGGGATATTTAGTACAATTAAAGTCTGATGAACAATCTTTGGATGGGCCTTCTGGGCCTGCAGAAGATTTTACAGATTTACATGCTTGGGCAGAAGTATATATTCCTGGTGCAGGTTGGATTGGCTTTGACTCCACTTCTGGTTTATTAGCAGGTGAAGGTCACATTCCATTAGCATGTACACCTTCTTTTGAAAGTGCTGCTCCTGTTTTTGGACTTTCTGATGTTTGTGAAACTGAATTTGAATTCGAGAATTCTGTAACACGAATTTTAGAATCGCCAAGAGTTACCAAACCTTATACAGAAGAGCAATGGAAAGCCATTGATAAACTAGGGAACAAAGTTGAAAAGGAACTTCAAAAAAACGATGTTCGTTTAACTATGGGTGGTGAACCTACTTTTGTTTCTATAGATGATATGGAATCTGCTCAATGGAATACAGCAGCAGATGGAGAACACAAAAGAAAATTGGCAGATGATTTATCGAAACGATTTTTAGAAAAGTTTTCTGAAGGTGGATTTTTACATCATGCACAAGGAAAATGGTATCCAGGAGAACCACTTCCAAGATGGTCTACAGAATTGTGTTGGCGAAAAGATGGAAGAAAAATATGGTTTAATCCAGATTTATTAGCTGCTTTGGCACCTCCAACTACCATTCCAGAAAATGCTGATATTTTATTTTTAGAAAAATTAACTAACTATTTGGGTGTTCATCCAAACCACATAAAACCTACTTACGAAGATGCTTTTTTGTTTTTGTATGAGCAAGGTAATATGCCTATTGATTACAATCCT
Source organism: Polaribacter sp. (assembly GCF_049276715.1). Taxonomy (GTDB): domain Bacteria; phylum Bacteroidota; class Bacteroidia; order Flavobacteriales; family Flavobacteriaceae; genus Polaribacter. The sequence continues at coordinate 11,833 of NZ_JBASWY010000023.1, forward strand.
GCTTTAGATAAGGACAGCTCTTTGGCTGAAAAGAAAATAGCAGAAATATTAGAAAACGGAACTTCTAAAGCTGTTGGTTATGTATTGCCTTTAAATAAGACCCAAGATAAATGGTTTAGTAGTGAGTGGACCTTTAGAAGAAATCATATTTATTTAACTCCAGGAAACTCCCCTATAGGTTTGCGTTTGCCTTTAAATTCTTTGCAATCAAAACCTGAGCACGAGATGTTTCCTATTTACGAACCCGATTTATTTTCTAAAAAGAAGCGTTTGCCAAGTTTTAGACAACTAGTTTCTAAAAGACATGAAGACTTTTTACAAAATGGGACACCAACAAATATGCCTAATTACTTTGTAAGAACCGCAATTTGTTCTGAGGTAAGAAATGGAAAATTACATTTGTTTTTACCTCCATTAGAAGATGTTGCTTACTATTTAGATTTGCTAGCCTCTATAGAAGCCACAGCCAAAGAATTAGAAATACCTGTTATTTTAGAAGGTTATGGAGCACCACATGATAATAGAATAGAATCTATGAAAATAACTCCAGATCCAGGAGTTATCGAGGTTAATGTACATCCTTCTCATAATTGGAAACAGTTAAAAAACACCACTTTTACCATTTATGAAGAAGCTAAAAAATCGAGATTAGGTACAGAAAAGTTCATGCTCGATGGTAAACATACAGGAACTGGAGGTGGAAACCACGTTACGTTAGGTGGTATTTCTCCAAAAGATAGCCCGCTGTTACGCAAACCAAGTTTACTAAGAAGTTTATTGACGTTTTGGCAACATCATCCTGGATTATCTTATTTATTCTCTGGCTCTTTTATTGGCCCAACAAGTCAAGCCCCAAGAGTTGATGAAGCAAGACATGATAGTTTGTATGAATTAGAAATTGCGTTTAGCCAAATTCCTAAAGATGGCGATGTTCCTTTTTGGTTAACAGACAGATTATTTCGTCATCTGTTAACAGACTTAACAGGAAACACGCACAGAGCAGAGTTTTGTATCGATAAATTATACTCGCCAGATTCATCTACAGGAAGATTAGGAATTTTAGAATTAAGAGGATTTGATATGCCACCTCACGCACAAATGAGTTTGATGCAAAATTTATTGGTAAGAACTTTAGTTTCTTGGTTTTGGAAAAAACCTTACGAACATAATTTAGTAAGATGGGGTACAGAATTACACGATAAATTTTTAATAGAACATTTTGTTAGAGAAGATATTAAAGATATTGTGAGTCAATTGAATAAGGCTGGTTATAAGTTTAAAGAAGATTGGTTTGATCCGTTTTTTGAATTCCGTTTTCCTTTATATGGTATGGTCGATATTAACAATATTCATTTAGAATTGCGCGCAGGAATTGAACCTTGGAATGTTTTAGGTGAAGAAATGACAGGTGGTGGAACTGCAAGATATGTAGATTCTTCTTTAGAAAGATTGCAAGTAAAAGTTTCGAATTTTACCAATGAAAGATATGTTCTTACTTGTAATGGCGTAAAAGTTCAATTAAGAAGTACAGGCACTCATGGAGAATATGTGGCTGGAGTTCGTTACAAAGCATGGAACCCATATTCTGCTTTACATCCAACAATTGGTGTAGATACACCTCTTACTTTTGATATTGTAGATACTTGGAATAAACGTTCTATTGGAGGCTGTACTTATTTTGTGGCACATCCAGGAGGAAGATCTTATGAAACCTATCCTGTTAATAGTTTTGAAGCAGAATCTCGAAGAATTAATCGATTTTGGGATTTTGGACATACACAAGGAGAAGTTACATCTGAAGAAAATGAAGAAGAAAATAATGAAAATGACCTAGTTTCTGCGAATGGTGAAAGTGTAAAAAGAACGATAGAAAAACAAGAAAGTTCAAAAAAATTCAGTTTTAAAGAAGTTCGAGTGAACCCAGAATATCCAAATACATTAGATTTGCGCCTTAAATAATTAGCCCTTTCATGGAAATAGCTGTTGCTACACTTTTTGATGCATATTTTAAAGATTTTGAAAACTATGATGAGGTTTTAAAATCGAACATGAAAATTAATCCTAATTGGGAAAAATTACTTCATAATTTTTCTCAACTTGGCATCAAAGAACTATCAAAAAAACAAGAAAATTTAAACTGGTTACTCTCAGAAAATGGTGTAACCTATAATGTTTATAACGATCCTAATGGTTTGCAAAGACCTTGGAACTTAAATATAATTCCGTTTGTTTTAGATAATAATGAATGGAAAACTTTAGAAAAAGGTTTGCAACAACGTGCAGAAGTTTTAAATTTTGTTTTAAAAGATATTTATGGTAAACGAGAGTTGATAAAAAACGGAATTGTTCCTCACGAAATTATCTTTGCACATCGCGGTTTTTTAAGACCTTGCCACCAAATACACTATAAAACTTCGAAACAGTTATTGATACATTCTGCAGATTTGGCAAGAGGTCCAGATGGAAGAATGTGGGTTGTAAACGATAGAACAGAAGCGCCTTCTGGAATGGGATATGCTTTAGAAAACAGATCTTCTATGAGAGATGTTGTTCCAGATTTTTTTAATCAAATAAACGTTAAACAACCTTTTGGCTTTTTTAAAGATTTTAATCAGCTATTAATAAATGCTGCTCCAAATCATAAAGAAAATCCAACCATTGTAATTTTAACTCCAGGACCACATAACGAAACTTATTTTGAGCATAGTTACCTATCTTCGTTTCTAGGTTATCCTTTGGTAAAAGGGAATGATTTAGTAGTGAGAAACAGCAAAGTTTGGATTAAAACTTTAAAAGGATTAATTCAAGTGGATGTAATTTACAGACGTGTAGATGATGTTTTTACAGATCCTTTAGAATTTAGAGGAGATTCTTACTTAGGCGTTGCTGGTTTGTTAGACGTTGTTAGACAGCAAAATGTAGCAATTATGAATCCTATTGGAAGTGGTGTTTTAGAAAACCCAGGATTAATTCCGTTTATGAATTCTATTTGCAAATACTTTTTAAAAGAAGATTTACTATTACCACAAATAGCTTCTTGGTGGTGTGGACAAGAAAAAGAACGCAAACACGTTTTAGAAAATTTAAAAAACTTTGTTGTAAAGCCAATAGATGTTACAGACAGAAAACATATTTATTTTTGTGAATTTTTAAATAAAGAGGAATTAGCTGCTTTAAAAAATGAAATTTTAGCAAAACCATATCGTTTTGTAGCTCAAGAAAAAATATCTTTTTCTACTGCACCAAATCTTACAAAAGAAAATTTCGAGCCAAGAAAAGTAATGTGTAGAACCTTTTCAGTGGCCAAAGAAAATGGATATAGTGTAATGCCTGGAGGCCTAGTTAGAGTTGCTGCAGAGAGAAAAGAATTGAGAGTATCTAACCAAAAAGGAGGTACAAGTAAAGATTTTTGGATTACAAATACAGAGGGTAAAATTTCTAAAAAACGACAAAGATATCATTGGCACCATTCTACGTCTAACAATATGGCTGGTATTGGTAATTTACCAAGTAACACAGCAGAAAATCTTTTTTGGTCTGGCAGATATTTAGCAAGAACCTTACTAACAGCACGTTATATTAGAATGGTTCTAAACCAAATGTCTAATACAGAATTAGACAAACGTGGTACTGATTTAGAAAGTTTGCATATTTTGTATCAATCTGTAACACATTTAACTTCAATTTTTCCTGGTTTTACTGGAGATCATAAAGCAGAAGCATTAAAAGATCCATTAAAAGAAATTGCCATTGTTCTTTTTGATGATACTAAAATTGGCAGTTTGGCACATTCTTTAAAATCGTTTAACAACTCTTATTATACATTAAGAAACTTATGGTCTAAAGACATGTGGCGTGTTTATGATATGCTTCAGAAAATTTGGAAAGATTTTGATAAAAAAGATCATAAAGACATTAAAAAAATTCTTAATTTATTAGATACAGTAATTACAAAATTGATTGCATTTATTGGTTTGATAGAAGAAAGTATTTTGGTAGATCAAGGTCTGTTACTTTATTTTATAGGCTTGCAAATGGAGCAATCTATTATGTGTATAGATAAATCAAGAGCCTTATTAGCAATAAGTTATGATGAAGATATTGAGTATGAAATTCTAGAATCTTTATTAAATAGCCATGAAAGTTTAAATATATACAGATATAGTTTTAAATCTTTTCTAAATATTGAAAATGTGATAAGCTTAATTTTATTAGACGATTCATATTCTAGATCTTTAAAATATCAATTAAATAGAATTCGTAGAGATATTTTTAAATTACCAAGTAAAAATGAAGATTCGACTTTAACAGCAGCACAAGAAACTATATTAAAGGCTTGTAAAATGATAGAAAGTGTGAATGCAACTCAATTGACAAAAGTTAATAAAGACGATTGCACAAGAGCCAATTTAGAAAAACTATTATCTTCTTTAAGTGATTTAATACATGGAACTTCTATGTCTTTAACAGACACCTATTTCAATCATTCAGACCAGCAAATTCAGTTAGTTAATCAAAACTATTTTTCTTAAAGTGATTTTTTCAATAATACATACAACAAGCTATAAATATGATAATTACGTTACCTATTGTCATAACATTGCCATTTTAAAACCTAAAGATTTTTTAGGGCAAAAGCTTTTAGAATATCATCTAGAAATCACTCCAAAACCTTCAACTTTAAATGATAATTTAGATTTTTATGGAAATACTTCTACTAATTTTTCTATAGACAAGCAGCACAAAGAATTAATTGTTACTGCAAGAAGCAAAGTAGAAAGAATGTATGAACTGCAAAAAAACATTTTTGATTTTAAAGTTTCTAAAGAATTAACTTTAGAAGACGCTCTTAAAAGTTTAAATTCATTAGAATCTGATGTTATTGAAGCGAAACAATTTTTGTTAGATTCTGTTTTAATAAATAATATTTCTACTAATATTAGAGCGTATGCAAATGAATCTTTTAAACCAAAGCGTTCTGTTTTTGAGGCTGCTAATGAGTTAATGAAAAGAATTTTTACCGACTTTAAATTTGATACTCAATTTAGCACAATTGCAACACCCATTGAAGAGGTTATGAAAGCAAAGAAAGGTGTTTGCCAAGATTTTGCCCAGGTTGCAATCGCTTGTGTTAGATCTGTTGGTTTGCCTGCAAAATATGTAAGTGGTTATATAGAAACGCTACCTCCTCCAGGAAAAGAAAAGTTAGTGGGTACAGATGCTTCTCATGCATGGTTTTCTGTTTTTATACCCGGTTTTGGATGGGTAGATTTTGACCCAACAAACAATCAAATACCAAAAAACCAACATATTGTAATTTCTTATGGTAGAGATTATTATGATGTTCCACCTCTTAAAGGTGTTATTTATGGTTCTGGAAAAAGTGTAATGGATGTTTCTGTAGATATTAGATCTTATTCTTCTTCTCAAAATCAAGAACAAAGTCAAAGCCAAAAAATGATTTAAATAAAAAACGTTGTCTTACTTACTGTTTTACAGCAAGTTAAACAACATTTAATTACAAGTAAAGGAATTTTTTAAGCAGCAGCGTAATGATACTTCTTATTTTCCTTAATGTAACTTTTTAAAACACCTTTGCTGTTAAGCTGATCAATAATATTATACAAAGATAATATCAAAGTTACATTCTCAACTTTCTTTAAAATCTCAAAACTTGTAAGGTGTTCTTGTTGTACTACATTTAGTACAGACTGCTCAATAGCAGTAAGCGTAAGTTGTTCCATAGGGGTATGAATTAAATTATTTGGTAAATATAAATATTTTTTTTAACATTAGCAGAAATAATAAAAAAAGAATTTATTTTCAATATTTAATAAATTATTTTCTTTTTCTAGAAGTAATAAAATAAACCCCTGTAAGCAGAACAATAGAGGCAATCATGGATTGTGTTGTTAATTTTTCGTCTAAAAAATACCATCCCATAAAAATAGCGATAACAGGATTTACATAAGCAGATGTCGAAACTCTTTCTGTAGAAACATTTTTTAAAAGGTAATTAAAAGCAGTGAAGGCTATAATACCTCCGAAAACTACTAATAGGACCATAGATATTTGTACCTCACTGGTCCAATTTAATGGAGAAATCCAAGGTTCAAAAATACTTAAACTTGCTACAGCTAATACAAAACCAGCAACCAACATTTGGTATCCTGTTGTAACCATAAAGCTTTTGGGTAAATCTGCTTTAGATACAAAAACACTACCATAACTCCAGCTTAATACACAAGTGAGCATCATAAAAATACCTAATAAAGTATCTTCAGAAGTAATCAGTTCTTTTTGACTAACTAATAAATACATCCCAAACATTCCTAAAACAACGCCTATAATCGATTTTTTCTGAAAAGGTTTTCTATCTATCAATCTTAATAACAATAATACAAATAAAGGCTGTGTAGATGCTATTAGTGCTCCAAAACCACTATCAACATATTTTAATGCCCAAACAAAAACTCCATTGCCATAAATTAGAAAGAAAAAAGAGGCAATTATTGAATTCATAAACTGCTTTTTAGATATACGCAAAGGTTGTTTTAATAGGATTGCTAAAAAAATCATTAAAACACCAGCTACCGAAAAACGTATGGAGGCTAGAAAAAAAGGAGCCAATTGTGTAACTGCTACTTTATTAAATAAATAAGTAGAGCCCCAGATTACATAAATGCAAAAAAAGGACGCAATAATAATAAATTTTGAATTTTTCAAACCATTAAATTTTAGCTTGTCAAAAATACTATTAAATAAATTCTCCTCATTTTTTATTTAAATCAAACTTTAGAAATGTTTATATTTGATATTATTGATTTCATAAATGGAAAACGAAACTTTTGATAAAGCCAGGGTAATTAGCTTTAGTGACGCAGTTTTTTCGATAGCAATGACATTACTAGTTTTAGAAGTTGTAATACCAAGCTATAAGGAATTAGAAAGTGGAAATACATTAGAAATATTATCTAACAGAATTCCGAGTTTTATTGGCTTAGTAGTCAGTTTTTTGGTAACTGCTTTGTATTGGATTGCACATATGAGAATTACAAAGTACGCATCAACGATAAACAATAGAATTTTATGGTATAACATTGGCCTATTATTTTTTATAGTACTTCTCCCCTTTTCTACAGCGTTTTATGTAAAAGGTTTTAGTTATAAAGGCCCCTTTGCTTTTTACTGTTTTAACTTATCTGCCATTGGCTTTTTTAATTATCTACTAAATAGTTATATTCCTAAAAAAGAAAAAGGCCTTACAGGAATTACGCCTCTTTTAGAAAAATATTTTAAGTTAAGAGCATTGAATGCTTTTTTAATTTGGGCTATTGCAGGCTTTTTGGCTTTTTATTTGCCAATGACTGCAAGGTTTTTGTTTTTATTATTGTTTCTATTAGAGTTTATTTTGAAAAGATATTATCATAAAAAAATTAAAAAAGAAACGTGAGTTGAAAAAAAAAATAATTATGGTTGGAGCTTCTCATGTAATAGGTTTAGAGAAAGAATTGAAAGCGAAATACCCAAATTTAAAAGTAATTCTAATGAATGAGTTTTAAAGAATTATTTATAAATAAAAAAAGGAATTTGTTAGACAAATTCCTTTTTTTTAATTGTGCAAAAATTTAGTTACGATCTAATTTTAATTTTTGGATCTATAAGAAAGGGACCATATTCTGTTCCATTTCTTTTAATAATAACATATAAATCATACTTATAATCAATATCGCCAGTAGAACTTGTTTTTATAGCCTGTACATTAAACACGTCTATATCATAATTACCATCATAATAATCTGCTGGTTTCCCTGCAGGAACAGTAATTTTTAAATTTCCATCACTACTTATTAAAGTGTTTTCATCAATAATTACCTCTTCTCCATTATTATCTTTAAAAACAACATTATCATATATAAACTCATCTGAGGCTAGTAAACCTCCTGGTCTTCCAACCGATAATATACTATTTAATTCCAATGTAGATGTGTAAGTAGCTGCTGGCTGACCATTAAAAGTAACTAAACTGGTAATATCTGAACCTGGAGCAAGCAATATTGCTGCATTAACGTCAAAAGTTATATTAGGTGCTTCTATTAAAGGAGTTTCAGAGTCGCTACTACTGCAACTAAATAAAATAGCACTGAATAAAAGTATTGATAATTTTTTCATATTCTCATAATTTTAGTTTCAAATATAAAGAATATTGTAAGATTACAAATCTATTTTTTATAAAATTGATGTTTTAAATATTGTTTTGAAGAGTTTCTTTGCCTTGATAAAAGCTTAAATGACCAAACAAGCTAATTATTTGGTCACTTTAGATTTGGTAAACTCCTAACTATAGTTCAGTTCGAGCGCAGTCGAGAATTATTTCTGTCTTTTTATCAATTCTGCTTCAATATCTTTTAAGGTAAACCCTTTTGCTTTTAATAGCATTAAATAATGAAATAACAAATCTGCAGATTCATATAAAAACAACTCATCATTGTTATCCATTGCTTCAATAACTGTTTCTACAGCCTCCTCACCTACTTTCTGAGCTATTTTATTGATGCCTTTATCAAACAAACTTGCCACATAAGATTTTTGAGTGTCTTTATTGGCAACTCTTTCAGCAATAACGTTTTCTAAAGTTGATAAAAATCCAAAATTTGAATTATTTTCTTCTTCCCAACACGTATCAGTTCCTTTATGGCACGTTGGTCCTTTTGGATTTACTTGAATTAGTAAAGTATCATTATCACAATCTAATTTTATGTCGACTAAACTTAAAACATTTCCACTTTCCTCTCCTTTCGTCCACAAACGATTTTTAGTTCTGCTAAAAAACGTCACTAATTTGGTTTCTTTAGTTTTAGCAAAAGCTTCTTCGTTCATATAACCCAACATCAACACATTTTTTGTGGTTGCATCTTGAATAATTGCTGGCACTAAACCATCGTTATTTTTATTAAAATCTATATTCATGAGTTTAATTTTAATTCCATTTTTATATACGCAGTTATAAAGTGCGTATCTTTAATTTCTATGTGCTGAAAACCAAATTTTTTATACATAATTAGCGCATTTTGCAATTTACTACTCGATTCCAAAATTATGGTTTCCACTCCTTTTTCTTTGCACGCATCAATACAAATTTGCATTAACTTTCTGCCAATTCCTAAACCTTTATAACCATCTACAACAGCAAATTTTAAAATTTCGTAAGATGTTTTGTTGATGGGATTCAAACATATTGTTCCAATTATTGTATTATTTATTTGTGCTAATAATATGGTTGCTCCATTATCGATATATACATTCGGATTATCTAACAATTCATCATCTGCTTTTTCATACAATTCAAACTTTTGCAACCAATCTAAATTGATGTTTTTAAACTGTTTTTGATGTTTGTCTTCGTATGCTATAATTTCTAAATCTTCCATGTATACTATTTTGAAATTATATTCTTATAGGAATATTTTCTTTTTTTAAAGCTTCTTTTAATTCTAAAATCGGAATTTCTCCAAAATGAAAAACACTCGCTGCCAAAGCCGCATCAGATTTTCCGATTTTAAAAGTATCTACAAAATGTTGTACAGTTCCTGCTCCACCAGAAGCAATAATTGGTATATTTAATTCCGTTGATAATTTTGCCAAAGCTTCATTTGCAAAACCAGCTTTTGTACCATCATTATTCATAGAAGTAAACAAAATTTCTCCTGCTCCACGTTTTTCTACTTCTTTTGCCCAATCAAATAAATGCAATTCTGTTGGAATGGTTCCTCCTGCCAAATGTACAAACCATTCTCCATTTATTTGTTTTGCATCAATAGCAACCACAACACATTGACTTCCAAATTTTTCAGCCAACTCGTTAATTAATTCAGGTCTTTTAATTGCAGATGAATTGATAGAAACTTTATCTGCACCACAATGTAATAAATCATCTACATCTTCAATTGAGGATATTCCTCCTCCAACAGTAAATGGAATATTTACTTGTTCTGCAACTCGTAAAACCATATCATGCATTGTTTTTCTGCCTTCTAAAGTTGCAGAAATATCTAAAAACACTAATTCATCTGCACCTAAATCTGCATATTGTTTAGCCAAAACCACAGGATCTCCAGCATCAATTAAATTCACGAAATTCACACCTTTTACAGTTCTTCCGTTTTTAATATCTAAACAAGGTATTATTCTTTTTGTTAACATTTTGTTTTGGTTTTTAGTTGTTGGTTGTTGGTTGGTTGTTGTCGGTTGTTGGTTGTTGGTTGTTGGTTAAGTTAATAACCAAAAACCATTAACTATAAACCATCAACTATGAACTTTTCTAACTGTTTTAAGCTAATTTTATTTTCATAAATCGCTTTTCCAATAATCACGCCTTCACAGCCTAATGCTGCTAGTTTTGGTAACTCATCAAACGTTGAAATTCCTCCAGAAGCAATTAAATGTATGTTTTTTACTTCGGATAAAATTTGTTGATACATATCAAAACTCGGTCCTTCTAGCATACCATCTTTAGAAATATCTGTGCAAATTACATACTGAATTCCTTTTTGCTGATAATCAGCAATAAAAGGAATTAACTCCAAACTGCTTTCTTCTTGCCAACCATTTGTGGCAATTTTTCCACCAGTAGTATCTGGATAAAAATCGGCTCCTAATATTATCTTTTCTGAACCATATTTTGCAATCCAACTTTCAAAAATCTCCTGATTTTTAACAGCAATACTTCCGCCAGTAATTTGGTTTGCGCCAGAATTAAAAGCGATCTCTAAATCTTTATCTGATTTTAAACCACCACCAAAATCAATCTTTAAATTTGTTTTTGATGCAATTTGTTCTAAAATTTTATAATTGATAATCTCGCTCGCTTTTGCACCATCTAAATCTACAACATGCAAATATTTAATGCCTGCAGCTTCAAATTCTTTAGCAACTTCTAACGGATTTTCATTGTATATTTTTTTGGTACTATAATCGCCTTTCGTTAAACGTACACATTTACCTTCAATAATATCTATGGCTGGAATTATTCTCATTGATTTTATATATTAGATATAAGAAGTTAAATATTAAAAGTAAAAAAGTAAATTATTGATAAACATCTAAACTTTTAATATTTTATATCAAACTTCTAATATTATTTTAATTTTATTATTTTTTCTTTTGATTTCTTTTTGCTGTATTTATAGAAGCCACGATAATTGCTAATAATTCGGAACCTTCTTTTTTTAATTTCAAAATTTCTTCTTTATGCTCAGGAATAACTTCTTCAAATATTTCTAACCAATAAACACTTTCATCGGCTTCCTCTTCAACAATTTTTAATTTATTGATAAAATCCGCAGTAGATTTTGCTCTTTGAGAAGCTCTATAATTAGCACCTACAGAACTTGAACTTCTTATTAATTGATTTACAAAAGCATTATATTCTCTTGATTTAGGAACTTTGAAACAAAACCTCCAACATTCTAAAGTAAAGTTTTTAGTTCTTAATATTATTTGATTTTTCACAGCTTTTTTTTTACTTTTAATATTTAATATTTAACTTTTTATATTAATAAAGTTTTGTAAAATCTTACTTCCTTCAACTCCTGATTTTTCTGGATGAAATTGAACTCCATAAAAATTATCTTTTTGCAAGGCAGATGCATATTCAATTTCATAATCTGTTTTGGCAATCATATCATTACATTTTTCAGCATAAAAACTATGCACTAAATACATAAACTCGTTTTCTTTTATTCCTGTAAATAAATCTGATTTCAAATCAGAAATAACATTCCAACCCATTTGTGGAACTTTTACATTTTTAGAAAACTTTTTTACAGCCACATTAAAAATCCCCAAGCCTTTTGTGTTTCCTTCTTCTGAAGTATTGCACATTAATTGCATTCCTAAGCAAATACCTAAAACAGGTTGTTTTAAAATTGGAATTACCTTATCTAAACCACTTTCTTGTAACATTTTCATGGCAGAACTAGCTTCACCAACTCCTGGAAAAATTACTTTATCTGCTGCTTTTATTTCATCAATATTATTTGATAAAATTGCTTCAATTCCCAGCCGTTTAAAAGCAAACTGTATGCTTTTGATGTTTCCTGCTCCGTAATCGATAATTACTAAAGACGAGGCCCCATCTAACTTCCCCAAAGGGGAAGAACGCTCACTCATACTTGTATTTTTTAGTATTTCTTTTTTCATTTTTAATTAAGTTTCTTTTACTAAAATTACAGAATATTTTCTATTCGCAACGATTCCGTAATTAGTTCCTTCCCTTTGGGAAGGTTAGGATGGGCTTCTCTACAACATCCCCTTTGTAGATGGTAAAAACATCTTATTTGCATCTCTTTTTACAGCCATTTTCATCGCTTTTGCAAAAGCTTTAAAAATTCCTTCAATTTTATGATGTTCGTTTGTTCCTTCAGCTTTAATATTCAAATTGCATTTTGCGCCATCTGTAAACGATTTAAACAAATGAAAAAACATTTCAGTGGGCATATCACCAATTTTTTCACGTTTAAATTCAGCATCCCATTCCAACCAATTTCTTCCTCCAAAATCGACAGCCACTTGCGCCAAACAATCATCCATGGGTAAGCAAAAACCATATCTTTCTATACCCAATTTGTTACCTAACGCTTTGTGAAACAGTTCTCCAAAAGCAATCATGGTATCTTCGATTGTGTGATGTTCATCAACCTCTAAATCGCCCTCAACTTTTATGGTTAAATCCATATTTCCATGTCTTCCAATTTGATCTAACATGTGATCGAAAAAATGCAAACCTGTAGAAATATCATTTTTACCTGAACCATCCAAATTGATTTTGATGTAAATTTTGGTTTCGTTCGTATTTCTTGTGATTTCTGCAACTCTGTCTTTCAACTTTAAAAACTCATAAATTTCTGACCAATCTGTGGATGTTAATGCAATACAATCAAAAATTTCTTGTTTTGAAGTTTCAATTTCATCAGCTCCTAATTCTGGATTTTCAGATAAATAAATACCTTTTGCACCCAAGTTTTTAGCCAATTCCATGTCTGTAATTCGATCACCCAAAACAAAAGAATTTTCTAAATCATATTTCTTAGAAAAATACTTGGTTAACAAACCTGTTCTTGGTTTTCTGGTTGGTGCATTTTCGTGGGGAAATGTTTTATCAATTACAATTTCTGAAAAAACAACGCCTTCTTTTTCAAAAGCACTTATTACTTTATTCTGTGCAGGCCAAAATGTATCTTCAGGAAAAGAATCAGTACCTAATCCATCTTGATTGGTAACCATTACCAATTCAAAATCTAATTCTGAGGCAATTTTAGCCATATATTGGAAAACCTTTGGATAAAATTCTAACTTTTCTAAACTATCTAATTGATAATCTATAGGTGGTTCTAAAACTAAAGTTCCATCTCTATCTATAAAAAGTACTTTTTTCATGATTTCAATTCTTTTAAGGCCTGAATTAATTTTTCGTTTTCTTTTTCTGTTCCCACTGTAAAACGCAAACAATTTTCACATAAAGGTTGTGTGGTTCTGTTTCTAATTACAATTCCTTTTGCTATCAATTGTTGATATCGATTGTTTGCATCATCCACTTTTACCAACACAAAATTTGCATCTGTTTGGTATATTTTTTCAATGAATTTAATATCTCTTAATGCATTGATTAAAAATATTCTTTGTGATATTATTTTTTGAATTTCGTTTCGAACTTCATCCTCTTTTAATAATCTTTCGATGGCTTTTTTTTGAGTTAATTCGTTTACATTATAAGGAGGTTTTATGCTATTTAAAATGCTAATTATCTCTTTCGATGCGTAACAAATACCTAAACGAATTCCTGCCAAACCATAGGCTTTTGACAAAGTTTGAGTGATGATCAAATTAGGAAACTCTTCTAATCTTTCCAACCAACTTTTTGCTTCAGAGAAATCAATGTAAGCTTCATCAATAATTACTAAACCTTTAAACTTTAACAATAATTCTTCTACTTTTTCTGTTGAAAAACTATTTCCAGAAGGATTATTAGGAGAACATAAAAACAAGATTTTAGTGTTTTTATCTACACTTTTTAAAATTTCATCAACTTTAGGCTGAAAATTTTCATTTAATAAAACTTGTTTATTTTCAATTGCATTGATGTTTGCTAAAACTGCATACATTCCATATGTTGGTGGTAATGTGATGATATTGTCTTCTTTAGGTTCGCAAAAAGCTCTAAAAATTAAATCTAAAACTTCATCACTTCCATTACCTAAAAGGATGTTTTTTGTGTTAATATTTTTAATTTTTGATACTAATTCTTTTACGGAATTCTGCTGAGGATCTGGATATCTGTTTACACCATTCTGAAAAGGATTTTCATTGGCATCCAAGAAAATCATATCGTCTGAAGTTGCGTCCTTATATTCATCTCTTGCAGAAGAATAAGGTATTATATTCTTGATGTTCTCACGAACTAAATTATTGACATTAAAATTTGTTTTCATAGTTACTTCTCAATACTATTTCTCATTCTTCGAAATCACTCGAAGTGACAATTTGTTAAGCTATTTTAAATCGTTTAATCTTAAAGTTACTGCATTTTTGTGCGCTTGTAAACCCTCTGCTGCTGCCATAATTTCTATAGATTCTCCAATATTTTGAATTCCTTCTTTCGAAATTTTTTGAAAGGTAATACTTTTCATAAAGCTATCTAAGTTTACGCCAGAATACGCCTTACTAAATCCATTTGTTGGCAAAGTATGATTGGTGCCTGAGGCATAATCTCCTGCACTTTCTGGAGTATAATTACCTATAAAAACAGAACCTGCATTTTCTATATTATCAATATAAAAATCATTGTTATTCGTACAAACTATAAAATGTTCTGGCCCATATTCGTTTATTAATTCTAATGCAATTTCATTAGTTTCTACAAAAATAGATTTTGAATTTGCAATTGCTTTTTGAGCAATTTCAACTCTTGGCAGGTCTAAAATTTGTTTGTTAATTTCAATTTCAACATCTTCAATTAGTTTTTTTGATGTAGATACTAAAATTACTTGACTGTCTGCTCCATGTTCTGCTTGACTTAATAAATCTGATGCTACAAAACTTGCGTTTGCTGAATCGTCTGCAACTATCAATAATTCACTTGGCCCTGCAGGCATATCTATAGCAACTCCATATTTAGTTGCCAATTGTTTTGCAACTGTTACAAATTGATTTCCTGGTCCAAAGACTTTATATACTTGTGGAATGTTTTTTGTTCCAAAAGTTAAACCTGCAACTGCTTGAATTCCGCCAACTTTAATAATTTTAGTTACGCCACATAAATTGGCTGCAAATAAAATTGCTGGATGAATTTTACCTTCTTTATTTGGTGGAGAACATAAAACAATTTCTTTACAACCAGCAATTTGAGCAGGAATTGCCAGCATTAAAACTGTTGAAAAAAGTGGTGCAGTTCCTCCAGGAATGTATAAACCTACTTTTTGAATTGGTCTTTTTTCTTGCCAACATTCTACTCCTTTTGCTGTTTCTATGAAAACTTTTTCAGTTTTTTGTGCTAAATGAAAAGCTGTTATATTTTTTTGAGCAACAATAATTGCTTGTTTTAACTCTTCTGAAACCAAAGAAATAGCTTCGTCAATTTCTTCTTTAGAAACTAAACTATTCTCGGTTGAAACTCCATCAAATAGTTTTGTGTATTTATTAACGGATTTGTCTCCATTTCTTTTTACATCATCAAAAATTTGATTTACAGTTTTTTCAATGTCATCGACTGTTTTTGTTGGTCTTTGTAAAATTTTCGACCAATCTTTTTTTTGTGGATTTAAAATTGTTTTCATCTTATAAAACCATGTTTTCAATTGGACACACTAAAATTCCTTGCGCTCCATTTGCTTTTAACTCATCAATTACATCCCAAAATTTATCTTTATCAATTACTGAATGTATGGAACTCCAACCTTTTTCTGCTAAAGGTAAAACTGTTGGACTTTTCATACCTGGTAATAAATTGATAATAGATTCAACTTTATCATTTGGCGCATTTAATAGTACATATTTAGAATTTCTACCTTTTAAAACAGATTGAATTCGAAACTGAATTTTTTCTAAAATTACTTTTCTATCTTCAGAAATTTGAGGAGAAACTGCTAAAACAGCTTCCGATTTAAAGAGCACTTCTATTTCTTTTAATCCGTTTTTAAAGAGTGTACTTCCACTTGAAACAATATCGCAAATACCATCTGCTAAACCAATATTAGGTGCAATTTCTACAGAACCATTAATAATATGCAATTTAGCATCTATATTATATTCGTTTAAATATTTTTGAACAGTTTCTGGGTAAGAAGTAGCAATGCGTTTACCATCTAAATCTTTTAAAGAATTGGCTTTTGATTCTTTTGGAACGGCTATAGATACTTTACATTTAGAAAATCCTAAACGTTCTACAAAATCAATATCATTTCCTTTTTCGATTAAAACATTTTCGCCAATTATTGCTGCATCTACTACTCCATCTCTTAAATACTGAGGAATATCTCCATTTCTTAAATAAAAAACTTCTACAGGAAAATTACGCGCAGATGCTTTTAATTGATCAATACCATTGTCTATAGAAATTCCTATAGCTTTTAAAATTTCCATGGAATCTTCATTTAATCTTCCAGATTTTTGAACGGCAATTCTTAAATTATTCATTTTTAAATTTTAGTTTGGCTTGAGCAAATAAGGTTAAAAAATAAAAACCTGTTTGATTTGCTCAAACAGGTTTATAAATATCTTGATTTTATTCAATACATTTTTAAATCGCTTGAGAGCAATTGTAAAAATGATGATGATGATTTTGAATAAATTTCATTTCTTTTGTAATAGATGCAAATATCTAAATATTATTTATAAAGTTCCAAATGATTTCTATAAAAATTTAAATATTTAATAAACTATGATGATTAAAAAATTTAATTATGGTCTAAAATTAATTTTACGCATACGCAAACTTGCTGGTGTAACTTCTAAATATTCATCCTCTTTAATGTATTCCATACATTCTTCTAAAGAAAAATCTGTTTTAGGTGCTATTTTCATAGCTTCGTCTGTACCAGATTTACGCATGTTAGTTAATTGCTTACCTTTAATTAAGTTTACACCCATATCAGTATCCTTGCTGTTTTCTCCAACAACTTGCCCAATATAAATTTCTTCGTTAATATCTATGAAAAAACGACCTCTGTCCTGCAATCTATCAATTGCATACGCAGTTGCTTTACCAGCTGCAGAAGAAACGATTGCTCCTTTTATATCTTCAGCAAATTCGCCTTTATAAGGGCCATACTCAGTAAATCTATGGTTAATAATAGCTGTACCAGCAGTTGCTGTTAAAATTTTATTACGCAAACCAATTAAACCTCTAGAAGGAATTACAAACTCTAAATGTTGTAAATCTCCTTTTGGTTCCATTACTAGTAAATCTCCTTTACGCAAAGAAACTAAGTTTATGGCTTTTGAAGCAACATCTTCTGGAACATCAATAGAAAGTGTTTCATAAGGTTCGCATTTTACACCATCAATATCTTTAATAATTACTTCTGGTCTACCAACTTGTAACTCATAACCTTCTCTACGCATTGTTTCTATTAATACTGATAAATGTAAAATTCCACGTCCGAAAACGTTAAATTTATCTTCAGAATCTGTAGTATCTACTCTTAATGCCAGGTTTTTTTCCATTTCTTTGAACAATCTGTCACGTAAATGACGAGATGTTACAAATTTACCTTCTTTACCAAAGAAAGGTGAATTATTGATGGTGAACAACATACTCATAGTAGGTTGATCTACTTCAATTCTTGGCAATGCTTCTGGATTTTCTAGATCTGCGATAGTATCTCCAATTTCAAAACCTTCTATACCTGTAATTGCACAAATATCTCCACTTCTAACTTTAGAAACTTTTGCTTTACCCATTCCTTCAAAAATGTGTAATTCTTTAATTCTAACTTTCTTAGTAGAACCATCTCTTTTACAAAGCATGTAATCTTTGTTTTCTTCCAAATCACCTCTGTAAACACGACCAATTGCAATTCTACCAGTAAAAGCAGAAAAATCTAATGAAGTAATTTGCATTTGAGGAGAACCTTCTCTGTATGGAGCTTCTGGTATCGATGCTATAACTGCATCTAATAAATCGATAATATTATCTTTAGGTTCTTGCCAATCTGTAGACATCCAACCATTTTTAGCAGAACCATATATAGTAGTAAAATCTAATTGTTCTTCTGTAGCTTCTAAGGCAAACATTAAATCAAAGACTTTTTCATGCACTAAATCTGGTGTACAGTTTTCTTTATCTACTTTATTTACAACTACGATTGGAGTTAATCCTAATTCTAAAGCTTTTCCCAATACAAAACGAGTTTGTGGCATTGGACCTTCGAATGCATCAACCAATAACAAAACACCATCAGCCATTTTTAACACACGCTCTACTTCTCCTCCAAAATCTGCGTGACCTGGTGTATCTATTACATTGATTTTTACACTATTATAATTTACAGATACATTTTTAGAAAGAATGGTAATTCCTCTTTCTCTTTCCAAATCGTTGTTATCCAATAACAAATCTGTACGTTCTTTTCGATCGTCTAAAATCTTTGCTTGGTCTATAATTTTATCGACCAAAGTTGTTTTACCATGATCTACGTGTGCTATAATTGCGATGTTTCTAATTGATTGCATAACTGCCTTCTTAAATTTCGTGCAAAAGTAGTTCTTTTTTATGACGAATTAAATGTATTTATAGGAATTATTTTTTAGGTTTTTAAAAGTGAAAAAAACCATTTCATTTTTCTGAAAGTCTTTTTATGGTTGCGTTAGCGATCGAAGCGACATCCTTTTTTGTTTTTCACAAAAAAGATATAGCGTAAAGCGCGACTTTTTTATGAATGCTTTCAGAATAAAGTAACGCCCAAATTAATTTTTTGTAGGATTATCTCTAAACGTAGATGGCAAAATATCTGGAATTAATTTGATTAAAACTGGCAATAACAACGTGCCTCCAGGTAATAAAAAAACCGCCAAAGCTGGTATTGTTTTGCAAATATCTAACAACTTAATTTTAATCTTTTCTTTTTCTTCTGGTAATAATTTTGTGTGCGTAGATTTACTAATTAAATACATTGCCTCCTTGTTTTGAGATAATTCTTCATACAATCTCAATTTATTTTTTTGCAATAGTATTTTTATTTCATCAACAGTTTTCATTCTAATTTTCTACGTTTTCTTTCTGTTTTTAACAGATTTAACTCTCTACTTGTTTGCCCAGCCACAGAAGTATTTTCTTCTGCTCTTCTTATTAGATATGGCATGACATCTCTTACAGGTCCGAAAGGTAAGTATTTTGCAACATTGTAACCTTGATTAGCTAAATTGTAACTAATATGGTCGCTCATACCAAATAATTGACCAAACCAAAGTCTTTTATCATTTGCATCAATATTGTGTTTTTTTGCTAAATCCATTAATAGATAAGAGCTATCTTCGTTATGAGTACCCGCAAATAATGCCATTTTTGATTGCTCCATCATATATTTAATGGCATTGTCATAATTTTCGTCAGTTGCCTTTTTGTTTTCGCAAATTGGAGAAGTATATCCTTTTTCTTCTGCTCTATCTCTTTCTTTTTCCATGTAAGCTCCTCTCACTACCTTCATTCCAATATGAAATCCTTTTATTTTTGCTTTTTCATGCAAAGCTTTTAAATAATCCATTCTGTCATGTCTATACATTTGTAACGTATTAAAAACAATGGCTTTATTTTTATTATAAGTTTCCATTAATTCTTCAATTAATTCGTCTGCAGCCTTTTGCATCCAACTTTCTTCTGCATCAATTAATAAAGGAACATCTTTTTCTACAGCAACTTTGCATACTTTATGAAAACGAGCTACTACTCTATTCCATTCTTCTTGTTCGTTGTTATTTAAAGACTTTCCTTCGGATAATTTTTGATACAAAGCAAATCTACCAAAACCTGTAGGTTTAAATACAGCGTAAGGAATCGATTTTTTCTCTTCACAAAAATTAAGGATTCTTAAAATTTTTTCTAAAGCACCATCAAAACTAGCTTCTTCATCTTTACCTTCCACAGAATAATCTAAAACACTATATACATTTCCATTATTATACATATTGTCTATAATTGGCAAACAATCGTCTTCATTTACGCCTCCACAAAAATGATCGAAAACTGTAGAACGAATTAAACCTTCTATTGGTAAATGTGCTTTTAGTGCAAAATTTGTAACTGCACTTCCAATTTTTACCATTGGTTGATTTTGAATCATTCTAAACAAAAAATAAGCTCTCTCTAGCTGAGAATCAGTTTTTAAAGCAAATGCAACCTCTGTGTTATCGAAAAGTTTCATAAAAAATATTTTTAAGACGTTACAAAGATAGCTGATAAGCATAATTAATTCAATAAATTCCTTTTAATTTGCAAATAGAATAATAAAACCCATGAAAACTATACAAGCTGTAAGTTATCCTGTACTTTTTAAAAAAAGTGGCTACAAAGAACTTTCCAAATTAATTGCAAAGAAAAACTATTCTACAATTTTTATTTTAGTTGATGAAAATACGTTTGAAGATTGTTATCCTAAATTTATTCCATTTTTAGATACTGATAAAACTATTGAAGTTATAGAAATAGAGTCTGGTGAAATTAATAAAAACCTTGAAACTTGTATTGGTGTTTGGAACGCAATTACAGAATTGGGTGGTGATAGAAAAAGTTTACTAATTACTTTAGGTGGTGGGGTTATTACAGATTTAGGTGGTTTTGTGGCTAGTTGTTTTAAACGTGGAATCGATTTTGTAAATATACCAACTACATTACTTTCTATGGTTGATGCTTCTGTTGGAGGAAAAACTGGAGTTGATTTAGGAGTTTTAAAAAATCAAATTGGCTTGTTTGCAAATCCTGAAATGGTTTTAGTAGATGATGCTTATTTAGAAACGCTCTCTGAACGAGAAATAAAATCTGGAACTGCTGAAATTATTAAATATGGTTTAACTTATGATATTAAACTTTTTAATGAAATAAAGAAGAATAAACACTTAAATATTAGTGATTTAATATTTAGATCTATTGAGATAAAAAATGAAGTTGTTTTACAAGATCCTAAAGAAAAAAACTTACGAAAAATTTTAAATTTCGGCCATACTTTAGGCCATGCAATTGAATCTTTTTACTTAGAATCTGAAGACAAAGAAAACCTAACGCATGGAGAAGCCATTGCAATTGGTATGGTTTGCGAATGTTACCTGTCTTCTAAATTATTGGGTTTTTCTTCTGAAAAAGTAAATGAAGTAAAAGAGGTTATTTTATCAATTTACAACAAAACTATTCTTTTAAAAGAGGACTTTTCTTCAATTATGGATTTACTAAAACACGATAAGAAAAATGTTAATGGACAAGTAAACTTTGTACTTTTAAACGATTTTGAAGACTTTAAAATTGATTGTAAAGTTTCTGAACAATTGATTGTGGAAAGTATGGAGTTTTATAACGAGTAATAACTAAAATAAAAAAACCTATCAAACAAAAATTGATAGGTTTTTAAAATATTATGCAATAAATATAATTATATCTTCTTAACTTTTACAGCATTCATTCCACGCATACCTCTTTCTAACTCAAAAGAAACTTTATCATTTTCTGTAATGGTATCTATTAAACCACTTACGTGTGTAAAATACTTTTCGCCATTTTCGTTGTCTATAATAAATCCAAATCCTTTAGAAGAATCAAAGAAATTCACTTTTCCTTTTCTCACAGGATCTACCTCTGGTAAATCTTCTTTCTTGGTTACAGAGATTTCGATATCTTCTAACTCGTACTCCACTTTTAAATCTGGATCTGGTGGAGTATCAGATAAATTACCATTATGATCTACATAGGCAAATTGAATTCCAGAAGTACCATTTTGCTCTTTTTCTAACTTTCGAGCGTCCATTTTCTTTTGTTTGTCTAAACGTTTTTTCAAACGTTTTTTCTCTTTTTCACTTTTACTAAAAGTTTGTTGCGATTTTGCCATTAACTATATAAATATTTTAAAATAAATGAGTCTAACTTTAATTTTAAAGAAACTAATCATTCAACCTAATTTTAAGATAGTCAAATAAATTTTAATAATCTATTTATTTGATTGATAAGTTTTTTACGATACAAAGATATTACAAATATAAAGGTTTTCAAAATTGATTTAAAAAATAAAATTTTGTGAAATCTATGTTCTAAATGCTAAAAAAAAAAAAAAAAACTATCTTGAGCGAATAGAATTTAAAATAAATTTTCAAACACATTTTATTCCATTTTACAATTAAAATAGTGTTTTACATTATTAAAGTTTTCTATGTTGGTTTTCTAAATGTTAAAATAATAATAAAAAAGTTTGTTTAATTTTCTTTAATAATAGTAATACTATTATATTTGTGCTTAAATTTTATTGAAATGAAAGATTTATTATCAGTTTTAAAAATATCTGTTCCAAGTAAAATATATATAAAAGACCCTGAAACATCTGAATTAGGTAAGAGAATTGTTGAAAATAGTATCAAAATTATTAATGATATTGGTTTTGAAAGTTTTACTTTTAAAAAACTAGGAAATAAGATTAGTTCAAATGAAAGTTCTATTTACAGATATTTTGAAAGTAAGCACAAATTACTACTATATTTATCTTCTTGGTACTGGGCTTGGTTAGAATATCAATTAGTGATTGAGACCTTTAGTATTTCCAATAAAAAAGATAAATTAGAAAAAGCTATAATGGTTGTTACAAGAACCATCGAAGAAGATAGTAATTTTTCTCATATAAACGAAACCTTATTATATAGGATAATCGTAAACGAGAGTTCAAAATCTTTTTTAACGAAAGAAGTAGACAAAGATAATAAAGAAGGGTATTTTGAAATTTATAAAAGACTAATATCTAGATTAGAAGCAATGATTTCTGATGTAAACCCAAATTATCCATTTGCTCTCAGTTTAGCAAGTGCAATATTAGAAGGTGGTTTGCATCAACATTTTTTAAACGAACATTTTCCGTCGATTACCAATTCTAAAGATGGAAAAACACCTACTAAATTTTTCATCCACCTAGTAAATCAAACTTTAATTTAATGAAAAACAAACAGTTAACTCCTTGGCAACGTTTTGTTGGTTTGCTAAGATTAGAAAAAACGGATATATTCCAAATTTTTTATTATGCAATTTTTGGAGGTATTGTAGCTTTATCTCTTCCACTTGGTATTCAAGCAATCATTAATTTAATACAAGGTGCTCAAATATCTACTTCTTGGGTAGTTTTGGTTGTTGTTGTTACCATTGGTGTTATTTTCTCTGGAGCATTACAATTGATGCAATTAAGAATTATAGAAACAATACAGCAGCGAATTTTTACAAGAGCTTCTTTTGAATTAAGCTATCGTTTTCCAAAAATAAAAATGACGGAATTACGAAACTATTATCCACCAGAGTTGGCGAATCGTTTTTTTGATACTTTAACAATTCAGAAAGGGTTATCTAAAATTTTAATTGATGTTCCCACAGCAATTTTACAAATCATTTTTGCATTGATTTTGTTATCATTTTACCATCCATTTTTTATCATTTTTGGAATTCTATTATTGCTCTTAATTTATATTGTTTTCAAATTCACTGCTCAAAAAGGTTTAGAAACAAGTTTACTAGAGTCTAAAATTAAATACAAAGTTGCACACTGGATTCAAGAAGTTGCAAGAACGGTTGTTAGTTTCAAATTGTCTGGAAATACAAATTTAGCAATGACTAAAAACGACCAATTAGTTAACAAATACTTAGAAGCTAGAGAAAATCATTTTAAAATCCTAATACTTCAATTTTCTCAAATGGTTGGTTTTAAGGTAATTGTAACAGCGAGTTTGCTTTTAATTGGTGGAGCTTTAGTTTTGAGTCAAGAAATGAATATTGGGCAATTTGTGGCTGCAGAAATTATTATTCTTTTAGTAATTGCTTCTGTAGAAAAACTAATTATTGGTTTGGAATCGTTTTACGATGTTTTAACATCAATCGAAAAAATTGGTCAAGTTGTAGACAAACAATTAGAATCTCAAATTGGTGAAACACCAACTTTTAAAGACGGATTAACTATTGAATTAGATAATGTTTCTTACAAAGTTGAAGATAGGAAAAAACCAATTATGAAAGAAGTTTCTCTTAAAATAGCGCCAAAAAGCAGAATATTGGTAATTGGTGAAAGTGGTTCTGGAAAATCGAGTTTATTACGTTTAATTTCTGGAGTTATAGAACCAACTTCTGGTAATATTTATATTAATAATTTATCATTAAGTAGTTTACACTTAAATCATTACAGATCTCAATTAGGCTTATCTTTATCAGAAGAAACACCTTTTGAAGGTACAATTAGAGAAAACTTGATATTTAGAAATGATAAAATTAAAGATGATATCATTTTTGATATTTTAGAAATCGTTGGTTTAGGTCAATTTTTAAAAGAACAACCAAATGGTTTAGACACAGTTTTATATCCAGAAGGTAAACAAATGTCTTACACCATTGCAAAAAAAATTATTTTGGCGAGAGCAATTATAAAGCAACCCAAAATTATGATTTTAGAAGATCCCTTAGATCAATTTAATTTAGATGAAACCAAAAGAATAATAAATTATTTAATAGACATTAACAGACCATGGTCTTTAATCGTAGTTAGTAGTAAAAAAAGTTGGAGAACACAATGTAACCAAATTGTTACATTAGATAAAGGAGAAATTAAATCTATAACTTAAAGCTATGTTAAACATTTCTAACAATCAATTATATAAGACAATAGATTTAAAAAAATTTAAATCTGGTGAGAAAATCTTTACAAAAGAGTACTATAAAGCTTTTAATAAATTTTTATTAGCTGCTGCAATTATTGGATTTATTGGCTTGTTTTTGCCTTGGACCCAAAATATTACTGGCAAAGGTTTGGTAACCACATTAACTCCAGAACATAGGCCTCAAACTATTCAATCTCAGATTCCTGGTAGAATTGAGCAATGGTTTGTGAGAGAAGGAGATACCGTAAAAAAAGGTGATGTAATTTTAAGAATTTCTGAGGTTAAAAGTGATTATTTTGATGATAAATTAATCGAAAGAACTAGCGAACAAATAAACGCTAAATCATCGTCTGTAAACGCTTATCAATTTAAAGTTGAAGCTTTAAACAGGCAAATGGTTGCCTTAAAAGAAGAACGGAAATTAAAATTGGAAATGGCTCAGAACAAATTATTGCAATCTAAACTTAAAGTGCAAAGTGATAGTATTGGTTTCGAAGCTGCTAAAACAAATATTAAAATTGCACAAAGGCAATATACGCGAGATGAAACTCTGGAAAAAGAAGGTTTAAAAGCGGTAAAAGATGTTGAAGAAAAAAGACTAAAACTCCAAGAAACTGAAGCTAAATTAATTGAGCAGGAAAATAAATTATTAGCTGCTAAAAACGAAGTTTTAAATGCAAAAGTAGAAATTTCGAGAATTAAAGCAGAATATGATGATAAGATTTCTAAATCAGAAAGTGAGAAATTTACAGCTGAATCTAGTGGTTTTGATGCAAAAGCACAAGTTTCTAAATTAGAGAACAGTAACAGTAATTACAGAGTAAGAAATAGTTTACTTTTCATTACAGCTCCTATAGATGGTATTATTAATAAAGCACTAAGAGGTGGAATTGGAGGTACTTTTAAAGAAGGAGAAGATTTAGTTGGTATTATGCCAATCACCTACGAATTAGCTGTAGAAACCTATGTAAGACCTATAGACTTACCATTAATTCACATAGGCGAAAATGTACGCGTTCAATTTGATGGTTGGCCTGCAATTGTTTTTTCTGGTTGGCCTAACGTTTCTTACGGAACTTATGGTGCAAAAGTAGTCGCTATAGAAAATTTTATAAGCGATAATGGAAAATATAGAATTCTATTGGCTCCAGATGAAAAAGAC
This sequence comes from Polaribacter sp., assembly GCF_049276715.1. Lineage (GTDB taxonomy): Bacteria > Bacteroidota > Bacteroidia > Flavobacteriales > Flavobacteriaceae > Polaribacter. The sequence goes on from NZ_JBASWY010000023.1 coordinate 37,871, forward strand.
CATACTTGGCCAAATGCAATTAGAGTTGGTTCTGGTGCTAGAACAATTGCACTTTTAGAAGATGTACCAATTTGGTTCGAACTTTGGAGACAGCTTAATAGCTTTCCTCCTAATTATTATCAACCAGATGGAGAAGCAAAGGGTAAAGCTGAAACAAAAAAGAAATAAAAATTATGTATTTATTTGATGCATCAAATATGAAAAAATATATTTTAATCTTATTTTTATTAATGTTTGGCAAACTTTTTTCACAAGAAAAAGTGGAATCAGCTTTAACATTGTCAGAATTTTTAGGATATGTAAAAGCCTATCATCCTATTGTAAAACAAGCCAATTTAGTAATTAACGAAAGTGAAGCTAAATTGTTAAAAGCAAGAGGATCTTTCGACCCAAAAATTGAAGTAGATTTTGATAAAAAACAATTTAAAGACAAAGAATATTACAATAAATTAAATGGTGTATTTAAAATACCCACATATTATGGTTTGGAGTTTAAAGCAAACTTCGAAAATAATGATGGTCTTTTCTTAAATCCAGAAGCAAACGTTCCAACAGACGGTTTGTATGCAGCTGGTATCTCTGCATCACTTTTGCAAGGACTATTAATTAACAACAGAATGGCTTCTTTAAAACAGGCTAAGTTTTTTATAAATCAAGCTAGAGAAGATCAACAAATATTAGTAAACGAAATACTTTATAACGCATCTCTTTCCTATTTTAATTGGTTACAATATTACAATGAAAAAGAAGTTTATAGTTCTTTTTTAGAAAATGCTGAAATTCGTTTTAAAGGAACAAAAAGGGCATTTATGGAAGGTGATAAACCATCTATTGATACGCTTGAAGCAGGAATAAATTTAAATGACAGAAAACTAAATTTAGAGAAAGCACGTATAAAATTGATAAAAGCTTCTTTAGAGTTATCGAATTTTTTGTGGTTGAATGATAATACTCCTGTTGAACTTCAAGAAAATATTATTCCTGATATATCTACTATAAATAATGTAGATACAACTTTTAATATTGCCCTTTTTAATAACGAGGATTTTGATATTGAAAATCATCCAAAAATTAAATCTTTAGGATATAAAATAGAAAGTTTAAATATTGATAGGAAGTTAAAAATGAACAATTTGCTACCTCAATTAGATGCACAATATAATTTTTTAACAGAAACACCTAGACAAGGAAATTCTTTTAACGTTGATAATTTTAAAGCAGGAATTTCATTTAAACTACCATTATTTCTTAGAAAAGAAAGAGGTGATTTAAAATTAGCTAAAATTAAATTACAAGACGCAGAATTTGAAAATATGTCTACGAAAGTGAACATAAAAAACAAAGTAAATGCTGTGCAATTAGAACTAGAATCTTTTGTTGTTCAAAGCGATTATATTGCAAACATAGTTAAAGATTATGGTACCTTATTAAATGCTGAAGAGCGCAAATTCTTTCTTGGAGAAAGCTCTCTTTTCTTGGTTAATTATCGTGAATCTAAATTAATAGAAACAAAATTAAAAGCCATAGAGTTAGAGAATTCTTTCTTTAAAGCAAAAGCAAATCTATTTAAAACAGCGGTTATTTCTATTGCTGATTAATTATAACTAAAATTTATTTTTCTAAAAATTAAATTACTAATTAAGGTTACATTCCATATTACAAAGATTAAAACAATTCTAATCATTCTCCTCTAAAGTAAAGAAATCGTTTACAGGAATATTAAAAATAGCAGATAGTTTTAAAGCCAAAACAGTAGATGGCACGTATCTATTTTTTTCAATTGAGTTTATGGTTTGCCTAGAAACACCAATTTTTTTTGCTAAATCATCTTGCGTTAAATCTAAAATTGCACGTTGAACTTTTATGGTGTTTTTCATCTTATTGATTCATTTTTTTTAGTTTCCAAAAAAACATCAACTGAACAATTAACATAAAAAATAATACTTGAAAATAATCAAAAGATTCTATTTGCTCATTTTTATCAATTAAAACTCCTACTGCATAATTAACTAAAGGTTGAACTAAAGAATATATAATAGCAATTAAAAATGCAAGTCTGTAGGATTGAGATCGCAAACTATCTATAAATTCGTCTTCTAATTTTTCTTTTGATAAAGAAATTATTAATAAACCAATAAGTAAAATTCCATGTAAAATGGGCCTAATCCATTCAGAATTTTCGATATATTTTCTACCAATCATTATCACAAAAGTTCCTATTGCAATAATATACCCTACTTTTTTAAATTGATTTCCCAATTGAAATTTATTCATTTTTTCTAAATGACTTCTTTCTCTTTCGCAAATTGATTGTTTTGACATGCTATTTTATTTTACAATTAGACAAATATATTATATATAATGACAAATATACTTTACATTTTGTAATTAGCAAACTTTTTTTTATTATTTTTAAAAGAAAATCAACCTTTAAACTTTTTAAGATGTCAGAAGATCAGAAAAAACCTGGAGTACTTTTTTGGGTTATTGGAGTTATCGCATTCATTTGGAATTCTATGGGAATAGATGGTTATTTAAATCAAACTTATAAAACAGAGCGTTTTAAATCTATGTACACAGAAGAGCAATTAGAGTATATTTTTAATTCACCTTCTTGGGTTACAGGCGTTTTTGCAATAGCCGTTTTTTCATCAGTGATTGGGTGTATTTTACTATTGCTAAGAAAAAAATTGGCAACTACGTTTTTCTTAATTGGTTTGTTAGCAGTGATTGCACAAACTGGTTATAATTTATTTATGAATCCTGGAAAAGAATTGTATGGCTCTATGGAGTATTCTATGTTAATAATGATTCCTTTATTTGCCGTTTTTTTATATTGGTATTCCAAGAAATGTATTAAAAATGGAATTTTAAAATAAAAACTGTGAGTTATCGCTTTTTTTATTCAAATAATGCAGCAATAAACTCAGCTACACAAGCAGGTTTTTCTTGATTTTTAATTTCTATTTTACAAGTAAAGGTAATTTTTAATCCATTATTAGATAAATCTTCAATTTCTTTAACAGACGTATGCATTCTTAGCTCACTATTTACAGGAACAGGATTTGGAAAACGAACTTTATTCAATCCATAATTTAAGCCCATTTTCACAGATTTAATTGTAAAAGCCTCTTCTAACATTCTAGAAATCATAGCAACAGACATAAAACCATGTGCAACTGTACTTTTAAATGGAGATTCTTTTTTAGCTCTTTCTTCATCTATATGAATCCATTGTTTATCTAAAGTTGCATTTGCAAAATCGTTAATCATTTGTTGGGTAATTGTATACCAATTTCCTGTTGGTAATTCTTTACCTATCATCAATTTGAAATCTGAAAAATCTTTAAATTCTAATGGTTTCATAAATTTATTTTTTATTAAAAATATCATCATTAATTTTTGGCAACTGCAAATGAAACTTAACAGCAACCAATCTAATTATTATAATTATGGATGCAGAAATTATAAAATTAATATCTTTTGGTAGATTAAAATAAGAAAAAATTAAATAAGAAATTCCACCAGCCAAACAAGCAGAAGCATAAATTTCTTTTTCAAAAATAAGTGGCACCTTATTTGTCAAAACATCTCTTATAACTCCACCAAAAACTGCAGAGATCATTCCCATTATTAGCGCAATTATAGGTTGCAAATTATATTCCAAACCTTTTTGCAAGCCTAAAAGTGTAAAAACACTTAACCCAATAGTATCGAATAAAAACATGGTTTTACTTAAATGGGCTATTTTACTTTTGAATAAAAAGGTTACAATAACAGCAGCTAAAATTGACCATAAATAATTTAAATCTCCAATCCAATTTATAGGATGTGCATTTATTAAAACATCACGTAACATTCCTCCACCCACTGCAGTTACAAATGCGATAATTATGACTCCAAATAAATCGAATTTTTTATCAGAAGCAACCAAAGCTCCACTAATTGCAAAGGCAAAAGTTCCTAAAATATCTAGAATGTATATAAATTCCATTAAAAAAGTTTAAACTGTAACTTCTGTGAATTTGATATTTAATTCTTTTTGAATTTGATGAATTTTCTCTAATTCTGATGGTAAAATAAAAGCAAGAGAAGTGCCCGTTTTTCCAGCTCTAGCTGTTCTACCACTTCTATGCGTATAATATTCTAATTGCTCAGGTAATTGATGATGAATTACAAACTCTAACTCTTTTACATCAATTCCACGTGCAGAAACATCTGTAGAAATTAAATATTGTAAGCTTTCATTTTTAAAAGCACGCATTACTTTATCACGTTCTTTTTGTTGCATATCTCCTTCTAAAGCAGCTGCAGAAAAACCTTCTTCAGATAATTGATGTGCTAAATTTTGAGCCCCTGCTTTTGTTCTACAAAATATGATTCCTCTTTGTGCATCTCTTTTTTCTAAAAAAGTAATAATATCATTCACTTTCGTTTTTAACGTAGTTTTTACAAATTGATGACGAATATTTGCATTTACCAAAGAACTTTTGTTGATTTCAACTCTTGGTGCATTTGCATCCATATAAGTTTTTACAATGCGTTTTATTTCTTCTGGCATTGTTGCAGAAAACAACCATGTTTTTCTATCAGATTCTGTCGTGAATTTTAAAATTCTATTCAAATCCTGTTTAAAACCCATACTCAGCATTTCATCTGCTTCGTCTAAAATTACCGTTTTTACATGACTAATATCTACAGTTCCTCTTTCAATTAAATCGATTAATCTTCCAGGAGTTGCAACTATAATATGCGTAGTTCTTTTTAGGTTATTCAATTGCTTATCAATCTTTTCACCACCAAAAACAGCTTCTAAAAAAATACGATCTTCAGAGTATTTGGTAAATTTGAACAATTGCTTTTTAATTTGTTGCACTAATTCTCTTGTAGGCGATAAAATTAAGGCTTGAATATGATCTAAGTTCGTATCTATTTGATGTAAAACTGGCAAGCCAAAAGCAGCCGTTTTTCCTGTTCCTGTTTGCGCTAAACCAATAAAGTCTGTTGCAGAATTTAATAAAATAGGTATTGTTTTTTCTTGTATTTCAGAAGGTTTAGAAATTCCTAATTCTTTTAACGCTTGTATATATTCTTTACGAATTCCTAGTGCAGAAAATGTTGACATTTTAGATCTTAATTTTGTGCAAAGATACTTTTATTGAATTTAATAATTGATAAACTAAATACTTTCCAAATAAAAAAATATGACACGGATTTTACAGATTTTCACCCATTAAGAATTTATCACAATTATCCTTGTAAATTCTTGAAATCTGCACTAAAATTTTAATCAGTTTTAAGACAATAAAACACTCAAAACATCCTCTCTAATTCTAACTGGTTTAAAGGTTTCTGCATTTAACATTACCCAAATTGTTTTCGCTTTCACTAATAAAACATCATTTTTATAAAATTCCATATAACGAACAGAGGTAATACCTGTGGTCTCTCCTACCCAAGTTTTCACTTTTATTTCATCACCTAAACCTGCTTGTTTTAAATAATCGATTTCATGTCTCATTACCACCCAAATATATTGTGGTAAAGGGTTTTCTTTTGTTAAAAAACTCCAATGAGTTGTTGCAATTTTGTCCATCCATTTTACATAAACTAAATTATTTACGTGCTGTAAATTGTCTATATCTTCAGATGAAACTGTAATCGTTAATTCAAAAACATTTTTCATTTTTTATCAATTTTAGCAAACTTAAATATTTTAATATATCTATAATAATTATTGATGATACATTTACACGAAACTATTTAATTATAAGGATATTTGCAACTTCTTATGGCGAAGTTAGCAAACGAATTAGGTACCGAAAAAATTAGTAAATTATTGATTAAACAAGCAGTTCCTGCAACTATCGGAATTCTTGTAATGTCTTTAAACATGATTGTTGATACCATTTTTGTGGGTCAATGGATTGGTGTTTTAGCAATTGCAGCAATTACTGTAGTTTTACCAATTGTGTTTTTAATTTCATCTATAGGAATGGGAATTGGAATTGGTGGAAGCTCAATAATATCAAGAGCTTTGGGTGCAGATAATTACGAAAAAGCCTTTCTAACTTTTGGAAATCAAATTTGTTTAACCCTTATTTTAGCCATTACTTTTGTATTATTAGGGAACTTTTTTAGTGTCCCAATTTTAAATTTGTTTGGTGCAAAAGGAGACATTTTACCAATTGCCTCAGATTATTTTGCTGTAGTTATTTATGGAGTTCCATTTTTAGCTTTTGCAATGATGGGAAATCCTGTTATTAGAGCAGAAGGAAAACCCAAATTTGCTATGTATGCTATGATGATTCCTGCAGTTTTAAACATCATATTAGACGTTATTTTTATTAAGGTTTTCGATTGGGGAATGACAGGTGCAGGTTTAGCAACCTCCATTTCTTTTGCAAGTTGTGGCTTGTATATTTTGTATTTCTTTTTATCTAAAAGAAGTGAATTAAAAATAATTCCTGCTAATTTTAAATTAGACCTTAAAATAATAAATGAAATTGTTGCCTTAGGTGGAGTTACTATTGTAAGACAAGGAGCTATCAGTATTTTGATGATAGTTTTAAATTACTCACTTTTTACATATGGAGGAGAAATATCGATTGCAGTTTTCGGAATTATAAATAGAGTAATGATGTTTGCACTATCGCCTGTTTTGGGAGTTTCACAAGGATTTTTACCTGTTGCTGGTTTTAATATTGGAGCTAATAAGAACGATAGAGTTAAAGAAACCATTAAAAAGTCTATCTATTTTGGTTCAATTTTAGGCACTATTATTTTTATTGGAATTGTTATTTTTAAAGAACAAATTATCTGGATTTTTACCAATGATGAAACTTTGCTAAGCGAAACTCCAAATGCAATGATTATAGTGTTTTTAGTAACACCTATTGTTACAATGCAATTAATTGGCTCTGCCTATTTTCAAGCAGCTGGAAAAGCAGTTCCAGCATTAATTTTAACATTGTTAAAACAAGGGATTTTCTTAATTCCTTTAGCTTATATTTTACCTAAATACTATGGTGTTGCAGGTGTTTGGTGGTCTTTCCCAATTGCAGATACACTTTCTACAATTATTACAATTTGGGTGTTAAAACGTGAGGTGGATAAAAATTTGAAATAGCAGTTTTTAGTTTTTACTAAAAATGAAATTTATTTTACAAAACTTACTTCACTCGCCACTCTTCACACTTCATAAACTAAACTATTTTCTCCCCATTTAAATTAGTCGTTAGAATATCACTAAACAAATTAAAGAAAGGTCTTAAGGCTTTAAAGCTTTCGTCCACTTTATCTATAAAATCTGCAGATAAAACTTCTTCATCTGTAAAGCTTTTAGAAGCTATAAATCCTTTTTTACGAAGTAAATCGACATCAGGATGTTCTTTATCAAAACCTCTTGGTGCTGTTTTTAATTCACCAAAACTTTCAAAGTTTTCTCCAAAATGTTTTTTGTAATTTTTATCTTCTAAAATTGCCTTAATTTCGGATGCATCTTGTTCTATCTCTTTTCTTATTCTAAACAAATCGTCTTTTTCTGGCTCCCAAAATCCACCTGCTAAAAAAGACTCTCCTGGTCTTAATCTTAAAAAATATCCGCCTCTTAATTCTTTACCTAATCTTGAATATGAATTCGCAAAATGAGCTTTATAAGGTGTTTTATCATTAGAAAAACGAACGTCTCTGTAAATTCGCATCATTTTCGATTTTTCTATTTCATCATGTTTTTGTAAATTAATATGAATTTCTGTGAAAACATCTTTTGCATTTTTTTGAGCTTTGATATATGTCGATTTTTTCTCTGCAAACCAATCTCTATTATTGTTCTTTTGTAAATCGTGTAAAAATTGAAAAGTGCTGTCCTTTATTTGCATTTATGTAAGTTTTAAAGGTTCAATTTACAAAAATGATTTGTAACTTAGATTTCGAAATGTATCAAAATACAAAAGAAATTCAAAAAAGATATGAAGGTTTTTTACAAACACCCAGTTTGTGGAAAAGCGATGCTGTTTATCAATTAAATCAGTTTAAAATCGAACCGAAATCTAAGAAAATTGATTTACAAATTGATGAAAAATTACGATTAGGTAAATATATAGAATGCTTTGTTTTTCATCAATTAAGACAAGAAAAAACGATTGAAGTAATTTCTGAAAATATTCAAATTCAGCAAGATAAAAGAACCTTAGGAGAATTGGATTGCATTATTTTAAAAGATGATAAACCTATTCATTTAGAAATTATTTATAAGTTTTATTTGTATGATTGTACAGTTGGAGAATCTGAAATTGAGCATTTTATAGGACCGAACAAAAAAGATTCTTTAATAGAAAAATTGAATAAACTAAAAGAGAAACAATTGCCTCTTCTCTACTCTGATGAATGTTTAGAGTATTTGGAATCCATCAAAATAAATGTTGATAAAATTAAGCAACAAGTTTATTTTAAAGCGCAATTATTTATGCCATTTTCTAATCGAAATATTAAATTTTCTGTTTTAAATGAAAATTGTGTTTGTGGGTTTTACATTAACAAAAATGAATTGGCTCAATTTTCTGATTGTAAATTTTACATTCCAAATAAAAAGGATTGGTTGACTGTTCCAAATCAAAATGTGAATTGGATCAATTTTAATCAATTTCAAGAAAGTTCAAATGAATATCTAGGAAGACAATTTTCTCCACTTTGTTGGTTAAAAAAACCAAATGGAGAGATAAAAAAAATCTTTTTGGTTTGGTGGTAAAACAAAAAAAAAGGAACTCAATAGAGTTCCTTTTTACTATTATTTTACTAATTTTTAATTCTCTTTTTTCTCATCATCTTTAGAAGCTTTGTTCCAGATTTTAATTTTATCTGTAATTTTAACTCCTTCTAAAACCTCTACATTTACACCATCTGAAGTACCCAATTTAAGCGTTCTTTTTTCGAAAGTTCCATCTTCTTTTTGCACTTCAACATAAGGTTCTTCCGTTTTTTTATCAAACTTTAATAAAGCTTCTTTTATAGACAAAACACTATCTCTTTTTTCTAAAACGATATCTGCATTTGCACTGTATCCAGCTCTTATAAAATAATCATCACTTAAAGAAACATCTGCTTTAATTTTAAATTGAACAGCTCCACCCTCTTCAGTACCTTTTGGCGCTATAAAGTTTAGTTTTGCAGGGAATTTTTTGCCTTCAATTGCACCAATTGAAACTTCTATATCAGAACCATTCTTTAATTTCCCAACTTCAGATTCATCAACCTTACCTTCAAAAATCATTTTACTCATATCTGCAATAGATGCAATTGTTGTACCTGCATTAAAATTATTAGATTGTATTACTTGATCACCTTCTTTAACAGGAATTTCTAAAATGGTACCAGACATTTGCGCAATAATATTTGTATTCGCAGAACCACCAGAACCTGCAGAACCTCTTTTAATGATCATGTAATCGTTTTGAGCATTCTTTAAATCTTGCTTTGCTTGATTAAAACTTAGTTCTACATTTTCGAATTCTTGTCTAGAAATTACACCTTTATCAAATAAATTTTTACTTCTATTATAGGTAATTTCTGAATTATCTAAATTTAATTTAATATTATCTACTCTACCTTTTGCGCTTATTAAAGATTGCTCATTTGGTACAACTCTTACAGTTGCTATTAAATCACCTTTATTAACTTTAGAACCCTCTAAAAGCATTATTTTATCTATAATGCCTGTTATTTGCGGTTTAATTTCGATTTCTTCCAAAGGTGTAACTTTACCAGTGGCAACTGTTTTTTTAACAATTGTAGTTTTAAAAGGTGTTTCTGTTTCGTATTCTACAATACTTTTTTGATTCTTTTTTCCGAACCAAATTAATGCAGCTACGAATAATACTGCTATAACTATTAAAATAATTTTTGATCTTTTACTCATGATTTAGTTAATTGATTTTATTCTTCTCTTAATGCTTCTATTGGTTTAACTATTGTAGCCATATGTGCAGGAATTAAACCTATTAAAGTTCCTAACACAACTAAAGTAATAAATGCGAAAATAATTATTGGAATATTTACTGTTGGATTTACTAACGCTGCATCTTCTCCTTGACCAAAGGCAGAATCTATAATAAATAAAACAAATCCTCCAAAAATAATACCTAACATACCAGCAACTGTTGTAAGAAACACAGATTCTAAAATTATTTGCTGTCGAATACTTTTTGGTGTAGCACCTAGCGCTCTTCTTATCCCTATTTCTTTTGTACGTTCTTTTACAGTGATTAACAAAATATTACCAATTGCAAAAACACCAGCTATTAAAGTAGCGATACCAACAAACCAAGTTAGAAATTGCATACCCGTTAAAAAACCCATAAACTTGGCTATTTGTGTGCCTAAATTAAAAGAACCAAAAGCTCTTTTATCATCTGGATGTACTTTGTGTAAGTTTTTTAAAGTTAGTATTACATCGCTTTCCATTTGTAAAATATCAACTCCTTCAGAAGCTGTTATTACCATCCAATCTACATTATTACCAGTATTATATACTCTTTTAAAAGTTGAAAAAGGAATGTATGCTGTATCTCCATCTAAATCAATTGCGTTAGATGGCCCATAAACTCCTATAACTTTGTAATTTATGCTATTTATTTTGATATATTCTCCAATTGGCATTACACCTTTATCAAACAGCTGCTTGTACATGTCTTCTGATATAACTGTAACTTTTGCAGAGGATAAAATATCGTTTTCATTAATAAATCTACCGTAAATTAAATTTTTCTTTTGAATTTGATCCAGCACAGGATAATCTCCACTAACTTGAAAATTTCCTGATTTAAAATTATGAACGATTAAATTATTTGTTTGATTTCTAGGTGCTAAAAGTTTTATTTCGTCTGCATATTCTGTTTTTAAAGCTTCAATATCATTCATTTTTAATCGAAACGTTCTACCTTTTTGAAAGCCTTTAAAAGGTGTATCTGTAGATTGTGTCCAAACAAAAACGCTATTCGTTGCAAAATCTCCAAATATTTTTTTGAAACCATTTTCCATTCCTCTTGCAGCTCCTAAAAGAACTACTAATAAAAATATCCCCCAAAGAACGCCAATAATAGTAATGGATGTTCTTACTTTATTCTTACGAATGCTTCCGTAAATTTCTTGCCAAGTATCTGAATCGAATAAAAACTTCATAATTAATCTGCTCTTAATGCTACAATTGGTTTAATATTCGCTGCTTTTTTAGCTGGCAAATAACCTGCTATTAATCCTGAAAGTATTAAAACTACAGTAGCTCCAACTACAATTCCAGTGCTTACACTTGGGTCTTTTATAAAATAATCTTCTTCTAAACTATCGCCTATTGCACTGAGTATATAGGTACCTAATGTTAAACCAATATAACCTGCTATTGTTGTTATTAAAACAGATTCTTGCACAACCATTGCAACAATAGAAGATGGTTTTGCGCCCAATGCTTTTCTAATTCCAAATTCTTTAGTTCTTTCTTTTATTACAAAAATCATAATATTTGATATTCCTATAATTCCTGCAACTAAAGTGCCTGAACCAACTAAAATTACAATTGCATATAAAATACCAACAAATTGACCAACACCTTTATTTGCTTCTGCCATATTTCGAACAGAAAGTGCACTTTGATCATCTGGATGTATATTCATTCTCTTTCTTAAATCACGTTCCATTTGATTTCCAAAAGCAATTGCAGCATCTAAACTCAAATCTGGATTGTAACCCAGACTAATTTGACTTATGTAATCGTTATTACCATAAATCATTTGAGCTGTAGTTAAAGGGATGTAAGCTATTCTTTCTTCATTATCTCCACCTTCATCAGAGAAGATTCCAATAATAAAATAAGAGCTTCCATTTACATTTAATCTTTTTCCTAAAGCTGGTTTTTCTCCAAATAAATCTTCTTTAATTAATCTACCAATTACAATTACTTTCCCTTTTTCTTTTAAATCTCTTTCATTTAAATAACGACCTTCATCTATAATTGTTTTTTCTAAAAATTGATGATCTGGGTTTACAGCTCTTACATTGTAATTATTTGCTTCATTTTTGTATTTAAGTGTAAAGTTTTTATAAATTCTTGCAGATTGATATTGAATTTTACTTTCATATTCTTCTTTCACAAAATTATAATCGTCGTTTCTTAATTGAATGGTTCTCCCTGTTTGCAATCCTTTAAATGGTTTGGTCGTTTTCCAAACTCGCACAGCCATAGAGTTTTGAGCATCATCTGCAAAAGCACTTGTAAAAAAATTGCTTAGACCGCTTACTACCCCAAATAAAAGGGTAAATAATAAAATAGCAAAAGCTACTGTAAAACCAGACATTACAGAACGTAATCTGTTTTTGTTTATACTTTGAAATATTTCTCGCCAACGATCTATATCAAACATAATTATACTGCTTTAGCTGCTTTTGTTAATTCATCACTAATTATTATACCATCTTTTAAACGTACAATTCTTTTTGTTTGCTCTGCAACTTCCTCTTCGTGAGTAATTACAAAAACGGTCATTCCTTCATTATTAATGTCTTTCAATAAGTCCATCACAGAATCTGTGGTAGTAGAATCTAAAGCTCCTGTTGGTTCATCTGCTAAAACAACTTTGGGCTTTGTAACCAAAGCTCTTGCAATGGCAACACGTTGTTTTTGTCCTCCAGAAAGTTCGTTTGGTAAATGATTTGCCCAAGCTTTTAAACCTACTTTATCTAAATAATCCATGGCAACTTCCAAACGCTCTTTTCTATTCATACCTTTATAATAAAGAGGCAAAGCAACATTTTCTAAAGCAGTTTTGTAAGAAATTAAGTTGAATGATTGAAAAACAAAACCTAAGAACTTATTTCTTAATAGTGCTGCTTTCTTTTCATTCATGTCTTTTATTAACTGCCCATTTAAATAGTAATTTCCTTCATCATGTACATCTAATAGACCAACAATATTTAGTAATGTAGATTTTCCAGAACCAGAAGAACCCATAATAGATACGAATTCACCTTCTTTTATGTGTAAATCTATGCCTTTTAATACGTGTATAGAATCTTTTCCAATAGGATAAGATTTGTGTAGTTTTTCTATTTTAATCATTTGTTGGTTAATTTTTTACGAAAGTATTGAATGCTTCTTCGAGCCTTTATTAATATTATGTTAAAAGCCGATTTATAAAACTAAATACAAACATAAGACGCTTCAAATATTAAAATGTTACAAAGTTTTATTGAAAAAAGATAAGTTATATTTGTACTTACTTCTTAAATAATATTTGAATGCTAAATATTCCAAAGGATAAAAAGTTAATTCTGTTTGATGGTGTTTGTAATCTTTGTAACAATTCTGTTTTACAAGTTATTAAATTCGATAAAAAAGACACTTTTTTATTTGCAGCTTTGCAATCTGAAACTGGCAAAAAAATTATCGATCATCTTAAAATAGACATTTCAAAAATTGATTCTATTATATTATATGAACCAGGAGTTTCTTATGATATAAAGTCTACTGCAGCTTTAAAAGTAATGAACAATTTTGGTGGGGTTTGGTTTTTATCTCAAATAGGATTTTTATTTCCTGAAAGTTTTAGAAATCTTGTTTATGATTATATAGCCAAGAATAGATATAAATGGTTTGGAAAAAAAGAGAGTTGTATGCTACCAACTAAAGAATTAAAAGCAAAATTTTTAGATTAAAATGATAATTCCTAAAAATATAAATTGCATAATTTTTGATATGGATGGTGTTATTATCGATTCTGAAGAAATTCATAAAAAAGCCTATTATGAAACATTTGTTTCTATTGGTGTAGATGTTTCTGATGAATTATATAAAACACTTACAGGTTCTTCAACCATTAATGCTTTTCAGAATTTAGTGGCACATTTTAATTTAGATTTAAATCCTGAAGAATTAGTTTTAGCAAAAAGAAAAAGATACGTTAACTTTTTTGAAAACGACCCAAATTTGCATTTAGTTAAAGGTATAGAAGACTTCATAAAACATTCCTTTGAAAAAGGTTTGACTTTGGTTTTAGCGTCTTCATCTGCGATGGTGAATATCGATCGAGTTTTTAATAGATTCAATTTAAACCCCTATTTTTCTGGTAAAATTAGTGGTGCAGATTTAAAGGAATCTAAACCACATCCAGAAATTTTTGAAAAAGCGGCAATTATTGGTAAAACATTAAAAGAAAATTGCATTATTATTGAAGATTCTGACAATGGCATTGAAGCTGCCAACAAAGCAGGAATCTTTGTTTTTGGATATAAAAACCCAATGGCTGCAGATCAAACTCTCAAAAATGCTGATTATATTATTAATAATTTTGATGAACTCATTCAATTTATAAATTAATTAAAACAAAAAACCGAGCAATTTGCTCGGTTTTTAAATTTTATAATATCGGTAATGGTGCCAAAAATAGTTGTATAATTAAAAAACATAAACTTAAATAACGCTGATTATAAATCATTAAAACAACATCATTATCATTTAAAGTTGTGCTTCATTAACCCATCACTAACCAATTATAAAAACGGTTTAAAAACTGTACTTAAAAGTTTATAATTAAATGATTACTTAATTTATTTTTTATTTAATAGAATTACTACCAATTAAGCTGTTAATTCTTTTATCATTATCCCTTTTTTAATTACCTATTATTTTATAAAACTTTTAAAAGTTTTAGTTTTCGTTGTTTGTCAATTTCGAGTAATTTATTAAAAATTAAACTTATTTGAAAATAGAAGTTAAAAATGTAAAAAATAAAATTGAAATAAACTTAAAAGACAACTACAATAGATATAAATGGTTGTACCTTCAATTTTTTTAACCATAAAAGCTGTAGTATATGACAGTTAGTGTTATAAAAATATAACTACAATAAAAATATATTATGAAAAATTCAATTTTAGTATTACTTTTTGTATCCTTATTTCTTGCTTGCTCAACAGATGAAGACGAAAACCCGTGTGAAAATTTACCAACAAATGCTACCGAAATTACAACTGCTTATTTTAGTGCTGGTTTAGTATTTGGTTCAAATCCAACAAGTGCAAATTGTGTTAGCTTTAAAGCTGCATCTGAAGCATATATTACCTATGGTAATAGTATTAAAGACTGTTTAGATGCTGATGACAAAGCTGAATTAGAAATAGAAATTAGTGAATTAAGAGCAGATTTAGACGAATTAGATTGTAATTAAAATAACAAACAAATTTCTCAATTAATTAAAACTATTAAATAACGCAAAATATACTTTGGTTTTAGTCTTATTTAAAAAAACAAATATTGACTAAAACATTTAATTTTTTAACAATTATAAAGAAACAAAAAAACCGAGCAACTTGCTCGGTTTTTAACTTTATAACTTCTATAAGAACTACACCAATGCTGCTGCGATTTTTTTATAAGTTCCATTTTCTAATAATTCTCTTATTGCAGAAAATGCAGTAATGGTTTCATCAATATCTTCATGGGTGTGCGTTGCTGTTGGTATTAATCTTAAAATGATTAATCCTTTAGGTATTACAGGATACACCACAATGGAACAGAAAATTCCATGGTTTTCACGTAAATCGTTCACCATTGCCATAGCTTCTGGAATATCTCCTTTTAAAAATACAGGAGTAATACACGTTTGTGTAGTTCCTAAATCGAAACCAGCTGCTCTTAAACCAGATTGTAAAGCGTTTGTGTTTTCCCACAATTTTTCTTTTAATTCTGGCATAGTTCGCAACATATCTAAACGTTTTAATGCTCCTTTAACCATTGCCATTGGCAAAGATTTTGCAAAGGTTTGCGAACGCATGTTATATTGTAAATACTGCATTACATCTTTGTTTCCAGCTAAAAAAGCTCCAAATCCTGCCATCGATTTTGCAAACGTTGCAAAATACACATCTATTTCATCTTGCACACCTTGCTCAAAACCAGTTCCTCTTCCTCCTTCTCCAAGTGTTCCAAAACCATGAGCATCATCCACTAAAATTCTAAAATTGTATTCCTTTTTAAAAGCAATAATTTCTTTTAATTTTCCTTGTTCTCCACGCATTCCAAATACACCTTCAGAAATAACCAAAATACCTCCACCTGTTTTTTCGGCCATTCTTTGAGCACGTTTTATGTTTTTTTCAAAACTTTCCATGTCATTGTGTCTGTAAACAAAACGTTTACCAGAATGCAAACGAACACCATCTATAATACAAGCATGTGTATCTATATCGTAGACAATAATATCGTTTTTAGTAACCAAAGCATCTATAGCAGACATAATTCCCTGATAACCAAAATTTAATAAATATGCTTTTTCTTTATGCACAAATTCAGCACATTCACGTTCTAATTGTTCATGCAAAGGTGTATGACCAGACATCATTCTTGCACCCATTGGATAAGCCATTCCATGCTCATTTGCTGCTTCTCCATCTACTTTTAAAACATCTGGATGATTTGCCAAGCCTAAATAATCGTTAATACTCCAAGTAACAACTTTTTTACCATTAAAAGACATTCTGTTGGAAATTGGGCCTTCTAATTTAGGGAATACATAATAGCCTTCTGCAACATCTGCCCATTTGCCTAAAGGTCCTTTATCTGCAACGATTCTTTCGAATAAATCTTTCGTCATTGTTGTTTCATTTTTAAGTACTGCAAATTAACCGCTTTTTTTGGAGTTTATCAAATTGTAGCTTAAATCTGTTATAGATATTAAGTTAATTCTTGAAATTAAATAAATATTAAAGAAATCCTTGTTTTTTCATCCAAGAATCGTTGTAGATTTTGTTCATATACCTTGATCCATGGTCTGGAAAAATAAGGACAACAAAACTATTTTTATCAAAATAACCTAATTCTGAATATTGTTTAGTAGCCTGAATTACAGCACCTGAAGTATATCCTGCAAAGATACCTTCAGTTTTTACAATTTCTCTTGATGCAAAAGCAGCATCTTTATCTGTTACTTTTTGATAGACATCTATAATATCAAAATCGGTTGCAGTTGGAATTAAGTTTTTCCCTAAACCTTCAATTTTGTATGGTGAAACTTCGTTCATGTCTAACTTTCCTGTTTCGTGATATTTTTTTAAAACAGAACCCACAGCATCAACTCCTAAAATTTTGATATTTGGGTTTTGCTCTTTTAAATATTTACCTGTACCAGAAATTGTTCCTCCTGTTCCACTTGCAACTACTAAATGAGTAATTTTTCCTTCTGTCTGTTTCCAAATTTCAGGACCAGTAGTTCTATAATGTGCATCAATATTTAGTTCGTTAAAATATTGATTTATATAAACAGATTTTTTAGTTTCTCTGTGAATTCTTTTAGCAACTTCGTAATAAGATCTTGGGTCTGCTGCTGGAACATTTGCAGGGCAAATATATACTTCTGCTCCCATAGATTTTAACATGTCTATTTTATCTTGAGAAGATTTGTCACTCACTGCTAAAATGCATTTATAACCTTTAACAATACTAATCATTGCCAAGCTGAAACCCGTATTTCCAGAAGTAGTTTCTACTATTGTAGAGCCTTTTTTTATGATTCCTTTTCTCTCTGCATCTTCGATAATATGCATTGCAATTCTATCTTTTGAAGAGTGTCCAGGATTAAAAGCTTCTAATTTTGCAAAGTACGAACCCTTAAAATCTTTGGTAATACTATGAAGTTTAACTAATGGTGTTTCTCCAACTAATTTTAATATATTTTCAGTAATTCCTTGATTTCTTGTCATTCTTACTTTTCACGAAAAACCTTATCAGTTTATTAAACTTGTTAGGTTAGTACTTCAATCTACTGCAAAAATACACAACCTTATTGAATTATAAAATTGATTTATAATTTAATAGCTTCTACTCCTAATTTGTTTTCTAAAGCTAAAAAGAAAGTATAATCTTGAGCAGTTTCTTTTAAAGCTTCAAAACGTCCAGAAGCTCCTCCATGACCAGCTTCCATATTTGTGTGTAGCATTAATATATTAGAATCTGTTTTTAACTCTCTTAATTTTGCAACCCATTTTGCTGGTTCCCAATATTGCACTTGGCTATCGTGAAAACCGGTTGTAACTAACATATTTGGATATGCTTTAGATGCTACTTGATCGTAAGGAGAATAAGACTTAATGTAATCGTAATATTCTTTGGTATTAGGATTTCCCCATTCATCATATTCACCAGTTGTTAGTGGAATACTGTCATCTAACATTGTAGAAATTACATCAACAAAAGGAACTGCAGCAATAATTCCATTGTACAATTCTGGATTCATATTTACAATTGCTCCCATTAACAAGCCTCCTGCAGAACCACCCATTGCATATAAATGTTTTGATGATGTATAATTGTTATCAATTAAATATTTAGAACAATCTATAAAATCTGTAAACGTATTCTTTTTGTTTAACATTTTACCTTCTTCATACCATTCTCGTCCTAAATATTGGCTTCCTCTAATATGAGCCAAAGCATACACAAAGCCTCTATCTAACAAACTTAAACGAGTTGAAGAAAAACTATCTGGAATTGTAACTCCATAAGAACCATAAGCATATTGCAACAATGGCGTATTTTTATTCAATTTTGTATCTTTATGATATACCAAAGAAATAGCCACTTTTTTTCCATCTCTTGCAGTTACCCAAATACGTTCGCTTCTGTAGTTTTCTTTTTTAAATTTTCCGCCTAAAACTTCTTGCTCTTTTTTAACATCTTTGGTTTTATCTTTCATGTTAAAATCGATTACAGAACTTGGAGTAGTAAAAGAATTATAAGAATATCTTATAATATCTGTATCGAATTCTGAATCTCCGTAAACATTGGCAGAATACGTTTCTTCACCAAAAGGTAAATAATAATCTTCGGTTTTATCCCAACGTTTTATGCGAATTTTATTCAAACCATTGGTGCGTTCTTCTAAAACCAAATAATCCTTATAAATAGAAAAATCTTCTAACAAAGTTTCTTTTCTATGAGGAATTACGTCTACCCAATTTTCTTTGGTCGTTTTAAAAACAGGTGTTTTCATCAATTTAAAATTGGTAGCACCATCTTTATTTGTTAATAAGTAAAAATGATCTTTGTAATGAGAAACAGAATATTCTAATTCATTTTCTCTTGATTGAATCATTGTAAATTCTCCTGTAGGATTGTTTGCATCTAAAAATTGAGCTTCAGAAGAAAGTGTACTGTAAGAACCAATTATAATATATTTATCTGATTTTGATTTTGTTACATAAGTTCCAAAAGTTTCATCTTTTTCGTGATATACCATAACATCTTCAGAAGTTGGTGTCCCTAAAACATGTCTATAAATTTTTTCGCTTCTTAACGTTGTTGGGTCTTTTTTAGTGTAAAAAATGGTTTTATTATCATTTGCCCAAACAGAACCACCTGTTGTATTATCAATAATATCTTTATAAATTTCGCCAGTTTCTAAATTTTTAATTCGTAAAAAATACTGTCTTCTGCTTACTGTATCTGTTGCAAAAAGGGCTAATTTGTTATCCATGGAAACATTTAAACCTCCTAGTTGATAATAATCATAACCTTTAGACATTTCGTTTACATTAAAAAGTATTTCTTCCTCAGCTTCTAAATTGCCTTTTTTTCTACTGTAGATTGGATATTGTTTTCCAGTTTCGAAACGAGAAATATAAAAATATCCATTGTCTTTGTAAGGCACAGAAGAATCATCTTCTTTAATTCTGCCTTTCATTTCTTCAAACAATTCTTCTTGAAACTTCTTGGTATACTCCGTAACTTTATCGTAATAAGCGTTTTCAGCTTCTAAATATGCTATTACATTCTTAGTTTGCTCATCTTTAATGGGTGCTAATTTCTGGTCATCAGACAAACGCATCCAAAAATAATTATCTATTCGAACATCTCCATGCTTTTCTAATTTTGTTGGTTGTTTTTTGGCAACAGGATATTTTGCGTCTGTACTTTTCATCTGTAGTTTATCATTTTTACAAGCGCTTGCAAAAATAAGACTTAAAAATAAGCCTGAAAGAAAAATTTTTTTCATTTCTAAATAATTTGAATTTGGGCTTAATTTACTAAATTTGTAGTGAAACTATAAAAAAGAAAAAAAATGTTTGGAGACCTATCTGGAATGATGGAAAAATTAAAAGAAGCTCAAAAAAAAGTGGAAGAAACCAAAATAAGGTTAAACTCCGTTTTAATTTATGAAGCTTCTGCCGATAAAAAAATTAAAGTAACAGTAACTGCAAACAGAGAAATAAAATCGATTTCTATTGATGATTCTCTGCTGTCTGAGAAAGAAGAATTAGAAGATTATTTAATTATTACCTTAAATAAAGCAATTGAAAAGGCTTCTAAAATAAACGAAACTGAAATGGCTATTGCTGCAAAAAGTGGAATGCCAAATATTCCTGGAATGAATATAACTTAATAGGTAAAAATGCTCTTATCAATAGAAAACTATATGTTGCCATGTTTTAGTAAAACCTTTTTGGGTATAGAATGTTTTGGCTGTGGTTTTCAGAGATCTTTTATTTTTTTAATTCAAGGCGATTTATTTGCTGCATTTAAAATGTATCCTGCAGTTTTTACAATGCTTATTTTGTTTGGCTTTATTTTAATAAATTTTAAATTAAAGTTTAAACATTCAAAAAAAATAATTAGCAAATTGGCTTACTTAAATTTATCAATTATTATTATCAATTATATTATAAAAATTAATATTTAGAAATGAAAAAACTAAACACAACCTTAATCTATGTATTATCCTCTATCAGTTTACTTTGCTGCTGTATTGCAGGTTTAGGAATTTTATTTGCAATACCATCTTTTATTATTGCTAATAAAAAATTAAAAGAAGCTGAATTAAACCCTGAAGAATATGAAGCAGATGAAATAAATGCCATGAACAGCGCAAAAACATTTGCACTAGTTACTTTAGTTATAAATGGATTGTATTTTTCTTACAGTATTTACAATCTTGCAACCACAGATTGGGATGTGTTTATAGAACAATTTAAAACAGAAATGGAAAAATACCAACAGTAATTATCACTGAATCGTTAATCATCATAAAATATCCAAATACGCTCTTAATAGGGAATATTTGGATTTTTTTTGTTTTGTATTTGAGTTATATTTAACATCAAATAAGCAACTTTGCTCTTGCAAATAAAGTAACTTTGTCTTAATTAGAATAATACAAGAAAAAATGAATATCAAGAAAAAATCCTTAGGAAAAAGAGTATTAAAATGGAGTTTAATTACGCTTTTAGTTTTAGTAATCGCTTTATTTTCTATTCCGTTTTTATTTAAAGATAAAATTGTACAAATGGTAACAAATACCGTTAATAACAATATAAATGCAACTGTGTCTTTTAAAGAACCAGATTTAAGTTTATTTCGCAATTTTCCTTTGGCCAGTTTATCTGTAAATGATTTGGCAGTTGTTAACAAAGAACCTTTTTTAGGCGATACTTTGTTTAAAGCCAAAGAGTTAAACTTAAGTATGAAAATTACCGAACTTTTTAAAAGTGCCAATGAAATTATTGAATTAAAAAGTATCCATTCTAAAAACGGACAATTAAATATAATTTTTAATAAAGACGATATTGGTAATTACGACATTGCTATAAAAAAGGATACTATAGAAAATGACAGTTTAAATAACAGTGCATTTTCCTTTGATATTCAAGAATATAAATTAGAAAATATGGCTTTTAGCTATGTTGATTTACAAAAGAATTTAAAATTTCGTTTGGATAGTATAAATCATACAGGAAAAGGAAATTTTGCAAATGAAATTTTAGATTTAGACACCAAATCTGTTGCAAAATTATCTTTAGAATTAGAGGGTACAAATTACCTGTCGGATATAAAAGTATCTTTAGATGCAATTTTAGGAATCGACTTAAAAAACAGCAAATATACCTTTAAAGAAAACACAGGCTATATCAATCAGCTGCCTTTAGAATTTGATGGTTTTATTCAATTAGTTAATGATACTCAGCTGTATGACATTAAATTTAAAACGCCAACATCAGACTTTAAAAATCTTTTAGCACTTTTACCAAAACAATATTCAGGGAATTTAAAAGCGATAAAAACGGAAGGTAATTTCGATTTGAAAGGATCTGTAAATGGTGTTTTATCAGAAACCAAAATACCAACTTTTGATGTTTCATTTTCATCTAAAAACGCTATGTTTAAATATGATGATTTGCCAAAAGCTGTTCAGAAAATAAACATTGATGCAAGAATCATTAATAAAACTGGTAGCACAAAAGACACCTATGTAAACGTTGAAAAACTAAATTTTAAAATTGATGATGATGTGTTTTCTGCAAATGGAAATATCTCTAATTTAGTTGTAAACCCGAAAGCAAATCTATCAGCAAAAGGAACCATTAATTTAGCCAACATTGGTAAAGTGTATCCTATTTCTTTAAAAACAGAATTGGCTGGTATTTTAAATGCAGATGTTTCTACAAGTTTCGATATGAATTCAATAGAAAAGGGATTATATCAAAACATTAAAAATACAGGTGTTATTAGTGTAAGTAATTTTAAGTTCGATAGCGAAGATGTTGCAAATCCTTTTTACATCAACAAAACAGCTATTTCTTTTAATACAAACACAATTAAATTGAATGAATTCGATGCAAAAACAGGAAGTTCAGATCTTGCCATAAATGGAAGTTTAGATAACTTTTATGGTTTTCTTTTTAACAAACAAGAATTAAAAGGAAACTTTAATCTTAATTCGAACCTTTTTAAAATTGATGATTTCTTATCAAAAGAAAAAGCTACAGAAACAAAAAAAGATGAGGCACAACTTAAAATCCCAGCTTTTTTAGACTGTAAATTTATTGCAAATGCTAAAACCGTTGTTTACGACAATATCAATTTAAAAAATGTTACTGGAACAATTTTTATAAAAGACGAAAGTGTAAATCTACAAGATTTAAAAACAGATGTTTTTGGGGGTAATATTGGTTTTAATGGTAAAGTTTCTACAAAAGGAGATTCTTCTAAATTTGATATTGATTTAAACTTGAAAGAACTAAATATCGAAGAATCTTTTAGCAATTTAGAAATGCTAAAATCTATTGCACCCATAGCAAAAACAATTGGAGGTAAAATAAATTCGACCATAAAAGTTGCTGGTGATTTAAAGGAAGATATGACACCCAACTTAAAAACAATTACTGGTAATTTATTTGGGAAGTTATTAGAGCCAAAATTAAATGCTGGTAACTCTAAAGCATTAAGTTTATTAGGTGATAAACTTTCTTTTTTAGATGCTGCTAAATTAAATTTAGATGGTATTAATGCCTATTTATCTTTCGAAAATGGTATTGTGAATGTAAAACCAATTCCTTTAAAATACCAAGATATTGGTATAGAAATAGCTGGTAATCATAGTTTTGATAATAAAATAAATTATGATATTACTTTTGATGTTCCTGTAAAATATTTAGGTTCAGAAGTTACTAGCTTGTTAGCTAAATTAACGCCTAAAGATGCAGAGCAAGTAACTAATATTCCTGTAAAAGCGAATTTAACTGGTAGTTTTTCGAGTCCTAGTTTTTCTTCAAACTTAAAAGATGCTACTAATAATTTGGTAAAAGATTTGGTTGAAAAACAAAAACAGAGTTTAATTGATAAAGGAAAAGATAAACTAACAGGTTTACTAGGTGGTGTTATTACAAAAGATAAAGATTCTACAAAAGTAACTACAGATAAAGACAAAGTTACAGATAAAGTTAAAGGTGTTTTAGGTGGTCTTTTTGGAAATAAGAAAAAAGACACTGTTAAGAAAAATAACTAAATTTTTAGCAAAGTTTTAAAAGATTATAAATGTTTGTTTTATCTTGATTTCATGAAAAATAAATTATTTATAATATTTCTTTTTTTCTTCATTTATTTTTCTACTTATTTCTTTTTCGGGAAAAGTAGTTTAGGTCTGCAAGTTATTCAAAATAAGACTTTTGTAAAAAACCAAGATTCTATTCAAATTCAATTGTTTAATTTAGAAGATTACAATAGAAATCAATTAAAAGTGAGGGCTATTTTAGAAGAAAAAGGATTCAAAGAAATAAAAGTAAATTATGCTGATAATTTTATAAATAATAATAATAATAATAATATGGTTTATTGGTTAGATTTAAAACCATTAACTCCTTTTATCACTTTTATTTACGATGGAAATTTTAAAGCAAAAGAAATTTCTGAAGAGTTTGAAAGCTTGTATATCTGGTTTTTCTTTAAATGGATAAAAATTTATAAAAGTGAAAACAGAGCAATGCATTGAGCTTAATTGCTTTTAAGATAGATTATACTTTCTATGCCAAAGCTCCCATTAAAGCTGCCACAATTATTAATACGTATAAGGATAAGAAGATAATTGTAAAAACACCAATAAACTTATAATGCGATTTTAATTTTTCGAAAGCATCTGCCAAAACTTCATCATTTTTTGTGGACAATGCTTTTTTCATTTTAACAGAAAATTGTAATAAATAATAAACAGGAAAAAAGTAAAGAACTGATAAAACTAAATAAATTAAAGTCATCATAGTTCCTATATTAAAAGGCAAATTTTGTGTTTGTGCAAATGGCAAATTAGCAAAAACAACACTTGAAAAAATTCCTAAAAGAGCCATCAAAGCTATTCCTATAAAACCTATAATAGCCAAAAAGAAAGACCACTTTGCTGTTTCTCTTAAAAAAGATTTAGCGCTGGTATTTAAAGTTAATTGCTCTAATTGCGTAATTGGACTTGCATGCATAATTTTAGAAGTTTAATTTTATCAAAAATAAAAAAAATAAGCCACAAATACACAAAAATTAAATTCGTGAATTCGTGGCTAAATTCAAATGTTTATAAAAGTTTAAAACTCAGAAATTGTCTTCTTAATAATAGAAATACAATCTCTTAATTGTGCTTCTGTAATAATTAAAGGAGGCGCAAAACGAATAATGTTTCCATGTGTAGGTTTTGCTAATAAACCATTATCTCTTAGTTTGATACAAATATCCCAAGCAGTAGAACTGTCTTCAGAGTCGTTAATTAGAATTGCATTTAATAATCCTTTTCCACGTACAGATTCTACCAAATGATTGTTTTTACAAAATTCAGACAATTCTTCTCTAAAAATAACACCTAATTTGTCTGCATTGTCTGCTAAGTTTTCGTCTTTTACAACTTGTAAAGCAGCAATTGCAACTGCAGCTGCAACTGGGTTTCCACCAAAAGTAGACCCATGATTTCCTGGCTTAATTACCTTCATAATATCATCATTAGCCAAAACTGCAGAAACAGGATATGCTCCTCCACTTAAAGCTTTTCCAAGAATTAAAATATCTGGTTTTACTTCTGGAGTTCCAGAGCAATTTTTATCTACACAAGAACAGTTACCACAAGTTGCTAATAAACGTCCTGTTCTTGCAATTCCAGTTTGCACTTCGTCTGCAATAAACAATACATTGTACTCTTCGCACATTTTTTTAGCTTCTGCCAAATAATTTTCCGAAGGCACATAAACCCCAGCTTCACCTTGAATTGGTTCCACCAAAAAAGCAGCAATATTACTATTGCTTTCTAGTTTTTCTTGTAATTCTTGTAAATTATCATATTCAATTTTTATAAATCCTTTGGTATAAGGTCCGAAGTTTTTCCTTGCAACAGGATCATTAGAAAATGAAATAATTGTTGTAGTTCTACCATGAAAATTATTTTCGCAAACTATAATTTCTGCCTTATTTTCCTTAATTCCTTTTACTTCATAAGCCCACTTTCTGGCAATTTTTAAAGCAGTTTCTACAGCTTCTGCACCAGTATTCATAGGTAACAATTTGTCATAACCAAAAAGTTCTGTTGCAAATTTTTCGAATTTACCTAAAACATCATTGTAAAAAGCACGAGAAGTTAAGGTTAACGTTTTTGTTTGATTGATCATTGCTTCCACAATTTTTGGGTGGCAATGACCTTGGTTTACAGCAGAATAAGCTGATAAAAAATCGTAATATTTTTTTCCTTCCACATCCCAAACATGCACACCTTCTCCTCTACTTAAAACCACAGGAAGTGGATGATAATTGTGAGCACCATACTTATGTTCTAAATCCATCGCTTTTTGCGAAGTTAACTTGTCTAAAACAGCCATTTTTTATTCATTTAAATTGATAAAATAACCATTCCTGTTCTACCTTTATTCTTCTGAAAAGTATCAGAAATTCAGCGTGGGAAAGAAATCATCCTCGAAGAGAAACAAAAGTACGCAAATATTAGGATAACTAAAAAATCTACGATTAACTATTTTGTTGATATTGATGAAATTATTAATTATGCTCATTTTTACTGACTATTATACTTATTCTTTTTCTTTTTCTTTAATCTTCAAACTTCTTGCTTCACTCTTTTTTACTTAATTTTGCAGTCATTAAATTTTGATAAATGCCAAGAAGAGAACGCAACACATTTGTAAAAAGAAATCAAATTTTAGAGTTAAGAATCGAAGATTATGCTTTTGGTGGTAAAGGAATTGCAAGAATAAAATCTGATGATGGCAGTTTTGTGGTTTTTGTACCAAACACTTTACCTGGACAATTGGTAAAAGCTCAAATTCAAAAATCTAGCAAAAAGTATGCAGAAGCAAAATTAATAGATGTTTTAGAACCTTCTAAAGATGAAGTTGAAGTTCCTTTTCAAGACATTCCTGGAGCTCCTTATATACAATTACCCATCGAAATTCAACATCAATATAAAAAAGAAAGTACCTTATCTTTATTTAAAAGAATCGGAAAAGTTGAAAATATTGATGCTCTTTTTGATGAATTTATAACTTCGCCAAACGTATTTCATTATAGAAATAAAATGGAATATGGTTTTTCTGCCATTGGTTATGACAGAATTTTAAAAACCGATAAAGACGAATTTACACTCGGTTTTAAAAGACGTGGAGTTTGGTGGATGGGAGACAACTTGGAAAAAGATTCTGGTTTGTTTGATAAGCAATTAGAAGACAATCTAATAAACATTCGAAAATATTGTTTAGAAACTGGTTTAGAACCTTGGCATGGACCCAAAAGAGAAGGTTTTTTCAGATATTTTGTAGTTCGAAAATCTTTTAAAACAAACGAGCTATTATGTAATTTAGTTACAACATCTAAAGACCTACCAAATTTTGATTTGCAAAAATTCGCGTCATTTTTAAAAGATATTTTAGGAGAACGTTTGGCAGGTTTGTTACATACTATTAATGATGAAACTGGAGACAGAACTATTGCAACTTCTGGCAGTTTGGATTTGGTGTATGGAAAAGAAAAAATTGTAGAAGAATTACTAGGTTTAAATTTTGAAATTAGTATGAAAAGCTTTTTTCAAACCAATCCAAAATGTGCAGAAAAATTATATTCTAAAGTTGTGGAATATGTTTTAGAAGATAAAACAAAAGTAGATAATACTGTTGTAATGGATTTATTTTGTGGAACAGGAACCATAGGACAAATTGTTGCTTCCAGAAGTAAAAACGCCAAAATTGTAGGTGTAGATATTGTAGCTTCTGCAATTAAAGATGCCAAAGAAAATGCCAAAAGAAACAATATTGAGGGTTTAAAATTCTTTGCTGCAGATGTTGGTAAATTTTTGAACGAACATCCTGAGTATCAAAATAAAATTAAAACGATTATTTTAGATCCTGCAAGAGCTGGAATTGTTCCAAAAACGCTTCAAAAAATTATTGATTTAAATGCAGATAGAATGGTGTATGTTTCTTGTAATCCTGCAACACAAGCAAGAGATACAGAATTATTAAGAGAAGCTGGCTATCAATTAAAAAAAATAAGTTTGGTAGATCAATTTCCACATACAAGCCATATTGAAACTGTGGTTTTGTTTGAGAAATAAAAGGTGAAATTTTAATTGTAATCCACTTTTATTTCTGTTCTTTCTTTATCTAATTTGAAGTCTCTAAAAGTATTATTAATATCTAATTTTATAATATTAAAATGAGATTCTACATTTAGTAAAAACTTATTTCTAATTTTTATCGATTTTATATTTTTTTTATATTCAGATAAATAACAGATTACTTTTGTGTGCTGCAAATTGTTTTTTACAGTTAAAACTTGTGGTACTGTAACTTTACCATCAATTTCCCAACTTGTTGTTTTGTGCAAGTATTTGCTAAAATCTTCTTTAGAAACGTGCAAACTTTCTGCTTCACCAAACTTTATAAAGTTTTCTTCATCAAAATCAATTTCAAGCATTAAAACATGCCCTCTTTTAATCACATTAAAATTTGCAGAAATTGAATCGTGAACTGTACTGGTTTTATTTATACTGATAAAAAAAAGACAAATTAGTACTAAAAACCTCATTTTACAATAACTTTAAAGGTTCCTAAAGATTTCCCTTCTTTAAAAATATTTAATATATAAATTCCAGATGAACTTATATTGTTTATTTCTATAACTCCAGTACCAGATTTTTCTCTAATTAATTGACCTGTCATTGTAAATAATTTAATTTGATATTCATTTAAATTAGTTGATACTATTGAAAAATTACCATTATTAGGGTTTGAGTTTAAGTAATATCCTAAATCATTTAAACTAAAATTTTGCGTAGTTAATGCAGAACCACAACTTTCATCTACACTTGTTACAGGATTATCTGTTGCTAAAGGATTAATATTTGGGTTGTTGTCATCACAATCGTAGCTGCTTACAAAACCATCTCCATCTGCATCTACATCGTTCAAAGTATCAGCACTACCAATAAAGCTATCATTAAAATTACCTTTCATACATCTGGGTATTTGTGGGAAATCTTGCGTAATCACATAATAATATTCAAATGTTTCTTCTCCTTGAGCTGTATTTAATGTAACTGAAGCTTCAATTCCATTGCATTCGTCTAAATCTCCTTTACCTGCTATGTAGCCAAAATCGTTTGTATATTTTCCAGAATAAGGTCCACAAGGAGCGCTAATTCCATCTCCAGGACGTAAACCACTTTTCAATTGAAAGCTAGGAAACATTTCTTTTATATTACCTTCTTTATCAGGTCCAAAACGATATAAAATAGGAAAACCATCTGATGCCCAACCTACTTGTAAAACTTCTGCTGGAGGCGAATTTAATGTAGAAATGCCTTCTTTTAGTTTTTCTACATAACCAAACATATTTCCATGATAATGATAACCAGAATTGGGGTTTACGTGCGCAGATGCACAATCTAAATTCACAAATCCCATACCCTCCCCAATATTTGTGGTAGGTTCAAAAACCCAATCCCAATTATACTCTCCAGTATTTTTATCTTCAAAAATAAAAGGTGTAGCTGGTGCAGGCATCATATATACACCATTTAAAGCAATTCCAAATAAATTTAAAGGCCTTCCATTTGTTCTTACAAGACTTGTAACTTGTTCTGTTAATGTTGGGTTTGCATCAACTTTATATACTTTATAATAAGGTTCTGGCACTCTGTCTGCAGCATAATTAAAATTATGGTTTGGATAGTTGTTGGAATATACAACTCTATCATTTTGTTCTATAAATTCATAATAAACACTAGGTTTTGAAGGTAAATAACTGCAAGCTATATTATCATAACTTAAAACATCTACAGTTCCACAATCATTATCACAATCATCAATGGTAGTTTCAGCTCCGTTTTTAATTCCATCTTTGCAAGACCAATCAGTTCTTATGGTTTGAGCTTCTTGTTGCAACATGGTTTTTATAGTTTCCTGCTCTGTTGTTAAATTGCCTATTAAATTATTTTCTTCTTTAATATCTGTAACTAAGTTGTAAAACTCTTCATTACCATTTTCGTCTTCAATTAATTTATAAGTATCATTCCTTGTTGCCCAAAATTGTGTATTATTACTTTCGTAATCTGTATAATTTATTTTTTTATTTACTTGATTTTCAAAAGATAATGAAGGTTTTAAACTCAAACTATTTTCTGTACCTCCTAATAATTTTACGCCAGCCAATTCTAAAATTGTAGCATGTAAATCTGTTGCTTGCACTAAACTTGTCTCCACTTCATTTACTCTTTGCACAGATTTCCCTGTAATTATTAGTGGAACTCTTATTCCTCCTTCGTACATAGATGCTTTTGCATGACCATTTGGCCAATAATTATTTGCTTGACCTGGTGTGCCATTATCACCTATAAAAATAATTACGGTATTTTCTAAAGTTTCATCATCCATACTTTCTAAAAGTCTATTAACTTCATAATCTAAATTCTCTATCATAGCTAAATATGTATTTCTAGTATTTGTTGGTGATGTTGTAAAAGTTCCAGTTGGTGGAATTTGAAAAGGGGCATGAGGTGCAACATGTGCTAACCATAAAAACCAAGGTTTTGTTTGAGTATCTATCCAAGAAATTGCCTTATTCGTTAAATGAGTAGTTGCATATTCTGTAATTTGCTCTTCATTTCCTTCTGAATTTATTTTTGTCCAATTATAATAATCATCTACTTGACTTGTAAAAACACCTTCATAATAAGGAACACCAGAATCTAAAGGATGGTTATAATTGTTAGAATCATTTCCTCCAATATGCCATTTTCCAATAACTCCCATGCTGTAATCTGTTGCACTTTGTTCTTTTATTTTAGTAAATAAAGAAGTATGACTTGTATCTAAAATTAAAGGCGGTCTCATGACACCTGTTTTGATACCAAATTTCCCACTCATTATTGCTGCACGAGTTGGCGAACATTGAGGGGCTGCCCAACAGTTCGTAAAAGAAAGCCCTTTTTCTCTTAAAGCATCTAAGGTTGGTGTAATTGGTAAATCTCCTGTAATTCCAAAACCTGGAGTTGAATCTATACCCATATCGTCTGCAATTATTAGCAATATATTTGGAGATTGTTGTTGGCTAAAATAAGTTGTTATTGAAAAAAATAATAATAAATAGGTTTTTAAAATTCTCATAATGAATTATTTTTGGGTTTAGCTAATTTGTATTAATAATTTGTACGGTATAAATACACAAGAGTTTGATTTTAATGTTTAGACCTAATTTTTTATTAAAAGTTTAACAACTTCAATAAAAATTTATAAATTTCTAAAATCGAATTTGTGTAGAGAAATGTTAAATCGAAACATAATTTCAGAAGAATTTGACTTTATTTCTTAAAATGAAACTATTTTAGCAGAAAATATTCCAAAATGAAAAAACTATCAAATCAAGAAATAGAAAAAAGAATCGAAAAACTAATCGATTGGGATTTTTACGATGATGCTCTTCATACAGATTTCGAATTCGATAATTTTAAGGATTGCATATCTGCAATGAATCGAATTGCTTTCGAATGCGAGGCTTTAAATCATCATCCAGAATGGACAAATGTTTACAATACTTTAGACATTAAATTAACAACTCATGATGTTGATGGTGTAACAGAACTAGATTTCAAATTGGCAGAAGCTATCAACAAAATTGTAGAAGTAGAAGAATAGAATGAGAAAAATAATCGCAATTCTTTTTGCATCCATTTTTATTATTTCCGCTTGCGAAAAGGATGATTTTTGCACACAGAACCCAGTTACACCAAAATTAATTTTAAGGTTTTATGATGCTACCAGTAGAAATAACATAAAATCTGCAAGTGGTTTATATGTTTGGGCAGATACTAAAGATAGTCTTTATGTAAATATTTCTACAGATTCTTTGGTTATTCCTTTAAACAGCAACACAAATCAAACGATTTATAACATTGCAAAAGGGAATATTGTAGAACAATTTACCATCAATTATACACCAGAAAATAAATATGTTTCACGATCTTGTGGTTTTAAGGTGATTTTTAATCAAGCTACATACACTGCAAATAATACTTGGTTTTCAGATATTTCAGTTGTATCATCAACAATAGACAATCAAAATAAAGCACATGTACAAATATTTCATTAGTATCATCTTTCTTTTTGTTTTTGTTGATGGATATTCGCAAAAGC
The DNA here is from genome assembly GCF_049276715.1 of Polaribacter sp. GTDB lineage: Bacteria > Bacteroidota > Bacteroidia > Flavobacteriales > Flavobacteriaceae > Polaribacter. The sequence goes on from NZ_JBASWY010000023.1 coordinate 69,851, forward strand.
AACAAAAAGATTCAATTATCAATCCTAATGACTCTATCGTTTACAAATCTAATTATGGATTTCGATTGGGAATAGATATTAGCAAACCCATAAAATCTATTGTAGATGGTGCTTACAGTGGTTTTGAAATTGTTGGAGATTACAGAATTTCGAAACGGTTTTTTGTTGCAGCAGAAATAGGTTACGAAGAAGAAACCACAGCAGAAGATTATACAAATTCAACTGCAAAAGGCAGTTATATTAGATTAGGTTTTAACTATAACGCATACGAAAATTGGCTAGACATGAATAACGAAATTTTATTGGGTTATAGATATGGATTTAGCCTTTTCGATCAGACATTAAATAGCTTTACACCTAATGTTAATAGTACTTATTTTCCAGGAACTGCAGTTACAACTCCAATAACAAGCGCAGACTTAAACGCACATTGGTCTGAACTTATGCTGGGTGTTAAAGTAGAAACTTTTAAAAATTTATTTGTAAGTTTTAATGTTTCTTATAAAATATTAATGAGTGTAACAGAGCCAGAAAACTTTAAAGTATTATTTTCTCCAGGATTTAATAGGATATTTGAAAGCAACACTGGTTTCGGTTTTAATTATACTTTGTCTTATTTAATTCCTTTTAAGAAAAAATAAATTTTTTTTAATAAATATATTACCTCAAAAAAAGACGCTACTTTTTCCTAATTTTCATTGGCTTTTTTTTTGTAACTTTAAACTCTATTTTTTTTAAATTTAATAAAAATGAATAAAATACCTAGTGTTAATTTAGCTGATTTTTTATCAAACGATACTGCTAAAAAACAAAAATTTATAAATGAAATTGGTCATGCTTATGAAAATATTGGTTTTGTAGCTCTAAAAGGTCATTTTTTAGATGAAAAATTAGTAGACAATTTATATTCAGAAATAAAAAACTTTTTTGATTTACCAACTGAGGTAAAAGAAAAGTATGAAATTCCAGGAATTGGAGGTCAAAGAGGTTATGTATCCTTTGGAAAAGAATCTGCAAAAGGTAAAAAAGAAGGAGACTTAAAAGAGTTTTGGCATTTTGGACAATATGTAGATGCAGATTCTAAATATGCAGAAGAATATCCTGCAAATGTTACTGTAGAGGAATTGCCTAATTTTAATAAAGTTGGCAAAGAAACCTATCAAATGCTAGAAAAAACTGCAAAATATGTGTTGCGTTCTTTAGCTTTACATTTAGGTTTAGAAGAAACCTATTTTGATAATTACATTAAAAACGGAAATAGCATTTTACGTCCAATCCATTATCCACCAATTAAAATAGAACCAAAAGG
>NZ_JBASWY010000024.1:0-53827 GCF_049276715.1 Polaribacter sp.
CTTATAATTAATTGTTTGTATTGTTAAATACACTTCAAAAATAGAGAGACTTTAATCTGTAAATTTTGTTTTTCGACGATTGAACATTTTGAAACTACTAAATGTAAATACCTATCGTTTTTTTAAAGTGCACTAATAATATCGTACTTTGTAATAATATGAAAATTCCCATTTTCTAAATCTACCAAAACAGCTTCATTTTCTTTAGATATCAATTTTGAAATGGCATCTATTTTTGTTGATTTTTGTACAATTGGATATGGTTTTCCCATAATGTCTTTAATGGGAATATGTGCATTTTTTTTATCAGAAATAAAATGATGTAATAAATCTGTTTCATCTACAGAACCCACAAAACCATTCATGTCTCTTACAGGAATTTGTGAAATTTTATTTCCTTTCATTCTTTCAATAGCATGTGAAACTAACTCTTCAGTCTGCACAGTGATTAAAGGTTTATCTTGATGATTTTTAATTAAATCTGCAGCAGTTGTGGCTATTTCATCTATAAAGCCTCTATCTCTCATCCAATCATTATTAAACATTTTACCCACATACCTACTTCCATGATCGTGAAATAAAACAACCACAACATCATCTTTAGTAAAATGTTCTTTTAATTGCAACAACCCTTTTATAGCAGCTCCAGCAGAATTTCCTAAAAACATCCCTTCTTCTTTTGCCAAACGTTGTGTGTAAATTGCAGCGTCTTTATCGGTTACTTTTGTAAAACCATCAATAACACTAAAATTTACATTTTTTGGTAAAATATCTTCACCTATTCCTTCTGTGATATATGGATAGATTTCGTTTTCATCGAAAATACCAGTTTCATGATATTTTTTAAACACAGAGCCATATGTATCAATTCCCCAAATTTTAATATTCGGATTTTTCATTTTTAAATAACTACCAACTCCAGAAATGGTTCCACCAGTTCCAACACCAACAACAAAATGTGTTACCTTACCTTCTGTTTGTTCCCAAATTTCTGGACCTGTACTTAAAAAATGTGCTTTGCAATTACTCGGATTATCATATTGATTTACATACCAAGAATTAGGTGTTTCTTCTCCTAAACGTTTAGAAACTGAATAATAAGAACGCGGATCTGTAGGCTCTACATTTGTTGGGCAAACTACAACCTCTGCTCCAACAGCTCTTAAAATATCTATCTTTTCTTTAGACTGTTTGTCTGCCATTACAAAAATACATTTATAGCCTTTTACAATTGCAGCTAAAGCCAAACCCATTCCTGTATTTCCAGACGTTCCTTCTATTATGGTTCCTCCAGGTTTTAAGCGTCCATCTGCTTCTGCGTCTTCTATCATTTGCAGCGCCATTCTGTCCTTTACAGAATTACCTGGGTTAAAGGTTTCATATTTAGATAATACCAAACAAGGTAAATCTTTTGTTAAAACGTTTAATTTTACTAAAGGTGTATTGCCAATAGTTTCTAATATATTTTTTGCGAAGTTCATGTAGTCATTTTACAATTGCAAAGATAAATTATTTTTTGGGCGCTCCTAAAAGACTCGTTGTAATTTATCTTGAGTAAAGTTTAAAGGTTAGTCTCTTTTAACACTTTTAAGAAGTACTAATGAGCTTAAACAAACCATTCAATTGCAACGCACAGAAACTGAAAGCAAATCGCTTGCTAAAAGTTGATTGATTTTCTGCGTTAGCGATTGAAACGACATCCTTTTTTCAGGAACGATAAAAAGATATAGTGGAAAGCGCGTCCTTTAGGGAACGCCCAAATTAACTTTTTAACACACACCAATAATGCATAAATATAATGGCATACCAATAGTTATATTAAATGGAAAAGTAATTGCCAAAGCCATTGGAATGTATAAACCAGGATTTGCTTTTGGTGCAGCCAGCTTCATAGCTGCTGGTACTGCTATATAAGAGGCACTTGCTGCTAAAATAGACATTAGTAATCTGTTGCCAATTTCTTCCATAAAAAAACCGCTTATTATGGCTACTAAACATCCATTAATAAGTGGAATTATGATTGCAAAAGATACTGTAAACCAACCTTTTTCTAGCAAGTCTTTTAATTTACCACCACTTGTAATTCCCATATCTAATAAGAAAACAGCCAAGAAACCTTTAAATATATCTGTTGTAAAAGGTTTAATACCTTCTGCTTGTGCATCATTTGCAATGTAACCCACAAGTAAACTTCCTATAATTAAAACAACACTTCCATTGGTTAAAGAATGATGAATAACTGTTCGAAAAGATGTTTTGTCTTTTTTATTTTTACTATAAAGTGAAATTAATAAAACACCAACTATAATTGAAGGTGCCTCCATAAGTGCCATTACTGCAACCATATGACCACCAAAAGGGATTCTCGAAAGTTCTAAAAAAGAAATGGTAGTTACAAATGTTACTGCACTTACAGAGCCATAAGCTGCAGCAATTGCTCCTGCATTTTCTACGCTTAATTTAAGTCTTAAAATAAAGTAGCAATAAATTGGAACTAATACCGCCAATAAAACTCCGAAAAGTAAAGACCAAATAATTTGTGATGTAATAGTGCTATGTGATAATTCTTGCCCTCCTTTAAAGCCTATTGCTAATAAAAGGTATAAGGAAATAAATTTTGAGGAGTTTTCTGGTATTTTTAAATCGCTTTTTAAATTGACTGCTATAAGTCCTAAAAAGAAAAATAAAAGCGCAGGGTTTGTTAAATTCTCTACTAAATAATGTAAATCCATTTTTTAAAAATTTGGCGTAAAAAAAGTAGGAAATACACTTTAAAAAAGGTTTTCCTACTAAAATTCAAAATTAAAACAATCTTTATTCTTCTATTGTAAAGTGTATTGTACTTTCTATTTTTATTTTAGATCCATTTTCTAGCGCTTTTAAAAAGGCTTTTACATCTGCTCTATCTTCTATTAATTCTGTAATTCTAGAATTATCGTATTCGCAAACATCCTTTGCATTTCCTTCGGTTCTAGATAATCTTTGTATTTTATGAAAATTCAGTTTTACATCTACAAGATTGTTAACAATGCTTAAAGCTTCTCTTTTTGTAAACTTACCTTCAATTAATTTTAATTGTTCGCTCACTGTTTCTGTATTTGATTCTGATGCCATTATTGCTGAAGTATTCATAATTTAATATTTAGAAATATTGTTAGATTTAGACGTTTTTATAAAAAAGACCAATAATAAAACGCTTTGTGATATAAATAATTCCTTTAAAAAAGGACTTGAAATTAGTATTGCTATAATGTTTAATGCAACCATAGCGAACATAACTACTATTTGAAAAAATACAACTAATTGTTTCTTAGAAATTTGAATTACAATTTGATTGTTTAATGATTTTACTTGTTCTCTTGGTTTAAATATAGTTTGTCCCATGCTTTAAATTTTTTACAAAGAAATAATGTTTATTTCATATATTTTTATTTATATTTATTATATTATATATAAACATATTTTATGAACTATACTTTACATCAATTAGAGATTTTTAAGAAAATTGCAGAAGTTAAAAGTGTTACCAAAGCATCTGAACAATTATTTTTAACGCAACCTGCTGTTTCTATTCAACTTAAAAATTTTCAAGACCAATTTAAACTACCTCTTTTTGAAGTGGTAAGCAGAAAATTATACATAACAGAATTTGGAGAGGAAATAGCAGAAACAGCTACTAGAATTTTAGATGAAGTAGCTACCATAAATTATAAGTCAGCCATTTACGAAGGTAAATTAGCAGGAAAAATAAAAATTTCTATTGTTTCTACTGCCAAATATGCAATGCCCTATTTTTTAACAGACTTTATAAAGCAAAACGAAAAGGTAGATTTAACTATGGATGTTACCAACAAAATGTCTGTAATTAGAAGTTTAGAAAATAATGAGTGCGATTTTGCAATGGTTTCTACAATTCCGAAAAAGCTAAATATAGAACGTATTGAGTTGATGAAAAACAAGCTTTACTTTATAGCTAGTAAAAATTTTGAATCATCTAAAAAAGATTTTCAGATTAAAGACTTTAACAAATCTCTTTTTATCTTCAGAGAACCTGGTTCTGCAACACGATTGGCTATGGAAAGGTATTTATTAAAACATAAAATAGAAGTTATAAAAAAGATGGAACTCACCTCTAACGAAGCTGTAAAACAAGCAGTGATTGCTGGTTTAGGCATTTCTATTATGCCAATTATGGGAATAAAAAATGAACTTCAGAATGGTGATTTACAAATTTTAAATTTAAAAGACTTCCCTTTAGAAACCAACTGGAATTTAATTTGGCTGAAATCTAAAAATCTATCTTTAGTTGCTAAAGCATTTAAAAAGCATATAGTAGAAAACAAAAATGATATTATTAAAAAACAATTTTCTTGGTTTTTAGAAAGATAAACTCTAAGCGAATTTTATAGATTTTGATGGCTCAATTTTAGTGATAATAAATGATGGAATTATCAACATTAAAAAACATAAAAGCAAAGTTCCCATATTTAATGCTATAATAGCTCCAACAGAAATATGAACAGGCATAGTTGAAACATAATAAGTTTCTGGATTTAAAGTAATTATCTTAAAATAATGTTGAATTCCAATGATTGATAACCCTATAATATTTCCCCAAAAAAGACCTTTTAAAATAAGATAAGAAGCATTGTATAAAAATATTTTTCGAATACTAGTATCAGAACTACCTAGGGCTTTTAAAATGCCAATCATTTGCACTCTTTCTAAAATTAAAACTAGCAAAGCAGTAATCATGTTAATGCCAGCAATAATAATCATAATGCCAATAATTACCCAAACATTATTATCAAAAAGTTCTATCCATTCAAAAATACTTGGGTACATTTCTAAAATGGTTTTACTATTTAATGTGGATGCTGTTGCGTTATAAATTTCTTTGCCTTTTGCATCAATTTCATTAAAATTATTCAATAAAACCTCAAAGCCACCCACTTCATTTTCTGACCATTTATTGAGTCTTTGCACTTCTCTAATATCACCAATCATCATGCTTTTATCAAACTCCAAAAAACCAGTATTATAGATTCCTGAAATAGCATATTTACTATTTGATGGTAATTTGCTAGTTTCTGTTTTTATAAATGTAGCTAAAATGGTATCGTTTAATTTTAATTGTAATCGATTCATTATGGTTTCCGATAATAAAACGTCTGTAGTTCTATCTTTATTAAAATCAGGTAATTTTCCAGCAATTAAATATTCTTTAAAAAAAGTCCAATTGTAATCTGTAGAAACGCCCTTAAAAATAATGCCTTCAAAATCGGTTTCTGTTCTTAAAATTCCGGCTTTATTTCCGAAAATTTGAACATTTTTAATCCCAGAAATATTTTTAAACTTCGGATAAAAATCTTGATTTTTTTCTACGGGAATTACAGATACATCAGAATTATTCGCATCGAAATTAACAATTTGAATATGCCCTTTAAAACCCGCCATTTTATCACGAATTTTATACTGCAAACCAGAACCAGTTGCAACAGCAATTAACATAATAATAATGCCTAATGCAATTGCAGTAATTGCTATTTTTATTATTGGTGATGAAATGCTACTTTTATACTTTTTACCAGCAATAATTCGTTTCGCAATAAATAACTCGTAATTCAAATTGATGATTCTTTTTAAACCATTCAAAAGTACATATTTAATATTATTTCTGTTATTGAATTTTCAGCTGATTTCTTGTGCTCAAAAAGTTGAGAATTCAAAATTAAAAGTTCGAAGCTTAGAAAAAGACACCATTATAAAAACGGGTGCAGAAAGAACCGAATTGTATCTAGAATTATTAAAAGGTAAAAATGTGGCTGTTGTTGCGAATCAAACATCAATTATAGAGTTGAGAAACAAGAAACAAGAAACAAGACATTTGGTTGATACCTTAATTAGTTTGGGCATTGACATAAAAAAAGTTTTTGCACCAGAACATGGTTTTCGTGGACAAGCAGATGCTGGAGAATTGTTTGATAATAGCACTGATAAAAAAACAGGTTTGCCCATTTTATCCTTGCATGGTAAACATAAAAAACCATCACAAGAACAATTAAAAAATATCGATATTGTTGTTTTTGATATTCAAGATGTGGGCGTTCGTTTTTACACATATATTTCTACTTTGCATTATGTTATGGAAGCTTGCTCAGAAGCAGGAATTCAATTGATAATTCTAGACAGACCCAACCCAAATGGAAGTTATATTGATGGACCAACTTTAGAGCCAGCGCAAAAAAGCTTTTTAGGAATGCACTCAGTTCCTTTGGTTTATGGCATGACCATTGGCGAATATGGGAAAATGATTAATGGAGAAAAATGGTTGGAAAACAATTTAGTTTGCAATTTAACTGTGATTCCTTTAAAAAACTATCATCATAATTCTACTTATAATTTACCAATTAAACCTTCACCAAACTTACCTAATAATAAGTCTATAAATTTATACCCAAGTTTGGGTTTATTTGAAGGAACCAATATAAATGCAGGCAGAGGAACTGAGTTTCAATTTCAACGTTTTGGAGCGCCATTTTTAGATAAAAGCAAGTATACTTTTAGTTACACGCCTGTTTCAAATCCTGGTGCTAAACATCCAAAACATGAAAATATTTTGTGTTATGGTATAGATCTATCTGATGAGAAAAAACTAGAAAAAGTAAATTTACAATATGTTATAAATGCTTATAAAAATGCAACTGATAAAACCAAGGTTTTTAATAGTGCGAACTTCGCAAAACATGCAGGAACAGAAAAATTACAACAACAAATAGAACAAGGTTTATCTGAAGTAGAAATTAGAAAAACTTGGCTTAAAGATTTGGAAGCATTTAAAAAAATTAGGGAACATTATTTGATGTATGAATAGAAATTAATTTCTATGAAAAAGTTTTATGCCATTTTATTACTCTCAATCATTTTTTCTTGCAAAGAAAAATTTAATCCTAATGAATTTAGAGGTACTTGGATTCCTTTGGATAATAAAGGTGCGTATGCAAATTTACCTTCAATTACTTTCCAGAATGACTCTTTGTATTTACATGATATTTACACATATAATTCATTTGCAAGTTACAAGATAAGAAGTAAATCAATAGAGTTCTTTGTCAAAAATGATACTTTAAAATATGATTTCAATTTTTCTAGAAAAGACTCTATCCTCAAAATAAATGATAATGATTATATGTTTATGGAAGGTTATCATGATGGAATTGAAATAGTAAATTATGACCTAATTAATTTGAGAATAAACCAGCCTATTTCCCCAGATTCTTTATCTAATTATCAAAGTGCTTTTCACATATTTAGAGATAAAAAAGGTATTCTTAAACTAAAACTAAATGACAAAACAACTTCTGATTTTAATTTACTCCCAAGCTTTGCGTTTCAAAAGCATAGACAAGTAAAAAACATTGTTATTTATATTGGAGAAAATATTACGCTAAGAGAAATTGTAAAATGTTACTTTCTGCTTTATCAAGTTAACATTAATCAAGTATTTTTATTAACAGATTTTGACATTAAGAATAATACTTATTATGGCTTTTTAGACAATTTTGAATTCTGGCAAAATCAAATAAATGAATTATCAACGGAAAAAATAGAACCTATAATAACAATTATTGAAAATCAGAAAAAAAAATATTTAAAAAAATATTCTATTCAAATTATTTTGGTAAATCAATTTGATGAAAAATCTAATATTTTATTAGACACAATTGATAAAACAGGAAATTATTTAATTAAAATTAATTCTGAAATGAGTTTAGAAAAATACATTTTATTGAAGGAAAAAATATTTATGATTGAAAATAAAGAAGGTATAAAAATTAGAACTGAATTTATCAACCTATAAACCAACTTCTATTTTCTCAAAACTGTAGGCACTTTTGCATTAAATTCTTTCGAAAAAATGCTATCAATTTTATAATCTTCAAAAAGTTGCTTTGCTCCTTTTAGTTTTAAATTATCCTTTAAATAAGACAACCAATCCATTCTATCTACTTTTGTGCTATCTAAAATGATGTTGGTTACATTCGCATTTTTTAAATTGGTATTGGCAAAAATTGCTCCAGATAAATCTGCATTCGTTAAAATGGCATTGCTTAAATTAGCATCTTCCAAATCTACTTTTCTTAATTTCGCACTTTCGAAACTAGCTCTTCTAGCATCAATATTTACCAAATTTGCATTCGATAAATCTGAGCCATTTAAATTAATATCTCTTAAAACTGCTCCATACAAATTTACATTTTGAAGTTCCGATTTTGTAAAATCGCTTTCTTGCAAAATTCTATCCACAAAAAAAGAAGGTTCTATCTCACTTTTGCAAAGTGTAATGAGCAATTGACCTCTTTCTGGACTTATTGGATTTTCTATTAATTGATCATCAACCAAATATCTATAAGGTTTCATAGCTCTGCTTAAACCCACAATTCTACCCACTAAGGTGTTTGATAACTTTCTGCTATTCTTGGTTTCAAGTTCGGTATTAATATCACTTAAAACATCGCCCATAATAAACATTTGTGCAGATCTTCTAGAGGCTTCTGCTAAGTAAGTTTGTTCTTGATTTTTTTTGTTTTGGGCTTTTAATAAACTGTTTTGATAAATCATTAAAGTTGTTGGCAGCAATGCAAAAAGTAAGGCAACTAGTCCAATTCTCGTTAATCTTCTTATTAAACTTGCAATTAAATCTGATGTTGTATTTAAAGAAATTCTTTTTTGTTCGTTAAATTCTTGTATCGAATTGTAGATACTTGTTTTTAATTTTTTCCCTGCAAAAAGAGTAGCAGTAAACCGAAACAAAAACTTCCATCTTTTACCTTTAGTTGATGGCGTTTCAAGTTGATCTAAACGTTTTCTAAGCGCAAAATTTTCTTTTTCTAATTCTTGAATTCTATCAGACGTTCTTACAATTGAAATAATATTAATTTATCATCTAACTATGATAAAGTAAAAATTGACAAATTATTATAAATTTAAATTGTTTAAAACTAACTTCTTCTCTTTTTTTCGTTCGATTCTAAAGGTAAAACCTTCTTTAAATTCTCTACAATTGTATATGCAGCAGGACATACAAAAGTATTTTCAATGGTTAAATCTGTAATTTGGATAAATTTTCGTCTATCTGTATGTGGATATTCAGAGCAGGCTTTTGGGCGAACATCATAAATAGTACAAGTATTATCAGATTCATCTAAAAAAGAACAAGGTGCCGTTTTTAACACCATAAAATTGTCTGTATCTCTTTGTAAATATTGATTTGTAAAATCAAACACTTTCATTTTAAAATGTTTGGAAATGCGCTCAATATCTTTATCTGTAAAAATCGGACTTGTAGTTTTGCAACAGTTTCCACAATCTAAACAATCGGTTTTTTCAAATTCTTTGGTGTGCAATTTATGCATCACATAATCTAAATTTTTAGGTGTTCTTTTCTTTAGATTCGAAAAATATTTTTTGTTTTCCTTTTTAGCTTGTTCTGCCAATTTTGGGAGCTGTTCTAACCGTTTTTCCATACTGCAAAAATACACTTATTCTTGGTTACATTTCAGGCTTGAAAAACAAATAAAAATACCTAAATTTGCATTTCAATTTTTGAGACTAAATGAACATCCAAAACATCATAGAAACCAAAGTAAAGCAAGGTTTTTCAGCTTTATATAATATAGAAATTCCTACAGTAGAATTCCAAGCTACCAGAAAAGAATTTGAAGGCGATATTACTATAGTTGTTTTCCCTATGTTGCGTTACAAAAAAGGAAACCCTGCTGCAATTGGCGAAGATTTAGGGAAATATTTGGTAGATAATATTGCTGAAATTACAAGATATAATGTTGTAAAAGGATTCTTAAACTTAGTAATTGACGATGCTTTTTACATCAATTTTTTCAATTCAATTTACACGAATTCTAGTTTTGGTTTTGTTTCGCCAAAGGCGGATGAAAAAGCAATTATGGTTGAATACTCATCTCCAAACACCAACAAACCATTACATTTAGGACATGTTCGAAATAATTTGTTAGGCTATTCTGTTGCAGAAATTATAAAAGCATCAGGAAAAAAAGTATACAAAACACAGATTATAAACGATAGAGGAATTCATATTTGCAAATCTATGTTGGCTTGGCAAAAATTTGGAAATGGAGAAACTCAAGAATCTACAGGTTTAAAAGGCGATAAATTGGTTGGAAATTATTATGTAAAATTTGATCAAGAATATAAGAAAGAAATTGCTCAATTAATATCCGAAGGAAAAACAGAAGACGAAGCAAAAAAAGAAGCACCACTTTTATTAGAAGCACAACAAATGTTGTTAAAATGGGAAGCAGGAGATGAAGAAGTTGTTGCGCTTTGGAAAACGATGAACTCTTGGGTTTATGAGGGTTTTGACATCACTTACAAAAATATGGGAGTAGATTTTGATACTTTATATTTTGAAAGTGATACTTATTTACTGGGAAAAGAGTTTGTTGCAGAAGGTTTAGAAAACGGAGTTTTCTACAAAAAAGAAGATGGTTCTGTTTGGATAGATTTAACTGAAGATGGTTTAGATGAAAAAATTGTGTTGCGTTCAGATGGTACAGCAGTATATATGACACAAGATATTGGTACTGCTATTCAACGTGTTAAAGATTTTCCTGATGTTGGAGGGATGGTGTATACAGTTGGTAATGAGCAAGATTATCATTTTCAAGTATTGTTTTTAATCTTAAAAAAATTAGGTTTCGATTGGGCAAAACAACTCCATCATTTAAGTTATGGAATGGTAGATTTACCCTCTGGAAAAATGAAATCTAGAGAAGGAACTGTGGTAGATGCTGACGATTTAATGGTTGAAATGACAGCAACTGCTAAAGAAATTTCAGAAGAATTAGGCAAGTTAGATGGCTATTCTGAAGAAGAAAAAGAGGAACTTTATAAAACGATTGGTTTAGGCGCTTTAAAATATTTTGTTTTAAAAGTAGATCCTAAAAAAAGAATTTTATTCGACCCAAAATCTTCTGTAGATTTTCAAGGAAATACGGGTCCTTTTATTCAATATACATATGCTAGAATTCAATCTATTATTAGAAAAGCAGCTTTTGATTACTCAAATTCTGTTTCAATTGAATTGCACGAAAAAGAAAAAGAGTTGTTGAAACAATTGGCTTTATTTCCAGAAACTCTTCAGCTAGCTGCCACTAATTATTCGCCTGCAATTATTGCGAATTATACGTATGATTTAGTAAAAGAATTCAATTCTTTTTATCAAAATGTATCAATATTAGGAGAAGAAAATGAAAATAAGAAAATATTTAGAGTACAAATTTCTAAAAAAGTTGCAGATACTATAAAATCTGCTTTTTCATTATTAGGAATAAATGTTCCTGAAAGAATGTAATATCATAAAATTTTCATATGAATTAAGGTAAATTAATTTATTTTTAAATATGCCTGTTAATAATTTGAACAAATTGCTATTTATACTTAAATTTGAATTTATTTTTAACAGAAATTAACAATAAAACTATAATTTTATTAAGTTTTAAAATTGAAATAAACGCAAACATGAAATACGACATCATTATAATTGGAAGTGGACCTGGAGGATATGTAACTGGAATTAGAGCATCGCAATTAGGCTTTAAAGTTGCAATTGTAGAAAAAGAATCTTTAGGTGGTATCTGTTTAAATTGGGGTTGTATTCCAACAAAAGCGTTGCTAAAATCTGCACAGGTCTTCGATTACTTAAAACATGTAGATGAATATGGTTTAAAAGCTGAAGCTATAGATAAAGATTTTGAAGCTGTAATTAAACGTAGTAGAGGTGTTGCAGATGGAATGAGCAAAGGTGTTGCTTTTTTAATGAAAAAAAATAAAATCGACATCATCAATGGTTTTGGAAAAATAAAAACTGGCAAAAAAGTAGATGTTACTGCAGAAGATGGTTCTGTAACAGAATATGCTGCAGATAATATAATTATTGCAACAGGATCTCGTTCTAGAGAATTACCAAATTTACCTCAAGATGGTGTAAAAGTAATTGAATATAGAAAAGCAATGACTTTGCCAAGTCAACCAAAATCTATGATTGTTGTAGGTTCAGGTGCCATTGGTGTTGAGTTTGCGCATTTTTACAATACGATGGGAACTAATGTAACTATTGTAGAATTTATGCCAAATTTAGTTCCTGTAGAAGATATAGACATTTCAAAACAATTTGAACGATCTATAAAAAAAGCAGGAATTACTGTTATGACAAGCTCAGAAGTACTCTCTGTAGATACTTCTGGTGAAGGTGTTGTTGCCACTGTAAAAACTAGTAAAGGAGAAGAAACATTAAAAGCAGATATTTTGTTATCTGCAGTTGGAATTAAATCTAACATCGAAAACATTGGTTTAGAAGATGTTGGAATTATTGTTGATAGAGATAAAATTTTAGTAAACAATTATTATCAAACAAACATTCCAGGTTATTATGCAATTGGAGATGTAGTCCCAGGTCAAGCCTTAGCACATGTTGCTTCTGCTGAGGGAATTACTTGTGTTGAAAAACTAGCAGGTTTACATACAGAACCTATAGATTATGGTAATGTTCCTGGTTGTACGTATGCAACCCCAGAAATTGCCTCTGTTGGTTTGACTGAAGCAAAAGCAAGAGCAGCAGGTTACGAATTAAAAGTTGGTAAATTTCCTTTCTCAGCCTCAGGAAAAGCGAAAGCAGCAGGTACACCAGATGGTTTTGTAAAAGTGATTTTTGATGCAAAATATGGTGAATGGTTAGGATGCCATATGATTGGTGCTGGAGTAACTGATATGATAGCAGAAGCTGTCTTAGGACGTAAGCTAGAAACTACGGGTCATGAAGTTTTAAAAACGATACATCCACACCCAACAATGAGTGAAGCAGTTATGGAAGCAGTAGCAGATGCTTATGGTGAGGTAATTCACCTTTAAATTCATACCATTCGCAGAAAAGCAATGTGAAATAAGTTTTATTTTATTTACTTTTGTCATTATAATTTTAACAGTAGTCCCTCAACTCATCGAATTAACAAATAACGCACATAAAAAATGGGTATCGTTGAGTGGTTTCTAGAATTTATTTATAAGATAAAAACATTTCCTTTAATCATACAGATTACAATTGTATTGACATTGTTTTTTATTGCAGCAACACTAGCTTTAATGATTACAATTTACTCAATCAGAACAAGGTATAATCGAATTCAGAAAACACTGAAAACAAGTTTACCTGATACTATAAAACTGTTTGAAGACATCTTATTTAGAGATGAAGTATATACAGAACAGGAAATTTACAAAAATTTTGAGGATATTGTTGGTGAGGTTAATAGAGAATCTTTAGACATGGCTGTAGGAGTTTTAGTAGACTTTAAAGGAGATGACAGAGAGTCTGAGCATTACAATCTAATTATAAATTCATTAGGTATTGTAGAACACTTAGAAAGAAAATTTGATTCAAGGGCAAATAGCGAGAAAATAGATGCTTTCCAAGAAGCATTTGTTTTAAATTTAAATAAGTTTGATGCTAAAGTTTTACACTATGCATATAGTAAAAATCAGAAAATTCGAAGTGAAGCAAGAAACTCATATTTAGCATTAAGTACAAATGATCCATATCGTTTTTTCGATGATTTTGAAGGATCATTAACGAAATGGGATGAAATTGAATTGATGCAATATTTAGATTTACAGAATGAAAGAGGTAATTTAGAAGGTCTAGGAAAGTGGATCAACTATTCTAAAAACGATTCATTAGTAATATTTTTAATTAAGATGGTTGGCCATTTTAAACAAAAAGGTATTGAGGAAATTTTAATTGAAAAACTGGAAGATGATAATGCAAGTGTTAGAGCAGAAGCCATTATAACTCTAGGACAGTTAAATGTTAAAGAAACTGAACAAGATTTAATTGACAGTTATTACACAGAGCCAGAAATATGCCAGGTTGCTATTGTAAAAACAATAAAAAAGTTTAATACAGGTAAATCACTTCGGTTTCTTCAAGAAATTTTCGGAGAATCGAACAATACAGATACAAAGAAAATTATTGCAGAAGCAATTTTAAATTACAGTTACGAAGGTAGAATAGCCTTTCAAAATTTAAAAAATACTTTAAAAGGATTTGATCTTACGATATTAAAACACATTGAAACACCACTAATTAAATTTAAATAAATGTTTGAAATTTTTGTAAAAATTTACGAATACTTTATATTCTTTTACGCAACTTCCTTAATCCTAAGTTATTTAGTGCTTGCTATATTTTCATTTATAGCAATAAACAGATATAAAAGTTATAATACAGATATTGACGACGAAGAGTTATTGAATTCTAATTTAGCTCCAGGAATATCAGTAATTGCACCAGCTTATAATGAGGAGAAAACTATCATTATTAATGTAAAATCTCTACTAACCTTAGATTATCCTTTATTCGAGGTAATTATTGTAAACGATGGAAGTAAAGATACAACTCTAGATCTTTTAATAAAAGAATTCGATTTAGTTGAAGCTCCTTTTGCTTATGTAGAGAAAATTAAAACAAAACCTTACAAAAGAACCTTTAAATCTCAGAATCCAAAATATGAGATTCTTACAGTAATTGATAAAGAAAATGGTGGCACAAAAGCAGATGCATTTAATGCAGGCTTAAATGCTTCAGTATTTCCCTATTATTTAAACACAGATGTAGATTGTATTCTTGCTAGAAATACACTAACAAAAATGATTAAACCAATTTTAAATTCAAAGGTTAGAGTTATTGCTGTTGGTGCCACTTTAAGAATGTCTAATAACTGTGAAATTGAAGAAGGTATTATTACAAGAGTAAGACCGCCCAAAGCATTAATTCCTCGTTTTCAGGAATTAGAATATATTAGATCTTATTTATTAGGAAAAATGGGATGGGAGTTAATAAACTCTGTACCTAATGTTTCTGGTGGGCTTGGAATGTTCGATAAAGATATTGCAATTAAGGCAGGTGGTTATGGTGCTGATTCTCATGCAGAAGATATGGACATGTTAACACGAATGGCTGCACACATGATGAATAACAGGCTAGCTTATAAAATTGGCTATATACCATTATCTTGTTGTTGGACAGAAGGACCACCAAATATTCAAATTCTAGGTAGGCAAAGAACAAGATGGGCCAGTGGACTTTTTCAAATGTTTAGTGATCACCGAAAAATATTGTTTAATCCTAGCTACAAAAGATTAGGTTTAATAACTTTTCCTTATATCTTTATTTTTGAATTTTTAGCACCTATTATAGAAGCTTTTGGAATCTTATTTACCATATTTTTAGTATTATTTGGGTATGTAAACTGGAATTTTGCTCCTTTAATTTTATTGTACTCCTACACATTTGCTATTATGATTTCTTCGGTAGTAATTATTTGGGATCAAATGACTTTTAAGTACTACAACACAACAAGAGAAGTTCTTACGCTATTTGTAACCGCATTTATAGAGCCTCTAATTTACCATCCAATGATATTGTTTTTCTCTTTAAAAGGCTACTTCAGTTACATTACAAGTAGAGAACTTGCTTGGGGAACTATGACAAGACAAGGTTTTGAGAAAGAAGACGAAAGTAAGAAAAATGGCAAAAATGACACTAATGATGACGCTGGAAATAACGAACCACGCCAGAAAAAACCGAGCATTTTTGATAGATTAAAAAACAAAAAAGATTCTGGAGAATTCGAATCTATAAAAACATAAATTACCCTATTTAAAGTTATGAAAATAAATAAATCTTTACTTATTTTAATCGTGATTATTTTATCACAACTAAAAATATATGCTCAAGTTTATGAATCTTCAGATTTATATTTTGAAGAAGCTAAAAAAGATATTGCAGAACAAAACTTCGCCAAAGCAGCAAAAATGAGCTATAGAGGTTTAAAGTTATCACCAAGTGATTTGGATTTAAAAACATTACTTGGTAAAGCCAATATGCAAATGGGTAGATATGATACTGCTAGATATGTTTTAAAACAAGTATACGAAAAAAGAAAAAAAGATATTGACGTTTTAGGGTTTTTAGTAACCATAGAACAAACAACTAAAAGATATTCTGATGCTATTTGTTTTGTAAACGAACTTTTAGAAATAACTCCTTATAGTAGAGGTTGGTGGAGAAGAAAAATTCTTATCTATAAAGAGATGGGGAATTTTGAGGAAGCAGAAAGATCTTTAAAAAGGTTATACCAAATATATCCAGAAGATACAGAAATTCAGAATGATTACAACTACATTATGCTAGAAGATGGTGTAGATGCCGTTAAAAATAAAAGGTATGATGATGCTAATGAAGTTTATAAAACGGTTATAGACAACGACCCTACAAACAAACAAGCATATATAGGTATTATAAGAAATGAGCTATTAAAAGGAAATTCTGAATATGCATTGCAATACACAGAGAGGGCTCTTTTAGAATTGCCTCTTGACCGAGAATTAATTGAAAAGAAAATAGGTTTACTAGAAGGTTTAGGAAGGCATGAACAAGCCATAATTTATATAAAAACAAAAGTAGATAGAGCTCAATTTCCAGATATTCATACCAAAACATTAACCTATCTAATGCAGCAATCTGCAAGTTTTAATGAATATAATGATTCTTATGAAATCAATAAAAAACTAGCAGAAACTGGTGGTGGTTCAGAGGCTCAAACTTATGTTATAAATAATGCACTAGGAAAAGGTTATGATGTAGATGCAGAGTACTTTTTAAAAAAAGGTATTAAAAGAAGCCCAAATAATAAAAACCTTTTAGTTCAATTAAAAGAACTTTACAGACCTATAAAAGACAAAGATAGATTTGAAAGAGAAGTAATTATACTTCATGAAAAATATCCAGACGATTTCGATATTACTTTCGATTATAATTTAGTGATGTATAACAGAGCTAAAGAATATACTGAAGAAAGACAATTTGATAAGGCCTTGAAAATTTTTCAAGACTTAGTTACATTTCCTGATTTTACTAAGGAAGCTGAGCAACAAATATTTGGTATTCTGTTAGAGCAAGGTAAATTGGATGAAGCAGAAGAACAAATTGATAAGCTAATTAGTATCGATTCAGACAACCCTGAAAATTTAGTAAAGAAATCAACCTTGTATCAGAAAAAAGAAATGTTTGATGATGCTTTGGAAATTACAAGAAGTTTAGAACAAAATTATCCTTTAGAATCTATATATCCAGAATTATATGTCTCTCAAATAGAAGATTATGCTACCTATTTAATGCGTGAACAACGTTACAAAGATGTTTTACCTGTTATTGAAGAAGGTTTAGCTAGAGAGAATAACAATAAAAGATTATTAGAACTTGCTATAAATGCTTCATCTGCAATTCCAGATTATGAAAAAGGAATTAATTATAGTAGAAGTGGTTTATCATTTTATCCGAATAACAAAGATTTTAAATTAAAACTTTCTAATCTGCTTGCTCAAAATAAACAATATGATGAAGCAATTGCTGCACTAGACTCTTTAAAAACTATTTATAAATACGATAGAAAAGTTAAAAATTCTTTGGCTGAAGTATTATGGTTTAGAGCTAAAAATTATGAAGATGAAGGTTTTGTAGACGAGGCTATTGAAGACTATAATGCTTCAGATACCCTAAACCCAGCAGAGAACTATTCTTTACAAAGAATGGTAAACTTGTACATCACGGAAAAATCGAATGATGAAGCTTTAGAGGTTATTAATGAAAAATTAGAAAAAAACCCAAATGATAATTTCTTAAAATATAAAAAAGGACTTGTATTTGAGTTGATGAAAGAATACGACTCTGCCTATTATTATCAAAAGTTTAGAGAAATTACTGATCCTTATGAAAAAAATCAATGGAACCAAACCTTAGAGATTTTAAGAGCAGCAAAACTTAAAAATAATTTAGCAGCAACTTATACAAAAGCAAGCTCAGATTCACTTCCATTTAGTACTTCTTTGGCAAGTTTAAGTTATAATCATAAATATGATGAGAAAAATACTTTTGGGGCAGAGGTTAATTATGCTGCAAGAAGATCTGGAGTTGGTTTACAGGGAGGATTAAACTATTCAAGAATTTTTACACCTACACTTTATGCAGATGTTGGTGTTTTATTTGGAACTCAATTTTTTCCGAAGTTCATTATATATGGTAATGCCTATAAAGGTTTTAAGAATGGTTACGAAGGGCAAGTAGGTCTTCGTTTTGCTCGATTGCAAAATGATATTAATTTTATGAGCTTAATTTTAGGAGGATCTAAACAATGGGAAGATATTTGGTTAAATTCGAAACTCACATTAATGAGAGATGACCAGTTTAACTATTTTAACTTTATGGTTCAATCTAGAATAAATGTAAATGCACGAAAAGATTATGTTAGTTTTATAGTCTCTTTTGGTAGTGCTCCTTTTAATGACCAATTACCTGAAGGTGCAGCTGCCTTTTTAGATTTCTCAAATGTTCTTGTGGGTGCTGGATATGGATATAATATTTCTCCAAAAACTGCATTGATAATAAATGGATCTTGGATTAACTTTAAAAGCCCAATAACAGATAGTAATGCATTATTTTTTATAAATCAATACAATCTTTCTCTTACTATTATTACCAAATTTTAAACCCACGCAAATTCCCCAAATTATGTTAAAAAGATACACTTATATGGTTTTATTTTTTTTTAGCCTTTCTTCTTGTGCTCAAAATAAAGTAACACTATATTCTAAGGCGTACAAAATTGCCCCGAAAATAAACATAACACTTTCAGCAGACGAATTCGTTGTAAGAGCTTCTGAAGAGTTTAATAATAACTTTACAATTGTGACTGGGGAGATTTTAAAAATTGAAAGAAGTAATAGTTTAAACAATAATTACAGTTACATTATACTAAGAATAAACCCTACACAAAAAGACAATTATTGCTTCTATAAAAAAGGCAAAGACATTACTATACAAGGTACAACAGCCGAAAATCTAATATTTGGTATCAATGCATTCTTCAAAGAATTTACACCCTTAACTTATGGGGAAAAGTCTAAAACAGAAAAACCAACTTTTTTTACTAATGAAATAAATGTTCCTGAAGAATTTAGCATCTGTTCTTCTCCTGATTTTGAATACAGAGAACCTTACTTTTCTCCGAACTTTGAAACTAATTTCAGGAACTGGAATCAAACAAATTATTTAGAATTAAACTGGGGTATTTGGGGACATAACTTACCTAAAATCCTCAAAAAACATAATTTACCAGAAACTGTTTATGCACAGGTTGGTAATAAGAGAATCGAAGATCAATATTGCTTTACAAGCGATACTTTATATAAATATGTTAATGAGAATGTAAAAAGAATTTATGACAGTGATCACAGTTTAAATAAATACATGATTTTACCAAACGATAATGAACTTGTATGTAATTGTAATACCTGTAAATCAGTTGGTAACACTTCCAAAGACGCAGCTCCAGCTGTGTTCAGTTTTTTAAATAAATTAGCTAAAGATTATCCAAATCTTTCATTCTTTACAACTGCCTATATTTCTGTTAAGGATACTCCTAGTTTTAAAGCAGAAGATAACGTTGGTATTTTTTATAGTACCATAGATATTCAAAAAGGTATTCCACTAGAAGATTCAAAATATTTTGATAAATTCGAGACAACTATTAAAAAATGGAAAAATTATTTAGATAACGTTTACATTTGGGATTATGCAGTAAATTTTGATAACTACTTTGATATTTATCCTTCTTTAAAAGTGAGCCAAAGTAACTTGAAATTGTATAAAAAACTAGGTGTAAAGGGGGTATTTATGCACGGAAGCGAATATGATTACAGTACATTCGAAGAACTGAAAGCTACTTTGTTTGCGAAACTATTATGGAACACAGATATTAATTTAGATGAAGAAATTGCAGACTATTTTAAAGCAAAATATCCAAATAAACTCTCGAATTCATTAACAAATTATTATACTTTTATAGAAGATACTTTCTACAGTAACAAAAAAGAACTTGATATTTATAGCGGAATAAATAAAACGGTTAAGAAATATTTAGACCCTAAAGTCTTTTTTAGTTTTTATGATGAATTTGATACAAATACTCAAAAAAATAAATTTGACAAAGAATATTTAAAACTTGCTACAGCTCTTACTTTTTTAAAATTAGAAATTATGAGAGATTATGGCTTAGGTGAATATGGTTTTGGATATTTAAACAAAAATCAAGAAATTATTATTAATAACGAAGTTGGCCCATTATTAGACAAGCTAACAACTTATGGTAAATCATCTAAGTTAACAACATATAATGAAGCACAATATAAATTAGACGATTATCTAAAAAGCTGGAGAAGAACAATTTACACATATCATAAAAGAAAGCACTATTTTTTTAAAAAACCTTTTGAAGTTCTATCTAAATTAGATGAAGATTATACAGATATCACTATTTTAAACAATGGTACATTTGGCTTAAAAGATTATAATTCTAATTGGCATATTAGCTCAATTGATGATTTAGTTTTAAAAATTGATGAAAAAGAAATAAAAGGTTCTGACAAAATTACTTTTTCTTTTTTACAAGATACAAAGCACAATATTTACTATCCAGGTTCTATAGAAATTGTAAACTCTCAAAACAAAATTGTTAGAAAAATAGAATTATCACCAGAAACACAAAAATTAACAACGAAAGAAGTAACTATAAAATTACCAACAGAATTCGATGACAATCAACTTTCTCAAGAATTTATAGTAAGAATTAAAAAACAAAGCATCGCAGGAAAAAACGCAATAGCTTGTGACGAAATTATATTTAATTAAAAAAGTTTAAATTTACAGTAATGAAAAAAATACTATTCATCTTGCTTTTAGCAACAATTTCTGTTTCTTGTACCTTTAGAAAACCAGATATTGATAAGGTTAAAAAAACAAAAATGGAAATAGAATTTCCTGAAAGGCACTATTACCCTATTTTAAGAGGTTCAGAATTATCTGTGGCCTATAAATTTTATAATAGAGGTAATGAGCCCTTAATTATTTACGATGTGCAGGCATCTTGTGGTTGCATAGATGTTAGTTTTCCAGAAACTTCAATTGGTAAAGACGACTTTGGTTTTATAACACTAGATTACGATAGTGCTAAAAATATAGGCTATGTAGAGTTTTATGTAACCATTCTTGCAAACACAGAAAAAGATTTTTTTAGCACCATAAAATTCGATTTAAACGTAGTAACATCTCCTCATTACACGCAAGATTATGAAGAAATTTATTTAGAAAGAAGAAAAGAAAAACTTGGTGGTGAAGTTGATGGCGATCTTACCCAACAAGGTTTTTATACAGATGATGACAATTTAAGAACAGTAAGATAATAACAGTTAATAATAAAAATTAAAAATAAAGACATGAAAGCAAAATATCAAAGCGTATTAGATTTAGGACAAAAATTAAATATCCAAAATGGCGATGTTAAAGAGCAAGATGGAAAATTAATCATTACAGGAACTGCTAAAACTCAATATGAAAAAAACCTTATTTGGGATGAAATTAAAAAAGTAGCTGGAGATAACCCTACTGATTTAGTTGCAGATATTAAAGTTTCAGATACTTCTGTTTTTGCCCATCATACAGTAGAAAAAGGCGAAACTTTAGGTAAAATTGCAAAACAATATTATGGAAGCGCTTCTAAATACAATGCTATTTTTAAAGCGAATTCAAACATATTAAAAAATCCAGATGTTATACATCCAGGTCAAGAATTAGTGATTCCAAATATGTAATCATACAATTTTAAGTTATTATAGAAACCCAAAACAAAATACTGTTTTGGGTTTTTTATTTGAAAAAAAAATCAAGACATAATTCTTCAATTAAACAAGTTTAAACTAAAATTAGAATATTACTTTAGCAACTTAAAATTTTTAAGGTGATTCTTGACAAAAAAAAATTCTATTTAGAAATCGTGAAAGCAATTATTAAATTGATAATTGCTGGAGTTTTAATTGGCCTTTTAAAAGAATATGATGGCCTTATTGCCACCCTTTTAATCTTAAAAATTGCCTACAATATTTACCAAGAAATTATAAAACAAAAAGAAAACAAGAATTGGTTGCTGTTAACAGGAATGCTGTTAACTGGTTTTATCGGAATTGTTGGCGAAACTTATGGAGTGGCAAATGGTTATTGGGAATACCATCAAGTAACAAGAAACATACCTTTATGGGTGCCTTTTGCTTGGATGTTGGCTTTCCATTATTTATACAAATTAGAGCGAAACTTAATTACGCTTCTAGTCAATAAATCGCAAAAAAACAAAATAATACTAGCTATACTACTTGCGTTTATTTTACCAGCTTTTGGTGAAGTAATTACCATTTATTTAGGAGTTTGGACCTACTTTTGGCCTTATCAAATTTTCGGAGTTCCTATTTTTGCTTTTGTCTGTTTAGTTTTTATACACATGTTAGTATACACAGTTTTACATTTTATATCTAAAAAATATAAAATTGAAGACAAAGTTTTTAATTAAAAGCGCCAACAAACAATTCTGGTTACTTTATTTCCTTGATTTAAAGGAATTGTCTTAAATGTTGTAACACCCAATTTTTTGGCTGATTTTTCTAAGCTTTCTATATTTTCCTTTTTAGAAACCAAGCTTGTAAACCACTTACTTTTATTTTTAAACAAAGAACTTTCATATAAATAATTATGCAAAAATGCTTTTTCACCTCCTAAATACCAAAGTTCATTATTATTTCCAGAAAAATTTCTAACAGCCGTATTTCCCAGATTTCTCGTCTTTCTTCTGTTGGCACCTCTTGCTTCTTCTGCAGATTTGTAAAAAGGCGGATTACACATGGTCGCAGAAAAAGAATCTTCGTCTTCTAAAATTTCTTTTAAAATTTGCTGCTCATTAAATTGTTGACGTAATTCAATCTTAGCATCTAAATTATTATCATCTATAATATCTTGTGCTGTGTCTAAAGAATCTAAATCGATGTCTGTAGCAACAAACTGCCAATTATATTCTGCAACACCTAACAAGGGATAAATGCAAGTTGCACCTGTACCAATATCTAATATGTTTATGTTTTCTTCTGTTGATAACAAATCAGCTAAATGATGAATATAATCTAATCTTCCAGGTATTGGAGGACATAAATTTTCATCAGGAAAATCCCAAACTGAAAGTTCATCATAAGTAAACAACAAAGCCTTATTAAGCTCTTTTACAGCCTTCGGATCTGAAAAATCAATTGTAATTGCATCGTATTTATTTTTGATGACAAACTCTTTTAACAGAGGATTTTTAACAATTAACTCATCAAAATTATAACCTTTACTAAATTTATTTTTTGGATGAAGTCCTTTTTCTTTCATTCTTTTTTGATTTTAAGTTATAAAAAAGTTGATTTTGATTTCTCTGATTTAGGATAATTTGTGAACCTTTTATTTCACATTTTTTATCAGTGGAAATCAGTGAAATCCGTGTATAAATAAAAAATTAAAGTTCTAAAATAGTAAACTCTAACTCTAAAGGTTTTAAATTCGTTTTTAAAGCATCTATAAAATCTGTTCCATATTCCAAATAATATTCAGAAAAATTTCTTTGACGCTCTTCTAAAGATTGGTTAGGCAATAACTTGTTTTGAAGTTCTGTAATTCTATGTACTAAATCTTTTTGTCTAGTTTTTTCGGCCTTTAATAAACGTTTTTCTAAATTTTCTAATCCCTTAATTTGTTTTCTTTCTTGAGCATTTACAGCATTTAAAAAAGAAACATCTGTTTTAATAGCAACTTTTTTTAAATCTTGAAACTGTTTTTCCAAAAATTGAATTTTATTACTAAAATCTGTTTCAATTTCTGCGTTTTCAATCACTTTTTTTGATAATAAATCAAATTGATTTAAGAAAATTTCTTCTTTACTTATATTTAGTTTTTCTAGTTTTTTAGCCTGTTTTTCTGTTATAATTTGCACAGAATTACGTAATAATAAAATAGGAAAAGGAATTTTTACTTTATTAAAATAATCATTTAATTCCAACCAATAAGCCAATTCCCCTCCTCCACCAATATAACAAAGGTTAGGTAAAATAACTTCTTGGTACAAAGGTCTTATAATTACATTTGGTGAAAAAGCTAACGGATTCTTATCAACTTCTTTTAAAATTTCTTCTTTAGAAAAAGTAATATTTGTATTATTTATTTTGTAGAAATCATCATCAAATATGATACGCTCCCTGAAATTTTCACCCAAATAAAACAAATTTATTTCTCTCGGGTTTACTTGTACTTTATACTCCTTTTCTAACTCTGTAATTGTTTTAGATACAACTCTAAATGAAGTTTCATTTTCTAACTCCTCTTTTACAAAAGGATTAAATAATTGTTTAAGTTGCTTATCATCTCCATCAATAATTACCAAACCATCTTTTGCAAACAATTCGTTGGCTATAAAACGAGTAGCATCTGCTAAATTTTTATGCTTTAAATATCCTTCAGAAAAAAGATGCTTTAAATATTGCGCATTTTTAGAATTGCCTAAATGATTAGAAAAAACCTCAAAAACATCATCCAAACCATCTGTAGAAAAACGACCAACTGCACCACCATCATTTCTATTCCAAGTTACTTTTTTACCATCAAAATTAAAATAGTTAATCTCTTCAAAATCGTGGTCTTCTGTTGCCATCCAATAAACAGGAACAAAATTTTGTTTTGAAAATTTTTTCGATAATTCTTCAGCTAAATTAATCGTAGATATAATTTTATATAAAAAATATAAGGGACCAGTAAATAAGTTTAATTGATGACCAGTAGTAATTGTAAAAGTGTTTTCTTGTTTTAGTAACTCTAAATTTTTAGCTGTTTTTTCTGATATTTCAAAATTTTTATATTGATGCTTTAAAGCATCAACTAAAGTGAATCTAGTTTCTAATTTAAAAGA
Organism: Polaribacter sp.; assembly: GCF_049276715.1. Taxonomy (GTDB): domain Bacteria; phylum Bacteroidota; class Bacteroidia; order Flavobacteriales; family Flavobacteriaceae; genus Polaribacter. The sequence continues at coordinate 24,969 of NZ_JBASWY010000024.1, forward strand.
TTTTTGCTTTTCTGCTATCTGATTTTTAAATCCACTTATATCAGGAAAATTATTGTAAAAAGGTTTTAATAATTTACTTTTCTCTAAATAATCATGCATAATTTTAGAGAAAAAACCGGTTTTTTGGAAAGGAATTTGTGTTACTTTCATAAATAAAAAACAACTTTTTTACAAGAATTAGAATCTGAAATAGAAATCATAATATTTGATTAAATTTCGATAAAAATACAACTATTTTAGGCGATGCTAAAAAATGTAAATCAATCTAACATATTTTTAACGTCAATCATACACAGGCTTTAAATAATGAGTTTTATTCATTACTTTTGAAAAATTCAAAATTTTGAACATGAAAATTAAGTTTATTTTTATTTTATTTTTAGTATCTACAGGTACTCTTTTTTCTCAAAGTATACAATCTCCTTCAGAATTTTTAGGGTACGAAATTGGTTCTCGTTTTACAAGACATCATAAAGTTATCGATTATTTTATTTATGTAAGCAACACATTATCAAATGTTAAACTAGAAAAATATGGAGAAACTAACGAACACAGACCTTTATATGTTAGTTACATTTCTTCTCAAGAAAATATTAATAATTTAGAGAAAATAAGAAATCAAAATCTGTCTCAAACTGGAGTTATGCCAGAAAATTCTGTTGATAAAAAAGCAATTGTTTGGTTAAGTTACAATGTTCATGGAAATGAAGCTTCCAGCACAGAAGCCTCTATGTTAACTCTTTACGAATTAGTTACTACTAAAAAAGCTTGGTTGGAAAATACAGTGGTTATTATAGATCCATGTATAAATCCAGATGGAAGAGACAGGTATGTAAATTGGTTTAATCAAGTAAAAAGTACGCCTTTTAATGCTGTACAAGATGCAAAAGAACATCATGAGCCTTGGCCTGGAGGAAGACCAAATCATTATTTATTCGACTTAAATAGAGATTGGGCTTGGGCAACACAAATAGAAAGCAAACAAAGAATTGCTATTTACAATAAGTGGATGCCACATATTCATGTAGATTTTCACGAACAATATATTAATAGCCCTTATTATTTTGCACCTGCAGCAGAACCTTTTCATGAAATAATTACAGATTGGCAGCGCAATTTTCAAACGGAAATTGGAAAAAATCATGCAAAATATTTCGACAAAGAAGGCTGGTTATATTTTACAAAAGAAAGCTTCGATTTACTGTACCCAAGTTATGGGGACACCTATCCAACATTTATGGGCGCAATTGGAATGACATATGAACAAGCGGGTCATGGAATGGCTGGATTAGGCATTAATACAGATGAAGGAGAAATATTAACTTTAAAAGACAGAGCAATTCATCATAAAACTACAGGATTATCAACTGTAGAAATTGCATCAAAAAATGTTGAAAAATTAAATATAGAATTTCAAAAATTCTTTAAAAATGATAATTTAGAATATAAAAGTTTTGTTTTAAAGAATGATAATGAAGACAAAATAAATCGATTAAAAAATTTATTAGAGACACATAATATCGAATATGAATTTGCGAATACAGAATCTGTTAAAGGTTACAGTTACAGCAGTCAAAAAGAAGATAAATTCAGCACTACAGATAGTGATTTGGTAATTCATACTAACCAACCAAAAGGAAAAATGGTGCATGTTTTGTTCGAACCAAATGCGAAATTAGCAGATTCTTTAACCTACGATATTACAGCTTGGTCAATTCCTTATGCTCATGGATTTAACGCAATTGCATCTAAAAGTAAAGTGGCAAGTACTAAAAAAACAGGATCAAAAAGTATAAATAATACTATTGATAAAAATGCTTATGCTTATCTTTCTAAATGGAATAGTTTAAATGATGCCACTTTTTTAGCAGATTTATTGCAGAACAACATAGTACCTCGTTTTTCGGAAAAGCCCTTTTCTATGAATGGAAAAACCTATGAAAGAGGTACTTTAATCATTTTAAGAAATGATAATAGAAATGATAATTTTGATTCGGAATTAATTAAAATTGCTGATAAAAATACACGTCAGCTAAACCCAGTTTCAACTGGTTTTTCAGATTCTGGAGTAGATTTTGGTTCTTACTCTGTAAAACCAATTAACAAACAAAAAGTAGCTTTGCTTTCTGGTGAAGGAACTTCTTCTTTAAGTTTTGGAGAAATTTGGCACTTTTTTGAAAAAGAATTAAAATATCCATTAACCATTTTAGATTCAGATTATTTTAGTAGCGTAAATTTCTCGAAATACGATGTAATTATAATACCAGAAGGATATTACAACTCTATATTAAATGAAAAAGTTTTAGAAAAACTAACAACTTTTGTACAATCTGGAGGTACTGTAATTGCAATAGGAAATGCTTTAAATAGTTTTGCTGATAAAAAAGATTTTGCCATAACAAAGAAAAAAACAAGTGATGAAGATACCAAAGAGCCTAATTTAACACCTTATGCAGAACAAGAACGCAAAAGTGTAGAGAATTTTATTACTGGAGCTGTTTTTAAAAGTAATGTAGATGTAACACATCCTTTAGCTTTTGGTTACAAGAATGATTATTTTACTTTAAAATTGGGGAGCAGTTCTTATAATTATTTAAAGGATGGCGTAAACGTTGCTTATTTAACTAGTACCTCCAAAAATGTTTCTGGTTTTGCAGGCAAAAAAGCATTAGAAAATATTGGTGAATCTTTATTATTTGGAGTGGAGCAAAAAGGAAGTGGAAGTATTATTTACATGGTTGACAATCCTTTATTCAGAGATTTCTGGGAAAATGGAAAACTATTTGTAGCAAATGCAGTATTTCTTTTAAATTCTGATAAATTGAAATAAATATTTTTATTTCCTAAAAAAGAATTAGAAATAAATTATTTACCTAATTATTGGAATATATATTTTAAAAATAAAGTAAGAATAAAACAGTTACTTTAAACAATTATAATTTATCAATGCTAAATCTAAAAACAAAAAAACCGCTCTAAGAGCGGTTTTTATATTTTGTTATAGAATTTATGGACTATAAACCGAAGCTTACTCCAACCATTGGTACAACTCCAGAAACAGCAGAATCATAGGCAACAATCGCTAATAAATCTAAATTGTCTGAAATTGAAAATAATGCTCCAGCCCCACCACGTATACCTGTAGCAGTTGAACTACCAACAAGAATCGCTCCAGCAGGAACAGAAATACTATTGAAACCAATACCAGCAGTAGCAAACCAGTTAAAACTGTCATCTCCTAAATAATAACGAGCATCAATGTTCACAGCAGTTTGTGTAGCATCTCCAAAGTAGTAAGTAAAACTTGGTGCTACAGAAAAATTCTCAGCGAATACATATTCGACACCAGCATTAACTCCAAAAAGAGAACCAGTACCTAAAGCTGCAGTACCTCCTGCAAATGCATTAAAATCTCCTTTTTCTTGTGCCAAAGCAACCGTTGAAAACAATAACGTTAACCCTAATAATAAATTTTTAATTTTCATTTTTTTAAGTTTTAGTTTAATTTAATTTAACACAATGTTAAGAATTTTTTTTTAAATAATAAATACCTATTCATAGGTATTTTAACTATTTTTCTGTGATATACATAAAAAGAGCTTTTATTTCTCTTGCATTTTCTATAGTATCACAATAAATAGCCACTTTATTTGTATAGCTTTTTATTTCGCCATCTTGATATGTTTTAATGATTTTTTCTTGATAATTGGTTGTAAATTCTACAATTACCTTTTTACCAGATATTTCTATAGTTACAGATTTAGGATTGATATCTGTTAAATTAAACTCTTGAACATTTTTCTCAGAACTCTTATCAGAAACTTCAACATTTGTGAAACGAATGGCTACATCATCATTTTTATCTATTCTTTCAATTTTTTGCTCGTAAGTAAGCTTCTCTATTTGTACACTTTTTAAGTTTTCTATAAGCGTATTAATTCCTTTAGTTTTAGATGCTATTTGTGGTTTCTTTTTATATTCCTCGTTACAAAGTTCTATAACAGTTTCCATTATATTTTTAGCATACAAGGCATCTTCTATACTATTTAAAGTAAAATTGAAACTATTTGTAAAGTTTTGTAGTTCATCATTTTCAACAAGCTTTATGAATTTATTTTTTGCTATCGTATTTAAAACTAAATAAATTGATGTTCCTTTAATATCTATTTCTACATCTTCTTTATTAAGATCTATTAAATTAAAATCATATAAAAAATCTTCTTTCTTTTTGGTACTTTCTTCTATTTTAGTAAAATTTGTAACACAGTTTGTTGTAAATGCCTGCTGTGTTGTAAGTTCGTCTTCAATAACTGTGTTTATTTTTTTATTGATATATTCTAAACCTTGATTTGTGGAAGTTATTTTTGGAAAACTAGCATTGAACTTTTCTTCTGCTAAAGGGATAATATCTTGTATTACTTTTTGTAAATCTCTTGCATTTTCTACACTGCTGCATTGAATTTCCATTCTATCATCGTAGTTTTTTTGAACTCCATCCTCAAAAACTTTTATAGTATTTAATCTTCTTTTAGTTTCTAACTTTAGTACAAACTCACTTCCATTACTTTCAAAAAATAAAGCATTCGAGTTAATATTTGCCAAATTTAGCTCATATTCAACAGACTTTCCATTGGCAATAGTACTTACAATTTTTACATTACCAATAACTGTTTCATTAATCAGTAGAGATTGTGCATATGTTTTATCGATTAAATTTACGTTTACAACATTATTTGCAAGCCATTTTAATCGATCTTCGTAAGAATTTAAGCTCAACCTATTTTTAGTTATTTCTTCGCAAATTGGCACAGACTCCTTTAAAAGACTTGTTAATTCTCTAGCATTATCAATGTCTTTTGCATAGAGCATTATTTTATTTAAGAAGCTTATTTTTTCGCTATTCACAACTTCTTTAATCATTTTTTGATTTTTATCAACGATAAGCTGCACTTGAATTAAATCTTTTGAAGTAACTGGTTTAATGGTATTTACATCTATATCTGCCACATTAAACTCATATAATATATCTTCAGTTTTTCCTTTAGAATCTGTTTCTGACAAACTATATTTAATTACTCCAGGATATTCTGAACTAAAAGATTGCGTAAAAGTTTTTTTTGAATTCTGAACAGTTTGAATTTTTTCTGATAATTCTTTTAAGTTTTTACTAAAAGCAGACTCTTGAGAATTTAGTATTTGACTCAAAAAAAGAAATATAAATAATGCTTTTACTGAAGTTTTAATCATGATGGTTGTTTTTTTGTAAATTTATTTATTTTTTAATAAATATCAAATACCTAGAAATAGGTACACAAATAAGTAGATTTAATTTTTTATGGGTGTTCCATACAAATCATAATCGCCAGCTTCCTCAATTTTTATATCAATAAATTCGCCAATTTTTATATAGTGTTTTTTTGCATCTACCAAAACATCATTATCTACATCTGGTGAATCAAATTCTGTTCTTCCGTAAAAATATTCGCCATCTTTTCTATCGAACAAACATTTAAAAATTTTCCCTATTTTTTGTTGATTCAATTCCCAAGAAATTTGAGATTGAATTTCCATAATTTCATTTACTCTTTTAAACTTTACTTTTGCAGGCACATCATCTTCTAAAACATAAGCACCTGTATTTTCTTCATGCGAATATTCGAAAGCACCCAACCTTTCAAAACGCATCTCCTCTACCCAATCTTTTAATTCTTGAAACATTTCTTCTGTTTCTCCAGGATAACCAACAATTAAAGTAGTTCTAATAGCCATTTCTGGCACAACTTCTCTAAATTTATGAATTAACGCAGTTGTTTTTTCATGTGTTGTTCCTCTTTTCATCGATTTTAACAACTCAGTATTAATATGCTGTAAAGGAATGTCTAAATAATTACACACTTTTGGTTCACGTTTCATTACCTCTAAAACATCCATAGGAAAACCAGTTGGAAACGCATAATGCATTCGAATCCATTCTATTCCCTCTACTTTTGTTAATGCTTCTAGTAATTCTGCTAACGCTCTTTTTTTATAAATATCTAAACCATAATAAGTTAAGTCTTGCGCAATTAGCATTACTTCTTTAATTCCTTTTTCTGCTAATTTTGTAGCTTCTGTAATAATATCTTCTATGGGTGTTGATCTGTGTTTTCCACGCATTAAAGGTATTGCACAAAAAGAACAAGGTCTATCACAACCTTCTGCAATTTTTAAGTATGCGTAATGTTTTGGAGTGGTTGTTAAACGTTCTCCAATTAATTCGTGTTTATAATCTGCTTCTAAAACCTTTAATAAATTTGGTAAATCGTGCGTACCAAAATACTGGTCTACATTCGGAATTTCTTTTTCTAAATCTGGCTTGTAACGTTCGCTTAAACAACCTGTTACAAAGACTTTATCAATTTCACCAGCTTCTTTTCTTTGTGCGTAATGCAAAATCGTATCAACAGATTCTTCTTTGGCTTTACCAATAAAGCCGCAAGTATTAATTACTACAATATTTCCATCATCTTCTGGATCTTCGTGAACTACATTTTTACCATTTGCTTTTAACTGCCCCATTAAAACTTCACTATCATAAATATTTTTTGAGCACCCTAAAGTAACAACGTTAATCTTATTTTTTTTGATGGTTTTTGTACGCATGTTTTTTTCTATTTAAGCGAGTGCAAAAATAGCTCTTTTTAAATGATTAGGATTTATTCTATTGATAGTTTTTAGGCATTTTTCTAACCTTTGTTAATTGTTCAAAAGCATATCCAATTTCTAATAATTTTCTTTCAGAAAAAGGAACTCCAATAAACGTTAAACTTACAGGTTCACCCGTTTTTTTATAACCCATAGGTACTGTTAATGTTGGGTGAAAAGAAACTGCAGCAATACCTGAATGATAGTTATTAATAGATAAAATAGCATCTAAATTTTCATCCTTTAAAAATTGTAAATAGGTTTCCCCAGCCGTTTTTAAGTTTGCTTTTACAACTTCCAATTCTTCTAACGTTGTTGTATCTTTCACAATTCCTTCAAATAGTTTTTGTCCATAAGGTGCTCTAATTATGGAATCGTTATGATTAAAGTCTACAACATCATTTACATTTTTTACATAGATAGATTTGTCTGCACTTTCCTTTAAATATTTAGGTAAATCATATTTCATGTCTATATTTAAAAGTGTTAGAAAACCATCAAAAGAAATATCTGGTGGTGTAATTTCAAAAATTTCTACACCCGCATTTTTTAGTTTCTCTATAGTTGCTGAATAAATTGAATCTGTAAGCAATGGTTGTAAAACACCTAATTTTATATTTTCGAATTCAGATTTAAATCCTTTTTGATAATAATCTTCTTCTAGTTTTACAGAAGCTTTGTCATTTTTATCATAACCAAACATGGCATTCATAAAAATTGCATTATCTATAACGTTTTTAGTCATTGGTCCTGGTGTGTCTAAAGTACTAGAAATTGGAACAATTCCTGTTCTACTTAAAACACCAATTGTTGGTTTTAAACCTACCACAGAATTCTGACTTGAAGGCGAAGTAATAGAACCTGAAGTTTCTGTACCCACTGCAGCTACTGCAAAATTTGCGGCAACTGTAACTCCACTGCCTGCAGAACTTCCACCAGTTTCAAATTGTGCTCTTCCATAAGGATTTAAGGTTTGACCACCAATTGCAGAATATCCTAAAGGACAACCAGAACAGAAAAAATACGCCCATTCACTAAGGTTTACTTTCCCTAGAATTAACGCCCCATTTTCTTTTAGCTTTTCAACAATAAAAGCATCACTTTTTGTATAATTACGCTCTAAAGCAACAGCTCCAGCAGTAGTTGCCATTTCTTTGGTGTTGATATTATCTTTTAATAAAATTGGCATTCCAAATAAAGAATGTTCAGAAGCATTTTGGCTGTTTTTGTCTTTTTCTCTAGCTTCCTCTAAAATATTCGGATTTAAAGCAATGATACTATTTAAAGATAATGTAGAATCGCTTTCGAATTTTCGAATTCTATATAAATAAAACAACGTTAGTTTCTCATAAGTTAGAGCACCTGCTTTTACACTTTTTTGCAAAGTTGGTATGTCTTGTTCTAAAATTAGCGGCTTTAATTGATTGTAATTTTCTTCAGAAAATTGAGATAAATCTTTTTGAAATGGCTTAAAAACCTCATTCATGTCTAATCTTTTAGACTGAAAAAGTTTAAATTTCATTCTGCCACTTTCATGATTTTGTTGTTTAACCAAATCTGCAGATTCATCATATTTTATAAATATAACTTCTGGTTGACTTTCTTTATTTGTGCAACAAATAATAAAAACTAATACTACTAGAATAATTTTTTTCATTTTTAAAGAATTAATTTAACAATTGAGAAATTAGGGCAACACTAAAAATACTAAGCATAAACCAACCAATAAATCCTTGAATTATACATAAATATCGTGGTATTCCTTTTGTAGGAATTTCACCAAAACCCAATGTTGTAAATGTATTTATTGATAGTGTTAAGGCATTTAAAAACTTGATAAAAAGATCAAAAAATAATAAAATAGTAATCCAAATTCCCAATAGAATACTTGATAGTATCTTTTTATTTCTTGGTAAATCTACCCATTTTCCATTTAAAACTTCGGTCTTATCAAAAAGCTTACTTATTATTTTATAATTGGTGGAAGAAAAATAATATACAGGTTTTGCCAGCCATAAAAAGTAACTAGGTGTTTCTTTTTTACTTTGATTCATGTAGTCTTTAAATTCTTTAAAAGTCATTAAATCGTGCTTATTTTCTTCTGTGTATATATTTTTTAAACTGTCTTCACTTCTAAAATAACGGGTGTAAAAACGCAATCTTTTCATCAATTTATTTTTATTAAGTGAATCCCAAGAATTTGGAAAAAACAAATAAATTAATGCAAAAAACAGAATTACATAAATTGATATAATTATTGATTTTGATGGATCTGTACCATATTCTGAAAAATATTTTAAAAATTGATTTATTTTCCAAGTAAAATACGTTTTAAAAGATGGATTTTCTTCATTCAAAAATTGATATCTTTTTGTTTCTAAATCTTTTAAACTAATGTAGGTTTTATTTGCGAAATCAGTATCATATTGAGATTTATAATAGTCGTAAAAAGAACCAATTAATCTCTTTTCATATTTAAATGCACTTTCTAATTTATACTTATGCGTATTTATATAAGATTTTAGAATTGAATCGTTATTAAATAAACTTACATAAGAATCAGAAATCGAAGTTTTATTTTTTTCTAAGTTTTCTATATAAGAATCAAAACCTTTAAAGGATATGATTTTATTCTCCCATTCTTTCCAATTGTAAATATCAGTTTTATTAAAATTTTCGACTTCTAAAAGCATCGTTTTTCTAAAAATATTATCAGAAATATCATTCACACTTGATGATGATATTCCTGCTTGATAAATTACTGCATGAACATTTCCAAAATCATTAAATTTTATTTGAGTTCGCCAATTTTCGTCATTTGAAATAAAAACAAAACCACTACCTACAATGCTATTATCTAAAAAATCAAAAGAGCGTATATTATTCAAATAGAATGCACTTTCTAAATCTGGATAAATATTAAAAATAGATTTAGAGATAGTAACAAAAATTGGTGAAAAAACTTCTATAGTTCCAATATCGATAATAAATTCATTTTTTAAAACAGATTCATTAATACTAAAATCGTTTCCATAATTTTCGTACTCTTTTTCAAAATAACTTATATATGAATCTAATGGAGTGTTTACATCCATGTAAAATCCTTTTTCAAAAACGCAGTTACTAAAAACTATTGAGGCAGAATTTTCTATAATTACCGGTTTTGTAAATTTTATGTGATGTAAAGCATAACCTTCCTCATCATATATATGCTCAAAATGCACATTTGAGAGTTGAATTTTCTTATTAATAGTAAGTGTATCTTTCTTCGAAAACTCTAAAAATCCATTATTTTTCTGATAATAAAAATCAGTATCTTCATTTTCATCTATATAAATAAATGCATTTTTTAAAATAAAAATAGAATCTTGAGTAGTTGTTAAAAGTTTAAAAAACTCTGTATGCGAGTATTTTTTAAGTTCATTTGCTGATTCTTGCCCAAAACTTTTTTCATTTGAGGAAAATAAGATAAACCCAAAAAGAAAATAAAAAAGTGCAGTACTTGAAAATATTTTGAACATCCTTAAGTTTTGGTATTCAAATATAGTATTTTTAAACCTTTCTGTTAGTAAATGGTCTAATTACAAACGAGTTATTTTATGAACTTTTTTAAATACCCAATTTTAATTATTAGTTTTTCAATGCTTTTTATTGGTTGTTCCAAAGAGAATTCAATTGAAAACAATGGAATTGTTACCAACAATGATAAAATCTATTTCCCAGAAATAAATTCTGATAATTGGGAAACAAAAACAATTACTGAACTGAATTGGAATCAAAGCGAATTGAATCCATTATTAGATTTTCTAGAAAATAAAAATACAAAAAGCTTTGTAATACTCCATAATGGAAAAATTGTGGTAGAAAAATATTTTAACAATCACACTTCTTCATCAGTTTGGTATTGGGCAAGTGCAGGCAAAACATTAACATCAACTTTATCGGGTATTGCACAAGACGAAAACATGATAAATATCAATAATAAAGTTTCTGATTATTTAGGGATTGGTTGGACAAGTTTACCTTTAGAAAAAGAAAACTTAATTACTTGTGAAAATCTCTTGTCCATGAATTCTGGTTTGGATGATAGTTTAGGTGATGCTATTTCTCCATCAAATTTAAAATATATCGCAGATGCTGGAAAAAGATGGGCATATCATAATGTGTATGTAAAAATGCAAGACGTAATTGCAAATGCTACCAATTCGAGTTTTGATTCTTATTTCAACTCGAAATTAAAAGATAAAATTGGGATGACAGGAATTTGGAGAAACGTAGGAGATTTAAATGTTTATTGGAGTAATACAAGAAGTATGGCACGTTTTGGATTGCTAATTTCTGCAAACGGAAAATGGCAAAACACACAAATTATCTCTGAAAATTTTCTTAAACAAGCAACATCAACCTCTCAAAATATTAATAAATCTTATGGTTATTTGTGGTGGCTGAATGGAAAAGAAAGCTATCATTTACCACAATCTCAAATAGAATTTGCTGGTAAGCTAATTCCAAATGCTCCTGATGATATGTTTGCTGCTTTAGGTAAAAATGATCAAAAAATTTATATTGTGCCCAGTAAAAAATTGGTTGTGATTAGAATGGGTGAGGCTGCTGAAGGTTCTAATTTTGCTTTATCTTCTTTTGATAATGATTTGTGGGCAAAAATGAATGCTTTGCTGAATTAATGCTATTTTTCTAAAAGTTAGAATTTTAATTTAGGTTGTTTCTAAACTTAAAAAAATATAACTTCGCTAACTACGAATATAAAACATTAAAACGTTGCATATTAGGGTTAACGTTGTGTGTAATTTAAGAAATGACAAACAGAAAAATAAATATCATAATTCTAACTGTAATAAGTATTACATTTTTTAGCTGTGCTTCTTTTACAAAAAAGAGATTTCGGAAAGAAATTTTAAATCTCAAAAAAGTTGAAATAAATAAACTTACAGGTAAATATTCTTTGAATCCAATTAGAAGATATTACAGTTTGGGAAAAGAAGAACCAAATGACAAAATTCCAGATTCTTTAAAAAGAAATAATGGATATTATTTTCTGACTAATGAAAGCTACGAAAAAAAGATTGAATTTGATTCTTTGAGAAAAAATGAAAATAATTATTTTCTAAGTCTAATTTTGGAAAATACAAACAAGCTAAAAATGGAATTGCTTGAAAACTCAAAAGTTATTAAAGATACAGTATTTGAAGGAAAACACAAAAATGGAATGTTTTATATAGAGAATAAATATCTTGATTGTAATGGTGTTCCTTTTTTATTTGGAGGTTGTAGAAATAATAAAAGAAGAATAGGACTGACTAAAAACGGAAATTTACTTATCAATGAAGCTTTAAGTAATGAAGGAGCTATTTTATTAATAATTGGAGCTGGATATAGTTATAATATAACATATGAATACGAACGAAAACAAAAAACTACACACAACACCGTACAAAATTAATTGCTTGCTTTTTGCTCACTTACGAAAATCCTCGAGGATTTTCTTTGTCAGTAATTATTTATTAACTTTATTGCTTAACCAACGCAACTAATCCTGTACAAACACGTTAGCGAAATATAAAAATAATCCCTTTTTCTACTTAAAAAAAGAATCTACAAACTCATTTTTATTAAACACTTGCAAATCATCAATACCTTCTCCTACTCCAATATATTTTACAGGAATTTGAAACTGATCTGAAATACCAATGACAACTCCTCCTTTGGCTGTTCCATCCAATTTGGTAACTGCTAAACAAGTAACTTCTGTTGCTTTGGTAAATTGTTTGGCTTGCTCAAAAGCATTTTGACCTGTAGAACCATCTAAAACTAGTAAAACATCATGAGGTGCATCTTCTACAACTTTTTGCATTACTCGTTTTATTTTTGTTAGCTCGTTCATTAAATTCACTTTGTTATGCAAACGACCAGCAGTATCAATAATTACAACATCTGCATTTTGGTTCACTGCAGATTTTAAAGTATCGAAAGCTACAGAAGCAGGATCAGAACCCATTTCTTGACGAACAATTGGCACATCTGTTCTGTCTGCCCAAACTTGTAATTGGTCTATTGCTGCTGCTCTAAAAGTATCTGCAGCTCCTAAAACAACTTTTAATCCTCTTTTTTTAAACTGACTTGCTAGTTTGCCTATGGTAGTTGTTTTACCTACTCCATTTACACCAACAACCATTATAACATAAGGTTTCTTATTTGAAGGAATTGTAAAATCGGTTTCGTTACCAACATTGGTTTCAGACAAAAGCCCAGCAATTTCTTCTCTAAGAATAGAATTTAATTCGTCTGTACCAACATATTTATCTTTGGCAACTCTTGCTTCTATTCTATCAATTATTTTTAGAGTGGTGTTTACACCAACATCAGAAGCTACTAAAACTTCTTCCAAATTATCTAAAACATCATCATCTACTTTCGATTTTCCTGCTACTGCTTTCGATAATTTACCAAAGAAACTTTCTTTAGATTTTTCTAAACCTTTGTCTAAGGTTTCCTTTTTTTCTTTTGAAAATATGTTTTTAAAAAAACTCATTTTTCGAGTTGTTAATTATTTATTACTACTATTTAAATGTCTAATACTATGCCATATTAAATAGTAGTCAATTTGTCAGATTCTATTTTTGTTGGCAAACTAGTTGCGTTAAGGATTGGAATGACATCCTTTTTGTTTTTTTTACAAAAAGATAGAATGTAAAGCCTGACCTTTAGGGAACGCCCAACCTTTCGAAAAGCTCAAGATTAGGAAAAGTAAAGATAAAAAAAAACTACTTTCTAAAAATAGAAAGTAGTTTTAATATATTATGATTTGATTGATTATTTTTTTGCTAAAAAATCATCTACTTTTTCAGGATCCATAATTGCTTCAACAAATGTGTAAGCTCCAGTTTTAGGAGATCTTACCATTTTTATAGCTTTACTTAATCTTTTTGATGCTGTTTGTAACGATGCTACTGTTTTTTTTGCCATTGTCTAAATGTTTTAAATCTATGTGCTCTGTTCTGAGTTCTAGAAAGTTGTATTATTTAATTTCTTTGTGAACAGTCATTTTCTTTAAGATAGGATTGAATTTTTTAATTTCCATTCTATCTGGAGTGTTCTTTTTGTTCTTAGTAGTAATATATCTAGAAGTACCTCTTTCGCCAGAAGCTTTATGCTCTGTGCATTCTAAAATTACTTGAACTCTGTTACCTTTTTTTGCCATCTATGTATAATTTTATAAGCTAAAACTTCTTATTTTGTTAAAAAACCGTTAGCTCTTGCCTCTTTTATAACTGCAGAAATTCCTTTTCTGTTAATGTTTTTTAAAGCAGAAGCAGATATTTTTAATTTGATCCATTTATCTTCTTCTGGAATATAAAAACGCTTGGTCATTAAATTAGCGTCAAATGTTCTTTTTGTTCTGTTCATGGCATGAGAAACATTGTTTCCAACCATTGCTTTTTTTCCTGTTAATTCACAAACTCTAGACATCTTTTCGACAGTATTTATAGTGTTATCTCTAAACGAGGTGCAAATCTACAAATAATTCTAATTCTGAACAAAACAAAATCATAAATTTTTATAGAATTTCTCTTTGTAGAATTTCTAAAGATTTACTTACGGTTCTATTAATTACTTTCTCTCTTGGTTGACCGAAACTAAACTCTTCTACAATCTCTTTCGAATCTGAAATAACTGCTATATACACAACACCCAAACTTTTATCTGTTTTGTCTCTTGTTGGCCCAGCATTCCCTGTAACAGCAATTGCATAATTTGTGTTTAATTTAGCCTTAGCTCCTCTTGCCATTTCTAAAGCAACTTCTTTGCTTACAATGGTATATTTATCAATAGTTTCTTTTAAAACGCCTAGTAAATTAATTTTCGATTCTTCACAATAGGTAACAAAACTTCCTTTGTAATAGGCAGATGAGCCTGCTTCTGATACCAAAGTCGAGGCAATTTTACCTCCAGTTAAACTCTCTGCAGTACAAATTGTTTTGTTGTTTTTTATGAGTAATTCTCCTATTCTTTTCTCTAAAGAACCATCATCATCTATGCCTGTAATTATTTCTGGTAGTAGTTTATAAACCTCATCTACTTTATTATTAAGTTCTTTTTCAAGAATTTCTTTAGTATCACCTTTGGCAGATAAACGCAAACGAACTCTGCCAAAAGATGGCAAGTAGGCCAATTTAATGTAAGATGGTAAATTGTTTTCGAAATCCTCTATAGTTTCAGCAATTGTGCTTTCTCCTTGACCATAGGTCATAATTGTTTTATGAATTATAAAAGGTAATTTAAACTTCTTTTGAATTCTGGGTAAAACCTCGTCTGCAATTAGACCTTTCATTTCATAAGGCACTCCTGGAAGTGAAACAAAAACTGTATTATTTTCAAAAAACCACATTCCTGGAGCTGTACCAAATTTATTTTTTAAATAAGTAGCTTTGGATGGCAATTGGGCTTGCATTTTTTGAATTTCCTTAAAAGGATGATTTATCTTTTTAAACAAATCTTTTATATGCTCTATAACTTCTGGATATTCTATAAATGTATCGTTATTAAAAAATTTTGCAATTGTTTTTTTTGTGATGTCATCTTTTGTCGGCCCTAAACCACCAGTTATAATCACAATATCTACTCTACTTTGCGCTTCTTTTAATGCTTTTAAAATATGCTCTTCATCATCTTGAATGGAAGATATTTGATAAACAGAAACGCCAATTTTATTAAGCTCAATTCCAATCCATTGTGAGTTTGTGTCTACAATTTGCCCTATTAAAATCTCATCTCCTATTGTAATTATTTCTGCTTTCATTTATTTTCTATTTAAGTGACAAAGACACAAAGTTTCAACGTATAAGAATGGACTTTGTACCTTTGAAACTTTGCTACTCTAAAACTTACTTAACTTTAATATTAAACGACTCTCTCCCTTCAATTACTCCTTTTAAAGTATCATTTTCTAAAACTTTTCCAACTCCTTCTGGAGTTCCTGTAAAAATGATATCACCTTTTTTTAGAGTGAAATATTGTGATACATAAGCAATTAATTCATCTGTTTTCCACAACATTGCATTTGTATTTCCATTTTGAACGAGTTCATCATTTTTATACAATTGAAATTGTAAATTTTCTAAATCGAAATCTTCTTTTGGATAAAATTCTCCAATAACTGCACTTCCATCAAACGCTTTGGCTTTTTCCCAAGGCAACCCCTTTTCTTTGCAATCTTGTTGAATATCTCTAGCTGTAAAATCGATTCCTAAACCAATTTCATCATAATATTTATGAGCAAATTTGGCATCAATATGCTTACCTACCTTATTTATTTTTATCAAAACTTCCACTTCATAATGAACATCATTAGAAAAAGGTGGTATAAAAAAAGGATTTTTATTTGGTAATATTGCAGAATCTGGTTTTAGAAAAACAACAGGATTATCTGGTTTTTCATTTGCTAATTCTGCTATGTGTTTTGCGTAATTGCGCCCAATACAAATTATTTTCATTCCCATCTTAATCTTCCCAAAGGGAAGAAACTGTTATGTTAGTATTCTTTTTTTTATGAGTATTTTTCCCCTTTGGGGAATTTAAAAGGTTTTTTTATTCTCCTGCTTCTGGAAATACAATTGCTCTGTTTCCTGAAACAATTATTTGATTATTTAAATGACATTTTACGGCTCTTGCCAAAACCAACTTTTCTATGTCTGCACCAATTCTTTTTAAAGTGGTTGGTGTACTTTCGTGGGTCACTGGTTTCACATCTTGCTCAATAATTGGACCTTCGTCTAAATCTTCTGTTGCATAATGTGCTGTAGCCCCTATTAATTTCACTCCTCTTTCGTATGCTTTTTTATAAGGATTTGCTCCTTGGAAGGCTGGTAAAAAAGAATGATGAATATTGATGATTCTCTCTGGATAATGATTGATGAATTCTGATGACAAAATCTGCATATATCTTGCCATAATTACCAAATCAATATTATTGGAATCTAACAATTCCACCACTTGAGATTCTTGGGCCAATTTGGTTTCTTTGGTAACTGGTAAATAATAATAAGGAACCTCGAACATATCTGCAATATGCCTTAATTTGTCATGATTACTAATAATCATTTTCACATTACAGTTTAAACTACCTTCCTTGTAACGCTCTAACAAATCGTATAAATTATGACTTGTGTGCGAAACCATAATAGCTACATTTTGCTTTTTATCGCCATAATTTACAGACCAATCAAAGTCTAAAGGTTCTGCTAAATTAGAGAAACTTTCTTCTAAATCTGATTTAGAAATATTTGTACCTTCTGCATTTAAACGAATACGCATAAAATACATGTCTTCAATAGAATTTACATATTGCTGACAACTTAGAATATTGAATCCTTTTTCATAAAAAAAACTGGTAATTTTTGCAACCAATCCTTTTTGATCTGGACATTTTATTAAGAAAGTTACTATTTGTGATTTCATGTTGTATTTAGTTGTTAGTTAATGGTTAATGGTTGTTGGAATTATAGTAATAACTAAAAACCAACAACTAAAAACTAATAACTATAATTTTATGGTATCCATTTTTTAGGAAAATTTGGTTTTCTTTTTTCTAAAAAAGCATCCCTACCTTCTTTCGCTTCATCTGTCATGTATGCTAATCTTGTAGCTTCACCAGCAAAAACTTGTTGACCAACCATTCCATCATCTGTTAAATTCATGGCAAATTTTAGCATTTTTATGGATGTTGGACTTTTTGCCAAAATTTCTTGTGCCCATTCATAAGCTGTGCTTTCTAATTCGTTATGAGGAATTACAGCATTTACCATTCCCATTTCAAAGGCTTCTTGTGCAGAATAATTTCTTCCTAAAAAGAAAATTTCTCTCGCTCTTTTTTGCCCAACCATTTTTGCCAAATAGGCAGAACCATAACCACCATCAAAAGAAGTTACATCTGCATCTGTTTGTTTAAAAATTGCGTGTTCTTTGCTTGCTAAGGTTAAATCGCAAACAACATGTAAACTATGTCCACCACCAACAGCCCAACCAGGAACTACTGCAATTACTGCTTTTGGCATAAATCTGATTAGTCTTTGAACTTCTAAAATATTTAATCTGTGATACCCATCATCACCCACATAACCTTGATGACCTCTAGCTTTTTGATCTCCTCCAGAGCAAAAAGAATAAATTCCGTCTTTTGTACTTGGTCCTTCAGCAGAAAGTAAAACTACACCAATATTCACATCTTCTCCAGCATCATAAAAAGCATCATACAATTCTTTGGTGGTTTTTGGGCGAAAAGCATTTCTAACATCAGGTCTATTAAATGCTATTCTTGCAACTCCATTACATTTTTTATAAGTAATATCTTCATACTCTTTGGCAGTTTTCCATTCAGGTTGTATCATAATTTTGTATTTTAGACGTTCTTTTACAAGAAATTAAAATCATCAGCAGCAAAAATAAACATTCTAACTTATGATTAAGAAATCACTCACATTAATATTTATTCTTTTTTATTTCTCCGGATTTTCTCAAAAAATCATTCAACAGGCCTTAGAATCTGAAATTTTAGAAACTACCAGAAATATTAAAATTTACATACCAGAAGGATATGAAAAAGATAGTATTAAAAATTACCCTTTGGCCATTGTTTTAGACGAAGATTATTTGTTTGATATTTATGTTGGAAACGCTATACTATTCTCGAAAAAAGACAAAGCTCCAAAGCAAATTGTGGTTGGAATTTCTATGGAAAAAACGAAAGGACAAGATGTTTCTTTTGATATAAACTCTGGTAAACTATCTACAACTGCAGGTTATTTTTATAATTTTATAAGAGATGAAGTTGTGTTTTATATGGAAAGCAATTACAGAACCTCTCCATTTATAACTTTGGTAGGTGATGGTTATTCTGCTAATTTAATCACTCATTTTCTGGGTGAAAATACGGCTTTTATAAACTCTTTTATTTGCATAAATCCTAGTTTTTCAGATTTTATTGGGTCAGAATTAATATCATATAATTTAGAAAAATTCGGTAGAGAAGACAACACCTTTTACTTTTACACCAATAATGTGAGTTCTTTCTCTGCAGAAAAGCAAGTTAAAATAGACCAAATTCAAAAAGGTTTAGCCACATTAGATATGAAAAATTTTAATGTTATTAATGATGTAATTAATACTCCAAGCTCCATTTCTGCCATAGGTGAAGCAATTCCAAGAGCAATGACCAAAATTTTTGAAGTATATTCTGCCATTTCTAAAGAAGAATATGAAGAGAATATAAAAGACTTAGCTCCAAGTGATGCTATTTATTATTTGGAAAATAAGTATTTAGAAATCGAATTTTTATTTGGAAGTAACCTGGGAATTAGAGAGACCGATATTTATGCCATTGAAAGTATTGTTATCGAAAAAGAAAATGGAGACAAATTAAGAGATTTTGGAAAAATGATTTTGAAACTTTTCCCAACTTCTCCTTTAGGCGATTATTATATTGGACGTTATTATGAAACTGGTAAAATGTTTAAAAAAGCATTGAACTACTATAAAATAGGGTATGGAAAAATGGATCCTTCAGACCCAAATGCTGATGCTTTTTATGAAAATATTTTACGTTTAGGAGGGCAGTAATTTAAGTTGTTAGTTGTTAGTGCAAAAATGAAAAATATATTATTTCCAGTCTTTAAACTTCTTACTTTCAATATTTAAACTTTGAAACTTTGAAACTTTGAAACTATTTTAAATCAACTCTATTCTATCTTCTTTGATTATAATTAACTTTTGTTTGTATAAATTACCAACCGCTTTTTTAAATGCTTTTTTACTCATTTTCATATGAAAACGAATGGAATCTGGAGAGCTTTTATCTGTTAACAATAAAAAACCTTCTCTGCTATTTTTTAATTTTGCTAGTACTTTTTCAACATCAGAATCGATCACATTTCTAAAACCTTGAGGTCGCAGAGAAACATCAATTTTACCATCTTCTCTTATGTTTTTTATGTAACCAGTAACTTCCATTCCTTCTTCTAATTCTTGAAAAACTTCACTTCTAAAAAGCAAGCCTTCAAACTCATTATTTATTAAAACTGTGAAGCCTAAACCTGTTTCAGTTTCAATAATTAACTGCACTTTATCTCCTTCTTGGAAATCCATTTCTCTGTCTTCTGATTCCATTATTTTATGTATTTAAAATAGTCTTTTAAAATTACATCATTTTCTGCACTTGGTGTAAAAATTTCCAGAATTTTTGGTTTTTCTGATGAATAATAAAAACTTTCTAATTCGTTTTTTACAGATTCTGTAGAAAATGCTTTTTGATACTCAAATTCAAACATTTTGCAAAGATGTTCAGCTGTTAAACAATGTGGCGTTTCAAAATATTTAGCAGCATTTGTAGTTGCTGGCCCTGGAATGATTTTAAAAATTCCACCTCCAGAATTATTTATAATGATAATTCTAAAATTAGCTGGAATATTTTTGTTCCATAAAGCATTACTGTCGTAAAAAAAACTTAGATCACCTGTAATAAAAACCGTTTGTTTTTTGCTTGCAAAAGCAGCTCCAATTGCTGTTGAAGTACTTCCATCAATTCCACTTGTGCCTCTGTTACAAAACACATCTATGGTAGCTGGAATGCTAAACAATTGCGCATATCTAATAATTGCACTATTGCTAATTTGTAATTGAGAATTATTGGGAATACTCTCTAAAACTTGTTCAAAAGCTTTAAAATCTGAATGTTTTATTTTTGATAAATATTCAGAATGTTTTTCTCGTCTTTTATCTCTTATTGCCAACCATTTTGATTGATAATCACTTTCTTTTTTAGAAATAATTTTATTAAACTTCGAGAAAAAATCTACAGGTTTTGTTTGAATGAATTCTGATAAACAAAAGAACGTATTGATTGCTTTTTTCTCATCAATATTCCAATGATGTTTTGGTTGATAGTTTCTTAAGAATTGTTTAATTCTTTTCGAAACAATCATGCCTCCAAAAGTGATTAAAATATCTGGTTGTAATTCTTTAAAATCTAATTCATCTAAAGAAAAAATTAATTGATCTATAGAATCTATTGCTTTTGAATGGTGTAGGTTCGATGTTGTTTCTGTAAAAATTAAAACAGAATCATCTTCTGCATATAAATCCATTAATTGGTGTAATTCTTTATCTGGATAACTAACACCAACCACAATCATTTTTCTTTCTGCATCATTCCAAATTTTAGATAAATAATCATAATTAATATGAGAATTATCTAGAGAGCTCATAGATATATGAGGAAAATGAAATTGTTTTAAATCCTCTACAGTTTCATAAATTGGCTCATCAAAAGGTACATTTATATGAACGGGTCCATTTTGTGAAGTTGCTAATTGCAAAGCTTCACCAATTAATTGTGCATTTCTTGTTTTAAATTTATCGTTTTCTACCAAATTTGCTGAAAATAAAATATGATTTTCAAACACATTTTCTTGTCTTATGGTTTGTCCATCACCAATATCAATTAAATGTTTTGGTCTATCTGCAGAAATTACCACTAAAGGTATTTTGCTATAAAAAGCTTCTGCAATTGCAGGATAATAGTTTAGCAAAGCAGAACCTGAAGTGCATAAAACTGCCACTGGTTTTTGCTTTTGTTGTGCAATACCCAAAGCAAAAAAAGCAGCGCATCTTTCATCTACAATACTTAATGTTTGTATTTCTGGATGATTAGAAAAGCCGATAGTTAAAGGCGCATTTCTAGAACCTGGAGAAATCACTACTGTATCAACATTAAATTGAAGACAAGCTGAAATTACCTGTTGTGCGAGTTCTTTAGCAGGGAAAAAGGAAGCCCCCTTTAATTTCCCCAAAGGGGAAAATTTCTTTATGTTATCATTTTTACGCAAAAACTTTTCTTTTAGGAAAAAACACTAAAATCAATAAGTTTTTAGTGTTTTTGTTAATTTTAATATTTGCTAACAAACAAGTCTAGCCCTGATTAAGCGATCTGTTTGAGCTCTTTTTTGCTTTTTCAGCAAAAAAAGCGAGTAGCGAAAGCAGGAAATCACTTCAAATAAAAACCCTTTTCAATCGCAATTGTTCCTTCCCTTTGGGAAGGTTAGGATGGGCTTATTTTTAGTTCCCTTTTTTATAATCTTCTAAAAACTTTGCCAAACCAATGTCTGTTAAAGGATGTTTTAATAAACCTTCAATAGCGCTTAAAGGCCCTGTCATAACATCTGAGCCTAATTTAGCACAATCTATAATGTGCATTGTATGACGCACAGAAGCTGCTAAAATTTGAGTATCGAAACCGTAATTATCATAAATTAAACGAATTTCTGAAATTAGATTTAAACCATCTGTAGAAATATCATCTAACCTACCAATAAAAGGAGAAACATAAGTTGCACCTGCTTTTGCAGCCAACAAAGCTTGCCCAGCAGAAAACACTAAAGTAACATTTGTTTTAATGCCTTTTGATGAAAAATATTTACATGCTTTTACACCATCTTTTATCATAGGTAATTTTACCACAATTTGCGGATTTAAAGCAGCCAAAGCTTCCCCTTCTTTAACCATTCCATCAAAATCTGTAGCAATTACTTCTGCAGAAACATCTCCATCTACTAATTCGCAAATGGCTTTGTAATGGTTAATAATATTTGTTTGACCTGTAATGCCTTCTTTAGCCATTAAAGACGGATTTGTTGTAACACCATCTAAAATACCCAAAGCTTGTGCTTCTTTTATTTGCTCTAAATTTGCTGTATCTATGAAAAATTTCATTTTTTTGAAAATTTATGATTAATTTGTAGCAAAGATAGTTACAATGATTTCTTTAACAGAAAAAATAATTATAAGTTTTACTATTAATTGGTTAAAAATATACCAAATATGATCTTTTTTAGATTTAAAATTAAACTTTGTCAATTTTTATGTGTCTAACTTTAACAAATACCTTTTTTAAAGTTTTTAAAAAACAATATTATAAATGAAAATATATAAATATTTAGCGTTCCTTTTCTTTTTAACAACTTTATATTCTTGCGATTCTGTAAACACAGAAGAAGGTATAGAAGGCACTATATTATGTGATTTATCAGATATTGGTGTTACAGCCTCAGACAATGTAATTGTTCTAGACAACTCAGCATCTGCTGTTTGGCAAGGCAGTTATTCTGATAATACTGTTAGCATAAGTTATACCAAAGATTTAAATGACAACAACACTACAGAAACTCTAAATTTTGTTTTTAATAAGATAGACGATTGTTTACAGATAGATCATGGTTACGAATTTTACGATGGTAGCACTGCAGATATTAGTGCCATAACTCAAGTTTATGTGTTAGAAGTTAGCATACAAGATTGGGAAATTGACGAAAAATTTTCTGGACAAATCATTTATAGAGATCATCATGATAAATTAATTAAAACACTTAATTTTTGGGTAGAATTTACTGTTGATGATTATATAGCAGAAGACACAAATTACACTTATTTTTCTACTTGTTTTGCAGATAAACTACCCATAGAAATAGATTTAGATAAAGACGGAACAACAGATTACACTTTACTTGCTGATGAAGTTGTAGACTTTGCAAACACACCAAATTTTGTAGCGTATAACATAAAGTTGGTTTCTACAGACGAAGAAATTAATGAAATTCTTTCTCCTAAAGGAGTAAGCATTCCTTTTCCTGTAATTTTTGAACCTCCTTTTTCTACAGAAAACACAAGAAGTTATGCTGCAAATAAATTCGATTCTGCTGATGTTAGAAACTCTTTAGATGTTTTTTATGAATTTGATGCACCTTATGAAAACTACAACTTTTTTCTTCAGAATAATTTAACTTACAAAAAGGAATTTGCGAATGATAAAGATGATTATTATGCGTTAAGACTCATTAGAAATGATGAAAATTTCTATGGCTATATTAAAATAGATTTTGATGCCTTAAATTGCGAAATAAGCATTTTAGAAACTTATTTAAGCGATACTGCAGAAGAACATATTAGTATAGAAGACTAGAGTTTGTAATGGTTCATTAGCAGTTTCTCGTACATTCTATCTGGTAAAATTCGTTTTAAAACAATAGAGAATTTCTGCATAAAATCGCCCACTTTGTAATGTAATTTAGGCTTTTTTGTATTGATGATTTTGTAAACAACCTTAGCCATTTCAATAGGATCCATTCCTTCATCAACATGAGCATCCATTAAATCTAAATTTTCTTGATATTTATCTTTGTATGCAGAGTTTTCAAAAACAGGTGTATGGTATCTACCTGCTGCAATATTGGTTGCAAAATCTCCAGGAGCAACACTTATCACTTTAATTCCAAAGCCTTTAACCTCCATACTTGTAGCTTCTGTAACAATTTCAAGAGCTCCTTTAGATGCTGAATACAAACCTCTAAAAGGCAAACCCATATAACCTGCAATAGAAGTTACGTTCAGAATAATACCCGACTTTTGAGTTCTCATGTTAGGCAAAACAGCTTTCATAACATCAATAGCTCCAAAAAAATTCGTATTAAAAACCGCTTTCATTTCTTGAGTAGGAGTATCTTCTATTGGTCCAGTAATACCCATTCCTGCATTGTTTACTAAAACATCTAATCTTCCTTCTTTATCAATAATATAATCAACGGCTTTATTTATAGTATCAACATTTAAAACATCTAAAGAAATCAATTCAAAAGAAAAATTCTCTGTGTTTTTTGGATTTCTACTGGTACCATAAACTTTATACTTTTTTTCCGATAAAAATGTAGCAATAGATTTTCCTATTCCAGAGGAAGCTCCTGTAACCAATATTACTTTAGGCATAAATTTTTAGTTAGAAAGTTTAAAGTTGTAAAGTTAAAAAGTTATTGAAGAAATATTCTCTTTTTAAAAAGAAACTTTAGAGCACAAAAAATGGCAAGCTATCTACATCACACTGCTACAACCTAA
Organism: Polaribacter sp.; assembly: GCF_049276715.1. Classification (GTDB taxonomy): domain Bacteria; phylum Bacteroidota; class Bacteroidia; order Flavobacteriales; family Flavobacteriaceae; genus Polaribacter. The sequence continues at coordinate 49,605 of NZ_JBASWY010000024.1, forward strand.
TACCTTTGCTGTGTTCCCACCCTGGAGGATTCAAAGGGAGCTAGTTGTGTAGGACTTGCCAATGCAAATTTACAATCTATTTTTATTTTATCAATTAAAAAAATATTAAAATTTTTGTAACATTTTTAACTTATTGATTACTAATTAAGTGTTTTAATGGTTTTATCAACTAAATAAGATATTGCTATAAAAATGAAATGAATATATTTGTACAACTAACTAAATTTAAAAAAATGGAAAATCAAGCAAATAGTAAAAGTATTATTTTAAACTATGGATTATACACAGGAATATCAAGCATTTTAATTGCCGTAATTTTATATGCATTAGGAAAATCTGCGAATCCAGGTATAGCTCTAGGCATAGTGAGTTTTGTGATCCCTTTAGTTATCTTAGTATTGGGAATAAAAAAATTCAAAGATGCAAACAATGGTTTTATGTCTTGGGGACAAGGAGTTAAAGTTGGTGTTGGAATCGCTTTAATTTGGGGTGTTCTTGCACTTGCTTTTCAATTAATTTTAGAAAATATTATTGATCCTAATTTGATAGAGCAAAAATTAGAAGTTACTAGAGTTACTCTTGAAAATTTTGGAATGACTCAAGAAGTAATAGAAGAACAATTAGAGAAGGCCAGAAATCAAAACCCTTTGTTAGCATCAGCTTACGCTATGCTTTTCTTTGCTTTTATTGGTTTTTTAGTTTCTGCAATAGCTGCAGCTATTATGAAAAAATCAGAAGAAGAAACTTACTAAAATTTAATATTCATTGTTCTATATTTAATAAAAATGTAACTTTGAAGATTGAATTAAGAATTTTGAACCTTACATATGCAAATTTCGGTAGTAATACCACTTCTTAACGAAGACGAATCGATACAAGAATTACACGATTGGATTGCAAAAGTTATGCAATCCAATCGTTATTTATACGAAATTATTTTTATTGATGATGGCAGTACAGACAATTCTTGGCAAGTAATTGAGTATTTATCAGCACAAAACAAGGCTGTTAAAGGTATTCGTTTTCAGAAAAACTACGGAAAATCTCAAGCTTTAGATGCCGGTTTTGAGTTGGCTAAAGGTAATGTTGTGATTACTATGGATGCTGATTTGCAAGACAATCCTGAAGAAATTCCAGAACTCTACAACTTAATTATTGATGAAAATTTCGATCTTATTTCTGGCTGGAAAAAGAAACGTTATGACAATGTAATTACTAAAAATTTACCTTCAAAATTGTTTAATGCTGCTGCCAGAAAAACTTCGGGTTTAAAATTACATGACTTTAATTGCGGTTTAAAAGCCTACAAAAATGAAGTTATAAAAGCTGTAAAAGTAAGTGGCGAAATGCACAGATACATTCCTGTTTTAGCTAAAAATGAAGGTTTTAGAAGAATTGGCGAAAAAGTAGTTCAACATCGAGCAAGAAAATATGGTGAAACTAAATTCGGAATGGATCGTTTTATAAATGGTTTTTTAGATTTAATAACCATTTCTTTTTTATCTAAATTTGGTAAAAGACCCATGCACTTTTTTGGACTTTGGGGTTCATTCATGTTTCTGTTTGGAACCTCTTTGGCATTTTATATTGGTATTTTTAAACTTTACAAGGTTTTTAACGGAATTAAAACAATATTGATAACAGATAACCCTTGGTTTTATATAGCTTTAACTTCTATGATATTAGGAACACTTTTGTTTTTAGCCGGTTTTTTAGGCGAACTTATTATAAAAATGAAAAGCGATGAAAAACACTATACAATTAAAGAAAAACTCAATTTCTAAATAGTATATTTGTAAATAAAATTTAACAAATCAATTTAATTGTAGTTCTATGAAAGATATTTTAGACAAAGCAAAACAATGGTTAAGTTCAACTTTTGATGCAGAAACTCAAAAAGAAATCAATGAATTAATCAAAAATAATTCTAATGATTTAGCAGACAGATTCTATAAAGATATGGAATTTGGAACTGGTGGAATGCGTGGAGTTATGGGTGCAGGAACCAACAGAATTAATAAATATACACTAGGCAGAGCAACACAAGGTTTGTCTAATTACCTAATAGAAAACGTAAAAAAAACACAATTAAGCGTTGTAATTGCTTACGATTGCAGACACAATAGTAAAAAGTTTGCAAAAGTAGTGGCTGATGTTTTATCTGCAAATAATATAAAAGTTTATCTTTTTGAAGATTTAAGAGCAACTCCAGAATTATCTTTTGCAGTTCGTTATTTAAAATGTGATGCAGGTATTGTTTTAACAGCTTCTCACAACCCTCCAGAATATAATGGATACAAAGTTTATTGGGCAGATGGTGGACAAATTGTACCTCCACATGATAATGGAATTATAAACAAAGTAAATGCTTTAGATTTTTCTGAAATTAACTTTAAAGCCAATGAAAATTTAATCGAAGTTATTGGTAAAAACGTTGATGATGCTTTTATTCAAGCTTCTGTAAAAAATGGCTCATTATCAAATACAATCGATCGTAAAAATTTAAAAATAGTATTCACTTCTTTGCATGGAACTTCAATAGTTTCTGTTCCTGATACTTTAGGAAAAGCAGGTTATACTGATGTTCATATTGTTGAGGAGCAAAGAGTTCCAAATGGAGATTTTCCAACTGTAAAATCGCCAAATCCAGAAGAACCAGAAGCTTTAGAAATGGCAACTAATTTGGCTAATAAAATTGGTGCTGATATTGTTATTGGAACAGACCCAGATTGTGATAGATTAGGAGTTGCAGTAAGGGATTTAGAAGGTAATATGAAATTGATGAATGGAAACCAAACCATGGTTGTAATGACAGATTTCTTATTAAGAAAATGGAAAGAAGAAGGTAAAATTAACGGAAAACAATTTGTAGGCTCTACCATTGTTTCTACAGAATTGGTAAATGATGTTGCAGCTAGTTATGGAGTTGATACCAAAGTCGGTTTAACAGGTTTTAAATGGATTGCAAAAATGGTAAGAGATTTCCCTGAACTTGATTTTATTGGTGGTGGAGAAGAAAGTTTTGGTTATATGGTTGGCGATTTTGTACGTGATAAAGATGCTGTTACAGCAACACTTTTAGCTTGTGAAGTTGCAGCTTATGCCAAACAAAATGGAAGTTCTTTCTATCAAGAATTATTAAATATTTATGTAAAAAATAGTTTCTATAAAGAACATTTAATTTCTATTACTAAAAAAGGAATGGATGGTGCTGCAGAAATTCAGCAAATGTTAAGTGATATGCGCAATAATCCTTTAACTATAATTGATGGTGAAAAAGTAGAATCTTTATGTGATTATGAAGCATCAACAAAGAAAAATTTAATTACTGGGAAAGTAACAAAAATAGATTTACCAAAATCGAATGTTTTAATTTATCAAACAGAATCTGGAACCAGAATTGCTGCAAGACCAAGTGGAACTGAGCCTAAGATAAAATTCTATTTTAGCGTAAATTCTTCGTTAAATAATACAAATAATGCTGAAACAGTTGAAGCAGAATTAGACTCAAAAATTCAACGTATTATTAAAGAGATGAACTTAAATTAATGAGTTATTTTAAAGATATTTTAAAATATGAAAAAAAGTATAGAAAGTTTACAATTTTAAACATTCTATTCAACATTTTATATGCAATTTTTAATGTCTTATCTGTATTAGCTTTTATACCTGTTCTAAACATTTTATTTGGTAAAGAAAAAAAAGTAATTGAAAAACCTATTTATGAGGGTATAACTAATTTTCTAAGCTATTCAGAAAATAGGTTCAACTACTTTATTTATCAAAAGATTTTAAATGATGGTGAAATAAAGGTTTTACTGTTTATATGTATTTTATCACTTTCACTTTTCTTTTTAAAAAATTTTTTTAGATACTTAGCTTCCTACGCAATTACTTTTTTAAGAACAGGAGTAGTAAAAGATTTACGCGACAATTTATATCATAAAATTGTAGAATTGCCTATTTCCTATTTTACTGAAAAAAGGAAGGGAGACATTATAGCAAGAATGACTGCTGATGTTCAAGAAGTAGAAAACTCAATTTTAACATCTATAGAAGTTATTGTTAGAGAACCATTAACAGTTATTATTTCGATAACCATTATGTTCTTTATGAGTGTTAAACTAACACTTTTCGTATTTATTTTATTACCTGTTTCTGGTTTTATTATCTCTTCTATCAGTAAAAAATTAAAAGCAAATTCAGTAAAAGCCCAAGAAGAA
>NZ_JBASWY010000025.1:0-2692 GCF_049276715.1 Polaribacter sp.
AATGGTTCTCAAAATGGTGGTGAGAGTGGTTTAGAAGGAGCAACAGTAACTTTAGATCCTGGAACTCCTGGAAATACTGCTGATGATATAACAACAACCACAGATGCTAATGGAAATTATTTATTCGATAATTTACCTGCTGGTAATTATACAGTTACAGTAAATACTTCTACAGTTACAGCTGGATTACCGACAACTGTAACAACTGATGATTTAATACCAACTTATGATGATGATGGAACAACAAGTGTAAGTAGAAGTGATGTAACTTTAACAGCAGGTGAAAATGATTTAGATCAAGACTTTGGCTACTCTTCACGTTGTACAATTGGTGCAACTGTTGGTTTAGTTACTGCAAACGATCCTGATGCAGATGGTATCAATAACATCTGTGATTTAGATGATGATAATGATGGTATTTTAGACATAAACGAAGGTTGTTTTAACAAAACCACTGACGTTTCAAACTTTAGTATCAACAAAAGTTCACATTCAGCCAACTTAAATACAGCCTCTAATGGATTTGGAATCGATATTACTAGGCTAGACAATAGTTTTAATGTTACTGTAAATGGATCTCCATTATTCTCTAATGAATTAGAGTTTGCAAGTGCTTTTAGTTCAATTCCACAAACCATTAAATTTGCAGACGGAACAAGACATGGTGCTGGTGGAATTCCTCAAATATGGGCAATGGGTACTGCAAATGCAGCTACTCCTCTATTAAGAGTTATTGTTTCTCCAACAGGAAGTGTACAAATTTTAGGCTCTAAAACTTTAAATGGTCCTTTAGAATCAATGATATTTGCGAACGGATTAACAGTAAACCCAATAACTTGGAATGCAACCAACACAATAGTTATTAATCAAGTAGTAAATGGACCAACGCATGCAATTGGTTCTATTTATGGATATAACCTGAATTGCATAGATACAGATGGAGATGGTATTACAAATAATTTAGATTTAGATTCTGATGGTGATGGGTGTTTAGATGTTACAGAATCTGGAGGAATTGATGCAAATAACGATGGTATTATTGATGGAACTGGTTTTGATGCTAATGGAAAAGTAACTGGAGCATCAGCAGCTTATAATGGAGTAATTGGAAACGAATATATTGCAAATCAATTAAATATTACAACTCCTGTAGCAGATAAAACTTCTTTTAATGGACAATCTGTAACATTTAATGTAGTTGCTTCTGCAGAAAAAGCAACCGCTTATAATAATGGAACTCCAGTTTATGGAACTGCAGGGAACGCAAACTCAGGAATTATTTACAAATGGTATTTTGGAAATCCTACAAATGGAGGAACTTTACTTACAAATACTGGTGTTTATTCTGGCACCAATACTGCAAATTTAGTAATTAGCGATGTAACAGGTTTAGATACCAACCAATACTATGTTGATGTAACTCATTCAAATAATAAATGCGCAAATGCTAAGAGCTCTGCTACATTAACAGTAGCTACTGGCTTAGGTTCAATTGGAGATACAGTTTGGTACGATACAGATGGAGATGGGATTATAGACGCTGGAGAACCTGGTTTAGGAGGAGCAACTGTAACTTTAGATCCTGGAACTCCTAGTAATCCAAGTGATGATTTAACAGTCATTACAGATGTGAATGGAAATTATTTATTTACTGATTTACCTCAAGGCACTTACACAGTAATTGTTGATGTAAGTACAGTAACCTCTGGAATTCCATCAGGAAAAACTCCAGCAGATTTGGTTCAAACTTATGATTGGGATAGTATAGGTACTCCTAATAATAGTACTATCAATTTAAGTTTAGGTGAAGATAATTTAGATCAAGATTTTGGTTACATGGTAGGCTCTGGAGGAACTTCTGGAGGAAATTCTGGTGGAGTTGAGTCTGAATCTTTAGGAGATGCGATTTCTAAAATTTATGTAGGTCGTAAGAAAAACTCTGTACCAACAGAATTTATTAAAGATGCTTCTAATTTATACAACAAAGCAAAGTTAAAGTCGTCGCAAGCATATCAAGGAAAAGGTCAAACCTTGTTAGACATGTTCCCAACGCAATTGTATGCAGGAAACGTGGCAAACATTACCTCGCCTACTGATATCTTAGATTACACAATTGCAGATGAAGTATTGTCTGTAGATTTCTCTTTAAATGGTCAAACAAAAGGAGTTGTATTAGGTATTAAAACATCTGATAAAATCTACAACCACACCAAAGCATCTTGTGATAGATTGCGTGGTGCAGAAATCTTAAACATCCAAACTGTAAAGTTAGGTGGCTATAATTTCTTAATGCAAGGCTTAAAACAAAGAAACGGAATCGTAGAATATGCTATCTCTTTTGCAGTGGCCAAGAACAACAACGATACAAATTACACCATTCAAACAAACTGGTATGTAAATGATTATACCAAATTTAACGATGTGTACAACTTCCAAGTATGGTCTACAAGACCTGCTGATACTCAGAAATTAGTAACTGATATCTTAAACAACTTACAGTCATTTATTCCTGTTGCACAACCAGAAATTCAGAAAATTCCTGAAACCTATGCTTCTAAAATTTACAGAGAAAAAGGTGAGTTAATTGTAGCCTTAAGAAGTACAGAAGTGGGTAACACAGCAGATGTTTCTATGGTAGAGTTGTACTCTGAAACAGCCAACAACATCAAGTTTAGAAACAATTCTTTGAATA
>NZ_JBASWY010000026.1:0-164341 GCF_049276715.1 Polaribacter sp.
ACCTTCTGGTATATTAGAAATAACAATAGTTCCTGAAGCTGAACTTGATGGACTGTCTCCACTAATTGTTCCAACATTACCAGTTGTGGATAAAACAAAGGTTTTACCATTGAGTATTATTGTAAAAGGGATGGATACAGAATAAGTATCATCATTTAAACCAACACCAGCTATTGTTGTACAACTTACAGTTGCATTACCAAGTGATAATATTCCAGCAGACAACGTAGTAAATGAGGTTGTAGAAATTGGTAATATTAATGTTCCATCAGAAGCTTCTTGCTGCCAATTAACTATATCCATTATTAATGGTAAATAATCGCTGAATGCAATTTCACTAGATCTTGAACCTGTATATAAAAAACCATCTCTATCATTTGCAAAATCAATGAAATTTGTTCCAGAAGTTAAGCCTGTTCCTGTTAAAGTTCCTCCACTGCCTGCATCATCACTTGAAATACCTGCAAGAAAACCAGGAGTTGCCATAGTTGTTGCTATTGGTTCACTTAAAAGAGCGTACAAGGTTTCATTTGAAGCGCCTATATTTATGCCACTTCCACTTACAGAACCACTTCCACTTTCTAGTGAAGCTGTTCCGCCAACATTCCCTGCAATAACTACTATAGATCCAGCAGGAAGAATTGATGTATGTGACCAGCTCACTTCACCTTCACCAGTATCATTAAATGAATCTCCATCCCATTCATTATCTGTAAACCAAATAGTTGTATTTGCAGGGATGTCTGCTAATGCTACAAATGCGAAATCGTCATTTCCATCAGCATTTAAAGCAATAAAGGCGATATCACCTGCTGTTTGAGCTTTCATAGAAAAAGATGTTGAAATAGCTAACAACATAAAAAAAGCAATTTTAAAAAAGTTTTTTTGTTTCATAATTTATATAATATTTTATGCTTCTAAATTACAAAAAAAATGTAAACAAAAAAAGGTATCTTTCAATTTAACAGTAAGTTAATGTTAACATAAAATAGAAATAATATTTTTAGTTTTTTGGTAAAATATGCTTATAAATTTTATCAGAAAACGAAAATTTAAAAAAGGAAAGTAAAAAAAGAATGAATTAAATATTAATTTTTTCTCCAAAAGAAAGGAGTGAATAATATTAAAACAGTAAACAGTTCTAATCTACCCACCAACATTAAAAAGCCACAAAACCATTTAGCAGCATCAGTTAAATGAGCAAAATTATTTACTGGACTTACAGAACCAAGTGCTGGGCCAATGTTACCTAGAGAAGAGGCGGCTGCACCCAATGCAGAAAGAAAGTCTAACCCCATAAGAGTAAGTACTACAGAGCCCATTATAAAAATAAGCATGTAAATTATAAAGAACGAAAGAATGTTAAATACAATGTTTTGATTTACTGCTTTTCCATCTAATCGAACAGGTATAATTGCATTTGGGTGTAATGCTTTTTTAAATTCTAAAAAGCTGTTTTTAAGCATTATAATATGTCTTACAATTTTTACACCACCACTTGTAGAACCTGCAGAACCTCCTGTGAAAAAGAGTGCAAAGAAAATTCCTGTTGCAAAAAAGTTCCACATAGTAAAGTCGGCACTTACAAAACCTGTTGTGGTAACTACTGAGGTTACCATAAATAAAGAATGTCGAAAAGCACTTTCTGTTTTACCCAAAACTTCAGGATGTGCTAAAACTGTTACCAAGTTCTCGTCTTGAAAAAATAGGATGATTATAGCAATTAGGATTGAAATACCTAAAATTCCGAAGAAATAGTATTTGAATTCCTCACTCTGAAAAACCTTTTGAATTTTTCCTTTTAAAGCAAAATAAGTAAGTACAAAATTTGTACCTGCTATAAACATAAATAAAATGATAATATATTGAATTAATGGACTACCATTATAATAAGAAATGCTATCTGTTTTGGTAGAAAAACCTCCTGTACTTAATGTGGCCATTGCATGATTTATAGCATCAAACCAAGTCATACCTGCAATTTTTAGTAGAAAAAATTCAGCAAGTGTTAATATAAAGTATATCAGATATAATCGTTTTGCGGTATCTGTAATTCTTGGATGTAATTTATCTGCAGAGGGTCCAGGAGCTTCTGCCATAAAAAGCTGCATTCCTCCAATTCCTAAAAGTGGTAGAATGGCTATTGTAAGAACAATAATTCCCATTCCTCCAATCCAATGCGTTGCGCTTCTCCAAAATAAAATTCCATTTGGCATGCTACCAACGTCTGTTAAAATGGATGAGCCTGTTGTGGAATACCCAGAAATTGTTTCGAAAAAAGCATCTGCAATAGATGGAATTGCTCCAGAGAGCAAATAAGGTAACATTCCTGTAAAAGATAATATGAGCCAACCTAAAGTTACTATTAAATATCCTTCCTTTTTTTGAATGTTTGTATTTTTGGGTTTGTTAAAATAGAACAACAGTAAACCAATAAATACAGTGATGATTCCTGCATTTAAAATACCCCATGCTTCAGGTTCATCACTAAAATAACTAAAAGGAAAAGAGATAAACATAAACAAGCCATTAAGCATGGCTGTAATTCCAAGAAACCTGTATATTATTTTTAAATTAAGAGTTGCCATGTTAATTAAATAGACGCTCTACAGTGGAAATAGCTTCTGGTAAACAAAAAACAATCACTTTATCACCACTTCTAATTTGCATGTCTCCAAAAGACATTAAAGCTTTGCCATCTCTAATAATTCCGCCAAAAACGGCTTCTCTAGGAAAACGTAAATCTTTAATCGGTTTTTCTGTAACCTTTGCATCTGCTTGCACTTCGAATTCAAAAACTTCTGCATCTATATTGTGCAAATTTGCAAGTTCTAAAATTTCTCCTTTTCTAATATGCTTAAAAATATTACTTGCAGCAATTAATTTTTTATTGATGAGAGACTGAATACCAATGGTTTGAGAAATATCAATATAATCCATATTTTCTACTAAGGCAATGGTTTTCTTTACTCCTTTAGATTTAGCCACTAAACAAGACATAATGTTGGTTTCAGAATTCCCTGTAACTGCAATAAAAGCATCCATTTCTCGAATGTTTTCTTCTTCTAAAACTTCTAAATCTCTACCATCTGCATTAATTACTAAAACATTGGTTAAGCCTTCTGCTAACGCTTCTGCTTTCTCTCTATTTTTTTCAATTAATTTTACGTTGAAATTATTTTGACATAAATTCCTTGCCGTTTTTTCTCCAATACTACTTCCTCCTAAAATCATTACATTTTTTAAAGAAATATGCTTGCTACCAATAATAGGATAAATGGCATCTATACTGTAATTAGGTACAGAAAAATAAACTTGGTCATCTAATTGATAAGTAGTATCACCTCTAGGAATAATGGTTTGAGATACATTTTCTCTTTTAATTGCAATAGTGATAAAATCGATATTCGAAAACTTTTGTTTGGCTTCTTTTACAGTTAAATCTACCAAAGGAGATTTATAAGTAAGCACAGTTCCCATAACATTAAACAACCCGTTTTCAAATTCTACTGTATCGTTAAAAGAAGATTGATTTAACAGCATTTTAATTTCATTTGCTGCTAATTCTTGAGGAGAAATCATAAAATCTACCCCAAATTTTGTAAAATCTACTTCACAATTATTTAAAAATTCTGGATTATCTATCCTTGCAATTGTTTTTTTTGCACCTAAAGATTTACCAATTACAGAAATTGTAAAGTTGGTGTTTTGGCTTTCTGTAACAGCTATTAACAAATCTGCAGAATCAATACCAATTTCCTTTAAAAGTTTTATAGAAGTAGCATCTCCTTTTTTGGTAATTACATCTAAATGATTATTAATATAATTTAAACGATCACCATCAAAATCAATAATGTAAGTGTCTTGAGATTCGTACGAAAGTAGCTTGGCTAAGTGAAAACCTACATCACCAGCACCAGCTATGATTATTTTCATATTTTAAAATAGAAATATTCTACAAAGATACAAAAGTCTATAAACACTAGTAAAAAACATTTTATTTTTTACGATATTGATTTCGGATTCAAATATTTATCAACATAAATTATTAGAATTACATCAAAGAATGCAGCATTAATAATGATTTTAGTACTTTTATAAAAAATGTGAGATGGAAAAATTAACCATTAAATCTTGGGCTTTAGATGACAGGCCTAGAGAAAAACTAATAGCAAAAGGCAAATTAGCATTGTCTGATGCAGAATTAATAGCCATATTAATTGGTTCTGGAAACAGACAAGAAAGTGCAGTAGATTTATCGAAAAGAATTTTAAATTCGGTGGATGGTAATATTAACAATTTAGCAAAATTATCAATAGAAAAACTGACCACCTTTAAAGGTATTGGAGAAGCAAAAGCCATTTCTATCATTACAGCTTTAGAATTGGGTAAAAGACGTCATTCAGAAATTGCTCTCGAAAAAGCAAAAATAACCAGCAGTAAAGACGCTTTTACCATTATGCAACCCATCATTGGCGATTTAGAGCACGAAGAGTTTTGGGTGCTATTTTTAAATAATTCTAATAAAGTGTTAGCAAAAAACCAAATAAGTAAAGGAGGTTTAACTGCAACCCTTGTAGATGTGAGATTGCTTTTTAAACAGGCCTTAGAGTTAACAGCGGTTGCTATTATTGTTTGTCACAATCATCCTTCAGGAAAATTGAAGCCAAGTAATGCAGATATTCAATTAACTCAAAAAATTAAACAAGCTGGAAATACTTTAGATGTCAAAGTTTTAGATCATTTAATAATTACTGAAAAAGCGTATTTTAGCTTTGCTGATGAGGGCATTTTTTAAGATTATTTTTTAAAAGGATGCCAATCAAAATTTAATACATGATATTAATATATACCCATAAAATAACTCCAAGAGTTCGTTATATTTTTAAACAAATACTAACTAGAGTCTTATTAATACCTGTAAGTTTTACTTCTAAAATCGAAGATTTTGTGGCTCATAATGGCCCGAAATTAACTTATACAAAAACACCTTTAGGGAACGAGTTTTTTATAAAAAGTAACAATTTGTTGTTTGAACAAGGTGTAAACGACTTAGAAATTGTAATTCAAGATTGGGATAATATTCCTTGTTTTTTTGTAACAAATTTAAAATCGGCTATTCCTTTCGATATTTTTGCGGCTAGTTTTTATTTAATAACACGTTACGAAGAATATTTACCACATGTAAAAGATATTCATGGACGCTTTACAGCAGCCCAAAGTTTAGCGTATAAAAATAAATTTTTACAAAAACCTGTAATAGATATTTGGGCGTATAAATTTTTAGAAATTTTGAAAGAAAAATTTCCAGATTACGATTATGAAACAAGAGAATATAATTATATTTCTACAATAGACATAGACAATGCTTTTGCATATAAACACAAGAGTTTAATAAGAAGTGTAGGTGGATTTTTTACAGACTTTTTTGGCTTAAAATTGGGGAATGTTTGGAATAGGCTTGCTGTGCTTTTAAATCTTAAAAAAGATCCTTTTGATACTTTTCAAAAAATTATTAGACTTAAAAAAGAGTTCGATGTAAAAACCATCTTCTTTTTTCTTGTGGGAGATTATACCACTCATGACACCAATGTTTCTGCATCAAAAAACCAATATCGATTGTTAATAAAAGAAATGGTAGATTATGCCAGGGTTGGTTTGCATCCATCTTATTTTACAATGCAAAATGCACAACTTTTAAAAAAGGAAAAAGAAAGATTAGAAAATATTACCAATATTCCTGTGAAAAGATCTAGACAACATTATTTACGTTTTTCTTTACCAGAAACGTATCAGAATTTAATTGATTTAGAAATAGAAGAAGAATATTCTATGGGCTATGCTAGCAGTGTTGGTTTTAGGGCTAGTACTTGTACTCCTTTTTATTTTTATGACATCGATTTTGAAATTCAAACACCATTAAAAGTGTTTTCATTTGCATTGATGGATACCACTTTAAACGATTACATGAAACTTACTCCAAAGCAATCTTTAGGTAAAATTAGAGATTTAAGAAACGAAGTAAAAGCAGTAAATGGCACTTTTATTACCTTGTTTCATAACGAAAATTTAAGCGATTATTTACGATGGAAAGGTTGGAAACGTTTATACGAATCCATGCTAAAAATAGCAACTTCTTAAAATGATTACATACGTTAAAAGACAAGATTTAGATATTTTTAAATATGATGCTTGCATAGAGAATTCTTTACAATCTAAAATGTATGCATTTTCTTGGTATTTAGACATTGTTGCAGACAATTGGGATGTGTTGGTTTTAGATAATTATAAAGCTGTAATGCCAATTCCTTGGCGGAAAAAATTCGGAATAAAATATGTCTATCCACCTTTTTGGTTGTTAGAATTGGGTATTTTTTCTTTGGATGAATTAAAAGATTACACTCTTTTTTTTGATGAATTATTTAGTCAGTTTAAATCTGTAGAATCTAGATTAAATACTGATAATTTCATTAAAAATTCTAAGTCTTTTTTGATTAAAAAACAGATGCAAAAGCTGTCTATTGATAAAGATTATGAAGCGATTTTTAATACTTACAGAAAAGATCGAAAGAAAGATATAAACAAGGCAAAAAAAGCAGATTTACTTGAAAAATGGAATGATAAACCTGAGAAATTAATTCAATTATTTAAAGATAACGTAGGGCAAAGAACACCAAATATTATTGAGAAAGATTATAAGGTTTTAGAAAAGTTGATAAAAATTTGTATTGATAAAAGAGTAGGAGAGATCCTTTCTATTTACAATAAAGAAAATAAATTAGTAGCATCTGGTTTTTTCTTAAAACACAAAAAAACGATTACTATTTTAGTTTCATCTACAGATTTTGAAAACAGAAATAATGGCGAAAATACTTTTTTAATTGATAGAGCAATTTATCAATATCATCAAAATTTCGAAATCTTTAATTTCGGAGGTTCATCCATGAAATCAATAGCTGATTATTTTTTAAGTTTTGGTGCAGAAACAGAAGAATATCAGCAAATAAAATACAATAATTTACCTTTTTTTATAAAGCTATTTAAACCCTAGATTGTAAGAATTCTAAAAACTTTGCAGGTACTTTTTTATTGAAAATTATTTTTGATAAATCTTCAGCATAGTTCTCTTTTTGTTTAATTACAACACAAGGGTTTCCAACAGCTACAGAATTGCTTGGAATATCTTTATTAACCAAAGAATTTGCACCAATAACTACATTATTTCCAATAGAAACTTCAGGTAAAATGGTGCTATTTCCACCAATCCAAACATTATTTCCAATGGTAATAGGTTTCCCTTTTGTGTGTTCCCTTAAATTATCGTTTTTATGATTCGAAGAAATAATATTTACTCCTGGACCTAATTCTATATTAGAGCCAAAAATAATTCCATTATTTGCTTGAATATAATTGTTGAGGTTATCTCCAGGATCGCACAAAATACCTTTGGTAATGTTATTGGGAGCTAATACTTTTGATGTATAATGAACTGGCCATTTTACTTTAGGATTTAATCTAAATAATTTTTGTGGAATTAAGTAATGAAAAACTAGAATATAATAACGCTGATAACCATATTTTGGTCTGTAATATTCTGGGTAAAAGAAGTTTACAATCCAACCAAAAAATAAGAAATCTAACTTTTTAAACATTTAGTTGGTTTCTTTTTAAATGATTTAAGAAATAATATAATAATATATAGTAACCAATACCGCCAAATAAAGATAATATAAAAACAGTGTATAAAATATTGCTATATAACACTCCAAAGTAAATGGCAATAAGATTTATGATAAAAAGGTAGCAGTTAAATATCAATCCAATCAAATTTTTATCTAAAACAACAATTAAACTACTAATTGGGTTAAACGAACTTCTAGCTAAAATTAAAAAAGATAAAATTAAAATATAGGTTTTTAAGTATTCCCATTGATTCTCGAAAAAAACATCTAAAATGTAGATACCTAAAGTATTAATTATCAATAAAAACAAAACCATTATTAATAAATTGCTTTTGATAATTTTTTTTGTAACTGTAAGTAATTCAATTTTATTTTCACTTTTTAATTCTGATGATTTTTGATAATAAACTTCAGAAACTGATGATGAAATTAAGAACAAAGGAGTTGCCAAAATTTTAATACTAAAAAAATAAACTCCAGCTTTTTCTGCTCCAAAAAAAGCAAGAATTAAAATAGGCATCAAATTATTTGCTAGGCTATTAATAATATTAGAAGGCAGTAAAAATGTTACTAAACTTTTATTTAATATAATTCCCTTTTTTATTTCATTAAAATTAACCTTATTTAAGTTGCTCTTATTTTTATAAAAGTTATAAAGAAGTAAAATAATTTGCGCCATTAAAAAGCCAATAATTAAGCCAAATAGTTTATAATATTCAAATAAGATAAATTGCAGAATTACAGCACAAATTGTTATAAAAATTTTTATGTTAGAAATTACAGAAAACTTTTTCTGAAAAGTAAAAAAGCGTTGATGAGCTAAATTATAAGTAATAATTGCCGAACCAAAAAAGCAAAATAGAAACATATATGTATCCAATCTTTCAATCAAAATAAATTTTGAAAAAACAAATAAAACAAAAAAAATAAAAAGGGTAATTGGCAGAATGATGATTAAAATAAAATTAAACCAATTAATACTTTCATTCTTATTTTTTGATATAATAATACAATTATCTAGTTGTAAAGTTCCAATAATAGAAGCTATATTCATAATACTTACAAAAAAACCTAAAAATCCGTAAGCCTCTTTACCATAAAGTTTTGCAAGGTAAAACCCTACTAGTATTGCTATAATTTGAGCAATTATAGTTCCTCTAAACATTATTAAAATGTTTTTATAGAAAAAAGATAAAGGCTTTTTGTTTATTTTAGTGGTCAATTATTTTTTTTTTCAAAAATACAAAAATGAGTTTCTTTTAAACAGAAAATCAATTATTACTTAATTTATGAAGGTAACAAATAATAACAAAATACAACACGTCTTTTTTGATTTAGATCACACATTATGGGATTTTGAAAAAAACTCTGATTTAGCTTTTCAAAAAGTATTTAACGAGCATCAAATAGAAATTAATTTAGAAACTTTTTTAGAAGTTTACAGGCCTTTAAATCTGGAATTTTGGAGATTGTACAGAGAAGAAAAAATTACTAAAGAAGAACTAAGATACCAAAGATTAAAAAAGGCTTTTGATGGCGTTAATTTTACAATTTCAGATGATTTAATAGATTTAATTGCAATAGATTATATTAACTATTTGCCCCATTTTAATCATTTATTTGATGGTACTTTCGAAATTTTAGACTATCTAAAAGATAAATATCAACTGCATATTATTACCAATGGTTTTGCCGAAATTCAAACCAAGAAAATGGAATCTTCTAAAATTCTGCATTATTTTAATTCAATTATAACCTCAGAATCTGTGGGTGTCAAAAAACCAAATCCTAAAGTTTTTTATCATGCATTAGAAGCTGCACAAGCTAAATCTGAAAATTCAATAATGATTGGAGATAGTTTAGAAGCAGATATTTTTGGGGCAATGAATGCAAATATGTATGCAATTCATTGCAATTTTGAAAATGCAGAAATAATAGAGGAGAACATTATAAGTGTTCGATCTCTTTTAGAAATTAAGCAATATTTGTAGCGCTTCTGGGCAGAAATTATTTTAAGCTATATTCTTATCTTTACAAAAAGGAATTAATTTAAACATGTAATTAAAATGATAAAAAACATATTCTCTTTACTTTTAATTTTAACGATAACTTCAGTTTTAAGTCAGGAAACTAATTTTGATAAGTATCAATATATAATTGTACTAGATAGATTCGATTTTTTAAAAGAATCTGATCAATACCAAACAAGTTCTTTAACTAAATTTTTATTAAATAAAAAAGGGTTTAAAGTTTTTTTAAGTAGCGAAACACTACCAAATGAATTAAACAACAATAGGTGTTTGGCTTTGGTTGCAACAGTAAAAGATGATTCTAGTATGTTTACAACAAAAAATGCAATAGAAATTAAAGATTGTTTAGGTAAAGTTTTATATACTTCAAGTTTTGGTAGTAGTAAACTAAAACTGTATGAAAAAGCATATCATGAAGCCATAAGAGATGCATTTAATAGTATGACTGATTTTAATTACAGCTATAACCCTGACTTAGTTAAAAATATGGTTGATGAGAAAAATGAAGTTGTTATTGCTAAAAATAGCACCAATGTTATAATAAGTTCGGTTAAAAAAAATCCAGTAATAATACCAACTCCAGAAATTAAAGTTGATGAAAAAAACAAAAATATTTCTGATTTAGATATTGTAGATATTGTAGATATTTTATATGCGCAAGCAAAAGATAATGGATTTCAGTTGGTAAACACCAAACCAGAAGTGGTTTTTTTACTTTTAAAAACAAGTTTAAAAGATGTCTTTTTAATAAATGATAATAATGGAATTTTTTACAAAAACGGAGATTTTTGGGTAGCTGAATATTATAAAAATGATACACTTATTGCAAAGAAATATCAAATTAAATTCTAATAATTATACTTGTTTTTCCATCTGGTTTTTAAAGTTTCTCTAAACTGATTTTCTCTTGCATTGTTGCCTGGTTCATACAAAATGGTATTCGAAATTTCATCTGGTAAAAATTCTTGAACTACGAAATTGTTTGTAAAATCGTGAGAATATTTATAATCTTTACCATAATCTAGATCTTTCATTAATTTTGTTGGCGCATTTCTTAAATGAATAGGAATTGATAAATCGCCAGTTTTTTTAACTAAATCTTGGGCATTTTTAATAGCAAGATAAGAAGCATTGCTTTTAGGTGAATTTGCTAAATAAACAGCACACTGACTTAAAATTATACGAGACTCAGGATTGCCAATTACAGAAACTGCCTGAAACGTATTGTTTGCTAAAATTAACGCAGTAGGGTTTGCATTTCCAATATCTTCTGATGCAGAAATTAATAACCTTCTCGCAATAAATTTCACATCTTCACCACCTTCAATCATTCTAGCCAACCAATAAACAGCGGCATTTGGGTCACTGCCTCTTATAGATTTTATAAAAGCTGATATAATGTCATAATGTTGTTCTCCGGTTTTATCATATCTAACCGTGTTTTTTTGAATTTTTTCTAAAACTAACTTGTTTGTAATTTCAATTTCGTCTTCTGTAGAAACTAATAAATCAAAAATATTTAATAGTTTTCTTGCATCACCACTAGAAACTTGTAACAGGGCATCTGTTTCTTTTAAATTAATTTTTTTGGTTGATAAAAGAGTGTCTTTTTCCATTGCTCTGTGCAACAAAGCGATCAAATCATTTTTATCAAAAGAATTTAAAATATACACTTGACAGCGAGAAAGTAGGGCAGGGATTACCTCAAAACTAGGGTTTTCTGTGGTTGCACCAATTAATGTAACCCAACCTTTTTCTACAGCTCCTAGTAAAGAATCTTGTTGCGATTTGCTAAATCTATGAATTTCATCAATAAACAAAATAGGATTTTTAGCTGTAAACAAATCACCACCTTTCTTTGCTTTTTCTATAATATCTCTTACATCTTTTACCCCAGAACTAATGGCACTTAAGGTATAAAATGGTCTTTTAGATTCGGTTGCAATAATATTGGCAAGCGTTGTTTTACCAATTCCTGGAGGACCCCATAAAATTAAGGAAGGAATAACTCCTTGTTTAATTAAATTAGTTAAAACACCATTTTTGCCAACCAAATGCTGCTGACTAATATAATCGTCCAGACTTTTAGGTCTAATTCTTTCTGCCAAAGGTTCATTCATTTAGTAAAAATAATAAAGATTTCTGACAGAAATTGTAAAAATTCTATTTGGTTAGATTTTTGTAATTTTAGTTTTAATGGATGATTCTAATGATTTAAAAATATCGAGGTCTATTTTTCTTATTCCAATACTATTTGTCATTGTTATTTGGCTTATTTATTGGATAGAAATACAATTTGGATTAAATTTTAATAAATTCGGAGTTTATCCCAGAACTTTAATTGGTTTTAGAGGTGTTTTTTTTACACATTTTATTCATAGTAATACAAATCACCTTTTCAATAATTCTATTCCGTTATTTGTGCTATTATGTAGTCTTTTTTATTTTTATAGAGTTATAGCTTACAAAGTTTTGTTCATGGGTGGCTTTTTAACTGCGTTTTTAACATGGATTATTGCAAGAGAATCTTATCACATAGGTGCCAGTGGAATCGTTTATTTGCTTTTTAGTTTTGTTTTTTTTAGCGGAATTATAAGAAAGCATTATAGGCTAGTTGCACTTTCTTTAATTATTATATTCTTATATGGAAGTATGATTTGGTACGTTTTACCAATTAAAGAAGGCATGTCTTGGGAAGGACATTTATCTGGTTTTTTAGTAGGATTGCTTTTGGCACTTATATATAGAAAAAAAGGAATGATAAAAGAACACTATGAATTTAAAGAAACAGAATTCGATACTTTTTTTGATGAAAATGGAAATTTCAACCCACCGAAAATTGATGAGGAGTTAGAATAATTCAATTTTGCTTACTGCTTACTGCTTACTGCTTACTGCTTACTGCTTACTGAAATTCTTTGTCTTACAGTTTCATACAAAAATATACCACAAGCAACAGAAACATTTAAAGAAGAAATGTCTCCTAAGAGTGGAAGTTTAGCAGTATATTTTACCATTTTTAAAACAGAAGGGTTAACTCCTCTATGTTCAGAACCCATTACAATTGCGAGAGGCTGATTAAAATCTAAATCATAAATAGAGTTGTCTGTTTTTTCGGTGGCAGCAACCGTTTTTATCCCTGAAGCTGCTAATAGAAATAAAGCGTCTTTAATATGATTTACTTTGCAAATAGGTACTTTAAAAGCTGCACCTGCAGAAGTTTTAATGGTTTCAGCATTAACAGGAGCGCTTCCATTATTTGGAATAATAATTCCATTTACTCCAGTACATTCTGCGGTTCTAATAATTGCACCAAAGTTTCTAACATCCGAAATTTGATCTAACAATAGAAATAGAGGTAGTTCGTTTTTTTGAATTGTTTCTTCGATTAATGTTTCTAAATCGTAAAACTTAATTGGAGATATCTGAGCTACTGCTCCTTGATGATTGTTATTTTTAGACAGTCTGTCTAATTTTTCAACGGGTACTATGCTAGTTGTAATATTCTTTTCCTTAATAATTTTATTTAATGTAAAGTAAAGATCACCTCTTAAACCTTTTTGTAGATATATTTTGCTAATTGTAGATCCGCTTTCTATTGCTTCGATTATAGCTCTAAGTCCAAAAATATTTGTAGTGTCTGTTTTCATTTTGCAAATGTACTTTAATTTTATGCAAAAAAAAACCACCAAAATGGTGGTTTTTTAATATAATTATTATGGTTCTTATTTAGTATCAAAAGCAGTCGCTTCTGTTGATCCAAAATCTCCTCCACCAGAAGCTTTTACAACTCCTCCAATAGTAAGAGAGTAAGTTCCATTTGCAGGAAAACTTAAACCATCACCAAAAGAATCATTTATTGTAAAAGTGAAATCTCTTCCAGCACATAATGTAATAGTTTCACTTGCAGTAGCTTGACCATCAGCATAAGTACCTGCTGCTTTAGATGCAACAACACCTCCTAAAGAGTCTGTAATTACCCAACTAGTTTCACTACCATAACCATCAAAATTAATAGCTAATGTAGCAGTAACTTCACTACAATTTTGAATATAGTTCAAAGTTGCAGATCCACCATTAGCTAGTCCTTCTACAGCATCAAACTTTAATATTAGCGCATTTACACCAATGCCCAAATTGGTATCTGATAATTGTACTGTTAATGTTCCTACGTTTGATCCACCAGGTATTGTTACTGAGGTAGGTACAGTATAAGAACCAGCAGCAGCTGTTGAAGCAGGATCTACTGATAGATTAATTGTTCTATCAGAACCACTAGTATTTGCAGTAAAAACTGTTACATCAAAAGACTTTGTAGCGCCTACATCTACGGATGTAGAATATGTAGATTTCGAAAAAGTAACATAGTTAGTTCCTTCAGCTGTAGGAATGTCCTCTTCACAACTAGCAAAAACGAATACTGTTAGTGCTAAAAATATGTATTTTAATTTATTCATGATTTTTTAAATTTTTATAAAAGCTACCATTTTGTTTAAAAATGGTAGCTGTTTATTTTATTGATTCTGATCGCTTACGAATGGATTATTTTGAATTTCATCTAAAGGAATTTCAAATTGCATTCTTTCGTCATTATAAGGAATTGGCTCACCAACAAATGATAAGTGGTTTGTACCTCTCATAGTAGTTGCTTTGTTACGTTTCATAGCTAAGAAACTTTTTCCTTCACCCCAAAGCTCTATTCTTGTTTGTTTGTATATTTCGTTTGATAATTGTGTTCCATTTAAACCATCAATATACGATACATCTGGAACTCTTCTAGCCATTAAAGCTTTTAAACTAGTTCTTGCAGCTGCTGGATTGTTTGCCCTAGCATTTGCCTCTGCATTTAATAAATACATTTCTTCAATTCTCATAAAAACGTAGTCAGCAGTAACAGTTGTAGATGTACCTCCAATTGTACCAGAAGCTCTAAATTTAAATAATGGTTGTAAGTATCTACCACTAGCAGCATTTCCAAAAAATTGTGCTTTTCTAGCGTCATTAGCAGGAATTTGATCGTATAAACCTTTATCCATAGATTTATAATCACCAACCCAAGCATAGCTGTAAGACCAAGCATCTACTTGACCCCACCATGAAACTAAACCTAAACCAATTGCTGGTGTTAAATCTACACCCCACATCCAACTAGGAGAACTAACATCTTTAAAACCGTTAACAGTACCAGAAGTTGCAACTAATTCACTAGGTGAAAGCATTGTAAATCTAGCTCCATTAATTACTTCTTGTGTAAGTCTTGCTACATCTGCATCTCTACCACCTTTAGCACCTAAAACATAAGCTAACATACCTTTTGCTATATCTTGGTTCACTTGGTTTTTTGTAGCTCTATTAAAGCCATTTAACAAAGAAATTGCATCAGTTAAATCTTTTTCCATTAAAGTATAAACTTCTTCTGCAGTAGATTTCGGTAAATTAGTACCAATTGGTTCTATTGGCATTGGTAATATAGCCTCTGTTGCTATATACTCTTTTTGAAAAAATTGAGTAAGATAAAAGTATGAATTAGCACGCATTGCTTTTGCTTGACCCATTGAATATTTGTTATCATCAATAGCAGGTACAGCATCATTACCACCCAAGTTTTGAATGATATTGTTAGCAGATCTAATTAATCTGTAGTAATATCTCCATACAAATCTATTTCTAGATCTAGTAAAATCTAGAGGTGCTTGAAATTCTGAAATATCAGCACGATACCAACCATAACTACTACCACTTAAAGCCATATCTCCACAAAGCATGTCTGAAAAGATGTCATAACCTTTTTGACCAAAATCATCATGACTTGTAGATCCCCCAGTACCAGTTTGTATTACTTGCGAGTACAAACCTCCAATAAAGGCAGCAGGTATTTCTAAGTTTGTTAATGCACCTTGCTCTAATTGGGCATTCGTTATTGTTTGTGTCTGGTTACTTTCTCCAGAAACACCACTATTATTTAGTATATCATCACTACAGCTAAAGGTAATACCTAGTAACGCAGTAAATAATGATATTTTAATTATTTTTTTCATAATTGTTGTTCTTTTTTAAATTAAAATTTAACTCTAACTCCCATTGTAATTGTAGTTGCTGGAGCATAAAATTGTCTACCTGAGTTTCCTGCTTCACTATTATTGTTAGGATTAAATCCTGCTCTAGCAGTGTTTAGGAAAAGGTTGTCACCTGAAACCCATAAATTAATTGCATCAACACCAGATTTTGCTATAAAACTGCTTGGAACAGTATAACCAATTCTTGCATTGTTAAGTGCTAAATAATCTGTACTTGTAATAAAACGTGAAGATTGAGATGTTGCATTTACAACAGCATTATCTGATAAAATTGGAACGCCAGTTAAGTCTCCAGGATTTTGCCATCTTAATAAAATATCTTTATGAAAGTTATTACCAGCAGCTCCAAAACGGTCGCTCATTAACTCAGCATAGTTTCCATCATAAGCATAACCACCTAAACTATAAGTAAATTGAGTTGAAAAATCGAAATTTTTGATTTTTCCAGAAATTCTAAATGCACCTCTTACATCTGGTATAAATGATTTACCAATATACGTTTGAGTACCATTAGCATACGTTTTAGTTGTAGTTTTCTTAATATTAGCATTTTGTGCTAATAATTGATATTCATACAAAGTAGATGTTGAACTTGCAGAACCATCTTCTAGAAGAGCAAAATTACCTTCACCTGCGTCTAAAATATTATTATTGTTTTTATCATCATAATATTGGTACCACATTGGTGCTCCATCTGCAGGATCTACTCCAGCCCATTCTCTCATGTAAAAATCGAAAATTGAACGTCCTTGTGTAAAGGCATAAGCTCCATCTGTACTTGAATTTTCATCAATTAGTTTTGGTAAACCAGTGGTAACATCTAAAGGTAAAGTAACCATTTCGTTACTAATCATTTCTCCGTTAACTGCGAAGTCTAAAGAAAAATCTGCTTTTTTAATAATGTGAGCGGTTACATCGAATTCTAGACCAGCGTTTAATACTTCTCCATCGTTAACTAAGATAGAAGAAATTCCTGAAGAAGGTCCAACTCTCTGGTTAAAGAATAAATTATCAGTATTTTTTCTATAGTAATCTACGTTTACATCTAAATAATTACCAAAGCTCATTTCCACACCACCTTGAATCATTGTAGAAGTTTCCCAAGTTAAATCTGGGTTACCAACAACAGATTCAGAGATTGCTAAACCACCAACATAACTAACACCATATCTTGTAAAAGCTGTAGATGTTCCTGGTCCTTGTTGATCACCTGTTACACCATAAGAAGCTTTTACTTTTAAGTAAGATAAAAATGTATCTTTCATAAAGTCTTCTTCACTTACAACCCAAGATGCACCAACAGATCCAAAAGTACCCCATTTGTCATTTATAAAACGAGATGAACCATCTGTTCTAAGAGAACCACTAAAGAAGTATTTATTAGCATAGTTATAAGTTGCTTGACCAAAATAAGATTCGATACCAGATTCATTTACATAACCAAAAGCTGGTTGTTGACTTAATAAATAATTAGATAAGTTGTAAACTCCTGGTAATAGAACTTCTTGCTTGTATTGTTGAGAGAAAGAAAGGCTTGATTCAAATGTTTCATGTGCAGCAATAACTTCTAACGAATGATCTCCAAAAGATTTGTTAAAACGTAATAACTGTAAGAAAGTTTTTGACCAGTTAACAGCATCAGAAGCAGTTAAAGTTCCATTTGAATTAGAAGCAGGTCCATATACATGATTACCAGCATTAACACCTCTATTAAAAGAGTACTGACCTCCATAACGAGTTTCAAAAGTTAACCAATCTGTTAATTTAAAATCAGCAGAAAAATTACCATTCAAAGCATGCTCGTTAGATCCAACGAAATCTAATGTAGCAGACCCAATAGGGTTTAATAAATCAGAATTTGGTCTAGCTCTTGTAAATGGCACTGGAGCTGTAAGTCCTGTTGGAGAACCATAATCAAATTGAGCACCTCCGTAAATAGGATCTGGTACTAAATCTCCTGTATTTGGATATCTTGCATATACAGGATATAAAGGAGCCATTTTATCAGCAAATTCGAATACGTTTTCAGAACCGTTAGTCTGACCATTATTAGTGCTTTCAGAATATGCATAACCAAAATTAGCACTAACTTTTAACCAAGGTTTAACATCCGCAGTTAAATTAAGCCTAGTTGTATATCTTTTGTAATCAGAATTTATTGAATATCCACTGTCTTCTAAATAACCTGCAGAGAAAAAATATTTTGATTTATCTGAACCACCACCCATTCTTACGTTAGTTTCAGTACGAATTCCAGTTCCAAATGCGATATCAGCGAATCTTTCTGGCGTAAATAATCTGTTAACTCCAGATCTTACTGATCTTGTAGTTGGGTCTATAAGAGCTGTTGCAGTTGTAGCATCCCAAATATTATAACCATCACCTATTCCATTAAGGCCAAGTAATCTACCATTTGCAAAACCAACTGGATCAGCATTGTTAGTTACAACACCTCTGTTATAAAGTCCTTCCCATACTAAACCAACATATTCTTCTGGTGAAGAAAGTACATTATATCTATCAATTTCTTGAAAGTTTACACCACTTTTAACATCTACTTCAATGTACGATTTTTCGTTAGAAGAACCACTTTTAGTAGTAATTAAAATTACACCATTTGCACCTCTAGAACCGTAAATAGCAGTCGCAGTTGCATCTTTTAGAACGGTAGTAGATTTAATATCTGCAGGGTTAATTGCATTTAATTCTCCAGCTCCGTTAAAAGGAACACCATCAATTACATACAAAGGAGCACGATTTCCTAAAGGAGAACCATAACCTCTAATACGAACTGTACCAATAGTACCTGGTTGCCCAGAAGAATTAATAACAGTTACACCAGCAACCTCACCTGTTAAAGCTTGAGAAACGTTTGCGAAGTTTTTAGCTTCCAAATTTTCTGCAGTAACTGTTGTAGCAGTACCCGTAAAAGATTTTTTTGTACTTGTACCATAACCTACAATTACAATTTCTTCTAAAACGTTAGCATCTTCTGCCATTGTTACATTAATAACATTGGAAGCTCCTACTGTTTGTTCATTGGCTTTATACCCTAAATATCTAAATACTAAAACATCTCCTGCTTTAGCTTTAATAGAATATTTACCATCGAAATCAGTTTCTGTACCAGTAGTACTTCCCTTAATTATAACACTTACTCCTGGTAAACTTCCTGAATTATCAGATACAGTTCCAGAAATAGTTTTCTCTTGTGCAAAAGAAATTTGCACGACAAACGCCAGTAATAGCGTTAAAATCCCATTAAACTTTGTCTTCATTATATAATTATTTGAATTAATTAAAGCCAAAAGTCTTAAATAAAAGTTAATTAAACAATTTTTTTAACAAAAAAAATCAAATTTATTTCAGTTTTCTATTCCTGATTTCTTTAAACCCTGAACTGCATTGTGTTATTTTTTTTTAAAAAATATTTTTCCAACGTATTATTAATTGCAAACTTTCTAATTTTTGTTGAGTTTCTGCTTTATTATTGGTTGCGATTGCAATATTTACGATTGAATTGTTTGTTTTAAAAAAATATCCGAGACCTATTCCAGTTAATGTGCTTTTGGAATCTAAATTTTTTATGAATCCAATATCTGTAATTGTATATAAATAAGATTTTTTTGAGGTCAAGTATCTGTACTCAATATTAAAAGAACTATAATTACTCGTAAAGATACTTTGTTCGTTAAATCCTCGAAGGGAATTTGCTCCACCAATTCTGTACAATTCGTTCGTTAGGTATGTGCTTGAATTTAAAAGACCATTCTCATTTTTTACATATAAGCTATTTCTTAGATTAAAATCTACTATATAAGATAAAACGGTTTTTAATTTAAATTGATTTGATAGGTTATTATTGCTTGATCTTTTTCCAAAAGTAGGGTTGATTTGTGCAAGAAATTTATCATTGTAGAATAGGTCATTTTTACGAACTTTGTATTGAAGTTGAATTCCTAAAAAGTTTGTGTTAAAAGATGCTAATGAATTATCTACACTTTCTTGCAGAGTGTTAGAAGATTCAGATTCATAGGTTAATGCAAGTTTTAATTTGGGGTTAAAGTTATAATTGATTTTAGATTCAAATTTCGTGTTTACAAAAGAAGAGTCTTGTTTGTAAAGGGAAAATGAAATTTCTGGGCTTAATTTAGAATTGAAGATGTATGGAATTTCTGTGCTAATTCTAAATTCTTGTCTTTCATTACCAACACTGTTCCAAAATAACTCAAAACTTTCTCCCGTGTTTAAAATGTTATTTAGTTTTAAATCGATATTTCCGTTAAATAAAATGCCTCCATTTTCTTTAGAGGCAAAGTTAATAATTCCATCAAAACTATTATTTTGTTGTTTGTTTAAGTATAAGTAAATAAAGGTAGAATCTTTTGTAAACAAAACTTCAGGAGGTTTTATTTCATTTATAAATGATAAACCTTTTGCTAATTTTGATATTTCTGTAATCTTCTCCTTATTAAAAATCGTATTTTCCTTGATGTTGAAATAATTTTTCATGTACGCCTTTGGAAACTCTTCATATCCTTTTATAAAGACTTTATTAATGATTCTTTTTTTAGACTCAGTGATTTCTATTTCAGCGAATAATTTCGATTTTATTATTTTAATATTTTTAAGCTGCACCTTAGAAAAGGATTTCCCTGTTTTATCTAAGTGATTTGTTAGTTGATTTAAAAGTTGGGTTAAATTTTCAATATCAACTGTAAAGTTATCGTTTAAGGCTCTAAAGTTTTTTAGATTAAATTTTATTTTATTATTTATTCTGATGATTGCTGTTTCAACTTTTTCATTTAATGAAAAAAAAGTGATTTTAACTTTATCAATATTTTTTACACTATCAATAGTGTTTGTAAAATAACCAATATTTTTAAGATATTCTGAAATCCTTTTTATTTCTAGATTTGATGAAATAGTATCAGCATGTTTCTTTATATAATCAATTTTTTCTAAAACTTTTTTTTCAGATTCAAATTTTGATGAAAGTTGCAGTGTAAAATCTTGAGAAAAACAATTTATGAGAAAAAAAAGAAAAAAGTAAGTAACGAAATAAGATTTATTTTTTTGATTCAAAATAGCTGTTTCTGTTATAACAAAAGTAATTTAAAAATCTAAAAATCAATTCTCAAAAAAAAATGATTAAGAAAAATAACTTGTTGATATTTGAATAATTAGAAATTAGTTGTACATTTGCACACCCTAAAAATAGGGTAATGTTTAATATAAACGAAAAACAGTAATAATTTAGTATGCCAACTATTCAACAATTAGTTCGTAAAGGAAGAACCAAAATAACTAAGAAGAGTAAATCGGCTGCTTTGTCGTCTTGTCCTCAAAGACGTGGAGTATGTACTCGTGTTTATACCACAACACCAAAGAAACCTAATTCAGCAATGCGTAAAGTTGCCAGAGTTAGATTAACTAATGGTAATGAGATAAACGCCTACATCCCAGGTGAAGGACACAACTTACAGGAGCACTCGATAGTATTAGTTAGAGGTGGAAGGGTAAAAGATTTACCAGGTGTTAAATATCACGTGGTACGTGGAGCATTAGATACAGCAGGTGTTGAGGGAAGAACTCAACGTAGGTCTAAGTATGGTGCAAAACGCCCAAAAAAGTAATTTAGTAACTTTTTTAATGTAAAGACATGAGAAAAAGAGCAGCAAAAAAAAGAGAGCTTCTACCAGATCCAAAATTTAATGATCAGTTAGTTACACGTTTTGTGAACAACTTGATGTGGAGTGGAAAGAAGTCAGTAGCGTTTAAAGTATTTTATGATGCTTTAGATATCGTAGAAGAAAGAAAGGCTGAAGGCGAGGAGAAATCGGCTTTAGAAATTTGGAAAGATGGTTTATCTAATGTAATGCCTCACGTAGAAGTTCGTTCTAGACGTGTTGGTGGTGCAACTTTTCAAATACCAATGCAAATTAGACCAGATCGTAAAGTGTCTATGGCTATTAAGTGGATGATTTTGTATACTCGTAAGAGAAACGAAAAAACAATGGCACAGCGTTTAGCTGCTGAAATTTTAGCTGCGGCTAAAGAAGAAGGTGCTGCTGTTAAAAAGCGAACAGATACTCACAAAATGGCAGAAGCAAATAAAGCATTCTCTCACTTTAGATTTTAATAAGAAATGGCAAGAGATTTAACCTTAACTAGAAATATTGGTATTGCTGCACATATAGATGCAGGGAAAACCACTACAACAGAGCGTATTCTTTATTATACAGGAGTTTCGCATAAAATTGGAGAAGTACATGATGGTGCTGCTACAATGGATTGGATGGAGCAAGAGCAAGAGCGTGGTATTACAATCACATCTGCAGCAACTACCTGCGAATGGGTTTTTCCAAGAGTAGATGGAGAGCCAATAGAAAGTTCTAAAGAATATCATTTTAATATTATTGATACACCTGGGCACGTTGATTTTACGGTTGAAGTAAACCGTTCTTTACGTGTTCTTGATGGTTTAGTGTTTTTGTTTAGTGCAGTTGATGGTGTTGAGCCACAATCTGAAACTAACTGGAGATTAGCAGACAATTATAAAGTACCTAGAATTGGTTTCGTTAATAAAATGGATCGTCAAGGGTCTGATTTCTTGGCGGTTTGCCAACAGGTAAAAGATATGTTAAAGTCTAATGCAGTTCCAATTGTATTAAATATTGGTGACGAGGAGAACTTTAAAGGTATTATAGATTTAGTGAAAAATCGTGCTATTGTTTGGCATGATGAAACTCAAGGAGCAACTTTCGATGAAATCGAAATTCCTGAAGACTTGAAAGCAGAAGCTCGTAAATATCGTGCTCTTTTAATCGAAGAAGTAGCAAGTTATGACGAGAGTTTGTTGGAAAAATTTATGGAAGATGAAAACTCGATAACAGAAGACGAAGTGCATGCTGCATTGAGAGCTGCTGTTATGGATATGGCAATCATTCCTATGATATGTGGATCTGCATTCAAAAACAAAGGTGTTCAGTTTCTTTTAGATGCTGTATGTCGTTATTTGCCTTCTCCAATGGATAAGGAAGGTATTGTGGGTGTTAATCCAGATACAGAGGAAAAAGAATTACGTAAACCAAGTGTAAAGGAGCCTTTTGCAGCGTTAGCATTTAAAATTGCAACAGATCCTTTTGTAGGACGGTTAGCTTTTTTTAGAGCATATTCTGGTCGTTTAGACGCTGGTTCCTATGTTTTAAATAATCGTTCAGGTAAGAAAGAGCGTATCTCTAGAATCTATCAAATGCATGCTAATAAACAAAATGCTATCGATTTTATAGAAGCAGGGGATATTGGTGCGGCTGTAGGTTTTAAATCTATTAAGACAGGTGATACTTTAACTGATGAGAAACATCCTATAGTTTTAGAATCTATGGATTTTCCAGATCCAGTAATTGGTATTGCTGTAGAACCTAAAACAAAGGCAGATGTTGATAGATTAGGTATTGGGCTTGGTAAACTAGCAGAAGAAGATCCAACTTTTACAGTTAGAACTGATGAAGCTTCAGGTCAAACTATTATTTCTGGAATGGGTGAATTACATTTAGATGTAATTGTAGATCGTTTAAGACGTGAGTTTAAAGTAGAAGTAAATCAAGGTCAACCTCAAGTTGAGTATAAAGAAGCTATTACAGCAGTTGCAGATCATAGAGAAGTTTACAAAAAACAATCAGGTGGTCGTGGTAAATTTGCTGATATAGTATTTACAATAGAGCCAGCTGATGAAGGTGTTCAAGGGTTGCAATTCGAATCTGTAATTAAAGGTGGGAACGTTCCTAGAGAATTTGTTCCTTCTGTAGAAAAAGGATTTAAAGAAGCTATGAAGAATGGTCCTTTAGCTGGATATGAAATGGATTCTATGAAGGTTACATTAAGAGATGGTTCTTTCCATGCAGTGGATTCTGATGCATTATCTTTTGAATTAGCTGCAAAAATGGGATACAAGGTGGCTGCGAAATCTGCAAAAGCTAAAATTATGGAACCATTAATGAAACTAGAGGTAATTACTCCAGAAGAAAATATGGGGGATATTGTTGGAGATTTAAACAGAAGAAGAGGTCAAGTTAATAACATGTCAGATCGAGGTGGTGCAAAAGTTGTAAAGGCTATTGTTCCATTATCAGAAATGTTTGGTTATGTTACTGCATTAAGAACGATGTCTTCTGGTAGAGCAACATCAACAATGGAATTTTCTCACTACGCAGAAACTCCATCGAATATTTCAGAAGATGTTATTGCGAAAGCTAAAGGTTAATTTACTAAATAGATTAAGATGAGTCAAAAAATTAGAATAAAATTAAAGTCTTACGATTACAATTTGGTAGATAAATCTGCTGAGAAAATAGTTAAGACTGTTAAAAGTACTGGTGCTGTTGTAAACGGACCTATACCTTTACCAACACATAAAAAGATTTTTACAGTATTACGTTCACCTCACGTGAATAAAAAATCTAGAGAGCAATTTCAATTAGCTTCATATAAAAGGTTACTAGACATTTATAGTTCTTCTTCTAAGACTATTGATGCATTAATGAAGCTTGAATTGCCAAGTGGTGTTGAGGTAGAGATTAAAGTATAATTAAATTTGTATAAACTTTCGGTTTAATTTTTTTATACCGAAAGTTTTTTATAATTTTGCAACCCGAAATAGAGTAGGGTACACTAGTTATTGATTTTAAATTCAGTAATAGGAACATGTCCAGAGCGTTTCGCAAAGGAAAAACGGAAAAACAAAATCAGCGTTGAATTTGTTTTACGCTGTTTTTTTTTAAGAAAATCTCGTAAGTGTAAAAAAACGAAACAATTGTTTCAAAAACAAAGTATTAATTAGACGCGCTAGATAATCTAATCGTCTAAAATTTTAACTAAATGTCTGGGTTAATAGGTAGAAAAATTGGAATGACCAGTTTGTTCGATGAAAATGGAAAGAATATTCCATGTACAGTAATCGAAGCAGGTCCTTGCGTTGTTACCCAAGTCAGAACCGAAGAGGTTGACGGATACAATGCGTTACAACTTGGTTTCGATGACAAAAAAGCGAAGAGTTCTAACAAATCGTTAGATGGCCACTTTAAGAAAGCTGGTACAAGCGCTAAAAAGAAAGTTGTTGAATTTCAAGGATTTGAGAAAAACTACAAATTAGGAGATTCTATTACAGTGAGTCATTTTGCTGAAGGAGAGTTTGTTGATGTGTCAGGAGTTTCAAAAGGTAAAGGTTTTCAAGGGGTTGTGAAACGTCACGGTTTTGGTGGTGTTGGTCAAGCAACTCATGGTCAACATAATAGATTAAGAGCTCCAGGTTCTATTGGTGCTGCGTCTTATCCTGCAAGAGTTTTTAAAGGTATGCGTATGGCAGGTAGAATGGGTGGAGATAGAGTGAAAGTTCAAAACTTAAAAGTATTAAAGGTAGTTGCTGAAAAGAATCTACTTGTTGTTAAAGGAGCAATTCCTGGACATAAAAATGCTTTTGTAACTATTCAGAGATAATGAAAGTAGCAGTTTTAGATATTACAGGAAAAGATACAGGAAGGAAAGTAGAACTTTCTGGAGAGGTATTTGGTATCGAACCTAATGATCATGCTATTTATTTAGATGTTAAACAATACTTGGCGAATCAACGTCAAGGAACGCATAAATCTAAAGAGAGAGCAGAGATCGCAGGTTCTACTAGAAAGATTAAAAAACAAAAAGGAACGGGTACTGCAAGAGCAGGGTCTATTAAGTCTGGAGTTTTTAGAGGTGGTGGACGTATGTTTGGTCCAAGACCAAGAAGTTATTCTTTTAAATTGAATAAAAATTTAAAGCGATTAGCACGAAAGTCCGCTTTAAGTATTCAGGCAAATGCGAGTAATTTAGTTATTGTTGAGGATTTTGATTTTGAATCTCCAAAAACAAAGAATTTTACTAATGTTTTAAAGGCCTTAGAATTAGAAACTAAAAAATCTTTATTTGTTTTAGGTAATGAAAATACGAATGTGTATTTGTCATCGCGTAATTTAAAGAATTCGAAAGTAATAAAGGCTTCAGAAATTAATACTTATGGTGTTTTAAATGCTAATAAGATTATTATTACTGAAGGTTCTTTAGAAGGTATAAACACAAATTTAACCAAATAGGGATTCGAAATGAGTATTTTAATAAAACCTATTATCACTGAGAAAGCAACTAATGATAGTGAATTATTTAATCGTTATGCATTTGTTGTAGATAAAAAAGCTAATAAATTAGAAATCAAGGGGGCTGTTGAGTCAGCTTACGGAGTTTCTATTTCAGGTATAAAAACTTTAAATTATCCAATCCAAAGAAATACTAAGTTTACTAAAAAAGGTTTAGTAACTGGTGTTAAGAGTGGGTATAAGAAAGCTATAGTTCAATTAGCAGAAGGAGAAAGTATTGATTTTTATAACAATCTTTAAGAAAAGACAGTATGTCAGTTAGAAAATTAAAACCAATAACACCAGGTCAGCGTTTTAGAGTTGTAAATGGATTCGACACCATTACAGCTGATAAGCCGGAAAAAAGTTTACTTGCACCGAAAAAAAGATCTGGAGGTCGAAATAGTCAGGGTAGAATGACAACTCGTAATATAGGAGGAGGTCATAAACAAAGATATCGTATTATAGATTTTAAAAGAGATAAGAAAGATATTAAGGGTACCGTGAAAACCATTGAGTATGATCCTAATCGTACAGCATTTATTGCTTTGATTAATTATACAGATGGTGAGAAAAGATATGTAATTGCACAAAATGGTTTGCAAGTAGGACAAGAAATTGTTTCAGGAATTGGTGTTGCACCAGAGATTGGTAATGCAATGCCTTTAAGTGAAATTCCATTAGGAACAACAATATCTTGTATAGAGTTGCGTCCAGCTCAGGGTGCTGTTATGGCACGTTCTGCAGGTTCTTTTGCTCAATTAATGGCTAGGGATGGTAAGTACGCTACTGTGAAATTGCCATCGGGTGAAACAAGATTGATTTTGTTAACATGTATGGCTACAATTGGAGTAGTTTCAAATTCTGATCATCAGTTGTTAGTTTCTGGAAAGGCAGGTAGAAGAAGATGGTTAGGAAGAAGACCAAGAGTTAACGCAGTAAGAATGAATCCAGTAGATCACCCAATGGGAGGTGGAGAAGGACGTTCTTCTGGAGGTCATCCAAGATCTAGAAATGGTATTCCTGCGAAAGGATTTAAAACTAGATCTAAGACTAAGGCTAGTAATAAATACATTATCGAACGTAGAAAGAAATAATTAAGTTATGGCAAGATCATTAAAAAAAGGACCTTTCATTCACTATAAATTAGAGAAAAAAGTGTTGGCTAATGTAGAAGCTGGGAGTAAAACTGTAATCAAGACTTGGTCTAGAGCTAGTATGATTTCTCCAGACTTCGTTGGGCAAACAATTGCTGTTCATAATGGACGTCAATTTGTACCAGTTTACGTTACAGAAAACATGGTAGGGCATAAATTAGGCGAATTTTCACCAACTCGTTCTTTTA
This sequence comes from Polaribacter sp., assembly GCF_049276715.1. GTDB lineage: Bacteria > Bacteroidota > Bacteroidia > Flavobacteriales > Flavobacteriaceae > Polaribacter. The sequence continues at coordinate 27,301 of NZ_JBASWY010000026.1, forward strand.
GAGGACATGCTGGTGCAAAAAATAAAGGAAAAAAATAGTAGGAAAATGGGAGTTCGTAAAAAAAATATGGCAGATCAATTAAAGGCAGATAGAAAGCAACGTGCTTTTGCAAAGCTTACTAATTGTCCTACGTCACCGAGAAAAATGCGTTTAGTTGCAGATCAAGTAAGAGGAGTTGAGGTTGAAAAGGCTTTACAAATCTTAAAGTTCAGTCCTAAAGAGGCATCTATAAATTTAGAAAAATTATTGTTGTCTGCAATTGCAAACTGGCAAGCTAAAAATGATGATTCAGCAATTGAAGATGCTGGTTTGTTTGTTAAATCTATATGTGTAGATAGCGCTGGGATGTTAAAAAGATTAAGACCAGCACCACAAGGACGTGCTCATAGAATTCGTAAGCGTTCTAATCATGTCACTTTAGAGTTAGGTAGTAAAAATTTAAGTAATTAATCGAAGTAGAAAATGGGACAAAAAACAAATCCAATAGGAAATCGTTTAGGAATCATCAGAGGTTGGGAATCTAACTGGTATGGTGGTAATGACTATGGAGATAAAATTGCTGAAGATGATAAAATAAGAAAATATATATTCGCTAGGTTATCGAAAGCAAGTGTTTCTAGAGTTATCATTGAGCGTACACTTAAACTTGTAACTGTTACTATTACAACTGCTAGACCTGGTATTATTATAGGTAAAGGAGGTCAAGAAGTTGACAAGTTAAAAGAAGAGTTAAAGAAGATAACAGGTAAAGAGGTTCAATTAAATATTTTTGAAATTAAGCGACCAGAATTGGATGCGAAATTAGTTGCAACAAGTGTGGCTCGTCAAATTGAAAATAGAATTTCTTACAAAAGAGCTATTAAAATGGCTATTACAGCAACCATGAGAATGAATGCTGAGGGAATTAAAATTCAAATTTCAGGCCGTTTAAATGGCGCAGAAATGGCTCGTTCAGAGCATTTTAAAGAAGGTAGAATTCCATTATCTACTTTTAGAGCGGATATTGATTATTCACTTGTAGAAGCTCATACTACTTATGGTAGATTGGGTATTAAAGTATGGATTATGAAGGGAGAGGTATATGGTAAAAGAGAATTATCTCCTTTAGTAGGTTTGTCTAAAAAACAAGGTGGTGTAAAAGGTGGTGGTGATAGAGCAAAACGTCAACCTCGTAGAAGAAAATAATTTTTAAATTAGAAGTTAAAAATGTTACAGCCAAAAAGAGTAAAATATCGTAAGGTACAGAAGGGCAAAGGAAATATGTCTGGTAATTCTCAAAGAGGAAATCAGCTTTCTAATGGAATGTTTGGTATAAAATCTATAGATCAGAATTTACTTACATCTCGTCAAATTGAAGCAGCTCGTATTGCAGCTACGCGTCACATGAAGAGAGAAGGTCAGTTATGGATTAAAATATTTCCAGATAAGCCTATCACTAAGAAACCTTTAGAGGTTCGTATGGGTAAAGGTAAAGGTGCTCCAGATCATTTTGTATCAGTAATTAAACCTGGAAGAATTTTGTTTGAAGTTGGAGGAGTATCAATTGATGTGGCAAAAGAAGCTTTACGTTTAGCAGCTCAAAAACTTCCTGTGAGAACGAAGTTTGTTGTAGCTAGAGATTTTGATATTAACGCATAATTCTATACAAAATGAAACAATCAGAAATTAAAGAATTATCTATTGCTGATCTTAATGAGAAGCATGGAGCGTTGCAAAAGAATTATACCGATCTTAAGATGGCTCACGCAATTACTCCTTTGGAGAATCCGTTGCAATTAAGAAGCTTAAGAAGAACTGTAGCAAGAATTGCAACAGAATTAACAAAAAGAGAATTACAATAATTCTATAGTCAGTTTTAAAGATGGAAAAAAGAAATCTTAGAAAAGAGAGAATTGGTGTAGTTTCGAGTAGCAAAATGGAGAAATCTATTGTTGTATCTGAAACTAAGAGAGTGAAGCACCCAATGTATGGAAAGTTCGTTTTAAAAACGAAGAAATATGTTGCACACGACGAACAGAATGATTGCAACGAAGGAGATACTGTTAGAATCATGGAAACAAGACCTATGAGTAAATCTAAACGTTGGAGATTAGTAGAAATCCTAGAAAGAGCTAAATAATATGTTACAGACAGAATCAAGATTAAAAGTAGCAGATAATACTGGAGCTAAAGAGGTTTTAGTAATCAGAGTTTTAGGAGGAACAAGAAAACGTTATGCAAGTATTGGAGACAAGATTGTCGTATCCATTAAGTCTGCGACTCCAAACGGAACTGTGAAAAAAGGTCAAGTATCTAGAGCAGTTGTTGTAAGAACAAAAAAAGAAGTTAGACGTAAAGACGGATCTTATATTAGGTTTGATGATAATGCGTGTGTACTTTTAAATCCTACAGAGGAGATGAGAGGAACACGTGTATTTGGACCTGTAGCTCGTGAACTTCGTGAGAAGCAATTTATGAAAATTGTATCATTAGCGCCTGAAGTGCTTTAAATTAATATAGTAAGATGAAGAAGTTCAAGATAAAATCTGGAGATACTGTAAAGGTTATTGCAGGAGATCATAAAGGGTCAGAAGGTAAAGTTTTACAAATCATTAAAGATAAGGATAGAGTTTTAGTAGAAGGGGTAAACTTAGTTTCTAAACATACTAAGCCTAGTGCTCAAAGTCCTCAAGGTGGTATTGTTAAAAAAGAAGCTTCACTTCATATTTCTAATGTAATGTTAGTAGAAGGTGGTGCAGCTGTAAGAGTAGGTTATAAAGTTGATGGAGATACGAAAACAAGAATCTCTAAAAAAACTAAAAAATAATAATAATCATGAGTTACGTACCAAGATTAAAAGCGGAATATAAAGGAAGAGTAATTAGTGCTCTTACTGAAGAGTTCGGTTATAAGAACGTTATGCAGGTGCCTAAGTTAGAAAAAATAGTTGTTTCTAAAGGTGTTGGTGCTGCAATTGCAGATAAAAAGTTAATAGATTATGCTTTAGAGGAAGTAACTAAAATTACTGGTCAAAAAGCAATATCTACTATATCGAAAAAAGATGTTGCATCATTTAAATTACGTAAAGGAATGCCAATTGGTGTTAAAGTAACCTTACGTGGTGACAAAATGTATGAATTTTTAGATAGATTAGTAACAGCTTCGTTACCACGTGTTAGAGATTTCAATGGTATTAAAGCAAATGGTTTTGATGGTAGAGGTAATTATAATTTAGGGATTACTGAGCAAATCATATACCCAGAAATAAATATTGACCAAGTTAAAAAAATTAACGGTATGGATATTGCTTTTGTAACGTCTGCTAATACTGATAAAGAAGCGAAGTCATTATTAGAAGAATTAGGTTTACCATTCACAAAAAATTAAGAAATGGCTAAAGAATCAATGAAAGCTCGTGAGCGTAAAAGAGAAAAAACGGTTGCGAAGTATGCTGAAAAAAGAAAGGCTTTAAAAGAAGCAGGAAACTACGAAGCATTACAAAAATTACCAAAAAATGCATCTCCTGTAAGATTACATAATAGATGTAAATTGACAGGGCGTCCAAGAGGTTATATGAGACAATTCGGTATTTCTCGTGTTACTTTTAGAGAAATGGCGAACGAAGGTTTAATACCAGGTGTTAAAAAAGCAAGTTGGTAGAAATTAAAAATAAATAACAAAAATATAAATAGAATGTGTACCTTTGCACGCTCTATTTTTTTTGAGTACTAGAAAATTAACTGGTTAAAGGTTCAAATTTCACAGAGTAATCTGTAGCATCAATAGAGATATTTGAAAACCATAATCGCAATATAAATAAGTATGTATACAGATCCAATCGCGGATTTTCTTACAAGGGTAAGAAATGCAATTTCTGCAGGACACAGAGTAGTGGAAATTCCAGCTTCAAATTTGAAAAAGGAAATGACTAAAATTTTGTTCGAGCAAGGTTATATTTTAAGCTATCAGTTCAATGATGATAAAGTTCAGGGGACAATTAAAATAGCTTTAAAATATGATAAAGAAACTAAAGAATCAGTAATTAGAAAAATTCAACGTATCAGTACTCCAGGTTTACGTAAATATGTAGGTTCTTCAGAGATGCCTAGAGTATTAAATGGTCTTGGAATTGCTATTGTTTCTACATCTAAAGGTGTTATGACGAATAAAAAAGCAAAGCAGGATAATGTTGGAGGGGAAGTTTTATGTTACGTTTATTAAATCTTGAAAGATGAGTAGAATAGGAAAAAATCCCGTTAGCATCACACAAGGTGTAGATGTAAGTATAAAAGACAACGTAATAACTGTTAAAGGAAAGTTAGGCGAGTTATCGCAAAGTATTTCTGAGGGAATTACTGTTAAGATTGAAGATTCTAGTGTTGTTTTAGAAAGAGCTTCTGAGAGCAAAAATCATAAAGCTCAACATGGTTTAATGAGATCTTTAATTAATAATATGATTGAGGGTGTTAGTAAAGGTTGGACTAAAAATTTAGAATTGGTTGGTGTGGGTTATAGAGCATCTAATCAAGGACAAAAATTAGATTTAGCTTTAGGATATTCTCATAATATTGTTTTGGAATTAGCTCCTGAAGTTATTGTTGAAACAGTATCAGAGAAAGGGAAAAACCCAATCATTAAGTTATCTTCTTTTGACAAACAATTAGTTGGTCAAATAGCTGCTAAGATTCGTTCTTTCAGAGCCCCAGAGCCTTATAAAGGTAAAGGTGTTAAGTTTGTTGGTGAAGTATTAAGAAGAAAAGCAGGTAAATCTGCATAATATATAATATAATGGCATTATCAAAGCTACAAAGAAGAGTAAGAATTAAGCGTAGAATTAGAAAAATAGTATCTGGAACTGCTGCAAAACCAAGATTATCGGTTTATAGAAGTAACAAAGAAATCTATGCTCAATTAGTAGACGATGTTAACGGAGTTACATTAGCTTCGGTTTCATCTAGAAATATAAAAGCAAGTACAAAAATAGAAGCAGCAACAGCAGTTGGTAAGTCAATTGCAGAAAAAGCTACTAAAGCTGGATTAGATTCAGTTGCTTTCGATAGAAATGGGTATTTATACCATGGTAGAATTAAAGTATTAGCAGATGCTGCTAGAGAAGCTGGTTTAAAATTTTAAGAATTATGCAAGGTTATAAAAACGTAGAGAGAGTTAAACCAAGTGGATTAGAGCTTGTAGATAGATTAGTTGGTGTGCAACGTGTTACTAAAGTTACAAAGGGTGGTAGAGCATTTGGTTTCTCTGCAATTGTAGTGGTTGGCGATGGTAATGGAGTGGTTGGTCATGGATTAGGAAAATCTAAAGATGTTTCATCAGCAATTGCAAAGGCAGTTGAAGATGCTAAGAAAAATTTAGTAAGAATTCCAATACTTGAAGGTACTTTACCTCACGAACAGAAAGGTAAATATGGTGGAGCAAAGGTATTTATTAAGCCTGCTTCTGCTGGTACAGGAGTAATTGCTGGTGGAGCAGTTCGTGCTGTACTGGAGTCTGTGGGAGTTCATGATGTATTATCTAAATCTCAAGGTTCTTCGAATCCTCATAATGCTGTAAAAGCTACTTTTAATGCATTGTTACAATTAAGAAGTGCAACTTCAATTGCAAAACAAAGAGGCATTACTTTAGAAAAAGTATTTAACGGTTAAATCTTAGAACGATGGCAAAAATTAAAGTTACACAAGTAAAAAGTCAAATCGGGCGTTTAAAGAGTCAAAAGAGAACTTTAGAGGCATTAGGTTTAAAAAGAATGAACCAAACTATAGAACATGAGGCAACTCCGTCTGTAATTGGTATGGTAAATAAAGTTTCACATTTAGTTTCGGTAGAGGAATTAAAATAAGATATTTAAAATGAGTAGTTTACATAACTTAACACCTGCAGAAGGATCTGTAAAAAAAGAGAAAAGAATCGCACGTGGTGAAGGTTCTGGTCATGGAGGAACTTCAACAAGAGGTCACAAAGGGGCTAAATCTCGTTCAGGGTATTCTAGAAAAGTAGGTTTCGAAGGTGGTCAGATGCCACTACAGAGACGTGTGCCAAAATTTGGTTTCACTAATATAAACCGAAAGGAATATCAAGGTATCAATTTAGATAAGTTACAGTCTTTAGTTGATAATGGTAAAATTACTGATACTGTTAATTTAGATGTATTATTAGCTAATAGATTAACTGGGAAAAACGACTTAGTAAAAATACTAGGAGGAGGAGAATTAAAATCTAAATTAAACGTAACTGCGCATAAATTTACAGCATCAGCAAAAGCAGCAATTGAAGCTGCTGGAGGAGAAGTTGTTACTTTATAAGACATTGTAAATGATGAACTTTATTAATAGATTAAAAGATATTTTTAGTATTGAAGAGTTGAAAAACAAGATTCTTCTTACAATCGGTTTAATTGCTGTATATCGTTTTATGGCAGCTGTGCCATTACCTGGAATAGATCCTTTACAACTAGCAGCTTTAAAAGAAAGTACTTCAGGTGGTCTTTTAGGATTATTGAATGCATTTACAGGAGGGGCATTTGCTAGAGCGTCAGTAATGGCACTTGGAATTATGCCATATATTTCTGCGTCTATTGTTGTTCAGTTAATGGGAATTGCGGTTCCGTATTTACAAAAATTACAAAAAGATGGAGAAAGTGGTCGCAAGAAAATTACACAAATAACAAGATGGTTAACCATTGGAATCACATTGGTTCAAGCACCAACCTATATCACTGCTATTAAAACTCAGTTTGGTTTAGGCCCTGAAGCTTTTTTAGTTAGCGGTCCAACTTTTTGGATATCATCGATAATTATTTTAACAGCGGGAACAATTTTTGCGATGTGGCTTGGAGAGCGTATTACTGACAAGGGTGTTGGTAATGGTATATCGCTCTTAATTACAGTTGGTATTATTGCTAATTTTCCAGCAGCGTTTCTGCAAGAATTTGTTGCAAAAACAACAAATGCAGGTGCAGGTGGCTTGATGATGGTTTTAATTGAAATTATAGTATGGTTTGTTGTAATTTTATTAACTGTTTTATTGGTAACAGCAGTAAGAAAAATTGCTGTACAATATGCTAGAAGAACAGTAGCAGGAAACGTTCAGAATGTTGCAGGTTCTAGGGATTATATTCCTTTAAAATTAAATGCAGCAGGTGTTATGCCAATTATTTTTGCACAAGCAATAATGTTTTTACCAGTTGCATTGGCTCAAAGATTTCCGGCGATTGCTGGTTTACAAGATATGAATGGATTATGGTATAATGTTATTTTTGCATTATTAATTATAGTTTTCAGTTTTTTCTATACAGCAATTACAATTCCTACAAATAAAATGGCTGATGATTTAAAAAGAAGTGGTGGTTTTATACCAGGAATAAGACCTGGTAAAGATACTGCAGATCGATTAGATTCTGTTTTGTCAAGAATTACATTTCCAGGTTCACTATTTTTGGCAGCCCTATCTATTTTACCAGCAATTGTAGTTCAATTTGGGGTTCAACAAAGTTGGGCAATGTTTTATGGTGGAACTTCATTAATCATTATGGTTGGTGTAGCTATAGATACATTGCAACAAATAAATTCGTATTTATTAAATCGTCATTATGATGGTTTAATGAAAGCGGGTAATAGCAATAGAAAATCGAATAAATAATATATGGCTAAACAATCAGCAATTCAACAAGACGGAACTATTACAGAAGCGTTATCAAATGCTATGTTTCGTGTCGAATTAGAAAATGGGCATATTGTTACAGCACATATTTCAGGTAAAATGCGGATGCATTATATTAAATTATTACCAGGAGATAAGGTGAAATTAGAGATGAGTCCTTATGATTTGTCAAAGGCAAGAATAACTTATAGATACTAAAAAATAGAACAGATGAAAGTTAGAGCATCAGTTAAAAAGAGAAGTGCCGGCTGCAAAATAGTACGCAGAAAAGGTAGATTATATGTAATTAATAAACAAAATCCTAGATTTAAACAAAGACAAGGGTAATGGCAAGAATAGCAGGTATTGATATTCCAAAGAATAAAAGAGGAGTTATTGCTTTAACTTACATCTTTGGTATAGGAAACAGTAGAGCTAAACAAGTTTTAGCAGACGCAAAGGTTGACGAAAGTATTAAAGTTCAAGATTGGACAGATGATCAAATTGCAGCGATTAGAGAACAAGTTGGAGCTTTCACTATTGAAGGTGAGTTACGTTCTGAAGTTCAAATAAACATCAAACGTTTGATGGATATTGGTTGTCAAAGAGGTATTCGTCATAGACTTGGTCTTCCTTTAAGAGGACAAAGAACTAAGAATAATTCTCGTACAAGAAAAGGTAAGAGAAAAACTGTAGCTAACAAGAAAAAATAAGTTAGAGATTAAACGAGTTATAAATATCTAGTGTGCCGTATTTTTAAAATACATTTTACTAGAAAACGATAACTAAAATTTAAAATTATGGCAAAAGCAAGTTCAAAAAAACGTAAGGTTATTATTGATGCAATTGGTGAAGCGCACATAAACGCAACATTCAATAACATTATTATTTCTTTAACAAATAAAAAAGGTGATGTAATTTCTTGGTCTTCTGCAGGAAAAATGGGTTTTAGAGGTTCTAAAAAGAATACTCCCTATGCAGCTCAGTTAGCAGCAGAAGATTGTACAGCAGTTGCGAAAGAAGCAGGTTTGAGAAAAGTAAAGGTTTTTGTAAAAGGACCAGGAAATGGTAGAGAATCTGCAATTAGATCTATTCATAATGCGGGTGTTGAAGTAACAGAAATTATAGATGTTACTCCAATTCCACACAATGGATGTCGTCCACCAAAAAGAAGAAGAGTATAATTAAATATTTTAATCATATAGGATTCAGATTAGCGAAGGATAAGCCTTAATTCATAATCCCTATCTATAACAACAAAAAAGATGGCAAGATATACAGGACCAAAAACTAAAATTGCTCGTAAATTTGGCGAAGCAATTTTCGGAGAAGATAAAAACTTCGAAAAAAGAAACTATCCTCCAGGACAGCATGGAAATGCTCGTAGAAGAGGGAAAAAATCTGAGTATGCTACTCAATTAATGGAGAAGCAAAAAGCAAAATATACTTATGGTGTTTTAGAGCGTCAGTTTAGTAACTTATTTAAAAGGGCACAAGCTGCATCTGGAATTACTGGTGAAATTCTATTACAATTATGTGAATCTCGTTTAGACAATGTGGTTTACAGAATGGGAATTTCAAATTCTAGAAGTGGAGCACGTCAGTTAGTTTCTCATAGACATATCACTGTAAATGGTGAAATTCTTAACGTACCATCCTACACTCTTAAAGAGGGAGACGTAGTTGGTGTTAGAGAAAAATCTAAATCATTAGTAGCTATTGAAGATGCGTTAGCATCTAGTAGTGTTGTTTACGAATGGTTGACTTGGAATAATGATACTAAAACAGGAACTTTTGTTAAGGTACCAGAAAGATTACAAATTCCAGAAAACATTAAAGAGCAATTAATCGTAGAATTATATTCTAAGTAATAATTATTAATATTGGTATTTGGCCAAAGGATTTATTAGTATTTCTTCACACCAATAAGTCGCGCAACCAGATAACAATTAAAACGAAGAAAAATGGCAATTTTAAATTTTCAAAAACCAGATAAGGTTATAATGATTGAATCTACAGATTTTTCTGGTAGATTTGAGTTCAGACCCTTAGAGCCTGGTTTTGGTTTAACAGTAGGTAACGCTTTAAGAAGAGTACTTTTATCTTCTTTAGAAGGTTTTGCAATTACATCTTTAAGAGTCGATGGTGTAGAGCATGAATTCTCAACTGTTTCGGGTATTGTAGAAGATGTTACAGAAATTATTTTAAACTTAAAGCAAGTGCGCTTTAAGAAGCAAATAGATGAAACTGATAGAGAAACTGTTTCTATTTCAGTTTCGGGTAAAGAACAATTTACTGCTGGTGATTTACAGAAATTTATTTCAGGTTTTCAAGTGTTGAATCCAGATTTAGTAATCTGCAACATGGACAAATCTGTAAAGTTAAATGCAGAAATTACTATTGAAAAGGGAAGAGGATTTGTACCTGCAGAAGATAACAAGAAGTCTACTGCGCCTATAGGAACAATTTTTACAGATTCTATTTATACGCCAATTAAGAATGTAAAGTACGCAATTGAAAATTTTCGTGTAGAGCAAAAAACGGATTATGAAAAATTAGTTTTCGATATAGATACTGATGGATCAATCAATCCTAAAGATGCATTAACTGAAGCTGCAAAAATATTAATCCACCACTTTATGTTATTCTCAGATGAGCGTATCACTTTAGAGGCAGACGAAATTGCACAAACAGAAACTTATGATGAGGAATCATTGCACATGCGTCAATTGTTAAAAACTAGATTAATCGATATGGATTTATCTGTAAGAGCTTTAAATTGTTTAAAAGCTGCAGAGGTTGATACATTAGGAGATTTAGTTTCTTTTAATAAAAGTGATTTAATGAAGTTTAGAAACTTTGGAAAAAAATCATTAACAGAACTTGAGGAACTGGTTATTGTTAAAGGTTTAAGTTTCGGAATGGATTTAACAAAATATAAATTAGATAGAGATTAATCTTTCATATTTTGCTCCTCAAAGTGAGTTGATGCAAGATGAAAGCATAAAACAAACGTCAAAATGAGACACGGAAAAAAACACAATCATTTAGGTAGAAAAACAGCGCACAGAAAAGCAATGTTAGCTAATATGGCATGTTCTTTAATAGAACATAAACGTATTAACACTACAGTAGCGAAAGCAAAAGCATTAAGAGTTTTTGTAGAGCCTTTAATTACAAAATCCAAAGCAGATACAACTCATAACAGACGTATTGTATTCTCTGTTCTACGCGATAAGTATGCTGTAACAGAACTTTTTAGAGAAGTATCTGTAAAAGTAGCAGACAGACCAGGAGGTTATTTACGTATAATTAAATTGGGCAATCGTCAAGGTGATAATGCACCAATGGCAATGGTAGAATTAGTAGATTACAACGAAATTTATAATCCTAATGGAGCTAAAGCTAAGAAAACTACTAGAAGAAGTAGAAGAGGAGGTTCTAGCAAAGAAACTACTGCTCAAGTTGAAGAAACAACAACAGAAGAGAAATCAGAAGAATAAAAATGATGATTTTATAAATTATAAAAAGGGATAAGCGTTTACGTTTATCCCTTTTTTATTGTCAATAAAATCTGATAACTCTATAACTTTTAAAATGACAAGAATCCTTATTTTTGTAAAACTTTGTTTATCAATAAAAAACTTATCATAATACAATGAAATATCAACAAAGAAAAAAAGCACTAGTATTATTAGCAGATGGAACTATTTTCTATGGAAAATCTGTTGGAATCGAAGGAACAGCGACAGGAGAAATTTGTTTTAATACTGGTATGACTGGTTATCAAGAAATTTTTACAGACCCATCTTACTATGGTCAATTAATGGTGGCAACAAATGCTCATATTGGAAATTATGGAGTAAATGATGAAGAAGTAGAATCAGATGGAATTAAAATTTCTGGCTTAATTTGTAGAAATTTTAGTTTTACACATTCTAGAGTAGATTCTGATGGAAATTTAAAAGACTGGTTTATAAAACATAATTTAGTCGCAATTTCTGATGTAGATACAAGAGCATTGGTCTCTTACATTAGAGATAATGGAGCAATGAATGCAATTATTTCTACAGATATAAATAATATTGATGCCTTAAAAAAACAACTTACAGAGGTGCCAAGCATGGAAGGTTTAGAATTGGCTTCAAAGGTTTCTACAAAAGAACCTTATTTTGTTGGAGATGAGAATTCTGTATTAAAAATATCTGCCTTAGATATTGGGATCAAAAAAAATATTTTAAGGAATTTAGTAAAAAGAGGAGCCTATGTAAAAGTGTTTCCTTACAATTCTAAGTTTGAAGATTTAGCTTCTTTTAGTCCTGATGGATATTTTATTTCAAATGGTCCTGGAGATCCAGAGCCTTTAATGGAAGCGCAAGAAGTTGCGAAAGAGATTATTAAAAGAGATTTGCCTTTATTTGGTATTTGCTTAGGGCATCAAGTTATTGCTTTATCACAAGGAATATCAACCTATAAAATGCACAATGGACATAGAGGAATTAACCATCCTGTAAAGAATTTGTTAACAGGAAAAGGTGAAATTACATCCCAAAATCATGGTTTTGCAATCAATAAAAAAGAAACAGAAGAAAATGAAAATGTAGAAATTACCCATGTTCATTTAAATGATCAAACAGTAGCAGGGATTCGTATAAAAAATAAAAATATATTTTCGGTGCAATATCATCCAGAAGCAAGCCCTGGACCTCATGATTCTGAATATTTATTTGATCAGTTTATCTCAATGATTAAAGAGAATAGTAAAGTATTATCGTAAAATTAAGTTAAATAAACTATAATTTTAAACTATCTAACTTTTTTATAGTTTGAATAAATAATTTATCATACATTTATAGCGTGATTGAAAAATCACATTTCTTTTTCATAGCAATTTTCCCACTCAGTTTTCTGAGTGGGTTTTTTTGTTGCCTAAAGTATTATTTTTAGATAACGTTTTCGTAATTTTTACGATGCAAATTATTAAATGGTTATTACATTTTGTAATTTAGCAATTAGTTAAAATTTAATTAATTAAACAAACTATATACAATGAGTATTATAATTAGTGTTCACGCACGTCAAATATTTGATTCAAGAGGTAACCCAACAGTAGAAGTAGATGTTACTACAGAAAGTGGAATTTTAGGTAGAGCCGCAGTTCCATCTGGAGCTTCTACAGGGGAACACGAAGCTGTTGAACTTAGAGATGGAGGTAAAGCTTACATGGGTAAAGGGGTTTTAAAAGCTGTGGAGAATGTTAATACCATTCTTGCAGAAGAACTTTTAGGTGTTTCAGTTTTCGAACAAAATACAATCGATAAATTAATGATCGATTTAGATGGAACTCCAAATAAATCCAACTTAGGTGCAAATGCAATTTTAGGAGTTTCTTTGGCTGTAGCAAAAGCGGCTGCAAACGAATTAGGAATGCCTTTATATAGATATGTGGGTGGTGTTTCTGCTAATACGCTTCCATTACCAATGATGAATATTATCAATGGTGGTTCACATTCAGATGCTCCAATAGCATTTCAAGAATTTATGGTAATGCCTGTAAAAGCTAAAACTTTTACAGAAGCTATGAAAATGGGTTCTGAAATTTTTCATAATTTAAAGAAAGTTTTACACGACAGAAATTTATCTACAGCTGTTGGAGATGAAGGTGGTTTTGCGCCGAATTTAGCTGGAGGTACAGAAGATGCTTTAGAAACAATTGCTTTAGCAGTTAAAAATGCAGGTTATTCTTTTGGTGACGAGGTTAAAATTGCGTTAGATTGTGCAGCTGCAGAATTTTATGTAAATGGTAAATACGATTATTCAAAATTTGAAGGTGAAACTGGTAAAGTAAGAACTAGCCAAGAGCAAGCTGACTATTTAGCAGAATTAGCTGCTAAATATCCAATTATTTCTATTGAAGATGGTATGGATGAAAACGATTGGGAAGGTTGGAAATATTTAACCGATAAAATTGGTGATAAAGTTCAATTAGTGGGTGATGATTTATTTGTTACCAACGTAGAGCGTTTATCTAGAGGTATTAAAAATGGAATCGCGAATTCTATTTTAATTAAAGTAAACCAAATAGGTACTTTAACAGAAACAATTGCTGCTGTAAATATGGCTAAAAATGCAGGTTATACTTCTGTAATGTCTCATAGATCTGGAGAAACAGAAGACAATACCATTGCAGATTTAGCAGTAGCTTTAAATTGTGGTCAAATTAAAACAGGTTCTGCTTCACGTTCGGACAGAATGGCCAAATACAACCAACTATTAAGAATAGAAGAAGAATTAGGAGAAATAGCTTATTTTCCTCAAGAAAAAGCTTTTAAAATATAATTTAAAAGATTAGTAAATTATTAAGCCTCACAATTTTTTGTGGGGCTTTTTTTTATTCTTTTATAAATAAATATTTAGTAAAAATTATAAATTTATATTCTTCACAATTTTTTGTGATGCTTTTATTATTAAAGAACTGTTAAATAAGATGCTCTTATTTTTTTATATCCAAAATCTATGAAGAAGCTCTTTTAATATACTGTAAAAATTGGTATCTTCGTAATAATATAATTCATAAATAAAATTACTGTAAATGTCAGATGTAGCTAAATTGCAAATTGGAAATAAATCGTACGAATTTCCTTTAATTAAAGGAACTGAAAATGAAATTGCCATTGATATAAAAAACCTTAGAACTGAAACAGATAGTATTATTACCATAGATCCAGGTTTTAAAAACACGGGTTCTTGCGAAAGTGCTATTACTTTTTTAGATGGAGAAAAAGGTATTTTAAGATATAGAGGATATCCTATTGAAGAATTAGCAGAAGAAGCAGGTTTTTTAGAAGTTTCTTACGCTTTAATTTTTGGTAATTTACCAACTTCTGAACAACTAAAAAAGTTTAAGCAAGATATTTGTGAGCAGTCTATTTTAGATGAAGATGTTAGAAAAATTGTAGATGCTTTTCCAAAATCTGCACATCCAATGGGTGTTATATCTTCATTAACTTCGGCATTAACAGCATTTAACCCTTCTTCTGTAAATGTTAATTCTGAAGAAGAAATGTACAAAGCAATTGTTAAGATACTAGGTAAGTTTCCTGTATTAGTGGCATGGACAATGCGTAAAAAGCAAGGTTTACCTTTAGATTATGGAGATTGTAGTTTAGGGTATGTAGAAAACATGTATAAAATGATGTTTAAACAACCTAACAAAGAATTTGTAACTAATGATATTGTTGTAAGTGCTTTAAATAAGTTATTAATTTTACATGCAGATCATGAGCAAAACTGTTCTACATCTACAGTTAGAATTGCGGGTTCTTCTCATGCAGGATTATTTGCATCTTTATCTGCAGGGATCTCAGCTCTTTGGGGTCCACTTCATGGAGGAGCAAATCAAGCTGTTTTAGAAATGTTAGAAGCAATTAAAGCAGATGGTGGTGATACTAAAAAATACATGGCAAAAGCCAAAGATAAAGACGATCCTTTTAGATTGATGGGTTTTGGCCATAGAGTATACAAGAATTTTGATCCAAGAGCAAAAATTATTAAAAAAGCTGCAGATGAAGTTTTAAATGATTTAGGTGTTGAAGACCCAATTTTAGCAATTGCAAAAGGTTTGGAACAAGAAGCTTTAAACGATCCTTATTTTGTAGAAAGGAAATTATATCCTAATGTAGATTTTTATTCAGGAATTATTTACAGAGCTATGGGAATACCTGTAGATATGTTTACTGTAATGTTTGCTTTAGGACGTTTACCAGGTTGGATTGCACAATGGAGAGAAATGAGATTGGCAAAAGAACCAATTGGTAGACCACGTCAAATTTATGTAGGAGAAACTAAAAGACCATTTGTAAGTATAGATAAAAGATAAAAATAGTATTTTTGTATAAAAATAAAAGCTTCATAATTTTATGAAGCTTTTTTTAGCGCTCTTAATATGATACAATTAAATATTAAAAATGAAACTTCCAGATTAAGAGCAGTCGTTTTAGGAACTGCAAAAAGTATTGGGCCAGTTCCAAAACCAGAAGATTGCTACGATCCTAAAAGTTTACAACATGTTTTGGCTGGGACCTATCCAAAAGAAGAGGATATGATTTCTGAAATGGATGAAGTCGTAAAAATTTTTGAAAAGTATGATGTTCAAGTTTTTAGACCCAAAGTACTTGAAAACTACAATCAAATTTTTGCAAGAGATATTGCGTTTGTTATTGATGATAAATTTATTAAAGCCAACATTTTACCAGATAGAGAAAAAGAATATTTGGCAATACAACATGTTCTTGATAACATTTCTAAAGATAAAATAATCCATTTGCCAGAAAAATGTCATGTAGAAGGTGGAGATGTAATGCCTTGGAACAATTTCATTTTTGTGGGTACATATTCAGGTAATGATTATCCAGATTTTATTACAGCTCGTACAAATATGGAAGCTGTGGAAGAACTTCAAAAACTCTTTCCTCATAAAATTGTAAAATCTTTTGAGTTAAGAAAACACAATACTAATGCAAAAGAAAATGCATTGCATTTGGACTGTTGCTTTCAGCCAATAGGAAAAGACAAAGCTATTTTACATAAAAACGGATTTTTAATAGAATCTGAATATGAATGGCTTTTAAATTTTTTCGGAAAAGAAAATGTATTCGAAATTACGAAAGATGAAATGTATAATATGTTTAGCAACGTTTTTTCCATTTCTGAAGAAGTAATTATATCAGAAAAAAACTTTATAAGATTAAATGTTTGGTTAAGAGAAAAAGGTTTTACTGTTGAAGAAGTTCCTTATGCAGAAATAGCCAAACAAGAGGGTTTGCTGCGCTGCTCTACAATGCCCTTAATTCGAGATTAAAACTTACTTTATTATATTGGTTTAATTTTTTATTTTAGAACAAAACAAACTTAAAGTTTTTATCAAACAGAAACGAACGAATCTATTTTAAAGACGAACTAATTATAGCAATCAAAAAAAAAGCATAATTTTGCAGTTCTCAATAATTAAAAATGCAACAAACTACAAATACTATTTTAATGATTCGTCCTATAAATTTCAGGATGAACGAACAAACAGCCGTAAATAATTATTATCAAGAAGATATCGATTTAAGAAACTCTGAAATCAATAAAAAAGCACAACAAGAATTTGATGATTACGTGGCTGTTTTAGAATCTTTTGGAATATATGTTGTTGTAATTTCTGATACAGAGGAATTTGATACTCCAGATTCAATTTTCCCAAATAATTGGATTTCTTTTCATGCAGATGGCACAGTTGCTATGTACCCTATGTTTGCAGAAAACAGACGTTTAGAAAGGCGAGAAGACATTTTAGAAGCAATAGAAAATAAAGGTTTTTTAATAGAAAATATTGTAGATTATACATCTGCAGAAGAAGATGGGGTTTTCTTAGAGGGAACAGGAAGTATGATTTTAGATCGAGAAAACAAAAAAGCATATTGTGCATTATCTCCAAGAGCAGATGAAGAATTGTTTATCGAATTTTGCGAGGATTTTGAATATACACCAGTTATTTTTACAGCCAACCAAACCGTAAACGGTTCAAGAGAAGCAATTTATCATACAAATGTAATGATGTGTATTGCAGAAACATTTGCAGTAATTTGTTTGGACTCTATAGATGATAAACAAGAACGTAAAAATGTTTTAAAACATTTAAAAGAAGATAAAAAACAAGTTATAGAAGTTACAGAACAACAAATAACCAATTTTGCAGGAAATATGCTGCAGGTAAAGGGTAGAAACGACGAGCTTTTTTTAGTGATGAGTCAAGCTGCTTTCGATTGTTTAACGGTTAGCCAAAAAGCAAAAATTAATAATCACTGTAAAATTATTTCTAGTTCTTTAACTACTATAGAAACTTGTGGTGGTGGAAGTGCACGATGCATGATGGCTGAAATTTTTCTTCCAAAAGCAACTATGAAAATTGCTTAAAATATGAGCTTATTATTCATTGCAGTTTTTCCAATATTAGTAGTAATTATCTTTATTTATGTAAAAGATAAGTTCGAAAAGGAGCCTATAGGTTTTTTGTTAAAAAATTTTTTACTAGGTGCATTTGTTAGCGTATTAATTACTTTGGTTTTAGGTGTTTTAGGAGATTTTTTATTTCCAATAACAGAGCAACAAAGTGTTATTCAGCAGTTTGTGAAAGCATTTTTTGTGGTTGCTTTGGTAGAAGAGTTTTCAAAATATATCATTGTAAAATATTACGCTCAAAAGAATAATGAATTTAATGAGCCTTTTGATGGTATTGTTTATGCAGTAATGATTTCTATGGGTTTTGCAGCTTCAGAAAACTTATTATATGTTTTTCATTTTGGAGCTGGTACAGGAATCATGAGAGCTTTTACTGCAGTACCTGCACATGCAACTTTCGGGATTTTAATGGGCTATTTTATGGGAAAGGCAAAGTTTTCTAATAATAGAATAAAATTGAATCTGTTAGGTTTATTAATAGCTACTATTTTTCATGGTGCTTATGATTTCTTTTTGTTCATTAATTTTATTCCTGGAATGATTATTGGAGCAATTTTATCCTTAATTATCGGAATTATTTTAGCAAAAAAAGCCATTAGAAAGCATCAAGAAATATCTAACTTTAGAGTTTAACTAGCTTTTTAAAATGCTTTTCTCATCATTAAAAGTAACTTTAATCAAATTAGTTTTTACTTTAAAACTTCTTCAATAATTATTCCTGTTGTAGAATTTGGGGTTTCAATTTTTAACAAGTTAGAAATTGTTGGAGCTATATCTATAATATTATAGCGTTTTTTTGATACTCCTTGTTTAATGCCATTTCCGTAAAAAATAATAGGTATGTGGGTATCGTAAGAATATGCAGAACCATGAGAGGTTCCTGTTCTTCCTTGCGTTAAAGTTGCTGGATAAGGAATTAGCATTACATCTCCCGATAATTTTTGATTATAACCATTTTGCAAGGAATTTAAAATACCATCTGTAAATCTTGTAGTTTGTAAAGTTTTCGCAGTAACTGCTTTGTAGATTCCTTCTAAGTTTACAACTTCATCAACCAGTTTTTCTGCTACTGTATTTTTATCTAACCCTAAGGATTCAATTTTTTCCTTATCTAAAAATATCTGATAATTAGACACATTTTCAATCAATTCTTCTGAATTAAAATATTTTTTGGTGATTGATGAAAGAGAATCTTTTAACTTTCTAATATCTAAGTAATGTGCAGGAATTTTTAAAGATTGTAAATATGATGGAACTTCCACAGCAGCATGATCTGCAGTAAGAAAAATGGTATATTTATCTTCACCTATTTCTTTGTCTAAAAAAGTTAGTAAATCTGCTAGATCTTTGTCTAAACGTAAATAAGTATCTTCAATTTCAATAGAATTGGGTCCAAATTGATGCCCTACATAATCTGTTGATGAAAAACTAATTGCTAAAAAATCGGTTTCGTTACTTTTTCCTAAATTTTCTCCTAAAATAGCTGCTTTTGCAAAATCTGCAGTAAAAGAATTACCAGATGGAATTGCTTTTAGAATATCAAAATTTCCATTTTTTTCTCTTAAAGTTGGTATATCATGTGGAAATGTTGGCGTTAATTCTCCTTTAAATTTACCTTCAAAAATATTATCATCAACCAAGCTATTTGAGTATGTTTTTAATTCATACAAAGTATTCCAAGAAGAATTTAAATATTCATTCGCTTTACCAGAGTTGTTAAAATTAGTAGCCCATTTAGGCAATTCATCCATATAAAAAGAAGAAGAAATCCATTGCCCATTGTCTTTGCCATCAAACCAATAAGCTGCGTTTGCAGTGTGCCCAACAGGTAATATAGAAGACCTATCTTTTATGGCAATTCCAATTGTTTTACTTCTCATGTTTTGCGCTAAACGTAGCTGATCTGTTATGGTAGTTGTACACATTCTAAAAGGTGATTTTTCACCTTCACTCGAATTATTTCCTACAGTTTTATAATTAGAATCATCCACACAATAAATGGATTTTTTTAAGAATTTATCATACCAATTATTAGAAATTATTCCATGATTATCTGGTGTTGTACCTGTATAAATTGAAGCATGACCCACTGCTGTGTATGTAGGGATGTAATTATATTGAGCATTTTCTAATGAGAAGCCATTTTTAAGTAGTTTTTTAAATCCATTCTCTGAGTATCTATCATAAAATCTGGTTAAATAATCATACCTCATTTGATCAATTACGATTCCAATTACCAATTTTGGTTTGCTTTCTATTTTTTCTATAGGTCTAAACCCTAAAAAAAGTAGAAAAGAAGCAGATAATAAAAGGATGATTTTTTTCATAAGATTTTATATTTATAGACACATCAAAAGTAATTAATTTTTACTTTGATGACAGTTATTTTATATTGTGTAAATGTTATTTCTTAATTTAGCATAAAATTTATTCTATGAATTACATAGAGCACATTGGAAAATATTTTTTAATGCTCAAGCAGGTTTTTAAAAAGCCTCAAAAATCAAGAGTTTTTTACGATACTTTGATAAAGGAGATTGAAGAGCTAGGCTTAAAATCTTTGGGTATTATTATGTTTATTTCCTTTTTTATTGGAGGTGTAATTGCGCTGCAAACTGCGTTAAACTTAGAAAGTCCTTTTATTCCAAAATCGTTAATCGGTTTTGCTGCTAAAAGATCTATAATATTAGAATTTGCGCCAACTTTTTGTTCTATTATTTTAGCAGGTAAAGTAGGTTCTTATATTACGTCTAGCATAGGTACAATGAGAGTTACAGAACAAATAGATGCATTAGAGGTTATGGGAATAAATTCCTTAAACCATCTAGTATTTCCAAAAGTTTTAGCAACAGTTTTCTTTTATCCTTTTTTAATAACACTAGGAATGTTTCTAGGCATTTTTGGAGGCTGGTTAGCAGGCGTATTGTCTGGTTTATTTAGTGGTGTAGATTATATAACAGGTTTACAAACCGATTTTAAGCCTTTTTTACTTGTATATTCAATCATTAAAACATTGGTTTTTGCCTTTTTAATAGCTACTGTGCCATCTTATCATGGGTATTATGTAAAAGGTGGTTCGATAGCAGTTGGAAAAGCAAGTACACAGTCTGTGGTTTGGACAACAATATTGATAGTAATAGCCAATTATTTTTTAACTCAAATGTTGTTAACTTAAATGATAGAGGTAATAAATTTACATAAAGGTTTTGGGGATGTAGAAGTTTTGAAAGGTATTTCTACTACTTTTCATCCAGGAGAAACAAGTTTAATTATTGGACAAAGTGGATCTGGAAAAACAGTTTTTTTAAAATCTTTGATAGGGCTTTACACACCAGAAAAAGGTACAATTTCTTTTGATGGTAGAATTAATACAAATTTTACCATCGAAGAAAAAAGACTTTGGAGACAAGAAATAGGCATGGTTTTTCAAGGAGGAGCTCTTTTTGATTCGCAAACTGTAGAAGAGAATGTAATGTTTCCTTTGAAAATGTTTACTAAAAAATCTCAAAAGGAAATGTTAGAAAGAGTGAATTTTGTTTTGGACAGAGTAAATTTAAAAAATTCTAACAAGAAACTTCCTGCAGAATTATCTGGCGGTATGCAAAAAAGAGTTGCCATAGCAAGAGCCATAGTCATGAACCCTAAATATCTTTTTTGTGATGAGCCAAACTCTGGTTTAGATCCGCAAACAGCCACAGTTATAGATAATTTGATTCTAGAAATAACCAAAGAGTATAAAATAACAACAGTCATAAATACACATGACATGAATTCTGTGATGGAAATTGGTGAAAAAATATTATTTCTAAAAAATGGAATAAAAGCATGGGAAGGAGGCAATGATGAAATATTTAAAACTGATAATGAGGCAGTTGTCGATTTTGTTTATTCTTCAAATTTATTTAAAAAAGTGAGAGAAGCTTATTTAAATGAAACTTAATAAAAAATGGTTTGTTTTTTCTAAATAAACTCCTATATTTGCACCCGCTAAAAACAAAGACCTGGTAGCTCAGCTGGCAGAGCATCTCACTTTTAATGAGAGGGTCCTGGGTTCGAGCCCCAGCCCGGTCACAAATAAAAACTCTGCAAATTTTGCAGAGTTTTTTGGTTTTAATAACTTCTTAAGTCCTAAATTGATTAATTTTGTTTCATGATAATTTTTAATTCATAAACAAAATGTGTTATTCATTCCTTATTTTAATTTTTATGAATATTTCTGACACTATTATTTTCGATTTTACTAAAGTTTCTAATATATCCTCTTGGAAGGTTGTCGATGATGTTGTTATGGGAGGAGAATCTATTGGAAATTTCTCTCTGAATGACAAAGGAAATGGTGTTTTTTATGGTGAAGTATCTTTAGAAAATAACGGAGGATTTTCTTCGTTAAGCTACAATTTTGATAAAATAGAAATAAAACAATTTTCCAAAATTATTTTAAGAGTAAAAGGTGATGGAAAAAAATACCAGTTTAGAATTAAGGACAAAAAAAAGAACTATTATTCGTATGTAAAAGATTTTTTTACGGACACCTCTTGGCAGAATATAGAAATTAACTTATCTGAAATGTATCCTACATTTAGAGGACGAAAGTTAGAAATGGATAATTTTTCATCAAATTTTATAGAAGAGGTTAGAATTTTAATCGGAAATAAAAGGAACGAAAAATTTAAATTGGAGATAGATAAAATATACCTTCAATAGAGTGTAATTCTTTTTTAAATGTCAATTTTTTGTATCTTTCACAATTGTTAAATCTCAATAATGGAAGAAGACATTCAAAAAAATATAAAGCCTCATACTTCTGATGGTCAACAAAGTTCTAAGGAAAATATTAAACAAGATGCACAAGGATTAATTTCTGGCATCAAAAGATTTATTTTAGATTTATTTGACTTTAGAGATGATACCGATCATGAAGCAACTATTAGCGCAATAAAAGCAGATATTTCTTTTAAAGGAGCCACTGCTTGGATTTTAATATTCGCAGTTTTTGTAGCCTCAATTGGTTTAAATGCAAATTCAACCGCGGTTGTTATTGGAGCCATGTTAATTTCTCCACTTATGGGACCAATTTTAGGTATTGGTATGTCTTTTGCAATAAATGATATAGAAACTTTTAAAAAATCTCTTAAAAACTTGGGCATAATGATTGGCTTAAGTTTGTTTGCCTCTTTTCTATTCTTTTATTTCTTTCCTTTAAGTGAAGATAATTCAGAGTTATTGGGTAGGGTTAGTCCAGATATTCGAGATGTTTTAATTGCTTTTTTTGGTGGTTTGGCTCTAATGGTTGCAAGAACTAAAAAAGGCACAATAGCGTCTGTAATTTTTGGAGTTGCCATAGCAACAGCATTAATGCCTCCATTATGTACAGCAGGTTATGGTTTGGCAAAAGGTAATTTTACTTATTTTTTAGGAGCTATGTATTTGTTTACAATTAATACAATTTTTATAGCTTTAGCAACATTTTTGGTTTTAAAACTGTTGCGTTTTCCAATGTTTAAATATGCAAATGCGGCTAAAAGAAAGCGTTACGCAACAATTGCAACTGTTATTGGAATAGCAGTTATGATACCTGCTATTTTTACTTTTATAAATGCATTTAAAGAAAATCAAATTAATTCTCAGATTAATAGTTTTATAAAAAATGAAATTAAAAGCAACAAATCTTTACAGCTTATTGATTGGGAATATATAAAAGATAATAAAGAAATATTTTTAAGTTTCTTTACAGAAATAACCGAAGCTACAGAAAACGATCTAAAAAACGAACTATCGAACACGAAAGTATATCCTAATTTGGTTGATATGAACTTGGTCATTAAAGGAAGTGATACAAAAAGTTTTGAAATGATTTCTACTGCCTATAAGGAAAAGCGTGAAGAATTGCAAAATAGCAGAAATATTATTTCTGGCTTACAGAAACAAATTGCAGATTTAGAACAAACAATAAGTTCTCTAAATAATAGAATTGAGCAAGATGCATTAAATAAAAATCAAAAAGTGATTGCATTTAGCAAGGTTGCAAAAGAATCTAAAATAAGATATTTTGATATACAAGAAATAAGTTTTGCAAATATTTTAAACTCGAAAGATTTTATAAAAATAGATACTTTACCTACAGTTACTATAAAATGGAACTTAAAATTAACAGATAGCATCATTAAACCTAAAGAACGAGAACTAAGAAATTGGCTTCAAAAAGAGTTGCAATTAGATACTTTATTTATTAGAAGAGAAAGGTAGGTTTTTAAAGGCATATCAAAATGCAGAAGTTAAATTATTCATATAATTTAACTTCTGCATTTTGATTGAATAAGTATTTTTTTTTGGTACTCATTTGTAAACACTCTATTCTGGTTCTTCGTTTATAACCTCTTTTGTAAACGCTATTTTTAAAAACAAAAAGAGAGCCAATAGGGATTGCAAAAACAAAACATTTTCCATCATCTGCTTCCCCATTTTTTAAAGCCAATGATAATTTCGTATCAGCATCTGTGCTTGCTTTTGGATTTTTTAAATAGTTTGCTAAATAAGAAAGCATTTCTTTAGGATAAATTTCTGGCTGTAAAAAAGGCAACATTAAATGTTGAAAAACTGTTTTCCACTCTTTTCCATGAGGTTGAACTCTCCCAAATTTTTGATGTGTAACATGATGTGCAATTTCATGAACTAAAGTCAATAAAAACTGGTGTTTATTCAAGTTATTATTTACCGTAATTTGAAATCGTCCATTGGGTAATTTTCTAAAATCACCATGTTTTGTTTGTCTTTGATTTACTATTTTTAAATCGAAAGAATGTACATCAATTAAAAACTGAACAAAAGGAATTGCTTTAATTGGAACGAAATTTTGATAATCTGAATTCAATTTAATAATTTACCTTCTAATAATATTTTTTTATTGCCAACTGAAGACTGACGTTTTGCCTACTATTTTAAGGTGTTGTAGATGAAACCTGTAAAACCTTTCCATTGTAAAATTTATTTCCAGTAATAGAGAAATCATAAATATAGTTTGCCATTTCTATTGCAGATAAAGGTGCTTTATAGTCAGGAAAAGCTTCTTCTAACATTTCTGTTTGCACAGCTCCAATTGCCAAAACGTTAAAGGCAATTTGCTGTTCTTTATATTCTTCCGCCAATAATTCTGACAAGGTAATAACAGCTCCTTTTGCTGATGAATATGCTGCTAAACCAGGAAATTTCATACTTCCTTGAATACCACCCATAGAACTAATTGTAACCACATGGCTTCCTTTTTGTAAAAACGGGATTAAATTTTTTGTCAATTCTGCAACTCCAAAAACATTTACTTTATATACTTCTAAAAAATCATTAGAAGTTAAATCTGTAAAAGGTTTGTTAATTAATTTACCTGCATTGTTAATCAAAATATCTACTTTTTTCCAATTGTTTTTGATGAAGATCGTCACTTTTTCTAAATCAGAAACCTTAGAAATATCAACAGAAATTATTTTAATATTTTTATGATTTACAGATTCTAAAGGTTTGGTATTTCTAGAAATAGCCAAAACATGATGTCCTTTATCTGCAAACAATTTTGCCAATTCAAAACCAATTCCTCTACTTGTGCCTGTAATTACAATATTTTTCATTTAAAATTAAAATTTTTACAGCAGCAATCTACTCAAATTTTCATACATTTAAGAAATAAAATCAAACAAATGAAAAAATTAGCATTTCTATTTATAGCATTTATTTTTATGCAGAATACAATAGCACAAACCACCTATATTTTGTGTGGAAAATTAGTGGATACAAAATCTGGAACAGTGCAAACTGAAAAAACAATTTTGGTAAAAGAAAATAAAATTGTGGATGTTATGGATGGTTATATAATGCCAAAAGGAGGGGCTTTAATCGATTTAAGAGATAAAGTTGTAATGCCAGGTTTGATTGACTTTCATGTGCATATAGAACAAGAATTTTCTGCAAGAACAAGGTTGGAGAGTTTTATTTTAAATGAAGCTGATGTGGCTTTTAATTCTGTAGGTTTTGCGAAAACTACCTTATTAAATGGTTTTACAACAGTTAGAGATTTAGGTGGAACAGGTGTAAATATTTCCATTAGAAATGCAATTAATGCAGGTAAAATTCCTGGGCCCAGAGTTTTTACTGCTGGTAAATCTTTGGCCACAACAGGTGGTCATGCAGATCCTACAAATGGAAGTAGTAGAAAATTAATCGGAAATCCTGGTCCAAAAGAAGGTGTTGTAAATTCTTTAGATGATGCAAAAAAAGCAGTGAGACAACGTTATAAAAATGGAGCAGATTGTATAAAAATTACGGCTACTGGAGGTGTTTTAAGTGTCGCAAAATCTGGTGATAATCCTCAGTTTACCATCGAAGAAATAAAAGCAATTTGTGAAACTGCCAAAGATTATGGAATGCACGTAGCTGCTCATGCACATGGAGATGAAGGAATGCAAAGAGCCATTATAGGTGGTGTAAAAACGATTGAACATGGAACTTATATGAGCGATGAAACTATGGAGCTTATGAAGAAATATGATGCTTATTTAGTGCCAACAATCACTGCAGGAAAAGAAGTAGAAGAGAAAGCAAAAATAGCAGGTTTTTACCCAGATATTGTAGTGCCAAAAGCATTGGCTGTTGGGCCACAAATTCAAGGCACTTTTGCCAAAGCTTATAAAAAAGGAGTAGGAATTGCATTCGGAACAGATGCTGGAGTTTTTGCTCATGGAAATAATGGAAAAGAATTTGGTTTTATGGTAGAAGCTGGAATGCCAGTAATGGAGAGTATACAATCTGCAACCATTACAAATGCGATGTTATTAAAAATGGAAAACGAGATTGGGCAAATTTCCAAAGGTTTTTTTGCTGATATAATTGCTGTAAATGATGACCCTACCAAAAATATTGCTACAATGGAAAACGTTGTTTTTGTAATGAAAGATGGCGTTGTTTATAAAAAATAGATATTAAAATCTGTTGAATATTTTGATATTATGTTGTCATTTCGAGTGAATTTTACAATTGAAATGAGTAAAATTTGTACCGAGAATAAGAATTTTAGCTTGTAAATAGTTCTCGATACAATTTTTCGTTCCTCAAAATTACTCGAACTGACACTTATTAATAATATGAAAATGTCCTATTGATTTATAAGAATATATACTTAGTCTTTTACCACAAATAAATTAATTAAAAATAATATGTTGATAAGCTCCAATATCTGGATTTGTAGTTCTATCAACACCTAAAATATCTTGTGAAAAAGAAGTTGCTTTTGCTTTATTTACAGCTTCAGAATTCTCTCCAATAATAAAATCTTCGTTTTGGGTATTTCTAAAATCAGTAATACCATTTATAATATTATTTTGATAGTTTGGATTGTTATTAAAATCTACTTCTAAAACACCATCAAAAGAATTGCTGCTATCAGTAAATGAAATTATACAATTGCTAATGTTGTAATTAAAGTTACTACCATTTACTTTGTCTAACAGAAACTCAATATTATTGTTTCCATCAAAAATACAATTGGTAAAATTTGCTGCTTTTAACTCTCTAGTTTCTGTAATTTCGTTACTATTAACATCATTATAAACAAAGAAATTATTTACTAAAACTGCTGGTAATTGTCTAATTCCGTTATTCCAAAAATTGGCAAAAGTACTGTGCGTAAAGTTGTAAGTACCACCAACAGTGGCAGCTAAAGAGGCTTGACCTGCTGAGCCTACAACAATGTTATGAGCTTCAATGTTAGTTTCTCTTGCTAAAATACCAAAGTTAGAATGATTGTAAATTTCGGTATTTTGAAGTTTTAAAGTTGGATTAGAACCAGCCCCAATACTATCAACTAAAATACCAATAATTCCGTTTTTAATTTGTGCATGATAAATTTCGTTTTCTTTACTTCCTGCACGCATCCAAATAGTTCCCCATTGACCAGGAACTTTACTAAAACCATTTTCTAATCTATCACCTTCAAAAACTACTTTTTCGCTTAAAGTTCCATTTACTTTTAAAGTTGCTTTATCGTCTATAATTAAACCAGAATTGTTGTGAAAATAAATTTTTGCACCCGCATTTATATTTAAAGTTTTGTTGGCTGCAACTGCTGCATAACCGTAAATTACAGTAGGTTTTGTATTGGTAATTGTGAGCTCAGCATCCGTTAAAAATCGCCCTTTTATTGTAGTTGGTTGTCCATCAAAAGTTAAACTATCAATTTTCATAGTAATTGGGTCTTTACCAGGAAAAATAAAATGGGCATCTTGTACTAAAGTTACCAAATCTACATCTTGCTGATTAGTTCCTGTATCAAACAAAATTCTGTCTGTGTATAAAGGATTTGTAACCGAATTAAAATCGATGGTGGTTTCTACAAAAACGAAAATACTGTCTTTTGCAAGGATATCTATATCATTAAATTCTTTACCAGGAATTCCATCCACATTTAATCTGTAATTAGATGAGGTTCCATTTTCTAAAGAAATTCTAGGAATTGTAATGGCATTATTGCCTCTGTTATACACTTTTAAATTATAAGTTGCAGAACCAATGTTTGTAAAAACGGTATCTAAAAAAACGGTGTCTTTAGAGAATTCTAAACTACCAAAACTAGGAATTGTAGAGAAATCTTTTCTACAAGAGCTTACAGAAATAAGAGTAACACAAACTAAAAAGGTAATAAAATAACGCATATGTCAATTTTGTATAAAAATAGAACTTTAAATTGGTTGGTTTATTATTTTTTTATCAATTTGATTTCAAATAATTTTCCCCAATTCTTACCTGTAACAAACATTCTGTCATTTTCTTTATCATAAGCAATACCATTTAAAACTTCATCTTGGTTTACTAATTTTTGCGTTTTCTTCATTTCATCTTCTAAACCTTTTAAGTTTATCAAGCCTTCTACAACTCCATTTTTAGGGTTTATAATAGCGATAATTGGTTTTTGATAATAGTTTGCATACAATTTACCATCTATTAATTCTAACTCATTTAACTGAGTTAAAGCTCTATCATGAGTATAAGCTTGTATGGCTCTTTTTTCTTCTAAAGTTTCTGGGTCTAAAAACCAAATTTTATTGGTTCCATCAGACTTTATTAATTCTGATCCATTATTTGTAAATCCCCAACCTTCTTTACTTTTGTTGTAATTGAATTCTTTTTCCAATTCAAAAGTTTCTAAATTATACACAAAACCTTTTTTTGCTTGCCAAGTTAACCAGTAAATTTTGTTGTTTAAAATGGTTATTCCCTCACCAAAATATTGTTTATCTAAATCTATTTTTTGCAACACTTTACCTGTCGAAATTTCTACTTTTCTTAAGGATGACTGTCCTCTTCTGCCTGTAGTTTCATACAAAAAACCATTATAATATTCCAAACCTTGTGTGTAGGCTTTTGTATCATGAGGATACGAATTTATAATTTCGAAGCCGTAAATTGAAGGAGCTGTGTCTGCCAAAACCTCAAAAGAGTTGTTTATTTTTTTTGTTTTATCAAGATAAAAAACGAGCGCAGAAACTACATGTTTACCCACTCCAAAATCGTTTGTTTTTAGTGATACAGAATTTCCAGTAGAAGTTATTTCTTTACCATTTACAAAAAACTGAACTTTTTCAAAAGCATTATTGTTTTCTTCTTTTATAGTAACGTTCACATCAGCATTTAAAGTTGATTTTTTTGATAACTCTAGCGTAAATTTGTAATCGTTCGTACAACTAGTAATTAGAAAAAATGTGATTAGGGTTATAAAAAGTGCAATTTTCTTCATTGTTCTTTATTTTTATAGTTCTTTAACGCTTGCGTAGGCTTAATATGTTGAATATAATTATATTTTTTGTACTAAAATTTAATTGTAACAAATAAAAGCAACTTATTTATTTGTTAATTAAAAAATATCGTTAAATTTGCATCCTCAAAATAGTAATAGTCATTATTTTAGAGATAAAGTAAAGCCTTACCAATTTTACTTTGCAAACATAACATTAAAGTATTAAAATATTATAAAATGAAAAAAGGAATTCATCCAGAAAATTATAGAATGGTAGCTTTTAAAGACATGTCTAATGAAGATGTATTTTTAACACGTTCTACTGTAGACACTAAAGAAACTTTAGAAGTGGATGGTGTTGAGTATCCTTTAGTAAAATTAGAGATTTCTAGAACATCTCATCCATTTTACACTGGTAAATCTAAATTAATTGATACAGCAGGACGTATTGATAAATTTAAAAACAAATATGCAAAATTTAAGAAAGACTAATTTCTTTGATTTTTTAAAAAATAGAAACTCCAACAAGCAATTGTTGGAGTTTTTTTATGATGATAAAAGGACAACTTTTTTATTAAGATAATAATTATAATAGAATCATTGAAAACTTTTAAATGAATCAAAAAAAGACTTTAAAAAAACCTTGGCCAACAAAAAAGGCGATGGAGCAGATTTACGAGCAAAAATTATGGGGAGGTAACTCCGATGATTTTTATTCGGGTTCTGGTTCTCATTATCCAGAATTGGTTGAGCCTTATATAAAGGTAGTCCAAGAATTTTTAACTTCGTTTGCAGAACCAATTACAGTTGTAGATTTAGGCTGTGGTGATTTTAATATTGGCAAACGACTTTTTATCCATACCAAAAACTTTGTTGCTGTTGATATTGTAGAAAACTTAATTGCTTACAATAAAGAAAAATTTAAAGCAGAAAATTTAGAATTTCGATGTTTAGACATTGCAAAAGATAGGTTGCCAAAAGCAGATTGTGTAATTTTAAGACAAGTTTTGCAACATTTATCGAATGCAGAAGTACAAAGTGTTGTAAATAAATTAGCTGATTTTAAATATATTATTTTAACAGAACATCTACCAAAACGAAACTTTATACCAAATAAAGATATCATTTCAGGACAAGGAATCAGACTTAAAAAACAAAGTGGAGTAGATATTTTAAAATTTCCTTTTAATTTTAATGTGAAATATGAAAAAGAACTTTTATCTCTGCCATTAGAAACCAATAAAGGTGTTATTATAACTTGTTTATATGAAGTTTTTTAGGCGATTTTTTTAAAATTTGCTAACGTTAACACGAATATGCAACGTTTCAATGTTTTATATTCGTAGTTAGCGAAGTTCGGTTTTTTAATTTAGAAAATCAAGAGGAAAAACCCTCATAGTTATAAACAAAAAAACCGTTTCAAAAAAGAAACGGTTTTAAAAATATTTAAAAACACTACGTGTTTTACATATAATCTTCTATTGGGTTACAAGAACAAATTAAATTTCTGTCTCCATAAGCATCATCAACTCTTCTAACAGTTGGCCAAAATTTGTTGTCAGCAATATAATCCAAAGGAAAAGCAGCTTGTTTTCTGGTGTAAGGAAAAGTCCAATCATCTGCAGTTAACATTGCTTGTGTATGTGGCGCATTTTTTAAAGGATTGTTTTCATCATCTTTAGAAGCTGCATCAATTTCTTTTTTAATAGAAATCATCGCATCGCAAAAACGATCCAATTCTGCCAAACTTTCAGATTCAGTAGGTTCTATCATCATAGTTCCAGCTACAGGAAAAGAAACTGTTGGAGCATGAAAACCATAATCCATCAAACGCTTTGCGATATCAACTACTTCAATTCCGTTATTTTTAAAATCTCTACAATCAATAATCATTTCGTGTGCTGCACGTCCTTTTTCTCCTGTATATAAAGTTTCATAATGTCCTTGTAAACGACCTTTAATGTAATTCGCATTTAAAATTGCCATTTTTGTAGCATTTGTCAATCCTCTAAAACCAAGCATGGTAATATATCCATAAGATATTAAACACGCTAATGCAGAACCCCAAGGAGCTGCAGAAATTGCTGTAATTGCATTTTCTCCACCAGTTTTAATAATAGGATTTGTAGGTAAAAAAGGTACTAATTGTGGCGCAACACAAATAGGACCCACTCCAGGACCACCTCCTCCATGAGGAATTGCAAAGGTTTTGTGCAAGTTTAAATGACAAACATCTGCACCAATGGTTGCAGGGTTTGTTAAACCAACTTGTGCATTCATGTTGGCACCATCCATATAAACTTGTCCTCCATGGGTATGAATTATTTGCGTAATTTCTTGAATTTCGCTTTCAAAAACGCCATGAGTTGATGGATACGTAACCATTAAAGCAGCTAAATTATCTGAATGCAATTCTGCTTTTTCTCTTAAATCATCAATATCTATATTTCCGTTTTCTGCCGTTTTTGTAACAATCACTTTCATTCCAGCCATAACTGCTGATGCAGGATTTGTACCATGTGCAGAAGCAGGAATAATACAAATATCTCTATGAGCATCTCCATTTGCCAAATGATATGCTCTAATAGTCATTAAACCAGCAAACTCACCTTGTGCACCCGAATTTGGTTGTAAAGAAGTACCAGCAAAACCTGTAACAATATTTAGTTGATGTTCTAATTTTTTTAAAACTTCTTGATAACCTTGTGCTTGATTTAAAGGCACAAAAGGATGAATATTACCCCATTGAGGATTGCTTAAAGGCAACATTTCTGAAGCTGCATTTAGTTTCATTGTACAAGACCCTAAAGAAATCATAGAATGATTCAAAGCCAAATCTTTGCGCTCTAGTTTTTTAATATAACGCATCATATCTGTTTCAGATTGGTACGTATTAAAAATTTCGTTTTCTAAAAAAGTGGTGTTTCTTTTTACATTTTCTGAAATTACTTCAAAATCTGAATGAAAAGGTTCTTGGGTTAATATTTGTGAGAAACTGTCGTAATTTTCTTCTTTAATAGGATTTGGCCTCTTTTTTAATTGCCCAAGAATGGTGAACAATTTCATTAAATCTTTTTGAGTAGTTGCTTCGTTTATTGAAATCGAAACATGATTATCATCAATATAATTAAAATTTACTTCAAAAGATTCTGCCACTGGTTTTAATCGAACACTATCAATTTCTACTAAAAGAGTATCAAAATAAGAAGAGTTTAATTGCTTAAAACCTGCTTTTTCTAAATAATCTGCAACTAATTTTGTTTTGTTGTGAACTGAATCTGCTATAAATTGAATTCCGTCTTTACCATGGTAAACAGCATACATCCCAGCCATAACTGCCAATAAAACTTGAGCTGTACAAATATTAGAAGTTGCTTTTTCACGCTTAATATGTTGCTCTCTTGTTTGTAAAGCCATTCTTAAGGCTCTGTTTCCATTCATGTCTTTGGTAACTCCAATAATACGTCCAGGAATACTTCTTTTATAGGCTTCTTTTGTTGCAAAAAAAGCTGCATGTGGGCCTCCATAACCTAAAGGAATTCCAAAACGTTGTGAGGTTCCAACCACAACATCAACTCCAAATTCGCCTGGTGCTTTTAATTTTACCAAAGATAAAATATCTGCAGCAACAGCTACTTTTATATTCTTTTCATTTGCTTTTGCAACAAAATCTGTGTAATCGAAAACTTGGCCATGTTTTCCAGGATATTGTAAAATGGCTCCATAAAAATCATCAGAAAAATCGAATTCTTCGTGGTTGCCAACAACTAGCTCAATACCAATTGGTATAGAGCGAGTTTGTAAAACAGATAAAGTTTGTGGTAAAATTTCTTCGGAAACAAAAAATTTGTTTACCTCATTTTTCTTTTGATCTCTTTCTCTAACATCAAAAAGTAAAGCCATAGCTTCAGCAGCTGCAGTACTCTCGTCTAAAAGCGATGCATTTGCTAATTCCATTCCTGTTAAATCACAAATCATGGTTTGGTAATTTAACAATGCTTCTAAACGTCCTTGTGCAATTTCTGCTTGGTAAGGCGTGTAAGCTGTATACCAACCAGGATTTTCTAAAATATTACGTTGAATTACACTTGGAACAATGGCCTCATGATATCCCAAACCTATATAGCTTTTGAATACTTTGTTTTTTTCTGACAGCTCTTTTATATGCGCCAAATATTCGTATTCGCTCATGGCAGGCTCTAAGTCCAAATCGTTTTTTAAACGAATATTCTCAGGCACAGTCTCAGAAATTAATTGTTCTAAACTATCAGCTTTAATGGTTTTTAACATTTTTTCTTGCTCCTTTTTATTGGGACCAACATGTCTTAGTTGAAACGAATTTGTATTCATTAAATAAAGTTTTATTTAGGTATATTTCAATCGATTTAGAGAGCTTTTAAAGGCTTTTTGAACCTATTGATTTTTAAAGGGACAAAAATAAGGCTTTTACGAGATTCTTAATTGC
The DNA here is from genome assembly GCF_049276715.1 of Polaribacter sp. GTDB lineage: Bacteria > Bacteroidota > Bacteroidia > Flavobacteriales > Flavobacteriaceae > Polaribacter. Next base: position 61,179 of record NZ_JBASWY010000026.1, read on the forward strand.
ATTAAGTTTGATAAAAATCTGTTAATTATTAACCAAATTAAAATGTTATCAACATTAGCTTTACTTTTGTAACATGAGATTATTTAAGATGATATTTGATTTCTACATCAATGCTAGTATTCATGTTGGTTTAGCAGTGTATTCCTTTTTAAGAATTACAGAAATTTATTTGGAAATTTCCTATAACCAGAATCTAAATTATTTTATTTTTTTTGCAACCATTACAGGATACAATTTTGTGAAATTTGCAGGTGTTGCCAAATTGCATCATAGAAGTTTAACAAACGACTTGAAAATTATTCAAATATTTTCACTTTTATGTTTTATTGCTATGTGTTATTTTGCTTTTCTACTTTCTATTAAAACACTACTTTTTTCAATTCCATTTCATATTCTAACGTTGTTATATGCAATTCCTTTTTTAAGTGGATTTCATAAAAATTTACGGGAAATAAGTTATTTAAAAATAATTGTTGTAGCCTTAGTTTGGGCAGGTTTTACAGTTTTATTGCCTATAGTTGATGCAGAAAAAGAATTTTCTTTAAGCGTTTTTTTATTGCTGCTGCAAAGGTTTGCAATTACAATAGCACTTATACTTCCTTTTGATATTCGAGATGTTAAATATGATGCCATTTCTTTACAAACTATCCCAAAAAAAATTGGGGTAGAAAAGACCAAAAGGCTAGGGTTAATATTGATTGTTTTTGCGTTGGTTTTAGAGTATTTAGTTGCAACTCAGGTTCAAGTAAAAACGCCATTTATGATTTTCTTTTTCTTGGTACTCATTTTCTTAATGAGAGCTAAAATCGAGCAATCTAAATATTACTGTTCTTTTTGGGTGGAGTCTTTACCCATTTTTTGGTGGCTACTTCTTTTAGGATTTGATAATTATTATGGATAAAAAATGCTATTATGTGAAGTTTTTTTCAGATATCAATCAAATAAAATTGATTTGATAAAACTGAAAACTTGCTTCGTTTTTCCCTATTAACTTTGTAGATTTACGTTCTTAAAATCAACCAAGATTTATCAATAATGATTACCACAAAAAGAAATTATATTTTCGATTTCGATAGCACTTTAACACGTGTTGAGGCATTAGATGTTTTAGCAGAAATTACGCTAAAAGACAATCCTAGAAAGAATGCTATAATTCAAGAAATAATAGATATTACTAATTTAGGAATAGATGGCGAAATTTCTTTTACAGAATCTTTAGAGCGAAGAATTAAACTACTAAATGCAAATAAAAATAATTTAACTAATTTAGTTGAAGATTTAAAAAAGCAAGTTTCATCATCTATAGAGAGAAATAAAGAGTTTTTTGAGTTATATGCAGATGATATTTATGTAATTTCATGCGGCTTTAAAGAGTTTATAGATCCAATTGTAAAAGAATACAATATACCATCAGAAAGAGTTTTTGCAAATACATTTGAGTTTGCAGAAGATGGAAAAATTATTGGTTTTGATAGAAACAATTCGCTTTCGAAACACAATGGAAAAATTAAGTGTCTAAGTGACATGAATCTTGATGGAGAAATACAAGTAATTGGAGATGGTTACAGCGATTATGTAACTCGTGAAGCAGGTGTTGCGCATAAATTTTTTGCATACACAGAAAATGTTTCTAGAGGTAAAACCACAGAAAATGCAGACCATATTGCACCGAATTTAGATGAATTTTTATACGTAAATAAATTGACAAGAAATATATCCTATCCAAAGAATAGAATTAAAATATTATTATTAGAAAACGTGCATCCAGATGCTTTTAAAAAGTTATCTACAGATGGTTTTTCTGTAGAAACAGTTTCTAAAAGTTTGTCTGAAGACGAATTAATAGAAAAAATAAAAGATGTACATGTTTTAGGAATTCGTTCTAAAACCAATGTTACTAAAAAAGTAATTGAAGCTGCTGATAGGTTAATGGTTGTGAGTGCTTTTTGTATTGGTACCAAACAAATAGATTTAGAGGCTTGTAAAGAAAATGGAGTGGTTGTTTTTAATGCACCTTACAGTAATACTCGTTCTGTAGTAGAATTGGCAATTGGCGAAATTATTATGTTAATGCGTTCTGTTTTTCAGAGAAGCACAGAAATCCATAATGGACAGTGGAATAAAACTGCTGACGGTTCTAGAGAAGTTCGAGGTAAAAAATTAGGAATTGTTGGTTATGGTAATATTGGTAAGCAGTTATCAATCTTGGCAGAAGCTCTAGGAATGGACGTTTATTATTATGATGTTGAAGACACATTAGCTTTAGGAAACGCAACAAAAGTTAGTAAATTATCTGATTTATTAGCCATTTCTGATGTGGTAACTTTACATATTGATGACAATGCAGCCAACAAAAATTTTATAGGAGAAACAGAAATTTCTCAAATGAAAGATGGTGCACATTTGGTTAATCTTTCAAGAGGTTTTGTGGTGGATATCCCTGCTTTGGTTGCTGCTTTAAAAAGCGGAAAATTAGCGGGTGCTGCAGTGGATGTGTATCCTGAAGAGCCGAGTAAAAACGGAGAGTTTTATACAGAATTAAAAGGTTTGCCAAACGTAATTTTAACGCCACATGTTGGAGGAAGTACAGAAGAAGCACAAAGAGATATTGCAGATTTTGTACCTAATAAAATTATGGCATATATCAATTCTGGAAATACGGTTGATGCTGTAAATTTCCCAAATATTCGTTTGCCAAGACAAGTAAAAGCGCATCGTTTTTTACATATTCATAAAAATGTTCCAGGAATTATGGCTAAAATCAATAAAATTTTAGCAAAATACGATTTGAATATTACAGGGCAGTATTTATCTACAGATCCAAAAGTTGGGTATGTAATCACAGATTTAGACAAAGAATACAATACAGAAGTTTTAGAGAAGTTAAGAAAAGTAGAAGGTACAATTAAATTTAGAGTGTTGTATTAGAGCTCAGTTTTATAATATTTTAGACCCCAAAGATTTTAAAATCTTTGGGGTCTTTTTATTTATTGTTTTATTTGTAAAAACTTAATTTAGAGTTTTTCATTTTTCAAATCGATAATGTTTTTATCTTTTATACCTAAATAACGTCTGCTACCTAAATATCTGTTCTTGTTCATTTCATCATATAAAGGATGATTTTCATCCATAGAACTCATATGTACATTGCCAGAAGCGTGAATAAACTCCATTTTATCATTCCCTAACCAAATGCCAACATGCACCACTTTTTGTTTTTTATTTTCGGTAGCTTTTGTGCCAAAAAAAAGTAAATCGCCTTTTTCTAAATCAGAAAAATCTAAGTTTTCATCAACGGTTTTTCCAGCATTTACTTGCTGAGAAGCATCTCTAGGAATTATAAAACCGTTCATTAAATACACCATTTTTGTAAACCCACTGCAATCCATTCCTTTGCTAGAAGTTCCTCCCCACAAATAAGGAAAGCCTTCCATAGATTTGGCAAATTCTTCTACATTTTCTGGAGTCGCTTCACAATTTTGCAACCAAATATCATATATTGCAGCTTCTTCTATTTTGATAAAACCAGTTCTGTTATCAGGATATTTTACCTGATAAAATTCGGTATCTTGAGAAATGTATTGCAACGTTCCTCCTAAAGTGATGTCTGAGACAATTGTTGATGTTTCATTTTTATCAGCATAAACAAAACCAAAACTCTCTGTAAAAATTACTTTTTTCGATTGATTCCAAGCATCAAATTCACCTTTATTCATTCTGGTAATTCCGCCTTTATCAACCCAAGAAATGTAAGAGTCTGGAGTTTGAATTCTGTAAAAATCGCCTTTTTTGTCTAAAACTTTTAAGGGCATTCCTAACAAACCTTGCGTGCCAAGTTCAGCAGAATGTTTAGGTTCTGATCTTATATTTATTACAGAATTCCTAGCTACTGCAAATTGTAGATTTCCAACAGTAGAATCTGGTAACACACGAATATTGTTTGTAAACTTTAATTTTTTATTTTCTAGACTATCTAATAGAACTGAATACCCCTTTTTAGACGTAGTTTCTCCTTCTAAAATAAGTTGATTGTCTGTAAATTCAATATGAATATTAAACAATTCAACTCGTTTATCAGGTGCAAAATTCTGTTTTATGGTTGTACATATTTGTTCAATTTCAGAAATTGATTTGGAATCATTTTTACAAGAAAAAAAAACAAGTAGGACTGTTAAAGAAGTATATTTTAAAAATTTCATTTGTATAAATTTATGTAAAAATACAAAAAACGATAGCTTTCTAAGTTTAAAAATTGAATTCTCAAGAGGATTGTTTTATATTTGGAATAAATCATTTTATGAACTAATGCAATACCAAAACACCTTAGCATTCGCAAAACAATTAGATAAGGAAGATTCGCTTTCTCATCTTCGAAATCAGTTTCATATTCCAAAAGACAAAAACGGAAATGATTGGTTGTATTTTACAGGGAATTCTTTGGGTTTACAGCCAAAATCTACGAAAGAATATATCAATCAAGAACTAGAAGATTGGGCAAATTTAGGAGTAGAAGGTCATTTTGAGGCTAAAAATCCATGGTTGAATTATCACGAATATTTAACGGATAAAATGGCGAAAATTGTAGGAGCAAAACCTGTAGAAGTGGTGGTAATGAATACCTTAACAACCAATTTACATTTGTTAATGGTAAGTTTTTACAGACCCACAAAAACAAAATATAAAATTGTTATAGAAAGTGATGCTTTTCCTTCAGATAGATATGCTGTACAATCGCAATTAAAATTCCACGGATTTTCGAATGATGATGTAATTGAATGGAAACCAAGAGTGGGAGAGGAATTATTAAGAATAGAAGATTTAGAAAAAATTGTTTCAGAACAAGGTGATGAAATTGCTTTGCTCTTAATTGGAGGTGTAAATTATTATACAGGTCAGTTTTTAGATATCAAAAAAATTGCAGCAATTGGGCATTCAAAAAATTGTGTTGTTGGAATCGATTTAGCTCATGGAGCAGGAAATATTCAACCAAATTTACACGAATCTAATGTAGATTTTGCAGCATGGTGTACATACAAATATTTAAATTCAGGTCCAGGAAGTTTAGCAGGCTTGTTTGTACACGAAAAACATGCTAAAAATACAGATTTGCCACGTTTTGCAGGTTGGTGGAATCATAACAAAGCAACACGTTTTAATATGAGACAACCTTTTGATGTAATGGAAGGAGCAGAAGGTTGGCAATTGAGCAATCCCCCAATATTATCAATGGCAGCCATCAAAGCATCTTTAGATTTATTTGATGAAGTGGGTTTTGAGAATTTAAGAGAAAAATCAGAAAAATTAACAGGTTATTTTGAGTTTTTAATCAATGAAATAGCTTCAGATGATATTAAAATTATCACACCTAAAAACCCAAAAGAAAGAGGTTGCCAATTATCCATTCAAGTAAAAAATGCAAAAAAAAGTTTGCATCAAAAACTACTAGCAAATAATATAATTACTGATTGGAGAGAACCAGATGTAATACGTTGTGCACCTGTTCCAATGTATAATTCTTATGAAGATGTTTATCAAATGGTTTCAATTTTAAAAGATTTATTATAAGATGAATAAAAAAGATAATGTATTAATTATTGGAGTTGGTTTGTGTGGAAGTTTACTCGCTTTAAGACTCGCGCAAAGAGGTTTTAAAGTTGAGGTTTATGAAAGTAGACCAGATTTAAGAAAAGTAGATATTTCTGCAGGAAGAAGCATAAACTTAGCATTGTCAGATAGAGGTTTAAAAGCCTTGCGTTTGTGTGGTATGGAAGAAAAAGCAAGAGAAATTTGTATCCCAATGTATGGGCGATTAATGCATGATAAACAAGGAAATACTTTTTCATCTAATTATTCTGGTAGAGAAGGGGAGTATATCAACTCAATCTCAAGAGGTGATTTGAATGCATTGTTATTAAATGAGGCTGAAAAGCACGAAAATGTCACCATTCATTTCAATAAAAAGTGTAAAAAAGTGGATATTGAAAATACCACAGCATATTTTAAAGACACAGAAACCAATGAGGATTTTTCTGAAAAAGCAACTGTTATTTTTGGTGCTGATGGTGCTGGTTCAGCGTTGCGAAAAAGCTATATTTCTGAGCGAAAGTTTTTATTTAGTTATTCTCAAAACTACCTAAATCATGGGTATAAAGAATTAGAAATTCCTGCTGATAAAAACGGAAATCATCAAATTAGTAAAGGTCATTTACATATTTGGCCAAGAGGCGATTTTATGTTAATTGCATTGCCAAATATGGATGGAAGCTTTACTGTAACCCTATTTTTAAGTTATGATGAAGGTGAATTTAATTTTAATAATTTAACATCCGAAGAAAAAATAACCGAATTTTTTCAGAAAGAATTTCCTGATGCTTTGGTATTAATTCCAAATATTTTAGAAGAATTTACCAACAACCCAACTGGACCTTTAGGCACTGTAAAATGTAGTCCTTGGAGTTATCAAAATAACCTTTTATTGGGGGATGCAGCGCATGCGATTGTTCCTTTTTACGGACAAGGAATGAATGCTTCTTTTGAAGATGTTTTTGTGTTGGATGAAATTTTAAATCATTTCGAGCGCAGTCGAGAAATAGAAAGTTGGGAAACTGTTTTTAAGGCCTATCAAAAAACTAGAAAAAAAGATACAGATGCCATTGCAGATTTGGCAATTGACAACTTTTTTGAGATGCGCGATCATGTGGCAAATCCACTTTTTAAAGAAAAAAGAAAAATTGAAATGGATTTGGAAAAACATTTTCCAAATCAGTATTTTTCAAAATATTCGTTGGTGACTTTTAACGAGCATATTGGTTATCAAGAAGCTATGAATAAAGGACGAGCACAAGATAAAGCTTTGTTGAATTTAATTGCTGATGATGAAGTACACACGCACTTAAATATGACAAAAGATGAATTGGAAATTATTTTAGAAAAAGTTAATAAACAAACAGAAGAAATTTTGCAAGAAGATAAAATTGCGGGATTGTAAAATCAATAAATGTCTCCTAGAGCGCAGTTGAGAGGTTAATTATAAAAACGTATTTTGTATGCATATTAAAATGTTCTGATAATTTTGTTTACACTGGAATTACAAATGATTTAAAAAGAAGATTTGATGAACATCAAGAAGGATAAATTAAATTTGTTTTACATACAAAAGAAGACCATTAGAGTTAATTTTCAATCAAGTTTTTAATGATGTAGAACAAGCAATTTTTCTTTGAAAAGAAAATAAAAAAATGGAATAGATCAAAGAAAACTGCTTTGGTAAATGGTATTTTTGATTTGTTAGAGATTCTTTTTGAATGCAGCAATGCAAGTCATTATAGATATAAACCAAAGAATAAATAGTTATTGACTGCGCTCGAACTGACAAGTAAAATGAAAAAATATATTATTTTATTACGAGGCATAAACGTATCTGGAAAAAATAAAATTCCGATGGTAGAATTACGAAAACTATTAAATGATTTAGAATTTAAAAACATACAAACGTACATCCAAAGTGGAAATATCATTTTAGAGTCAAGAAAAAGTAAATCAGAAACTTGTATAATCATTAAAGAAGCTATTCTTAATGTATTTGGTTTTGATATTGGGGTAATTGCAAGGACAATTCCTGAATTGAAAAATGCGGTTGAAACTTATCCATTTTCAATTCTCAACCCTAAAATAGTAGCTTTTGTTTTTTTGGATAAAAAATCAGAAATAAAGGATTTACAAATTCCAAATTCAGGAGAAGATCAATTTAAAATAGTGGATGACATGGTATATATTTATTGTCCATCATCATTTGCAGACACGAAACTTTCTAATAGTTTATTTGAAAGAAAATTAAATGTAAGAGCAACCACTCGAAATTATAACACAACTATAAAATTATTAGCATTAGCAACAAATTAATATGGCAGATAAAAAAGTAACACCAAGAGGCGCCTATCCACACGTAAAAGTGGTGGGAGATTTTATTTTTGTTTCAGGAACAAGTTCTAGAAGAGCAGACAATACCATTGCTGGCGTAGATATTATTGACGAAATGGGTACAAAAAAATTGAATGCCTACATCCAAACAAAAGAAGTGTTAACCAATATTGATAATAATTTAAAAGCTGTTGGTGCAAGCTTAAAAGATGTGGTTGATGTTTCTAGTTTTTTAGTAAACATGAATGATTTTGCAGATTATAACAAGGCTTATGCAGAGTTTTTTAATAAGGAAACTGGTCCTGCAAGAACCACAGTAGCTGTACATCAATTGCCACATCCTGATTTGGTGGTGGAGATTAAAGTTACTGCTTATAAGAAGCAATAAGATGATCAAATTCTTCCGAAAAATCCGTCAAAATCTGCTTATGGAAAATAAAACTTCTAAATATTTTAAGTATGCAATAGGAGAAATAATTCTAGTTGTTATTGGTATTTTAATTGCACTTCAAATTAATAATTGGAATGAAAATTGAAAATCAAATAAAATCGAAAAAGAGTTTTTATCAAATATTTATAATGATTTAGTAATTGATTCTATTCAATTTACCTATTATAATGAGACATTCAAAAGTGTTGAAAAGCTTCATTTTCAATTATATCAAATAGGAATAAATAATGAGGTTTTAGATTCAATTAACGAACCTGCGTTGATAAGACGCAGTCTTTATTTTAAACAATTGATAGATAAAGATTTTAAAGAAAAGGCATTTTCAATTTCAAATACTAAGATTAGAAAAGCTTTAATTGCTTATACACAGCTTGTTGCAGATATGGAGACTTCTTATAAACAGGAATTAGAACGAATAATTTCTGATGATTTAAGACCTTATTTAGGAATAAAAAAACTTTACAACACAAAAAATTTATTTCAAATAAAAAATAAATTTTTTAATGACTATACTTTCAAAATTGTAAACGGATTAAATTTAGTTGATAAAAACAAATTAATTGAACTTTCAAAAACAGATGAATTTCAACAAATTCTATTTGAAATTAATTTGAAATGGAATGAATTTCACTCTCGACTTTTGCCAGTTATCAGAGAAAATGATAAATTAAGAGTTTTAATTAAAAGTGAATTAAACAATTACTAACATGATCAAATTCTTCCGAAAAATCCGTCAAAATTTGCTTATGGAAAATAAATCTACTAAATATTTTAAGTATGCAATAGGTGAAATTGTTTTGGTGGTCATTGGGATTTTAATTGCATTGCAGATTAATAATTGGAATGAAGACCGGAATTTTAGAAAACAAGAGGTAAAATATCTGAAAAAATTACAATCAGATATAACTTTAGAGTTTCAAAACAATGACAGCCTTATTCATCTCAGAGCAAGTTCTGCAAAAGCAGCAGCACATTTACTTGATTTTAAACCTCTTGAAACCGCAAAAGACGTCATTACTTTAGAAACAACAATTAATCAAGTATTTACACGAAATGTATTTATACCTACAAACAATACCTATAAAGAACTACTTAGTTCTGGAAATCTAAATTTGATTTCTAATGATTCGATTAAAGATTATTTAATGGAATTAGATAAAATGTATGTGGCCATTCATAACCATGAATACCATATGTATCGCGAATATGAGGAATATTTGTACAATATTACCGTTTTTAACGTTCATGCCATTAACTTAATCGATTTACAAAAAACAGCTGCTAAAGGGATACTTGTTTTGAATGAGCCTTCTCAAATTCCTTTTGAAACCCTAATTCCTGAGTATAAAATTTTATTGCAAAAAAAAGAATTCATCAATGGTTTAAGGCTTTCAATCATGAATAGTATCACCTTAAAGAATATTCATGAACGTATGATTATCCATCTAAAAAAATTAGATACATTAATTCAAAACGAAATAAGTCAAAACTAAGCCTATGATCAAATTCTTCCGAAAAATCCGTCAAAACTTACTTATGGAAAACAAAACATCTAAGTATTTTAAATACGCCATTGGCGAAATTGTATTGGTGGTAATAGGGATTTTAATTGCGCTTCAAGTTAATAATTGGAATAACAATAAACAATTAGAGGAAGTTCAAATTAAATGTTTAAATGAAATTGTTACTAATTTACAAGCTGATTTATTGGATATAAGGTTCAATATAAATTTTAATGAAACAAGACTTAACTCATGTAAAGTTGTTCTAGAAAACCTTAAAAATGATGTTGTATACTCAGATACTCTCGATGTTTATTATGGTAGTTTACTTTACACAACAAGATCAGTGGTTAATTATAGTGCCTATGAAACTTTAAAATTTAAAGGATTAGAAATAATTACAAACGATAATTTAAGAAAATCGATTTCAAAATTGTATTCATTTCATTACCAAAATGTAATTGATTTTGAAATTCAAGATGATCATGCGTTACAATTTCAAGTTGTAATACCAACAGTTTTAAAAAGAGTAGAGTTTAGAAAAAATGAAGATATAGATGCAATTGCTGGACAACAATTAGCAAAACCAATTAATTTTCAAGCTTTAAAAAATGACATTGAATTCAAAAATGCGCTTGTTTTAAATGAAGATATAAGAGTTTATATGCTAGATAACTATAGACAATTAGAAAAGAATATTTTAGAATGTGCAGACTTAATTAATACTGAGTTAGAAAGATTAAAATGATTAAATTCTTTAGAAAAATCCGTCAAAATTTGCTTTTGGAAAATAAAACTTCTAAATATTTTAAATACGCCATTGGCGAAATTGTGCTTGTAGTTATTGGTATTTTAATTGCGCTTCAAATTAATACTTGGAATGAAAACCAAAAATTAAAGAACGAAACTCATAAAGTACTTTTACTATTACAAGATGAATTTTCAAGAAACCAAAACGAATTACAAACTAAAATAGAACAACATAAATTTGTAAAGGCGAGTGTTGACGAATTATCTGATTTAATAAAACCAAATCCGGAAGAAATTGAAGAAAACAAACTGGATTCACTCATGTTTTCCATGATATACATTCCAGAATTTAATGCCTCAACTGCAATATCATCTTCAGAAAAATTAGATTTAGTTGACGATGAGCTTAAAGCTTTGGTAAACGATTGGAAATTAAATTACGATTATTATAAGTACAGCATTAAATTAATCTATGATAATCTATCATCACAAAGTTCTTTTATAACTGAAAATTATCAAGCTAAAAATTACAAAAACGAGTTAATTGCATCCAAAAAAAGCGCTTTTGATAAAGACCAAAGGAAAATTTTATCGAGTGCTGTTTTTGAAAATTACGTCCATTTAAAAGCCCTGAATGCAGGCTTTCTTGTAAAACGATCTGCAGCTCTTTATGAAATACAGAATAAAATTTTACTATATCTAGAAAAAAAAATATCTACGTATGATTAAATTCTTCAGAAAAATCCGTCAAAATTTACTTATGGCAAACAAAACTTCTAAGTATTTTAAATACGCAATTGGCGAAATTATTTTAGTGGTTATTGGAATTTTGATTGCTTTACAAATTAATAATTGGAATGAAAACAGAAAAGAAACCATTGAAGAAACAGCTGTTTTAAAAAATTTATTTGAAAATCTATCACTTGCCAAGCAACAATCTGAACTATTAATTTTGCAAGAAGAAGACTTAAAAAACTCACTTATTTTTATTCTTGGAATAAATTCAACTCAAGCAAAAAACAATAAATACATTATAACAGACTCAATTTTTGAGACTACAGTCTGGGATTTACAAACCAATTTACCCACTTTAAATACCTATAACGATTTAAAAAGTACCAATAAATTAAGTTTGATAAAAAATAAAATTATCTATAAAAAATTCAATGATTTTGAATTTCGTCTGAATATGTTAAAAGACATCCTAGGTGATAGATTGAACGTTCATCAGCTTAGAATTGATGCAATTGCAGAAAACGAAATCAATTTTATACCATTAATAAAGTTTAATATTCCAACTGTTTTTATTGAAAATGAAGAAGCAAACGACTATTCAAAGATTTTATCTCAAAAGAAAACAAGAAATCTTTTAGGAATGAAACTATCTTTTACACAAGATGTTATTAATTATCGAAAAAATGTAGATAAAGAAATTCAAGAATTACTAATTTTATTGACCACTGAATTACAAAATAGATAATGAACATCCAAAACTACATCAATGGCGAATTTGTAAATCCAATAAAAAATAATTGGTTAGATAATTACAACCCTTCAATTGGAGAAGTGTATGGACAGATTCCAAACTCAACCAAAGAAGATGTAGAAAATGCATATTTAGCAGCAGCAAAAGCTTTCTCGAGTTGGAGTAACACCACTTTAGAGGAAAGAAGTAACATTTTATCAAAAATTGCCCATTTAATTTTAGAAAAACTGGATGTTTTAGCAGCAGCAGAAAGCAAAGACAATGGAAAACCAATCAGTTTGGCAAAACAAGTTGATATTCCTAGAGCAGCAAGTAACTTTCAGTTTTTTGCAAATGCAATAACACAGTTTTCATCAGAAAGTCATGAAAGTATTGGCTTAAATGCTGTGAATTTCACCTTACGTCAGCCAATTGGAGTGGTAGGTTGTATTTCTCCATGGAATTTACCTTTATATTTATTTACTTGGAAAATTGCACCTGCAATTGCAGCTGGCAATTGTGTGGTTGCAAAACCAAGTGAAATTACACCAATGACAGCCTACTTGTTAGGAGAGATTTGCAATGAAGCTGGACTTCCAGAAGGAGTTTTAAATATTGTTCATGGTTTGGGTTCAACAACTGGTCAAGCAATTGTAGCACATCCAAACATAAAAGCAATTTCGTTTACAGGAGGCACAAAAACAGGAGCTCATATTGCTAAAGTTGCTGCACCCATGTTTAAAAAATTATCTTTAGAATTGGGTGGAAAAAACCCAAATATCATTTTTGCAGATTGTAATTATGACAAAATGTTAGAAACTACTGTTCGTTCTTCATTTGCAAACCAAGGGCAAATTTGTTTGTGTGGAAGTCGAATTTTAGTGGAAGAAAAAATCTACGAAAAATTCAAAAAGGATTTTATAAAAAAAGTATCTGAATTAAAGGTAGGAAATCCATCAGATAACAGCACTAATATTGGAGCTATAGTCTCAGCAGAACATCTAGAAAAAGTAAAAAGTTATATTGATATTGCAGAACAAGAAGGAGGTAGAATCCTTTTTGGAGGGAATAAAGTTATAATTAAAAATTGCGAAAATGGTTATTATTTGCAACCAACAATTATTGAGGTTACCAATAATCGTTGCAGATTAAATCAAGAAGAAATTTTTGGGCCAGTTGTTACATTGATGTCTTTTAAAACTGATAAAGAAGCCTTAACTTTAGCAAACGATACAAAATATGGATTGTCAGCTACTTTATGGACGAATAATCTAAACAGAACTATGCAATTTTCTAAGCAATTACAAACAGGAATAATTTGGGTAAATACATGGATGTTACGTGATTTAAGAACTCCTTTTGGTGGTCAAAAAGATTCTGGAGTAGGCAGAGAAGGTGGTTTTGAAGCACTACGATTTTTTACTGAACCCAAAAATATTTGCATACAATATGAAAGCCCATCTTAATCTTCCCAAAGGGAAGAAACTGTTGTGGTTTTTAAAGAAAAATATAATATTATTATCAAAATAAAAGAGAATTACTAACACGTTAAAAATTCCCTTTCTTAGCCTGCATTGAGCGCAGTCGAAATGGAAAGGGTTAGGAATAGGAATGAATTTAGAACTAAAAAATAAAAACGCATTAGTTTGCGGAAGCACACAAGGTATAGGAAAAGCAACTGCGCTTTTGTTGGCAGAAGAAGGTGTGAATGTTACTTTAATTGCTAGGAATGAAGAAAAACTAAAAGCAGTTTTATCAGAGTTGAGTAATAATGGAGAACAAAATCATAGCTATTTAATAGCAGATTTTTCCAACCCAGAAAAACTTAAAAAAGCCCTGGAAAAATCAAAATTAGAGTTTCATATTTTAATAAATAATACAGGTGGCCCCAGAAGTGGTGCTATTTTAGAGGCTACTTTAGAGCAGTTTCAAAATGCCTTTGCACAACATTTATTGTGCAACCATATTTTAGCCCAAGCTGTTGTGCCTTTTATGAAAACGCAATGTTTTGGTAGAATTATCAATGTAATTTCTACTTCAGTAAAAGAACCAATTCCTGGTTTAGGGGTAAGTAATACCATTAGAAATGCAGTTGGTAATTGGGCAAAAACGTTGGCAGAAGAAATTGGAAGCCATGGAATTACCGTAAATAATGTTTTGCCAGGTTTTACAGACACAGAGCGTTTATCAGAAATTATTAAAATAAAGGCGAATATCGAAAACAGGAGTATTGAGCAAATGACAGAAATCATGAAAAATTATACACCTGCAAAACGTTTTGCAAAACCCGAAGAAACAGCCAATGCAATTGTATTTTTAGCAAGTGAAAAAGCGAGTTACATTAACGGAATTAATTTACCTGTAGATGGTGGAAGAACAAAAAGTTTGTAGAGCCCATCCCTAACCCTTCCCAAAGGGAAGGGAATTAGATTGAGAATAATGATTATATTAGTATAGTAGAATTAAACATTTTAATAATAAAATATTCCAAATTTTACCCAGTTTGGAGTTCCTTCCCTCTGGGAAGGCTAGGATGGGCTGAAAACATGAGCAAACTAGTACAACCTATAAATTTTAAAAAGTGGATTGACGAAAATCGTCATTTATTAAAACCGCCAGTTGGTAATAAACAAGTTTGGAAAAACGGCGAATATATTGTAATGGTTGTTGGTGGCCCAAACAATAGAAAAGATTATCATTATAATGAAACTCCAGAGTTTTTCTATCAATTAGAAGGCGATATGATTTTAAAAATCATCGATGAAAAAGGCACTCAAATAGATGTAGAAATTAATGAAGGCGATATTTATTTATTACCTGGAAAAGTGCCACATTCTCCTCAAAGAAAAGCAAATACTGTTGGTTTGGTGATTGAATATCCGCGATCTAAAGGAATGTTGGATGCTTTAGAATGGTATTGTGAAAATTGTGGAAATCAGTTATATAGAGAAGAATTTGCTTTAGATAATATAGAAACTGACATGCCTATAATTTTCGATAATTATTATTCAGACCTAGAAAAATGCACCTGTGATAATTGTGGTGATATTATGGAAGCTCCGAAAAAAGTAGGCATTTAATCAGTTGCAGTCAGCAGTAAAAAATAAAAACTCGTGTTTGGGAGGAACGAAGCAATCTCTTTAAGAGGAAAATACTTTATTAAATAAACAGACTGCTTGTTTTCTTAAAAACACGAAATTTTAAAATAAAACGTCTAATTTTAAAGCAATTTTCCTATATAAAACCGAACAACAAAACAATGAGCCACAGAAAACTAAGAATTAACGGACACTCACATTTATTACCTTATCCAGAAGAAATTCCTCAATTTATGAAGGAAAAAGAAATTTTTTGGGTAGATGATGAGCGTAAACATATGTTGCAAAAAGATTGGAGCAGACCAGTTACAGATTCTAGTTTTTTCTTAGACGAAAAATTACGATGGATGGAACGCAACAAAATAGATCATGCAGTGGTTTTAAATCTATCGCAATTGTATGGAAATGGTTTGCGTTTGGAAGAAATGAAAAAAGCCTTGCGTTTTCAAAACGATTTTAACGCAAAAGTGCAAAAAAATCATCCAGATAAATTTACTTGTGGTTTTGTGGTGCATCCAGGTTTTATTTATGGTGCTTTGTACGAAATAGAACGTTGTGTAGAAGAATTAGGATTAAAAGTTTTGTGTTTACCAACGCATTTTATGGATTCTATTGGTCAATGGAGATGTGTTTTTGATGAAGAAAATGATCGAATTTTTGAACTCGCAGATAAATATAAATTAGCCATCGAAATTCATCCTTATGATGGTGATAAAATGATAAAATTAGAAAATACCAATTGGCGTTTTCATTTAATTTGGATGTTGGCTCAATGTGGAGATGCTTATCATTTTTATACCTTAAATGGTATGCAAGAACGTTTTCCAAATATTAGAACTTGTTTCGCACATGGAGGTCAGTTAGCTCAAATGAATCTAGGAAGAAGAATTCAGGGTTTTGATGGAAGACCAGATTTGTTCGAAGGAAAATACCATCCAAGAAAAGCAGTTGGTCATAAAAATATCTTTTTTGATACATTAGTTCACGATACAGATTCTTTAAAATTAATGTTTCAAAGACAAGGAACCAAACAGGTATTAATGGGTTTAGACGATCCTTATCCTTTAGGTGAAATGGAAAACAACAAACAATCTTCTTATCCAGGAAAAATTTTAGATTTGGCTGTTGAAAAAGGTATTATTTCTGATGAAGAAAAAGGACAAATTTGGGAAGATAATGTTTTACAATGGTTGTTTGGAGATGATGAGGTTGCCAAACAAGAGTTAATTAATAAAATTTTAGGAGTATAAATTTCATTTCGACGAAAGGAGAAATCTCTTTTTATTAAATTTGAGATTTCTCCTCATTCTTCGATCGAAATGACAGGAATTCAATTTTATTCTTGGCATTGTTTTAAAACTTCTTCAGCCCTAGATAATTGAAATAGTGGATAAAATTCTTCTTCAATTTTTTCTTCTTTACTTAATTCAATAGCTCTTTTAATTTCATCACAATAAGGTTTTGTAGACTTTCCAAAAAAACTTGCTGCACCCATATTCCATTCTGCATTTCCAAGAACAACTCTGGGGTTTTTTGGAGCAATTTCTAAAGCTTTTGCATATAATTGACTGTTTTTTCCAGACATAGTCATGCCATATTTTTGACCATCAAAAGCAATGTAAGCTGTATTTAATAAAGCTTGCGTAATTATTATTTCTGGATTATTCTCAGAATTAGAACTTGCAGCATCTAAAAATTCTTGTGCTTTTGTTAATTTTGAATTTAAAACAGCTTCATCTTTCAATCCAAAACAGCCTAAAATTTCTATGGTCGCTGCGTAATAAGGGGGCAGCCAATTTGTTGGTTCTGCCTTCGAAATTCTTTCAAAAAGTTGAGATGCTTCTGTTGTTTTTCCTTGTTCCCAAAGCCCAAATGCTTGTTGCATTCCAGATTGATATTTAGTTTGTCCTGTTACATTTAGAGCAATAAATAGCCCAATGAATAAAAATAAATTTTTCATAATAGATTGATATTAAGATTTTTAGTTGGTTTTTGTAGTGATTAATCTACAGATATAGTAATTGTTTTATTCGTATTTAAAATAAACATAGCATCCTTAAATTTTGGAGGTCCCATAAAACCGGTTGCATCATTTGAAAAACCATAAGGTTCTTTTGGTATTCCAAAAATTTTGGTATCCATTTTATTGTTGTCATTTTCATCATGAAAAAGTGAAATTGCATATTCACCTTTTTTTAATCCTTTAAAATAGGCAACTGCTTTTTTGCCTTTTACAACTGCGTTTGTACCTTTGGTATCCTCACTTGTTTTTAAAAAGGTTTCTGGGCTGTTATATAAGGCCAAGAAAACTTTTCCAGTATCTGTGTTCATTCCAGTGATTTATACAGTAAGATCGAAAGTTTCTTCTTCTTGTGATTTTGATGTGAAGATGGCATTGAAAATAAAAAGGATGATTAAAAATGATTTTTTCATGTTTGTTATTTTTTGATGATTCAAATATCTGATGTTTTTACGACAATAAAGCAATAATAATACCGAATTGTAAATTTTAGTTGATGAGTTGTGTTTTTTTAAGTTTAAAGTTTATAAAGTTGCATTGGTTTATTAGAAGCTTATTCATTGGCAAATTTTCTTAGCCCTGATTGAAGCATTTGTTTGAGCTCTTTTTTAGTGTAGGTTCGAGTGAATTTGTGAAGAATGAACAAATTTGTATCGAGAACAAACTAAAAAAAGCGAGTGCTGAAAGCAGGAAATAGCTTCTAAAAAAAATTACAAATTGTCTAATTGATTTGATTTTTTATCAGTACTGATAGTCCAGAAAAAGCCGACAAAAAAGAAACTATCTGCATTTGGTAAAACAGCTTGTCTATCGAAATTTCCATTTGTATCTGGCGTGTTTTTATAATTATAGCCAAATACATTTCGGGTACCTAAAGCATTGTTTACAGAGAAATATAGAATTTTTTGTTGATCTATTAAATACGCCCAATTGATACTTACTGAATTGTAAGGGTTGGTTTTGTTGTTTAAAAAACCAGGTTCATTTGGGTTTGTATAGGTTCTGCCAGAGGCAAAATTATACGCAATACCCAACTGACTTTTCCATTTTTCTACCCAATGTTTTGCAACAAAAGAAAAGTTATGTGCAGATGCAAAATTCGGAGTTGCTGTGGTTGGGTAATTTCTAAAATCTCTTTCTGTGTCTAAGAAAGAATAAGAAATCCAATAATCGGTATTTTTAATTTTTCCATTTTGTCTCCAAAAAACATCAATCCCTTTTGCATAAGCGCTTCCATCATTAGAAAAGTTAGAATCGAAAGTTGGTATTTCTGTATCGAATTTTACCAAATCGTTATAATCTTTATAATATGCTTCAATTCTAAAAATCTGATCTTGTTTAGTGTGTTGATAGTTTGCAATTAAATGAGAAGTATTTTCTGCTTTAAAATCATTACCAAATTTTAAATAATTATTGCTTGGATTTTGGTAAAACTGACCATAAGCCAATGAAATTTGAGAACTTTCTCCTGTTTTATAAGATAAGGATGCTCTTGGAGAGAATGTAAATTCATTTAACAAATTAGAATGTTCTGCTCTAACACCCAATTTTGCGGCTAAGTTTTTAGAGAAAAAAATGTCTGTTTCTAAAAAAGAAGCAAAAATGTTGTTGTCAAAGCCATAATTAAATTCTTGGCTATTTATGGGTGTATATTTTTCATCAAAACTCGAAATAAAGTATTCTGAACCAAAAGAAACTCTAAATCTGTTTGTAATTTGCTTTTTTAATTTTACTTTAAAATGTGCAGAGTTTTCTGTATTATTAATTACATCATCAATTATTTTTACAGTAGAATTATCATTTGTAAAGCTAATTCCTGTTTCAATTCTCCAATTATTGCCTAGTTTATTTTTATAAGAACTGTTTATGTATAGGTTTTTATTTCTTAATCCAAAACGAAAACCGTCTTCAAAATTTATATTATCTTGAATTACATCTAAATCTGTATAACTAAATGCACCATAGACTTTTAGCATAGAATTGTCTTTAAAGCTATATCTGTAAACAGCTTCTCCACTTGCAGACTGAAAAGGACTTAACCATGTATTTCTATCTGGAAATAATTCTGTGTAAGGTTGTAAATTAATATAAGATGTATTTACACTTAAGGAACTATTTTCCCAAATTTGTGTATTTCCAAAACCAGCACCCACTGTCATAAACTGAAATTCTGTTTTTTCTTGATCTGGTTTATCAATAGTAGTTAAATCTAAAACACCAGATAAGGCTTGCCCATATTCTGCGGAATAACCACCTGTAGAAAAAGAGATGCCTTTGAATAAAAAAGGCGAATATCTTCCACGAGTTGGAGCATTATTGGGTGCTGGGCTATAAGGCGTAAATACACGAAGGCCATCAATAAAAATTTGGGTTTCTTCTGCATCTCCACCTCTTACAAAAAGGCGCCCATTTTCTGGATTTGCTGAGGTTCCAGGGAGTGTTTGCAAAGCTCCTAAAACATCACCAACTGCGCTTGCAGTGGTTACAATATCTAAAGGTTTTAAAACGGTTACTTTCGCTTTTTCACCAGCTTCGAAAGTTCCAGCATTAATTACAACAGCACCCAAAGCATTTACATCTTCTCTTAATTTTATTTGTAAATTTTTTAGTGATGAAACATCCGCAGTTTTTATGTAAGTTTCAAATGATAAGAAAGAAACCACTAAAGTATGTACTCCAGTTTCTGATGTTTTAAAAGAAAATTCTCCAATTTCGTTTGATGATGTTCCATCGTAAGTGCCATCTAAATAAACGTTTGCGCCTAAAATTGGGTTGCTTTTAGAGTCGGTTACTTTCCCAGAAATGGTGATTTGGGCAATTGTGGAAAATTGAATAATACTAAATACTAAAAATAAAATACGTTTCATCAGTTTGGTTTTTGATAACACAAAAGTGAAGCGATTTTAGTCTTTAAAATAATAAGAAGTACTCAACTGTAATTTTTAAATGATGAGTTGTAATTCTATTCTTTGGTGTTAAAACTAAAACTATTTTTATTTTTATAAGGGCGAATAATTAATCTTGTTTCCCTATCAAAACGAATATAATTATATACCCAATTTAGAAATACGATGGCTTTATTTCTAAAACCAATAAGAGATAATAGATGAACAAACATCCAAACAAACCAAGCAAAAACTCCTTGAAATTTCCAATTTGGTAAATCTACAACAGCTTTATTTCTGCCAATGGTAGCCATAGAACCTTTATCTTTATAAACAAAAGGAGTTGTTTTTTTATTGAATAATTTGGCTAAAATATTTTTCGCAACTAATTTGCCTTGTTGAATTGCAGGCTGAGCCATCATTGGATGACCTTGTGGATTTTTTTCTGAGGTCATGCAAGCAACATCACCAATTGCATAAATGTTTTGGTAGTTTACAACTTGGTTGTATTCGTTCACTTTAATTCTTTCAGCACGTTCTACAATACAGTCTGCTTGCAAACCAGCAACAGTTTCACCTTGCACACCAGCAGCCCAAATTACGGTTTCTGCTCTAAAATGGTCTATTCCATTTGTGGTTACCATTTTACCATCATAATTTAAAACACGTAGATTTTTCCAAACATTTACACCTAATCCAATTAAAAAATCTTCTGCTTTTTCAGAAGCTTCTGCACTCATACCTTTTAAGATTTCTCCAGAACTTTGAATTAAATTTATTTGCATTTGCCTGATATCTAAATCTGGATAATCTTTTGGTAAAATGCCTTTTTTCATTTCTGCCAAAGCTCCAGCCAATTCAACGCCTGTAGGTCCACCTCCAACAATTACAAAATTCATTAAAGCATTTCTTTCTTCAATATTCGACGTTAAAAGTGCTTCCTCAAAATTCTCTAAAATTAAACTCCTAATATTTAAAGCCTGTGGAACAGACTTCATTTCCATCCCATATTTTTGGATATTAGTATTTCCAAAAAAGTTGGTTTTAGAGCCAGTTGCAATAATTAACTCATCATAATCTAAATTTCCAATAGAAGTTTCTATGGTGTTTTTATCAGGATTAATTTTAAGAACTTCAGCCAATCTAAAGTAGAAATTTTCTACATCGTTAAAACGTTTTCTAAGTGGAAAAGCGATAGAATCCGGTTCTAAACCACCTGTTGCAACTTGGTACAATAAAGGTTGAAATGTATGATAATTGTGTTTGTCTATTAAAACAACTTGCAATTCTTGTTTTTCCAAACCTTTTGCAGCTGCTAAACCAGCAAAACCGCCTCCAATAATTACAACTCTTTGAAAACTTGTTTGTGGAATGTTCATATTAGACTTTTGGATTGTTAGATTTTTCGAATTTTAGAAAAGCAAATTTACTCAAAAGCGATGATTTCTTATTTGAAACTTCGTTTTATTTCAGGGAGTGTTTTATCTGAATTGATAAATTCTGAAATAATTTTAAAGTACAAATCCTCTATTTCTAGCGCATAATAATTTGCCCACTTATCATTTGTAAATAAATAATTTATTTGTTTGATTCTTTTTTGAGCTTCAGAAAAAGTAAATAAATGATTTTCGGATTTTTCTTTTTTAGCTTGAATTTCTGCAATTTTTTTACTAAAATCAACTTCAATAAAAAATATTTTTTCTAATGAATGAATAGGGTAGAAGTCTGTCCATTTTGCAAAACCAATTACAGTTTTTTGATTTTTATAATTGTCATCAGCAATAATTTTCCATCTGCAATTGGCAACTCTTCCCCAATGATTCGATTTTCTGTAAACACCTTCATGAGAGTAAAAATAGCTACTTTCTGATTTGCTTTTATAATTTGTATTTTCGGGAAATACAAAATTATCAACTTGCTGAAATTCGCAAAAAGTATGTTTGAAAAAATTGGTTTGGTTGTAGGTTTTCAAAAAAGAAATTTTCGTAAAAGTAGTTAAAAGGCACAAAAAAACGCAATCAAATTAATGATTGCGTTTTAAATATTTATTTTTAAATCAACTTTTGAAAATGTTTATTTTGAAATCCCATTTTTCAAAGAGATAAATTCAAATACATCTTTTGTAGAAGAGATCCCAAATCAAGTTTGGGATAAGCGATTCACACAAAATTTCTAATGAAATTTTGGTTCTCTGCTTACTTCACTTCCTCAAAATCTACATCTTCAACATTGTCTTTTTGAGTGTCAGTGGCAGTTGGTTCTCCTTGGTTTGCACCAGGATTTGCTCCTGCAGCTCCTTCAGCAGCATACATTTCTTCAGAGGCAACTTTCCAAGCTTCATTAATCTTTTCCATTGAAGCATCAATTTGTGCCAAATCTCTAGATTCATGTGCAGCTTTTAACTCAACCAAAGCAGCTTCAATTGGTTCTTTTTTATCCGCAGATAATTTATCACCAAACTCTTTTAATTGCTTTTCTGTTTGAAAAATCATAGAATCTGCTCCATTAATTTTCTCAGCAGTTTCTCTTGCAAGTTTATCAGAATCTGCATTTGCTTCTGCTTCTTCTCTCATTTTTTTGATATCCTCTTCAGATAAACCAGATGAAGCTTCAATTCTAATTTCATGAGATTTGTTTGTTCCTTTGTCTAAAGCAGATACTTTAATGATCCCATTTGCATCAATATCAAAAGTTACTTCAATTTGAGGAACTCCTCTTTGTGCTGGTGGTAAACCATCTAAATGGAAACGGCCTATGGTATTATTATCTGCAGCCATTGCTCTTTCTCCTTGTAAAACATGAATTTCTACAGAAGGTTGATTGTCTACAGCTGTAGAAAATACTTGCGATTTTTTCGTTGGAATGGTTGTGTTTGCATCAATTAATTTTGTGAAAACATTCCCCATTGTTTCGATACCTAAAGATAAAGGAGTAACGTCTAATAACAATACATCTTTAACATCTCCAGATAAAACTCCACCTTGAATTGCAGCTCCTAAAGCTACAACTTCATCAGGATTTACACCTTTACTTGGCGCTTTTCCAAAGAATTTTTCAACAGCTTCTTGTACAGCAGGTATTCTTGTAGAACCACCAACTAAAACAATCTCATCAATATCAGATTTTGATAAACCAGCATTTTTTAATGCAGTTGCACAAGGCTCTATAGTTCTTTTTACTAAATCATCTATTAATTGTTCGAATTTAGCTCTAGATAAAGTTCTAACTAAATGTTTTGGTCCGCTTGCAGTTGCAGTAATATATGGCAAGTTAATTTCTGTAGACGCAGAAGAAGATAATTCAATTTTCGCTTTTTCAGCAGCTTCTTTTAAACGTTGTAAAGCCATAGGATCTGTTGTTAAATCCATGTTTTCATCTGCTTTAAACTCTGCAGCTAACCAATCTATAATTTTTGCGTCAACATCATCACCACCTAAATGTGTGTCTCCATCTGTTGCTAAAACTTCAAAAACACCATCTCCTAATTCTAGGATAGAAACGTCATGCGTACCACCACCAAAATCAAAAACAACAATTTTTTTGTCATCATGAGATTTATCTAAACCGTAAGCTAAAGCAGCTGCAGTTGGTTCGTTAATAATTCTTCTTACTTTTAAACCAGCAATTTCACCAGCTTCTTTGGTAGCTTGTCTTTGTGCATCATTAAAATATGCAGGAACTGTAATTACAGCTTCAGTTACTTCAGCCCCTAAGTAATCTTCAGCAGTTTTTTTCATTTTCTGCAGTACCATTGCAGAAATTTCTTGAGGTGTGTATAAACGACCATCAATATCTACTCTTGGTGTATCATTATCTCCTTTTAGCACTTTATAAGGTACTCTTTTAATTTCGTTAGAAGATTCAGAGAATTTATTTCCCATAAAACGTTTAATAGAAGAAACTGTTTTTGTTGGGTTTGTTACTGCTTGTCTTTTAGCAGGATCACCAATTTTACGTTCTCCACCTTCTACAAAGGCAACTATAGATGGTGTTGTTCTTTTTCCTTCAGCATTTGGGATTACAACTGGCTCATTTCCTTCCATTACAGAAACACATGAGTTTGTTGTTCCTAAATCGATTCCAATTATTTTACTCATAATATTAATTTTATAATTTAAATTCGTTTTTCAATTTTACACTTACCAATAGTCAAAGTGTATGCCATTAGCCTTTTGATAAAGAATTGTCAGTTTTTTAAAATAATTACACTCATAGTTATGACAATATGACACAACCTTTAAATCTTGCCATTCAACGATTTCCATTTTCCTTTATGCTTTAATTTTTATATATTTGAAATGTTCTTTTAATAGACAAAAAATATTTTACAATAAACTAAATACAAAATCATGAGTAAATTTGACGAAAAAGTTGCTTTGTACAAAAAATTTATGGACGATAGAGATCTTCGTTCTAACACAGAATTATTAGCTGCTGTAACCAAAGGTTTAGGTCCTTCTATTTACAAAGCCGATGCTGAAACTGTTTCTGGTTCTGATGCAAAAGAATTAGCAACTGTTAAAAATAATTTTTTAATAAAAAAATTGGGTTTAACTGACAGCAAAGAGCTTGATGAAGGAATTGAGGAAGTTATGGAAAGAATTGGCAAATCTGAAAGAAAGAAATACAGAGCTGTGGTCTATTACATGCTAATGAAAAAGTTTGATAAAGAGTCAGTTTACGGTTTCTAAACTTTCTATTTATTAATAATATAAAAAAATCCAACTCATTGAGTTGGATTTTTTACATTTACATCAATTATTTTAATCATAATTAAGAATGTCGCAATTTATTAGTGTTTTTGATATGTTAAAGATTGGTGTTGGTCCATCAAGTTCGCATACTTTGGGTCCTTGGAGAGCTGCACAAACTTGGATTCAGAAAATAAAAGAGAATAAAAAATTTGATGCTATAGATGCTATTAAAGTAGATTTATATGGTTCTTTATCTTTAACAGGCAAAGGTCATGCAACAGATATTGCAATTCTTTTGGGTTTAAGTGAGGCTGATCCTGAATATATACCCATAGAAGATATTGCTATTATTGTTGATAGAATAAATACACAAGAAGAAATTTATTTTAAAGGAGGTAAAACAGTAAAGTTCCCTAAAAATTCAATAAAATTTAACAGGGAATTTTTACCATTTCATGCTAATGGAATGACTTTTCGTGGCTTTTCTAAGGGTGAAGAAATATCTACACAAACCTATTTTTCTATTGGAGGTGGTTTTATAGTGCAAGAAAATGACAATTTAGAAGAAGAAATAGAAATCAATAAAAAGAATTTTCCATATCCAATTAATAGAGCTCTGCAATTAGAAGAGTATTGCGAAAAAGAGAATTTACAAATTTCTGATATTGTTCTTAAAAACGAATTAGAATTAAAATCAGAAGATGAAATTGATTTTGAATTAAATAGAATTTGGGAAACCATGTTAGAATGTATGTACATTGGCTGTCATACAGAAGGAAAACTTCCTGGAGGTTTAAACGTAAAACGACGCGCTTTTGATACGCATACAAAACTGATTAAAGATACAAGTTACACAAATCCTAAAGAATGGATTACAGCCATAAGAAGTACAGAAGTAAAATTTAGAGAAATTTTAAAATGGGTAAGTTGTTTCGCGCTTTCTGTAAACGAAGTAAACGCAGCTTTAGGGAGAGTAGTAACAGCACCAACTAATGGAAGTGCAGGTGTAATTCCTGCTGTTTTAATGTATTATTTGGTCATAGAAAATCATAAAGCCGATTTTAACCACATTAAAAAATTCTTATTAGTGGCAGGAGAAATTGGGAGTATTTTTAAGAAAAATGCCACAATTTCTGCAGCAATGGGTGGTTGTCAAGCAGAAATAGGAGTTTCATCTGCAATGGCTGCAGCTGCGTTAACAGAGTTGTTGGCAGGAACCCCTGCACAATGTTTATCTGCAGCAGAAATAGCAATGGAACACCATTTAGGAATGACTTGCGATCCAATAGGAGGTTTGGTGCAAGTGCCTTGTATAGAGCGTAATTCTATGGGTGCAATAAAAGCGATTCATGCAGCAGAAATTGCTTTAGAAACAAATCCTAAAGAATGTTTGGTTCATTTAGACAACGTAATTGATACCATGTGGGAAACTGCGAAAGACATGAATAAAAATTACAAAGAAACTTCAGAAGGTGGTTTGGCTGTGACAGTTCGTTTGGCAGATTGTTAAAAGAAAATCTCAAGGTTTTAACACCTTGAGATTCTTATATTATATTTAAATGTTTGATTATTTTTCTGAACTCTGAATAGCTAAGTTATAAATAACCAATCCAAATCCGATTTTATTCACAGCATCACCAATATTGTATATAACATCCATATCTAGCAATCCATTTAAGCCATCATACCAACCTGGAGTTCCAGCCATATATCCTAATGGATAAATTGCCCATCCAACCAATACAAACCAACATAAAGTTTTGTGTGCAGATAATACAGCACCACCAGCTGCTTCAGCTAATTTTTTAGCTTTACCTAACCAGATGTCATAAACGATTACAAAGTATGCAATTCCTGAAATTAATCCCCAGAACCAAGCTTGTTCTCTAAAAATTACTTCTCCCATATACCCTGTAACTAACATTACAACTGATAAGAAAATCAAACGCCACATTAAAGATTTTTTAGCGCCTGCAACTTTTAATATTAAGAAGAACTCAACACACATTAATGGTACTGTTAGTAACCAGTCTACATATCTAAAAAAGGTTGGAGATTCAGCATTTGAAGCCCAATAATCTCTCATGTAAAAATAATGTACAGCCGCAATAAAAGTAATCAAACCTGAAACTAAAATTGAAGTTCTCCATTTTTTATCAAAAGTGTTTAATGATAAAAAGAAAAATACTGATGCAGCCATCATAGCCATACTTCCTACGAAGAATGTAAAGCCCACATAGTCATTAGTTGCTAATTTAGCAACGGATAAAAAATTTGTTAATAAGACCATTGTAAATAAATTTAAGTTATTAATAAGTTGTTTAACATATTTATATATATGCTAAACAAATATATAAAATATTTTTTTATTTTTGCTAAATGAATATAAGTAATATAAAAAATTATCAAAATTTTAAGATTTTAATTACGGTTTTCTTATTTTGGATTAGTATTCAGTTCGAAAAACCTATTGAAGATTCAATTGCATATGTTTTAGTAGTTTCTATAGGAATTATGCATGGAGCTAATGATTTGTTGATATTATACTTAAAAAAAATAAACAGAAATGGATTTTTAAGAAATTTTATCATTTATATAAGTATTGTTTCAATTTGTGCACTATTTTATTTGTTGAGTCCTTTTCTATCGATTCTCTTATTTATTTTTATTAGTTCTTATCATTTTGGGGAAGAGCATTTAAGCATAAAAGCCAGTTTAAATGCTTCTTTTGATACGATATATTTTATAGTATATGGATTATTGATTTTTTCAATGCTTTTTTATGAAACTCTTTTTGAAGTGAATACAATTATGTTAGAGCTTTCAAAAAACACTTTTTCTGAACTTTTGGTTCAAATAACATTTATTACATCATTTGTAATATTTGTAGTAATGAGTCTATACTTATGTTGGAAAAAGAAAATAGAAATTAAGGAATTTTTGAATGAAATATTTTTTTTAGGCTTACTTTTTTTAGTTTTTAAAACTTCTTCACTTATTTTAAGTTTTGCTATCTATTTTATTTTTTGGCATTCTATTCCATCTATAATTCATCAAATCGTTTTTATTTCTGGAGATGTTACAAAAAAGAGCATTCTCTTTTATGTAAAAAAAGCACTCCTTTTTTGGCTAATAAGCATTGTTGGATTGTTTGTGCTATATCAATTTATTCCTGAAGTAACTTTATTATCAACTATTATTTTTGTGATCTTGTTATCTGTAACTGCTCCCCATATTTGGGTGATGTACAAAATGAAAAATTAGCGGGTAAAAACCAAATCATTTCCTTTTGACATTTCTTCAGAAAAACGATAATTTTCAACATTAAAACCTTTTAGTTCTTCGATTGTTTTAACATTGTTATCAATAATATATCGAACCATTAAACCTCTTGCTTTTTTGGCAAATGTCATAATGGTTTTGTATTGTCCGTTTTTGAAATCTTTAAAAACAGGAGTAATCATTGGTACTTTTAAAACCTTTTTTGGTAGTACTTTAAAATATTCTGAACTTGCTAAATTGATTAACAATTCATCATCATCTAATTCATTATTTAAAGCATTTGCAACAGCATCATCCCAAAATTTGTATAAGTTTTCGGCTCTGCCTACTTTTAATTTTGTGCCCATTTCTAATCTGTAAGGCTGAATTAAATCCAAAGGTTTTAACAAACCATATAAACCAGATAAAATTCTTAAGTTTTCTTGCAGTAAAGGAATCTTCTTTTCATCCAAAGAATTTACATCTATACCTCTAAAAACCTCACCAGTAAAAGCATAAATAGCTTGTTTTGCATTTTCTGGAGAAAAAGGTGTTTCCCATTCTTGATTGCGTTCGAAGTTTAGAGTAGCCAAATCATCAGAAATAGACATTAAATCTGCCAATTTATTTTTAGAAAGTGTTTTTAGTTTTTTATTCAGTTTTTCAGATTGCTCTAAAAATTGAGGTTGCGTATGTAAACTTGTAGGTACATTGCTTTCGAAATCTAAAGATTTTGCAGGTGATATAATAATTTTCATTGAATGAAATTGAAAAATTAAATGATTAATAAATTAAAAGTATAAAAATACAAATGATTATAAAATTTATAAAATAATCTCATCATTTAAAATTGATAAACATATTTAAAAAATTTATAAGTCAAAATTATTTTATAAATTCATCAAACTATTTCTTTTATATTGGGTCAAAAGAATAGAAACCAATAAATAATATTTGAATAAAGACGCAGAACTTGTAAAAAAGTTAAAAGATGCTACACTAAAAGATTCGGCTTTTAGTGAGTTGCTTGATGCGTATCAAGAACGTTTATATTGGCATATTAGAAAACTGGTTACTACCCATGAAAATGCAGATGATGTGCTGCAAAATACCTTTATTAGAATTTACAAAAGCATTCCTAATTTTGAAGAGAAAAGCTCTCTGCATACTTGGATGTATAGAATTGCATACAATGAATCTATTCGTTTTTTAGAGAAAAATAATAAGAAAAGGTATGCTAATATTGATGAAATTTCGGAGTCGAATTTGGAAGTTTTATTTGAAGATGACTATTTTGATGGTGATGAAATTCAAAGAAAACTTCACAAAATTATTGACGGTTTTACAGAAAAACAGAAACGTGTTTTTCATATGAAATACTTTGACGATTTAAGCTTCAGACAAATTTCTGAGGTATTAAATATTTCAGAAAGTACTTTAAAATCCACCTATTACACAACAGTAAAAATTATTGAAGAAAAAATATTTTTATAAATCCAAACTATTTACAAAAAGTTGGGTCTAACTATTATAATATGAAAAAATCTACAGAAAATAAAGATAAAAACAACTTTCTAAAAGAAGGTTTACAGGACGATATTTCTAAACATCATAAAAAATATTTAGGAACAGAAGTTCCTCGAGGATATTTTATAAAATCTAAAATGGAGATTTTAGATAAAATTAAACAGGAAACCAAAATTGAGTTAAAACCGAAAAAGCAAATCGTTTTTTACTTGCGCCCTCAATTCAAATACATTGCAGCTGCATCTTTAATTTTTATGTTGAGTTTGTCAGTTTGGCTGCATAATTCTAACAATTCAAATGGCATAAATAAAGCAAATTTTGAGGAATTCGCTTTTTCAGACGATGTTTTAATCAACTCTATTTTCATAGCAGATTCTGAAGTAGATGCGTTTGCGGATGCTACTTTATTTAATGAAGTAGTTGTAAAAGCAGAATTATCTGAACAAAAAATGGATAATTTAATTTTAAACTCACTAATTTTAGAAGACTCATTATTAGATGATTATATGGATAAAGAGTTGATTGAAAACATCATTTTATAAAAAAAAAATAAAAATTTTTCAAACTATTTTAAGAAACATGGTTCTAAACAAATAGAAACAATAATTAATTAAAATTTACCAATTATGAAAACTACAATATCAAAAGAAAACATTTTAAAATCGAGTATTTTATTTTTTACAGTTACTGCATTTATTTTATCAGCTTTATTATTTACATCTTGCTCCAATTCTGATGGATTAGAAATTTCAGATGATACTGCTTTGATAGAAAAAATAGAGAATTCAGCAAAAACTACTATTGATGCATCGAATTTACCATCAGCAACAATAAGTGTATTAAATGGAGATTTATCAGATAGTTTTATAGAAAATGTGCTGTTAGCAGAAGGTTTGGGTTACAAAGTTTCAGTAATTACAGACAATGTAGAAAGAGAAGAAATAGATAGCGATGTTTACTTTTCTATACAAGGAAGACAACTAAATGACAAAAGCGAGCGAAGAAATAAACGCAGATTCAAGTGTTTTAAGTTTGTTTTTCCTATCGATTTTATAATGCCAGATGCAACATCAATCACTTTAAATAGTAAAGATGATTGGAGTTTACTTAAAGATTGGTATGCTGTAAATACAGATGTTAAAGAGAGACCAGAATTAGTTTTTCCTGTAGATGTTACTTTAGAAGATGGTTCTGTGCAAACTTTAATAGATTTAGATGAGCTAAAAGCAATTAAAGATTCTTGCAAAAAAGGAAAAGACAAAAGAAAATGTTTTAGATTGGTTTTACCAGTAAGTTTTACAATGGAAGATGCAAGTGTAATTACGGTTAATGAAAAAGCGGATTTTAAATTGTTAAGAGAGTGGAGAAAAGCCAATCCAGATGCAACTGTTAAACCTGCTTTAAATTTCCCTGTAACCATTGAGTATAAAGATGGAACTACAGAAACAATTGCTGATGAAACTGAATATGTTGCTGCAAAAGAATCGTGTACTGATTAATTCTTAATTTTGTATTTTAGATTTTTAAAAAGAGTAAAAAAATAAAAATGATCGTAAAAAACATCATAATAACAGTAAGCTTTTTAGGTTTGATGCTATTCAATACAACACTTTTTGCTCAAGATTCAGATTATACTTTAATTCAAAAGGAATTAACCTTAGAGCAAAGAGAATTGTTACAAAAGGAAAGAGCAGAAATTAAAGCAAATCGTGAAGCTTTTAAAGCATCTTTAACCAAAGAGCAGTTGGCAATTTTAAGAGACCAAACAATTTCTAAAATAGAAATGAGAAAACAATTGGTTGCTACTTTTTCGAGAGAGCAAAAAAGTATGGTTCAGAATCAACAAGTACGTTTGAGAAAAACTAGAGAAAACTTTCGAAAAACGTTAACTGGTGAGCAAAGAAAAATGCTGAAAGAACGAATTGATAAAATTAGAGAATCTAAAGATAGAGGAGAGTTAAAAGATGGACCAAGAATAAATAATGATAAAGATAGAAAAGTTAGAAATAAAGGAAATTAGCTTTTAAATATCTATGACAAATCTTTATCAAAAAATAAAGGCAAAAATTAAAATTTTAGGGTTGCTATTGTTTTCAATAGCAACCTCTTTTTGTGCTTATGGACAAGAAGAAAATTTAGACGATTTAGATAATTTAATTGATGAACTTTTTTTTAAAGATCAACAATTTATAGATGAAATGTTGGAAGAGGATTTTTCTTACAATTTTTTATACACCTCAGTTTCTTACAATAGCAATACTTTTTTTTCAGGAAGAGATTCTGGAACAGATCAATTCAACCTTATTCCTCAAGTTTCCTATTATCATTCTTCTGGTTTTAATGCTAGTATTTCTGGAGTTTATTATCAAGAATTTGCACCAAGTTGGGATTTTACAAGTGTTTCTTTAGGGTATTTTAATACTTTAGGAAATCAGAAAAACATCATTTATAATTTAGGTTATACACGTTATTTTTATTCAGATGGTTTTGATGCGTTTACAAATTCTTTAGATGTAAGTGTAGGAATTAGAAGTAAAAAAAGAACTTTAGGCAGCACAATATCAGCATCTTATTTGTTTGGCACAGACAACTCATTTCAAATAGTATCTAATACTTTTGCAAACTTTACGTTAAGTAGAAGGCCTAATTTGGCTGTAAGATTTAGGCCAAACATCAATTTTATTATTGCAAGTCAATCATATACCTTTAATAAAGTGATAAGAACTCCAACAGGTCCTCAGTTAATTTCTGTCAATCAAAATATATTCGATTTATTAAACACACAAATGAACTTCCCAATTTCTTTAACTACAAATTCTTGGGATTTTGAACTGGGTTACAACATAAATTTACCAAATGCTGTTGCCAATGAAACCGATTTAAAAACTACGGGTTTCTTTAATTTATCAGTTGGATATATGTTCGATTTAAAGAAATAATTTTTTTATTTAAGCTATTAATCGTAATATTGCAATATATAAATTAAGAATGGGATTAACAAAGTCAGAAATTTTTACAGAAGAACAGAATAAAATTGCATCAATAGCCAAAGTTTTAGGGCATCCTGCTAGAATAGCCATTTTAGAATATTTAATAAAATTAGAAACTTGCGTTTGTGGAGATTTGGTAAAGGAAATTAGTTTGGCACAACCCACTATTTCTCAGCATTTAAAAGAGTTAAAAAGAGTTGGAATTATAAAAGGAACCATAGAAGGTACAAGCGTTTGTTATTGTATTGATGAAGAAAATTGGGAAGAAATAAAAAGCTTGTTAGGGCTTTTTTTAAACAAAAATTCAACAGGAAGTTGTTGTTAAAAATTAAAATTAATAAACAAACAATATGAAATTATCAGAAATTAAAAATCATTTAAATCATTTAAAAACTATTGGTTTTCAATTACCAAATGGTGATTTAGTTCCAGCCCATTTTCATGTGACAGAAGTTGGCAAAATAACCAAAGATTTTATTGATTGTGGAGGCAAAGTAAGAAGTGAAACTGTCATTAATTTTCAACTTTGGAAAGAAAGAGATTACAATCACAGATTGCATCCAGAGAAATTATTGAAAATTATAGAAATCTCTGAAAAGATGTTTCATTTTGATGATTTAGAAATCGAAGTAGAATACCAAGGAAAAGAAACAATTGGCAAATACAATTTAGATTTTGACGGAACCAATTTTTTGCTAACTTCAAAAGTTACGGCTTGTTTGGCATTAGATGCTTGTGGAATTCCAAAACCTATTATTAAAGTTGCGCAGGCTGTTAGTTCTTGTTGCGACCCAAAATCTGGTTGTTGTTAACGATGAATTTTGTAAAGATAAATAAAGAATACTATCATCAAATTACCGAGATTTATAAAGAGGGCATAGAAACTAATGTTGCTACTTTTGAAACAGCAGTCCCAGATTGGAAAACTTGGAATAATAAATATTTGCCTTTTTGTAGAATAGCAATTGAGGAAAATTTTAGAATTTTAGCCTGGGCAAGTTTATCTTTAGTCTCTAAAAGAGACGTTTATAAAGGAGTTGCAGAGGTAAGTATTTATGTAAAAACCTCTGAAAGAGGAAAAGGTTTAGGTGAAATTCTTTTAAAAGAATTAACAAAAAAAAGCGAAGAAAATGGTATTTGGTCTTTACAGGCAAGTATTTTTAGAGAAAATGTAGCAAGTTTAATAATTCATAAAAAGTGTGGATTTAGAGTTGTTGGTTACAAAGAAAAAATCGCCAAATTACATAGTGTTTGGAAAGACAATATTATTTTAGAGAGAAGGAGTAAAATTATTTAAACAAAAGATAACAATTAAGATTATTCAAATTCGTGTTTAGAATTCTCAGAATACGTTCTCCATTTTTCTAAACATTCTGTAATATCAATTGGAACTTCAGAATTAAATCGTAAAAATTCTCCAGTTTTTGGATGCGTAAAACCTAATGTTTTAGCGTGCAATGCTTGTCTTGGTAAAACCTTAAAACAGTTTTGTACAAACTGTTTGTATTTGGTAAATGTAGTTCCTTTTAAAATTTCATTTCCTCCATAACGTTCATCATTAAAAAGTGTATGACCAATATGTTTAAAATGTGCTCTAATTTGATGCGTTCTTCCAGTTTCCAATTTACATTGTACCAAAGTTACATAGGTTAAACGTTCTAAAACTTTAAAATGAGTTACTGCATGTTTGCCAAAATCGCCATCAGGAAAAACATCCATTTGTAAACGATTCTTTAAACTTCGTCCTATATTACCTTCTATAGTCCCTTCATCTTCTTCAATATTTCCCCAAACTAAAGCGTAATACAGCCTTTCTGTAGTTCTATCAAAAAATTGTTTAGATAAATGAGCCATGGCAAATTCGGTTTTTGCAACTACTAATAAACCACTTGTATCTTTATCTATTCTATGCACCAAACCTGGTCTTTCATTTGAATTTGTAGGTAAATTTTCTATGTGATGAATTAAGCCATTTACCAGAGTTCCAGAATAATTTCCATGACCTGGATGCACAACCATTCCTGCAGGTTTATTTACTACTATAACAGTATCATCTTCGTAAATAATATCTAAAGCAATATCTTCTGCAACCAACAAATTCTCTGCTGGTGGATAAGCCAAAACAACTCGAACAACATCATTTGGTTTTACTTTCTGATTCGATTTTACAACCACATCATTTACTAAAACATTACCCGCTTTTGCTGCTTGTTGTATTTTATTTCTAGTGGCATTTTCAATAAAGTTCATTAAAAATTTATCAACTCTCAAAGGCTCTTGTCCTAGGCTTGCTGTAAATCTGTAATGTTCATACAAATCATCATTATCTGTATCTTGAGGTTGGTTTTCTTGCAAATCTTTTTTGTTTTATTTAGGTTTAAAAGTTTAAAAGGTTAAAAGTTTGATAGTCGTTCTAATTTTTAATTTTACTAACAACTAACAACTAACAACTAACAACTAACAACTAAACTACTCATTTCCATCACCCAAAACTAACTCAATTATAGAGTTTTTAGGTAATTTATCATTTTCATTTAAAATTTTTCCTTTGTGTCTTAAGCCTCTTACAACATCTTTTCCAATATCTTTTACATAAGTGTAATTTGTACCTACAATAAAACCAATGGCTTTTAATTCAGAAATAGCTTGTCTTTTTGTGCGTCCATTTAAATTAGGGATTGTTTTGTCTGCATATTTAGAAGGGTTTAAAGTCAAGTAAATCTTACGCTTTTCCTTCACAAAATCTCCACCATCAGGTGTTTGTTCAATCACAGATCTTTTAGGATAATCTGGGTTGTAACTTGCACTATCTAAAACTTTAAAATCTAAATCGAGTTCTTTTAATTTTCTTTCAGCTTCGCTAATTGTTAATTTGTGTAAATCTGGAACTTGAATTCTTTGATCGTGATTCGTAGAAATATTCAACCAAAATTTTAGGATGAAAAAAAACACCGAAAAACCAATAATTGCAATGATTAGTTGTTTAAAAAACGATTTGCTTTTAAGAAACTGAAAAATACTCATATATGTTTTTGTTAATTAAGCAAAGATATAAAAACTAAACGTTGTGGATTCTATTTATATTTTGATAAATTTGTTTCAATTAATTAGAATTGATGAAAAAAAATATTGCCATTATAATGGGTGGTTATTCATCCGAAAGTCACATTTCTATAAAAAGCGGAAATGTTGTTTTTAAAAATTTAGAAAGGGAAAAATACAATCCTTTTAGGGTTCATATTTTTAAGGAAAAATGGGCTGCTTTAGATGATGATAACAACGAATATCCTATTGATAAAAATGATTTTTCATTTGTTTTAAAAAATCAAAAAATCAATTTTGATTGCGTTTTTAATGCAATTCATGGTAATCCTGGAGAAAATGGAATGATTTTAGCGTATTTAGAATTGCTAAATATTCCTCATACATCAGCGCCTTTTTATCAAATGGCATTAACGTTTAACAAACGAGATACTTTAAGTGTTGTAAAAGAATATGGCATTAAAACTGCCATTTCTGTATACTTAAATAAAGGTGATTTTATTGATACAGATGTTATAATTGCCAAAGTTGGCTTGCCTTGTTTTATAAAGCCTAACAATGCAGGTTCTAGTTATGGAATATCTAAAGCATATAATAAAGAAGAAGTTTTAAAGGGAATAGAGGTAGCTTACAAAGAAGATGCATCTATTTTAATTGAATCTTTTTTAAATGGAACAGAAGTTTCTGTGGGCGTTATTCAGTATAAAAATACAATTAAAGTTTTACCAATTACAGAGATAGTTTCCGAAAATGATTTCTTTGATTATGAAGCCAAATACGAAGGGAAATCTCAGGAAATTACACCAGCAAGAATTACAGATAATGAGAAAAATAGGGTAGAAGAAGCTGCTAAAAAAGTGTATAAAGCTTTAAATATGTCCGGTTTTTCGAGAGCAGAATATATTTTTGTGAAAGGCGAACCTCATTTTTTAGAAATAAATACAGTTCCAGGTTTAACAGAAGCAAGTATTTTGCCTCAACAAGCACAGACTGCAGGAATTTCTTTAGACGAATTATTTGAGAATGCAATTGAGTCTGCTATGTTGTAGAATCAGGATTTTCTTTAATTAAAAAATAGAAAAAATATGAAAAAAGCAATTTTCCCAGGATCTTTTGATCCAATAACTTCAGGACATTATGATGTTATAAAAAGAGGCGCAAATCTTTTTGATGAATTAATTATTGCAATCGGAATAAATGCTGATAAAAAGTATATGTTTTCTTTAGAGCAACGTAAAAAATTTATTGAAGATTGTTTTAGAGATAATCCTAAAATAAAAGTGGTTACTTACCAGGGTTTGACTGTAGATTTTTGTTTAAAAAATAAGGTCGATTTTATTTTAAGAGGCTTGCGTAATCCTGCAGATTTTGAGTTTGAAAAAGCAATTGCACATACCAATAGAGATTTAGCTCCAGTAGAAACAGTTTTTTTATTAACAGCTGCAAAAACCTCTTACATATCATCTTCTATTGTGAGAGATGTTATTCGAAACAATGGCGATTACACAAAACTGGTTCCAAAAGAAGTAAGAATTAAATAAGAAGTTTAAAAGTTTTAATGTCATTTCGACGACAGGAGAAATCTCAAAAAAAAATCAGCCAAAATGAAAAAATTAAACATTATTGTTTTATCAATAATACTTGTAATTATTTCTTGCCAAAATTCATCCAAAGAAAAAATAGATTTTACCACACTTTTCGAGAAATCCAAAGGAACAGAAACTCCAGAATATAATGATGTAATTGAGTATTACACAAATTTAGCAAATGAATATTCTCAAATTTCATTATTCACTTTTGGGCAAACAGATTCAGGAGAACCTTTGCATTTGGTGGTTTTTAATAAAGAAGGCATTTATAATGTTGATGAAATTAAAAACTCCTCAAAAAATAGAATTTTAATTAATAATGGAATTCACCCAGGAGAATCTGATGGAATTGATGCTTCTATGATGCTTTTAAGAGATATTGTGCAGAATGATTCTTTGCAGAAAAAGTATGAAAATTCTATTATTTGTGTAATTCCTGTTTATAACGTTGGTGGCTCATTAAACAGAAATTCGCACTCAAGAACCAATCAAAATGGACCTGTAGAATATGGTTTTAGAGGCAATGCAAGAAATTACGATTTAAATAGAGATTTTATAAAGCAAGACACCAAAAATGCAGCAACTTTTGCCGAAATTTTTCATGTAGTAAATCCTGATGTTTTTATTGATAATCATGTAAGTAATGGCGCAGATTATCAATATGTAATTACGCATTTGTTTACGCAGCATAATAAGTTAGGAGGAAGTTTAGGTACATTTTTAAAGAATGAAATGCGTCCACAATTAGAAGAATCTTTAGAGAAAAAAGGCATTGATATTACACCTTACGTAAACGTTTGGGGTTCTACTCCTGAAGCAGGTTTTTCTCAATTTTTCGACTCTCCCAGATATTCTACAGGCTACACAACTTTGTTTCACACACTGGGTTTAATGGTAGAAACGCACATGTTAAAACCTTATAAAATTCGTGTAGAGCAAACCTATGAATTAATGCTTTCGGCTTACGATTTTACAGAAGAAAACTCAGAAATTATTAAAGATTTACGTTCAAAAGCAACATCAGAAATTTTAGCTAAAAAAACATATCCAATTCATTTTAAAGTTGATGATGAATACTATAGCGATTTGTTTTTTAAAGGTTATGAAGGCGAAATGATTGATAGTAAAGTTACCAATGGAAAAAGACTTTTTTACGACAAAAACAAGCCTTTCGAAAAAGTAATAAAATATTATGATGAGTTTATGGTAACCAAAGAAATTACAATTCCAAGAGCGTATATAATTCCACAAGGTTGGTTTACGGTTATTGATCGATTAAAAAATAATAGCATCGAGTTTACTCGTTTTAAAAATGATACTTCAATTACAGTTGAGGTAAATCATATCAAAGATTTTGAAACTCGAAATTCGCCTTTCGAAGGTCATTATTTACATTATAATACCATAATTTCTAGGTCAACAAAAAATATCAACTTTAAAAAAGGAGATGTTTACATTTCTACAAACCAAAATGGAGTGCGTTATTTGCTGGAAACATTAGAAGCAGAAGCTACAGATTCGTTTTTTAACTGGAACTTTTTTGACACCATTTTACAGGAAAAAGAGGGTTATTCTGCCTATGTTTTCGAAGATATTGCTGAAAAATTATTGGTAGAAAACCCATCCTTAAAAGTAACTTTTGACGAGAAATTAAAAACTGATGATGATTTTAATAAGAATCCAAGGATGCAGTTGGATTTTATTTATGAAAATTCACCACATTATGAAAAAGCACATTTGCGTTTGCCAATTTTTAAAGAAATTAAATTATGAAAAAATTACTAATGCTATCGATTCTAATGGTATTTTCTAATTGTATCCATATAAAAATTAATGAAAAAGAACCCACTAGTTTTTATGTTGGTACCTATACAAATGGAGATAGCAAAGGCATTTATAAATATCAGATAGATGGTACAGGTCTCTTGTCGAAAATTGGGTTGGTTGCAGAAACGAATAACCCGTCTTTTATAGCAAAAACAAAAGACAACCAAACACTTTTAGCAGTGGAAGAAACTGATGAAAATGGGACAGGTTTTGTAAATTCGTTTCGAATTCTGAAAGACACTTTAATTTTTACAAGCAAATCTAAATCTGGTGGAGCTCATCCATGTTTTATCACAATAAATCATAAAAATCAAGTTTTGGTTTCCAATTATTCTGGAGGTAATGTTGGTTATTTAGAAGTTGATGATCAAAATGGATTGACAAATATTTTAGATGTTCAGCAACATTTTGGCAAAGGAGTCACAGACAGACAAAAAGCACCTCATGCTCATTCTGCTTGGTTTCATCCAACGAAAAACGAAATTATTTCTTTAGATTTAGGTACCAATCAATTATGGTTTTCTGCCATTGATGAAACTAAAAAAGGATTTGTTTTTACAAATCAAAAAATATTAAATATGGCAGAGGGTGCAGGTCCAAGACATCTAACTTTTCATCCAAAAAATCAATGGATTTATGTTTTAAACGAATTGAATAACACAGTTTCTTTGGTGAAAGAAAATAATAATATTTATGTTGTAGAAAGTTCAATTTCTATGCTACCAAAAGATTTTACCAAGTATAGTAAAGGTGCAGATATTCATATTTCTAACGATGGTAAATTTTTGTATGCTTCCAATCGTGGGCATAATTCTATTGTAATTTATAAGATGAGTTCAGAAAATGGAACTTTAGAATTGGTTGGTTTCGAAGATGTAAGAGGTGCAAATCCAAGAAATTTTTCTTTATCTCCAGACAATAAGTTTCTCTTAGTTGCAAACCAAGATACCAATAATTTAGTATCTTTTAAAAGAAATGCAGAAACTGGAAAACTAACTTTTGTAAATGAAGTTTCAGCCCCAAATCCAGTTTGTATTTTGTTTTAAATTACTGAATAATTACCGTGTTTTTACTGATGATTTTATCATCGTTTTTAAATATAAAGAAATAAGAACCTGTTTTTAAATTGGAAACATCTAGAGTATCTTTAAAGTTTTTTTGCTTTTTATCAATTAGTTTACCCAAAACATTGTAGATGTAAATATGGTTAAAGTGATCTTTTATATCTCCTTTAATTTGAATGGT
Organism: Polaribacter sp.; assembly: GCF_049276715.1. GTDB lineage: Bacteria > Bacteroidota > Bacteroidia > Flavobacteriales > Flavobacteriaceae > Polaribacter. The sequence goes on from NZ_JBASWY010000026.1 coordinate 101,445, forward strand.
TTTTCTGGCAGGATTAGGGTAGGTTTTTATAATTTGATTGTTCACTTTTAAATCATCTAAACTTAAAGTACTAACTTCTTGAATACTAAAATCTGCAAACAAAACCTCTTCATCTCTTAGGTCTTGCACATTTATCAAACTTCTATAAATTCCCCATTTTGGACGCACAAATTCTGCTCCACTTTGCCAATTATCAATGGCAGTATTTTCATATTCGAAAACAACATTTTGGTTGTCTACTCTTCTAATTTCTAGAGAATAATAACTATTTATACCATACTCAATTTGTTCTGTAAACTCAACCCAAATACCTTTTATTAAAGATAAATCTATTTTTTTCTTTGTTTGCTGATTATTTGTGCTGGTTTGCCTTAATTCTAATTGATCTGGGTTTCCTTTTCTAGCGGTTAAAGTGTACATGGGTGTTGCATCAAAACTCCCTCCAACAGATTTTAATTGATGTAAGTGTGTGAAATTTGGTGATGCTTGGAAATTTGCATCAATCTTCATTTTCCACTTATAAATCACCTTTTCTCCTTCAATACCTTTTAAATTTTCTGGACTCTTATCGTAGCTTTTTATCTCATTTCTTTGTCTATCAAAATTAATGCATCTATCATTATCATTGGCTGTGTGTATAAAAAATCGAAAAACATTTTTATTCAAAGTTGCGTCAAAAATTTCATCAACATGTCTGCCAAAACTAACGTGATTACAATCTGGAACTTCAACAACATTATAGCCTGGAGCCATTACAGAATTTATTAGTTCATAAGTATCTCCAGGTCCGTTTGCAGTTAAAGTAACCTGAGATTTTAAAGAGTTTATAAATATAAACAAGAAAATAATCAGAAATAAAAGCTGTTTCATTTAATAGGATTTAAAATTGGTTAACCAGTTTAAGGTTATAAAAATAGTGAATAAACCTTTAAGTTGAACAAATGATTATAATTTATATTTTTCGCTAAATAAAAAATCTAATTTATAATTACATTTGTTTCATGATCTCTTTTTTTACCAATTTAAAAACTACATCATTTTATAAGTACTTGATTATACTTGTAACAATTGTGGCTACTTTATTAATTGCTATAGAAAGTTCAAAAGAAGGTATTCGATTTATTCCAAATACGTTATTATTAGAACGTGTTTTTTTTGGTTTGCTAACTTTAGATTATTTTTTTCATTTCTTAGAAGCTATAAAATTTAAAAGGGTAGTTACTTATTTAAAATCTTTTGAAGGAATTATAGACTTTATAGCTTGCATTCCGTTAATAATTACGTTTGTTAGTTTCGAATATTCTGAAGTTTTAAAATATTCTTTCGGAATTGCAGCTTTCTTAAAAATCGCTAGATTTTCTGATGCTTTAACCATTTTTAAAGATGTAATAATTAGTGAAAGAAAATCGATGTTGGCTTCATTGTACCTCATGTTTTTACTAACTTTTTTTATATCAACTATTTTATATTTTGTAGAAAAGGATGCAAATCCAAAGGGATTTTCGAGCATTATAGAATCTATGTGGTGGTCTGTGGTTACTTTGGCAACAGTAGGTTATGGGGATGTTGTACCTATTACTGTTTTAGGTAAATTAATTGGAGCTTTAGCTTCTATTGTTGGTTTAGGCATGTTTGCATTGCCTGCAGGTATTTTAGCAAACGGATTTGCGCAAGAATTAGCAAGAATTAAATATGTAACTAGTTGGAATTTAGTGGCAAAAGTGCCAATTTTTTCTCATTTAGATAGTGGTACAATATCAGAAATAGCAAGATTATTGGTTATAAAAAGATTCACAAAAAATGAAGTAATTATTAAAAAAGGAGATATAGGAGACTCCATGTATTTTATTTTGGATGGCGAAGTTGAGGTAATGATTAACCAAAATATTGAACCAATAGTATTAAAGCAAGGCGATTTTTTTGGAGAGATAGCTCTTTTGAGAGATGTTAAAAGAACGGCTAATGTTAGTGCTAATAAACGTTGTGAAATGTTAGAGCTAACTACCTACGATTTAAAAAGATTGATACAATCTAGGCCAGATATTATCGAATCTATAGAAAAAGTAGCAAAAGTAAGGTTTGAGTTGTTTTAAACTTTAAAATTTATACTCACCTAAAGGTTTAGGAAATTGCTCAGGATTTGCAGCTAAATGATAGCGAGGATCATCAATATCTTCTTCGATAATATTTGTAAAAATAGGACTTGCCTTGTACAACAATACTTTACAATCTTCGCTTAAATGTTTTAAAGTAATCTTTTTATTTTCTGCCTGATATTTTTCGACCAAAGCAAAAATAGCTTCAATCGCAGAATGATCAGAAATACGAGCTTCTACAAAATCAATTTCTATTTTTTCAGGATCGTTTTTAACATCAAACTTTTCGTTGAAAGCGGATATACTGCCAAAGAAAAGTGGTCCCCAAATTTCGTATACTTTAGTACCATCTTCTCTAATACGTTTTCTAGCTCTAATTCTTCTGGCACTCTCCCAAGCAAAAACCAATGCAGATACAATTACTCCAGCAATTACAGCAATTGCCAAATCAAAAATTACGGTTAAAGCCGAAACTAAAATTAGTACAAAAACATCTGTTTTTGGTATTTTATTCATAATTCTGAAACTAGACCAAGCAAAGGTTCCAATAACCACCATAAACATAACTCCAACTAAAGCAGCAATAGGAACTTGCTCAATATAAGAAGAAGCAAAAAGAATAAACATCAGCAAGAAAACTGCTGCAGTAATTCCAGATAAACGTCCACGTCCACCACCCTTTATGTTAATGATAGATTGTCCAATCATTGCACAACCACCCATTCCACCAAATAAGCCTGTAACAATATTAGCCCCACCTTGTGCAATACATTCTCTGTTTGTATTTCCACGAGTTTCTGTTAAATCGTCTATTAAATTAAGGGTCATTAAAGATTCAATTAAACCAATTGCAGCCAAAATTAGAGCATAAGGAAAAATGAATTTTAACGTTTCAAAATTCATAGGAATATTCGAAAAAGTTTCTAAAACAGGAGTTGGAAAACCACCTTTTAAACCTTCTCCACCACCATCTTTAATAAAAGAACCAACAGTTGCAACATCTAAATTAGAGAAAATTACAATTCCGGAAACTACTAAAATGGCAATTAAGGCCTCAGGCAGTTTTTTGGTTGCTTTTATCTTTGGCAACCCCCACATTATTAGCATTGTTAAACCAACAAACAATAACATCATCCAGAAGCTAATACTTGTAGTTAAACTATTAAACAGTTCTGAAAACCAAGTTCCCATATCTCCCCAAAAAGAAATTCCATTAGGAACTAAATCAGGAAACATACCTAATTGAGACAAGAAAATAACAATAGCCAAACCGTTTACAAACCCCATCATTACTGGATGTGGAATTAACCGCACAAATTTTCCTAGTTTAAAAAGACCCGCTAAAACCTGTATAAAGCCCATTAATATTACTGTTAAAAAAAGATAATACAAACCTAAATTTTCAGCAGGATTTCCCATCGCATTTCCTTCTGCAACCAAAGAAACCATTACAACAGCTAAAGCACCTGTAGCTCCAGAAATCATTCCAGGTCTTCCTCCAAAAATAGAAGTAATTAAACCAATCATAAATGCAGCATATAAACCCACTAAAGGATCTACACCTGCCACAAAAGCAAAGGCTACAGCTTCTGGAACAAGTGCTAAAGCAACTGTAATTCCAGACAATACATCATTTCTAACATTTTTTACACGTTTGGTAATAAACTCAGTCATAAATTGGTATTTTTTTCAAGTGGGCAAAGATAGAAGGATTTTTAGAAACCACCTTCTTTAAAGGTATCATAAACTAGTTTAATATTTGCATATGAATTTTGAAGTACAGTATTTATTTCTTCATCATTTTTAAAAGCAACTTCAGTAATACCTTCTTCAATTTGTGGAATTAATTTTTGACCATAATCAGAACTCATTAAAAACCAATAAGTTAATTTTAATTTGTTTTCTTTGTCAAAGTAAATGTGATAAGTAACTGGAAGTTTTTTTATAATTGATAAATTAAAAATTCCACATTCTTCTTCAACTTCTCTAATCGCTGCATTTTCAATGCTTTCACCTTTTTCAATTCTTCCTTTTGGTAAATCCCAAATAGAATTTCTATAAATAAAAAGCACTTCTTTTTTTGGATTTAAAACCAAGCCTCCAGCAGCAGGAACTACTTTAATATTCTTTAAAAATAATTTCCAATCTTGTTCTAAATCAGCAGAATAAAGATTAACTCCTTCTATTTTTTCAGCTCTTAATTTCTGTATAATTTCGTCTAAAGTAAGATCACTAAAAATATATACAGGGAAATTATTTTCTTTTTTTAACGAAGATGTGATAATTATTGGCTTATCATTTACAAAAACTTTATACATTTGTTTTATGATTAAGAACAAAGATACTGCAAAAAAAACTGCTGAACTTCTATTGCAAATTAAGGCAATAAAATTAAATCCAAGTGAGCCTTTTCAATGGGCTTCTGGCTGGAAATCTCCTATTTATTGCGATAATAGGATTACGCTCTCTTATCCTCCTGTGCGGATATTTTTAAAACAAGAGTTTGCAAAAATTATAGAAAAAGAATATGGCAAACCAGATGTAATTGCAGGAGTTGCCACAGGTGCTATTGCAATTGGTGTTTTGGTAGCACAAGAATTAGGTGTGCCTTTTATTTATGTTAGACCAGAGCCAAAATCTCATGGGAGAAAAAATCAAATTGAGGGACATTTAGAAAGTGGTCAAAATGTTATTGTTGTAGAAGATTTAATTAGCACAGGAAATAGTAGTTTAAATGCTGTAGATGCTCTTAAAGAAGCTGGTGCAGTTATTAAAGGAATGGTTGCTATTTTTACCTATGGTTTTGATGTTGCTGTAGATAATTTTAAAAATAAAAATGTGAGTTTAACTACACTTAGCAATTACGAAAACTTGTTAGAACAAGCTTTAGATAGTAGTTATATTACTGAAAAAGAATTGCTTACCTTGCAAGAATGGAGAGCAAATCCAAGTGACTGGAATCAATAAACTAATAAAACGAAAAAAATGAATATAGCAGGCAATAGAGTAGTTGTAGAGAAATCTCAAAAAGAAACATTTGAATTTTTATCAGATTTAAAAAACTTTGAACAATTAATGCCTGAGTCTATTCAGAAATTTGAAGTAGATGGAAATTCTTTTATTTTTGGATTAAAAGGGATGCCAGAAATAAGACTGGTTTTAAAAGAGCAAACTGAATATTCTAAAATAGTTTTAGGAGCTGCAAGCAGTAAATTAGATTTTGAATTGGTTGCAAATATTGATGAAATTGATGAGGAATCTTCTGAAGTGCAATTAGATTTTAATGGGCAGTTTAATATGATGATGGCAATGATGGTAAAAAAACCATTGACAAATTTTATTGAAACCCTAACAGACAACCTAGAAAAAATTTAAGCAAAAGAAATTTCTTTTACTCCAAACTCATTTATACAATCATCTTCTGTTTGCACTAAAAGATTTCCGCTTTCAGAAATTCCTTTAATGATTCCTATAAATATATTGTTCTCTTTGTCTTTAAACATTGCAGGAATATTTTTTTTGTATAACTTTTCTAAATACGCATTTTTTAATTCTATTTTTTTTTTAGTTTTAAGTAGTTCTATTTTGGTTTTTAAACAGTCTATAATTTCAGACAATAAATCATCTAAATTATATTCCAAACCAGTTATATTTTTTAATGAAGAAGCATCTTTTAGGGAATTTGGAAATTTTTCTTGGTTTACATTTAGTCCAATCCCAATAATTGAATCGTTTATTTTATTACCTTTTAGACTATTTTCGATTAAAATACCACAAACCTTTTTATTTGCTGACAAAATGTCGTTTGGCCATTTAATAGAAAGAGCATGTATTTCTTTTTTATAAAGCACTTCAAAAACGCTTAAACTTATTGCAAAATTTAAGTATTTTACATTGTTAAAATCGATGTTTAAATCAGAAATAAAAACGCTGAAAGTAAGGTTTTTATAGGGTTCAGAGTGCCAATGGCTATTTTGCTGTCCTCTTCCATTTTTTTGGTCATTAGCAACAACAACTGTAAAGTTTTCTAAGGTTGAATGATGCTTTAATTCTTTTAAAAAAGAATTTGTAGAATCAATGGCATTAAGTTTGATTAATTTCAATTGTTAAATAAAGTGTAAAGTAGTTCAAAATTACATAAAAAACTCGCAAAAAAATAATAACTTTGCGTTAAACTAGAATAATATTAATGGCAAAAAAACAAGTAAGCACAGACGAGTTAATCGCTGTAATTATAAAGGGAATTGATAATGTTAAAGGAGAAAATATTCAATTACTCGACCTAAGAGATTTAGAAAACACGGTTTGCGACTATTTTATAATTTGTTCAGGTACTTCCAATACCCAAGTAAATGCTATTTCTGGATCCGTTCAAAAAGTAGTTAGTAAAGAAATAAAAGATAAACCTTGGCACGTAGAAGGCCAAACAAATTCTGAATGGATTTTAATGGATTATGTCAATGTAGTTGTGCATATTTTCCAAAAGCATGTAAGAGATTTTTATGATATTGAAGGTCTTTGGGGTGATGCTAAAATCACCGAAATTAATCCAGTTTAATACTTTTGATTTTTAAAACACATGAGTGATACAAATAAAGATAACAAATCGAATATGCCTAAATTTAAGTTTAGTTCTTATTGGATTTATGGAGCAGTTTTTATTGCAATAATTGCAATTCAGTTTTTTAATAGTGGAGATTTAGCCTCTAAGAGCATTTCTAAAAATAAATTTGAAGAAATGTTAAATGATAATGACATCAAAGATATTGTTGTCATAAACAAAGATGTTGCTCAAATTTTCTTAACAAAAGAAGCATTAGATAAAGCCAAACATAAGAAAAATACAACATCAACATTTTACAGACCAGGTTCTCCAGTTTACGAATATAATTTTGGGGATCAACAAAATTTCGAAAATTTAGTTCAAAAAACTAAAAGTGAGAAAGGTTTAATTGTAGATATTAAAAACGATGAAAGAACAAGTATTTTTGATGCTTTTTTAGGTTTCTTACCATTTATCATTTTAATTATTATCTGGCTTTTCTTTATGCGAAGAATGTCTGGTGCTGGAGGTGGTTCTGGTGGTGGAGGTCAAATATTTAGCATTGGTAAATCGAAGGCTAAATTGTTTGATAAAGACACCAAAGTAAAAACTACTTTCGAGAATGTGGCTGGTTTAGAAGGTGCTAAAGAAGAGGTTCAAGAAATTGTAGATTTCTTAAAAAGTCCAGAAAAATATACTTCATTAGGAGGTAAAATACCAAAAGGAGCTTTGTTAGTTGGTCCTCCAGGAACAGGAAAAACATTATTAGCAAAAGCAGTTGCTGGTGAAGCAGGAGTTCCATTTTTCTCACTTTCAGGTTCAGATTTCGTAGAAATGTTTGTTGGAGTAGGTGCTTCTAGAGTTCGTGATTTGTTTAAACAAGCAGCACAAAAATCTCCTTCAATTATTTTTATTGATGAAATTGATGCGATTGGTAGAGCAAGAGGAAAAAATAGTATGACAGGTGGTAATGATGAAAGAGAGAATACGTTAAACCAATTACTAACAGAAATGGATGGTTTTGGAACAGATGTTAATGTGATTGTTATTGCTGCAACAAATAGAGCAGATGTTTTAGACAAAGCCTTAATGAGAGCTGGGCGTTTTGATCGTCAAATATATGTCGATTTGCCAGATATTAGAGAAAGACAAGAAATTTTTGAAGTACATATTAAACCTTTAAAAATGTCTAATGATGTAAATATCGAGTTTTTAGCGCAACAAACACCAGGTTTTTCTGGAGCAGATATTGCAAATATGTGTAATGAAGCTGCTTTAATTGCTGCAAGGCAAGGTAAAAAAGCAATTCATCATCAAGACTTTTTAGATGCAGTAGATAGAATTGTTGGTGGTTTAGAGAAAAAGAAAAAAGTAATTACGCCTAAAGAAAAAGAGGTTATTGCTTATCACGAAGCTGGTCATGCAACTGTAAGTTGGATGTTAGAGCATGCTGCACCTTTAGTTAAAGTAACTATTGTTCCAAGAGGTCAATCTTTAGGAGCTGCTTGGTATTTACCAGCAGAAAGAATGATTGTACAAACAGATCAAATGTTAGATGAAATGTGTGCTACTTTAGGAGGTAGAGCAGCAGAAAGAATTATTTTTAATAAAATCTCTACTGGTGCCTTGAGCGATTTAGAAAAAGTAACCAAACAAGCAAGAGCTATGGTTACTGTTTATGGTTTAAATGAAGAGGTTGGTAATATTACATATTATGACTCTTCAGGAAATGACGCCTTTGTAAAGCCTTATAGTGAGGAAACAGGAAAGAAAATTGATAAGGAAATTTCTAAAATGATAGAAATTCAATATCAACGAGCTTTAGAGTTGTTGAGTAATAACAAGGAAAAATTAAAAGTTTTAGCAGATTTACTGCTAGAAAGAGAAGTTATTTTTAAAGATGATTTACAAAAAATCTTCGGTAAAAGACCATTTGAAGAAGACGCACAGAAAAAAAATGTAGATGAGGAAATAGATACCTTAGCTGCAGATAAGGTGTCTGAAGAGTAATTTTTTAGAATGAATATTTTTAGAAAGCTTTTTAATATCCCAATAAAAGAAGATATTGAGATTAAGAAACAAGAAGTGAAATTATCTCTTGATGATCTTTTTGTGCATAATTTTGTGAATAAGGGAGGCAAGTTTCTTTATTGTACAAAAAAGCAAGAAGTTGTAGAGAATCTCCAAAAGGTTTTACTAGAAAATAATTGGCATCAAATACATTTATTAGAGAAACAATTGTCTTTATTTTTAAATAAAAAAAGCATTCAAGTTTTAGAAAAACATACATTAATGTCTCCTGTTTTTACTACTTGTGAGCATTTAATAGCAGATAAAGGCGATATTTTGTTTTCATCCAATCAACTGGGTAGCGTTAAATTGAATGGTTATTCTGAAAATTTTATTGTATTTGCTACTACAAGTCAGTTAGTTAAAGATACTGGCCAAGGTTTAACTGGCATAAAACTAAACAATTCTGGAAGTTTACCAACCAATATTTCTTCTATAAAAAATTATAGCATTAATAAAAACGATGATAATTTTTTAAACTATGGTAACAGTAATTCAAAAAACTTATATTTGTTGCTATTAGAAGATTTATAATATGCGCCACCTTTTAAAAAGGAGTTTTTCCGGTATTGTTTTTGTTTTATTATTTATATCTGCAATCCTTTTTTCTAAAGAGTCTTATGTAATTTTAACTGCTTTATTTGGATTTTTATGCATTTGGGAATTTTCTAAGATGATTCAATTAAAAAGTTTTGTAACCTATATATTTTTTGGAACGCTACTTTTTTTGATGTTAAAAAAACAAGAAAGTTACGCGACTACAGGTATTTTAATGATTACCATTTTATCATCTTTAAGCTTAATTTATCAACTATTAGCAAAGAAAGAGATAACATTTTCTAATGATAGAGCTAAATTAGGGGTAACAATTAGATATGTTATTTTCTCTATTACTTTTTTAATTTTACTCCCTTTTCATCAAAACGAATTCCATCCAAATTTAATTATAAGCATTTTATCTATTATTTGGGTAAATGATTCTTTTGCCTTTTTAGTGGGTAAAAATTTAGGCGTACATAAATTATTTTCTTCTGTATCTCCTAAAAAAACGGTGGAAGGTTTTTTTGGAGGTCTTGTATTTTCTCTTTTAGCAGCTATGTTTATTAGTAAATTTAATTCGAATTTCACAATGTTAAATTGGCTTATAATTGGCGTAATTGTTTCATCTATAGGTACTTTAGGTGATTTGGTTGAGTCTAAATTTAAAAGACAAGCCAATATTAAAGATAGTGGTAATTTAATGCCAGGACATGGAGGTATTTTAGATAGGTTAGATAGTTTGCTGTTTGTTACGCCATTTGTATATTTGTATATTAACTTTATTATTTAAAAATGATTCGTTTTCACAAAGAAGGATATAAAATTATTGTTATTACTTTTATTATAGCAATTGCATTTGTTTTGCTTGCAGATAATTTTGTAAATATATTTTGGGTTCAAAAAAGTATTCAAGTGCTTGCTATATTTTTTGTAATTATTGTTTTGCAGTTTTTCAGAAATCCAAAAAGGTTAACAGTTTTAGATGAGAACACAATTATTGCTCCTGTAGATGGTAAAGTTGTGGTTATAGAAGAGGTAGAAGAACCAGAGTATTTTAAAGATAAAAGACTACAAGTATCAATTTTTATGTCACCAATTAATGTGCATGTTACAAGATATGCCATGAGTGGAATTATAAAATATAGTAAATATCATCCAGGAAAATACTTAGTTGCATGGCATCCAAAAGCATCAACAGAAAATGAAAGAACCACAGTTGTTATTGAAAACAAATCGATTGGTGAAGTTTTGTACAGACAAATAGCAGGTGCACTTGCTAAAAGAATTGTTAACTATGCTCATATAGATGACAAGGTCATACAAGGAACAGATGCTGGTTTTATTAAGTTTGGTTCGAGAGTAGATTTATATTTACCATTAGGAACTAGTATTAAAGTAAATTTAGGAGATAAAGTTAAAGGTGGTGTCCAAGTTATCGCAAAAAAATAAAGAGAAGCCTAAAGATTTAAATGAGGAATTTGAAATTATTTTCAATGAAATTTCTAAATTTAAAAATGCTATTGCTCCAGATATTATGCTAAAACTATATGCTTATTATAAACAAGCTAGTTTTGGCAACAACTTTTCTTTTAATAGCGATTTAGATGTAAGAAGTGCCTTTAAATTTAATGCATGGATACAATTAAATGGTATGTCTGCAGAAGATGCTAAAAAAGAATACATTGAGTTGGCAAAAAGTATACTTAAGAAATAAGTCTGAATAAGTAAATATTATTAAATTTTAAAAATGAAAAACATGAAAAGAACAAATATTATTTCTTTTTTGATTCTAGCTATCGCTTTTAATTTTTTAGCATGTAAATCTGAAACTAAAAAAGAGGAATCTAAAGAGGTTGCAACATCTGAAATTAAAAAATCCACAGCACCATTTTCAGTTTTAAATGCAAATAATGAAATTAATTTCACAGCCTATAAAACTACAGAAAAAGTTGCAGTTGGAGGACAGTTTAAAAAAATTGATATCATTTCTGGTGGAGAAGGAAATAGTGTAAAAGAGGCAATTAATAATATTAACTTTTCAATTCCTGTAAGTAGTTTAGCTACCAAAGATGCTAGTAGAGATTATAAAATTAAGAAGTTTTTCTTCGGAATTATGGACAATACCAAATTACTTTCTGGTAATTTGATTTTGAATGATGATGCGAATGGAACTGCAAAAATTACTATGAATGGTGAAACAAAGGATGTACCTTTTACATATACTATTAACGATAAGACTTTTAATATGCAAGCCACTATAGATATTAATACTTGGAATGCAAGTGCAGCATTAGCATCTTTAAATAAAGTTTGTGAAGACTTGCACAAAGGCGCAGATGGTGTTTCTAAAACTTGGAGTGAAGTAGGGTTAAATATTACCACTACATTTTAATAGTTTATGAAAGAAAATGAAATCGGATATTTAGAATAAATTTTCTAAAGCCATTTTTAAGGTTGGAAATTGAAATTTAAAATTTATTTTTTTGATTTTCTCTGACGAAATTCGGCTACCCTCAAGTAAAATTTTAGACATATCACCAAACACTAATTTTAAAGCAAAGCTTGGAGCAGCTATAGCTAAAAAAGGATTCCCTACACTTTCTGCTAATATTTTAGAAAATGTTTTGCTAGTTTGATGTTCTGGTGCTACAGCATTATAAATTCCAATTAATTTTCCTTCAATAGCTTTTACGTACATTTCACATAAGTCATCCATATGAATCCAAGGCATATATTGGTTTCCTGAACCTAAAGGAGTTATCACTGGAAGTTTCATTTTTTCTAATGCGCCACCTTTTTTAGACAATACAATGCCTGTTCTTAAAATACTTACAGGAATATTTAATGTTTTAAATTGATGAGCAGCATCTTCCCATTTTTCACAAACTTCACCTAAAAAATCTTTACCAACTTTATCAGTTTCTGTAAAAATTTTATCAGAAGTTATTGCTCCATAATAGCCAATTCCAGAAGCAGATACAAACCCTTTTAATTTTACTTTATGTTCTTTAACTTTTTCAAAAAGTAAGTTAGCAGTATCAACTCTACTTTCAATAATTATTTTTTTTCTTTCTTGTGTCCAACGTTCATCTGCAATTCCTGCACCTGCTAAATGAATAATATGAGTTATATTCTCAAAAGCTTTCTTATCAATATAATTTTTAGAAATATCCCATTTGTATTCGTTTTTATTTTTAGGTTTTCTGCTAAGAATTAAAACATCATGTTTTTTTTCTAATAGCATTTCTGTTAGTCTAGAACCAACCAAACCTGTACCACCTGTAATTAATATTTTTGCCATGTATCAAAAATAAAAAAACCGCAATTAAAAAATTGCGGTTTTAAGTTAAATATTTTAAAGAATTATTTTATTTCTTTCATGGCATTTGTAATTAAAGTATTCAAATGATTTTTGTGAGCTTTTGTAGCTAAATCTCCTGAATTATTACTTACCCAAGTTTTAATATTTTTTAAATTATAAATTGCCATAGACTTAGAAGCAACAGAAAACCTTCCATTTGCTCTTCCTGTTAGCATTTCAATTAATTGTTTCGTATATACAGCTTGTAAATTCTGACGGAAAGAATTTATACTGCCATAAACATCTGGCTTAAACATCATATCATTTAAGTCTGTCATAAATGCAGATAACTTGTAATCATTTCCATATAACTCTGAGTTAGACAATCTTTGCAACGTATTTGGATGCATAATATGTGCCAAAACTCTTGTTTGATAGCTTAAAACTTGCTCATGAATTTTTGGATCTTCTGGCCCTCCAAAGAAATTATATCCTCTTCTTTGACTTGCTAAGTAATTGTAAACCTCTTTTGGAGTGCTAAAAGCATCTGGAGCAAAAATGTATTTCTTTAAAGCAGCCATGGCTCTTTTTTGATCTTCTAAACTTACAGGAGTGTAAGGTTGTGTTCCTCCTTCTTGACCAAAGGTAGATCTATCAACATAAACACCTCCAATAAACCTCGAAACAACACCTCCTGCAATTGCAGATTGACTATGTAATGTGTAGTAAGCTCTTCTTAAATCTTCATAGGTTTCTCCTTTTTTAGTAAACTGAGTTTTTAAGTTTTTCATCATATTATTTACCAATTCAAAACGATTGATGGAATAGGTAATTTGATCATTTGATAAATCTCCAATCATTACTCTTGGGTCGATTGCTTTTCCAGGTGAACGCATATCATCAGCATCATTTCCAAAAATTAATTCTGGCTCTGTAGATCTTTCTAATAAAACATTTCTTTCTGTTTCGCTTTTAAATGGCATATAACCAAACTGAATAGCCCAAACATCATAGGGTCCAACAGCCATATCATAGTATTGTCCTTGTTTTGTTCTATCATTAGTAATATTAATTCCAGCATAATCCATAACAGAACCTGTTAGTGCTTTTCCTTTGATAAAATCTGCATCTGCTAATTGAGCTGGAGAAAATAATTGAGAAGCTTTCATATTATGGTTTAACCCTAATGTATGCCCAACTTCGTGCATAATTAAAGATTTCATTCCTTCTTTTTTAATTGCTTCCATATCCATATCAGAGGCACCAGAAGCTTCTAAAACAGCAGTTCCTAATTGAAGATTTTCGTGCATTATATGACCAGCAGAACAATACAATAAATTATTTTTCTCTAAATACTTTTTAATTTCTAATTCTTCAGAAGTTTCTAAATACATATTTGCAGCTGCTTTGTTGTATAGTTTGTCTGCAAAAACTCTGTTTGTAAAATGTACAAACTCTAACATAATATCAGCTCCTAAAATTTCACCAGTCCTTGGATTTACAAAACTTGGTCCATAACCACCAAAAGGAGGATTAGGAGAAGATGTCCAACGTAAAACATTGTATCTAACATCACCTGCATCCCAAGTTGCATCATCTGGTTGCACTTTTACCACCATTGCATTATTAAATCCTGCTTTTTCAAAAGCTTCATTCCAAGCTAAAACACCTTCTTTTATAGTTTCTCTCCATTCTAAAGGCGTTGTATTTTCTATCCACCAAGTAATTGGAGTTACTGGCTCTGAAAATGTAGCTTCTGGGTTTTTCTTTACCAATCTCCATCTGTGAATCATATCTCTATAATTTACAGTTTCTGTGGTAGTCATATCATTTGTTTCGGTTAAAAAATAACCAACTCTTGCATCATCCATTCTTGGTTCATAACCATCTTCTGGCATATTCATAAAGGTATGAAATACTTTTATAGACACATTTCTACCATCAGTTACAGCTTCAGAACCTCCATTTAAAACATTGGGATTACTATAAACATATTCTGTTTTTATATTTGTGTTTTCTGGATAGTTTTTGATTTCGTTGATTTTAGATTTAGCTTTATCGAAATTACCTAAACTAAATGCAAAAGGAGATTGTCCAGGAAATCTTGGGCCTTTAATTCTTGTAAAAGTTTCTGATAAAAATAATCCATTAGCGTCTATTAAGTGTTCGCCTGTTTTATCATCAGAAGCAAGAATTTTACCACTTGCAAGAACTGCATCACTTATATTCGCTTCAGCAGATTTTGAAAGTGCGCTTTTTTTATCAAAATAAAAAGATGTGTTTGGTGCTAAAAACTCTAATCTGTTAAAATATTTTGTCACATGAAATACTGAATTACCTCTAAAAGAACCTCTAAAAGCACCTGCTTCAGTTACTCCATCTGCAATTTGAGAAAAGTAAATAAAGTCTTTATTTAGTTGATCTTCTTTTACCAATAACTTAACATCGCCAGTTATTGTGTCTTGGAAAATTGTAAATAAACCTTCTATTTTTTTGCTGCTTTTGGTTAATTCAGCAATTGTTTTTTCTGCCTTTTTTGGTGCTGGTTTTGCAACAGGCATTTCTTTTTTATTTTTCTTATCCTTTTTGTCTTTCTTTTGAGCATTTATTTCAGAAACGCCTAAGATTGAAAAAGTTAGAAAAAGCGAACAAAAGATTTTTAGTGTTCTTGAGTGTAAATTTTTCATAAAAATTGAGTTGAGTTTAATTAGTTTTACAATTTAGTTTTATTGTCTTAAAAAACTGTTAATTAAATTATAAAATTGACTTGATTTTTTTATTGAACAAGGTTGATTAAAAATAAATTCCATTGATATTCAAATATGTCAAACCTATGTTAATTTTTATTTTCTTTGAGGGGAATGCTGTATTTTTATAGTGATGAAAAAAAACAAAAAAAGAAGCGGATTTGTCTTTAAAACGTATGAGGCAAATGAGCAATCACCTTTCGAAAAACTCTTCGAGATTTTCAAGGAACTCATTACCCATACTTCTGGCGATTTTGATGAAGCCATAGATTGGTTGCGTTCTTTAGATAAAGAATATAAATTGACTGATGAAAATTATACGATTGATGATTTTATTGAAGACTTAAAAAAGAAAGGCTACATCAGAGAAGAAATAAAAGCAGATGGAACAGGAGGTACAGCAATCACCTCTAAAACAGAAAGAGCAATTCGTCAGAAAGCTTTAAATCAGATTTTTGGAAAAATAAAAAGAAGTGGCTCAGGAAATCATAAAAGTAAATCACCAGGAATAGGAGATGAGCATACAGGAGATTTTAGAGCGTATCAATTTGGTGATGCATTAGATAAAGTTTCTGTAACTGAAAGTATTAGAAATGCACAAGTAAATAACGGAATTGATAATTTTAGTTTAACAGAAAACGATTTGGTAGTTGAGGAAACACTTCACAAAAGTCAAATGAGTACTGTTTTAATGATAGACATTAGCCATTCTATGATATTGTATGGTGAAGATAGAATTACACCTGCCAAAAAGGTAGCAATGGCTTTGGCAGAATTAATTACCACTCGTTATCCAAAAGATACCTTAGATATTATTGTTTTTGGAAATGATTCATGGGCCATAGAAATTAAAGATTTACCTTACTTACAAGTAGGGCCTTATCACACAAATACAGTTGCTGGTTTGCAATTGGCTATGGATTTATTGCGAAGAAAACGGAACACCAATAAACAAATTTTTATGATTACTGATGGAAAGCCAAGCTGTTTGCGTTTACCTGATGGACAATACTATAAAAATAGTAATGGTTTAGATAAGTACATTGTAAATAAGTGTTATGCAATGGCACAACAAGCTCGAAAATTACACATTCCTATTACCACTTTTATGATTGCTCAAGATCCTTATCTGATGCAATTTGTAAGAGCATTTACCCAAGCAAATCAAGGAAAAGCCTTTTATACTGGCTTAAAAGGTTTAGGAGAAATGATTTTTGAAGATTACGAAACGAACAGGAAAAAGAGAATTAGGTAAAAGCCCATCTGCCCAAAAGGGCATCTTCCCAAAGGGAAGAATTTAGCAAGTTTAAAAACAAGAAAATGTAACTTTCTAATTTTGGAATTTTAGATAAATAAGTATTAACACACAAAGAAACACAACAGTTTCCTTTCCTTTGGAAAGGATTAAGGATAGGAATATAGGCTTATGAATATAATTAAGATAAATACATTAGGAGAATTAGTAAAATCAGGATACAAATCAAAATCAATTAAAGATGAATTGAGAGAAAATTTGATTGTTAAAATGATGAGTAAAGAAACTGTTTTTAAAGGAATTCACGGTTATGAAAACACGGTAATTCCTGAATTAGAAAGAGCGATTTTAAGCAGACACAATATTAATTTATTAGGTTTAAGAGGACAAGCAAAAACGCGTTTGGCAAGATTGATGGTGAATTTGTTGGACGAATATATTCCTGTTGTGGAAGGTTCAGAAATTAATGATGATCCTTTAAACCCAATTTCAAGATTTGCTAAAGAAATCATCAAAGAAAAAGGTGATGATACTCCCATTTTTTGGTTGTATAGAGAAGAACGTTTTGCAGAAAAATTAGCAACTCCAGATGTTACTGTTGCAGATATTATTGGAGATGTAGACCCAATAAAAGCAGCCAATTTAAAATTGAGTTATGCAGATGATAGAGTTATACATTATGGAATGATTCCAAGAGCAAATAGATGCATTTTTGTAATTAACGAATTACCAGATTTACAAGCAAGAATTCAAGTAGCTTTATTTAATATTTTACAAGAAGGTGATATTCAAATTCGTGGTTTTAAAATGCGTTTGAATTTAGATATGCAATTTATTTTTACTGCAAATCCAGAAGATTATACAAATAGAGGAAGTATAGTTACACCTTTAAAAGATAGAATAGGTTCACAAATTTTAACACATTATCCAGAAGATATAGAAACTGCGAAAGCTATAACTCAGCAAGAAACTAGCAAAGCAAGTGCACAAAAAGAGTTTATTCAAGTACCAGAATTGGCAAAAGATTTGTTAGAGCAAATTGTTTTTGAAGCTAGAGAAAGCGAATTTATTGATGCTAAAAGTGGCGTAAGTGCACGTTTAAGTATTACAGCCTTTGAGAATTTATTAAGCACAGCAGAAAGAAGAGCTTTACTTTCTGGTGATGAAAAGACGATGATTCGTTTGAATGATTTCGATGGAATTATACCTGCAATTACAGGAAAAGTAGAATTGGTATATGAAGGTGAGCAAGAAGGAGCTCAAGTGGTTGCAGAAAATTTAATTAAAAATGCCATTAAAACATTATTTCCAACTTATTTTCCAGAGATTAAAAAATTAGAAAAGCAAACTGCAGAAACACCTTATGATGATATTATTTCTTGGTTTTTTAATGCAGATGAAGATTTTGAATTGTTAGATGAACATACAGAAGAAGAATATAAAAAGGAGTTAGATAAAGTGAAACCTTTGGATACTTTTCTTAAAAAACACCAACCAAATATGAACAAAGCAGACGCTTATTTTGTAAAGGAATTTTTGCTTTGGGGTTTGGTTGAATTTAAAAAATTAAGTAAATATCGTTTTGCAGAAGGCACGCAATTTAAAGATCCTTATGGTAGTTTTATAAGTGGATTATAATTGATTATCAATTTTAAAAGAGACTTAATATTAGCTACACAAAGAGGCTTTCTAAAAAGTATTAATTTTTGTCATTTCGACTGTAATGTAGAAATCTTATTTATTGAAAATCAAATATGTAGATTTTTTGACTTCGCTCAAAATGACAGCTAAATTAACTTTTCGGACAGCCTCTTTTTTTATTGTTATTTTATAAAAATACTATTTAAAAAAGAAAATTGGCACCTTAAAACTTAAGGTGCCAATTTTAATTCAACTTAAAATAATTAATTCAAAAACAATTTTAAAAGTTAATAGCTAATAAATTCAAACTATTTAGTAGTGTTTTGTCTATTTCTGTCTTTAAAGTTTTATTCAAATATGTGTAAATATCTTTACCTAATTGAATCTCAATAGTAGGATTTAAAGCATAATCTAATATTAATTTATTCTCTAAATACAATGTGTAGTTTCTGTATGAATCTATATTTCTATCTCCATAGGTTAAAGCTTCATTCGATTTTATATAGTTAACAAGTTCTTCTTTCATTTTTTTGATAATAACTTTTTGAATGAATTCTTCTTTCATTTTAGTGTTGAAGTTATTATCCTGTCCTTTTTTTAAACCATTTGAGTTAAATATGTTTTGTTCAGATGTTTCTATTAATTCTGAAAAAAGATTTTTACTAGAATTGCTGAATGAAAATTTTCCTTCAGAATTTTTTTTAAAACTACGAGGCTCTAAATCTAGAATATCAGTAAAAATTTTTAAATTTTGGTTTTTAGTTTTAAAGTGATTCTCTTCAATATTACTTTCGAAAAGAGCTTCTTTTAAACGGTTTGTTTCATTTATGTCATTCTGAGAATGAGATAACAAGAAAGAAAAAAATAACCCGATAGATAGTAAATTTTTCATAATAGATAGTTTTATACTCAAATATAGTAGTAATACTATTAAAAAAAAGATATAAACTATTGATTTATCTTATTGCGAAATAATTTTAAATGATGCAGAATAACGAATCAAAAGGTTATAAACTCAATTAGTTATTGATTGCGTATCTCCCTTTTTTATATTTTTTGGAGGGTATAGAATCTAAAATAATAGGAATTGATATTAGGCCGTTTTTAGTAGGTTTATAGACAGCAAAATGTAAGTGAGGTTCTGTACTTTGGCCTGTATTTCCAGAATATCCAATTTTTTGTCCTTTTAAAACAGAATCTCCCTTTTCTACAATAACTCCGTCTTTTTTTAAATGTACATATTGTGAAAATGTGTCATCTTTATGGGCAATCACAATATAATTACCATCGCTTTTATATTTTTCACTTCTACCTCCTTTATTAGAATCTTCTTTTACAGAAACAACAATGCCATCTCTTATTGAACAAATGGTTTCTCCAATTCTCATTTTAAAGTCAATGGCGTATCTAGAAAAATCACCTTTATGTGTAAATTTCGAATTTTGACCTTGTAAAACTTTAAAGCGCTTTCCTTTTAAAAATGGCAAACTGTAATTGTATAAAGTGTCATATTTTACAATACTAGAAAGACCATAATATAAAGTGAATTTATAGTTTTCTAAAATTTGTAAACTATCTATTTCATTTTTATGAAATCCTAAAACTGTTAAAGTATTCGGTTTTACAAAATCAATATAGTTTTCTTTTTGTGTTTTTAAATTTTTAATTTTTAAAAAAGATTTTCCTAAAACAGGATTTTTAGCAATTACCAAAATGGAATCACCTTTGAAATCAAAAGTAATGTAACTTGGTTTTGTCTTTACTTGACTTTTACCACAAGAAATGAAAAATAACAATATTATAAATAAAAAATAACGCAATTATCTCATAATTTTATTCGGAAAAACCACCATACTTTCATGCCCATTTTCGCCAACAGCTGCAACTCCAAAAAAGAAATTATCAATAACAATTCCCTCTAAAGTAAATTCTGTACTTTCAACATATCTGGAATGATCCCAAGTTGGAGACGTTGTGTCTCTCCAGTAAATTTTATAACCTTTTGCACCCTCTACTTCAGACCATTTTAATTTTACAGAAGCTTCTACAATTCCACCAATTGAAACTTCTTCTGGTGAAGCTGGAGCCCAAGCTAAACTGGCTAAATTAATCGCATTTACAGCCGTTAATTTTTTTGCATAAGGGAAATTTACATGCTCGAAAGTATCACCATAATTAATGCCATTTTCGGTTCTAATATCTTGATGTTGTTGTGTGTAATTTTCATGTGCTTCCATAATTCTAATACCTGCAAAACCTAAATCGTTGAAAGGTCTGTGATGTCCTCCTCTGCCAAATCTATCCAATCTGTAAATCATCATTGGATTCATTTCTGGCATATATGTTTTTGTGGTTTTGTGAACATATCTTGCCAATTGTCTAGAAATTCCATCCACTTCTCCACCATAAAAACGTCGCAAAGTTCTTTGTCTTTCTGTTTCATTTGCAGGTACAGGTTCTGAAAAAATTCGAAATGCTCTATTATCAATTACACCATCAACACCTGTAATGTTTCCAATCATATCATTATTTAAAATTCCTATAATATCCCAGCCTTTATCTTGTGCATATTTTGCCAAACCTGCTCCACCAAAAAGTCCTTGTTCTTCACCAGATAAACCTACGTAAATAATACTGCTTTCAAATCTGTATTTGCTTAAAACTCTTGCAGCTTCTATAGTTCCAGCCATCCCTGATGCGTTATCATTAGCACCTGGAGCATCTTTGGTAAAGTTAGAACCATCACTATTTCTTGAGTCTATATCACCACTCATAATAATGTATCTGTTAGGATATTTTGTGCCTTTTTGTATGGCAACTACATTTACAACATAGGCATCATGAGGCACTCTATTACTCATTTCTTTTGTTACTAAATCTTTCTGATAAAAAACATTTAAGCAGTTTTCACAATTATTAGAAATTTTATCAAATTCAGATTTTATCCATCTTCTTGCTGCTCCAATTCCACGTGTTTCTGAAATCGTATCAGAAAAAGTATTTCTTGTACCAAATTCGGTTAAGGTTTTTACATCCGCTTTAATTCTATCTGCAGACACAGCATCTACAATTTCATAAATTTTTTGATCTGTTTGTCCAATAATAATTGTTGAGAATAATAATAATGCGAAGGTGAGTTTTTTCATGGGTTTTATTTGTTAAATTTCCAAAATGGGATTGTTACTAATACTGTGTTTAATGTATCTTTTCTTATGATTTTTTTTCTTAAAACTTTTAAAATATGTTTGCCTTTTGGTAAAGTATCGATATCTAAAAAAGTTTCAAAACCAAATTTTTTGAAATTATTTGTGGTTGCTATAAAGTCTGATGCGTATTTTTTATTATCTATATAAATACTATGAATATCATTTAAAGTATGATAATATTCTTTTCTAAGGCTATCATTTCTCTGATATTTATAGGAAGAACTAAAAGAGAAATTTTCAGATTTTAAACCTCTTTGGTCTTCTTCTGGTTTTAGGCCTTCATTAAATTCGAAAATTCTATCTTCTAGATTGTTACCATAAATTAAAAAAAGCTTTAAATAATTATCTGTGATTACTTTAGAGGGAATGGATGCAAATCTTATAAAATCGTTTTCTTTTAAAATTTGATCCTCATAATTATTGGCATTTGCATAATATTTGCTAGATGAACTCTCTTTGTTGATGTAATTAGATTTCTGATAGTTAAAAGTTGAAAAAATAATAATACCTACATAAACAGGAATTAAAATTAGACTTAATCTTTTTCCAAATTTATTGTCTAAAAAATTGTAAACCAGAGGTCTGTATAAAAATGACAAGGTAATTACACTAAATATTTTGTAAAATGGAAAATAGATTTTTGTCATCCATTTTTTCTTTTTTAACAACCCTTGACTTATAAAATCAATAAAAGTTAGCAAAGAACCGAATACAATAAATAGTATTAAACCAATCCCAACAGCTACCGAGATTTTTTCCCAAACTCCATTTAAATTTGTATCCAAAAAGGTAAAAATGGTTAAAAGAATGGTAATTAAACACAGCAAACATGCAAAAAAGTAAAAAATAAATAGAAAAGAAACTGCAAACAGAATACTACAATAGTTTTCTAGAGTAGCAATGTATTTATCAAAAGAGCCTATTTTTTTCTTTAAAAAGTTTGTAAACTTATCATTGTACTTTAACTCCTCATAATCAATATCTCCAGAAACATATCTTAAGCCCAAAGATCCAATCCACAACCCTCTTAAAATAACATGAACTAATAAGTTAGAAATTAAAATCCAACAAGAAACTTTTGCTGCATACCAAATTATGGTGGGTACTAAATTATTATCATTTTGTGCAATATCATAATTAACCTGAATGGGTTCTGTAGCAGAAAATAATCCGAAAATAGCAAAACCAGAAATTAGCAATTCTAACTGCCAACTTTCTTGCTGCAGTTTGTCTAATAATTTTTTAAATTTTAAATTTTGAAAATCTTGTGGCATCTTTTAATTAATTGTTTAAAGATACAGACCTTTTTAAAAATAAAAAAACCACTTCAATAAAATGAAGTGGTTCGTTAAAAAAGTTTTTAATTATCTATTCATTATCTAACTTCTTAGTTAAGTTAAAGCCTACAAATAAACCTACACCTGCCATAAAGAAAATGGTTGCTGGGTAAACAGCATCACTATCTAAATTTGTGTATGTATCTAAAATTAATGCCATAAATACACCTAAGCCAATGCCCATTAATAAAAGCGATAAATTAAGTATAATTACTTTCCAAAAAGGAGCTGCGTTTTTTTGATTTCCTTTTACAAAAATACTCGCATCTGCACCTTTTTCAATTAAAGCCATTCTTTCTTTATTTCTTGTTGAGAAGTATAAATAAATGATTCCAAATAAAGTTCCAAAAATTACGATTAATACTGCTATTTCTTCCATTTTTAATATTTTAAGTTTTAAATTAAGTTTATTACAATTGTATTTGAAGCTTTGACGAAGGCTGTTTAAAAAAGGTTACAGAAAATTATAAAAAAAATTCATTTTTATATGTTCAAAAAAAAATGATTAGAAAAATGTAACCTTATTTTATATCTTACAGTCTAATGTAAAATGACTGATAAAAACGACCAACTAATTATAACTAAAGTCATCAATGGAGATACCAATTCATTTGCGTATCTTGTTGATAACTATAAGAATATGGTTTTTAGTTTGGCTTTTAAAATGACAAAGAATAGGGAGGAAGCAGAAGAAATAAGTCAAGATACATTTATTAAGGCGTTTAAGAATTTAAAAAAATTTAAAGGTGATTCTAAATTTTCGACTTGGTTGTATAGAATAGCATATCACACGAGTTTAGACAGCATCAAAAAAAATAAAAAGAGCAATAATACGTTCGAAATTAATGACATTACCTTTCATCAAATTAAATCTGTAGAAACTATTTTAGAAGGAATTGAAAGAAAAGAACGAGCAAAAATAATGGATGCTTGCTTAGCGAGATTAGCTGATGATGAACGCTCGATTATTTGGATGTTTTATTATGATGAGTTATCTTTAAAAGAAATTATAGACATAACAGATTTATCTGAAGCCAATATAAAAGTAAAATTACACAGAGCAAGAAAAAAATTATTGACGATTGTTGAAGAAAACGTTGAACCAGAAATGATAAATTATTATGGGCGAAAATAAATACATAAAAGAGTTAGATGCTTTTGCAAAAAAGTATGTAAAAGAAATTGAGCAGCAAAAACCATCTTTAGAATTTACAAGTTCTTTAATGGATAAACTTATTTTAGAAAAGAAAACAAGTGCTTTTAAAACTACAGAATTAATTTCTAAAAAAGGTTGGTTTGCAATTTTGCTATCCCTAATTGCTATTATTTTTATTCCTTTTAAATCATCAGAAGAAAGTTTTTTAAACTTACCAAAAGTAGATTTTTCATTTTTTGATAAATTTCAAATGCCAAATTTATTTGATTCAATTTCTATATCTAACATAGGTTTGTATGCTGTTTTCTTCTTTGGATTTATGTTAATTGCGCAAGTAATTTTCTTGAAAAAACATTTTGAAAACAGGTTTCACTAATATTTTAAATCGTATTTCTTGTGAAACTGTTTAGAATGTAAATAACATAAAGGACCTAAAAAACAATACACAAAGCCAGGAACACCAAAACGCAAACCAATTTGAAATCTTGCTAAAAGAAAAGAAAAAACACCAACTATAACAAATATAAAAAAGTGTCTTGCGTAAAAAAGCAGTTTAAAGTTTTTCCCATTTTTAGTATCTTTTTTAAATGCTCTAAGATAAAGTAGATGAATGCACAAAAAAATTAAAGAAAAACCAATGCTATACAATTGAAGAATATTAGAAAAAGTATCTATGCTAATTCTTTCTCCACCAATTCCTGTATTTAACAAAGATCTAATAGGAAAAATATAGAACAAAACAGTAAAAAGTAAAATCATATTTAAGGCAATAACCAAATTGTCTATATAATTTGTTCTCCTAAAAAAGTTATAATGTACTTTCCAAATTGCCATCATTACAAAAAAACTAATGGCAAAACTTATAAAGTTTGGGAGTTCATCTACAAATGAATTTACGTTTGTATTCGCTCCAATATTTACAACCATTAAAGTTGCAGCAAATGCAAATACACCATCGCTTACACTTTCTAATCTGTCTTTAGAATGAATGAATTTCATAATTTTACATAAAAGTTACATTTATAATTTCACCATCTTTTACCTCGTAAATGGCAACTGCTTTAAAAGTTCTACCATTTTTAGTTACCCGTTCATGATCTATAATTTTGTTTTTTTGCACAATTCTTTTTAAAATTTGGCAATGCAAGTCTGGTGTGTTTTCAAAAAGTGGAGTGTAAATTTCTCTCATTTTTTCAATGCCTTCATATCTAAAAGTATTCGGATAATTATACACTTTTACATCTTTTGAATAAGGTTTTAAAAAGGCTTCTATATCCCTATTATTGTAACCTTTTAATTGTTCTTCTGCCAAATATTCTGGAGAAACTTCTGCAACTAAGGCAATTTTTGAGCCATCAGAATTTACTGTAATTCTAGAAATATTGTTGATATTCTCATCAGAAAAACTAAAAAATAAACTCGGAATTTTATCTGTTAATGGATTAAATTGATAGATATCATTTCCATTAGGAATTAATAAAACACCATTTGGTAACCAAGTTACATCTTCAGTTTTGCCAACAGAAGTAATTATTTTAATTTCTTTAGTTTTAGGATTTAGGGATTTTAACAACCAATAATCAGTATTTTCTTTACTTATAAAACTCATCAATTCAGAATTTGGAATTTTATGCACAGAACGTCCTACATTTTTTGCAACAGTTGTGTTGGTTTTCTTTTTTAAATCAGACACAATTAAATGCAAACTATCATTTACAATCACAGAAGCAACTACCGTTTTTTCATCAAACCAAGCAGGATAAGCTACTTTTAAATCAGGAATGAGTTCTTCGTTTTTCCCAGAATTAAAATCATATTGATACAAACGTTGCAAACCATCAGTATCTAATCTTACAGCAGAAATGTCTTTAGAATTTGGAATTCTTTGTGGTGAATATTCTCCTCCATTTTCGGTGCCAGAAATAAAACGTTTGGCATCATCTTTTAAATGATAAAGAAAAATATCTGTATTTCCATTTCTGGAGGATGCAAAAATTACAGTATTTACATCATAGAAAAAGGGTTGACTATCATAATCTTTATTGTTAGAAATATTTTTACCATTTGCTAAACTATAATTTTCACCATCTTTAGTAATTTCAAAAACATGAACTTCAGTATTTACTTGACTAAAAATTGCTGAACTTAAAAAGAGAAAAATTAAAACGATCTGTTTCATATAAAGTTGATTTTATCAAAGATAACAAAAATCAAAAAACCTTCTAAGTTGCGAAAAGTATGAAGTTGGTTAAAACGCTAAATACAAAATATGATTTGGGTTGGAATGAGTTTCTGAAATCTTAAAATTAAAATCGCCTACTTTTTTAAAACCCATTTTTTTATAGAAAGAAATAGCTTTTTGGTTTTCTACCCAAACTGCTAACCAAAGCCCAGATTGCTTGTTTTCTTTGGCAAGTTTGCAATTAAAATCAAACAAAATCTTGCCCAAACCCAAACTGTAAAATTCCTTTAAAAAATACAACCTACTTAAATTGGTGCAATTTTTTGAGGCGATATTTTTATTTTCTTTATTGAATATTATTTTAGAGTAACCTGCAATTTTATCATCAACATAAAAAAGATAATATTGATTCTCAGCATCTGATAATTCTTTGATAAAATTAGTTTCATTAAAATTTTCCGCTAAATAACTATCAATATCTTTTTTAGGAGCAGAATGTCCATGTGCAGGTAAAAAAGTGTCAACACTTAATTTTGATAAAAGTTTTGCGTCTTTTAAACTTGCTTTTACAATTTTATGCATAAAAAATTATAAAGAATTCGCATTAAAAGTATCTCCTTTATTAATATCTCCAGTATCAAAACCTTTTTTAAACCAACGCATTCTTTGTGCAGAAGTTCCATGTGTAAAAGAATCTGGCACAACTCTGCCTGAAGATTGATTTTGCAAACGATCATCACCAATTGCAAAAGCTGCATTTAAGGCTTCTTGCAAATCACCATCGTCTAAAATAAGATTCATATTTTTAGAATGATGAGCCCAAACACCTGCTAAAAAATCGGCCTGCAATTCTAATTTTACAGAAAACTGATTGTATTCTGTTTGGCTTACTCGTCCTCGAAGTTGTTGCATTTTATCTGTTGTACCCATTAAATTCTGAATATGATGCCCAACTTCGTGCGCAATTACATAGGCTTGAGCAAAATCTCCAGGTGCATTTAATCGGGTTTCCATTTCTTGAAAAAAACTTAAATCGATGTACAATTTGCTATCTCCAGGACAATAAAAAGGACCAGTTGCACTAGATGCAGAACCACATGCAGAAGATACTGAATTGGTAAACAATACCAAAGTTGGCTCTTTATAATTGCTTAATAATTTATTCCAAACATTTTCTGTGCTTCTTAATACTTGATTGCTAAAATCTGCAAGTTCATTTTCTTTGGCAGTTCCTTTATAAGGTTGTGAATTTTGTACACTATTTGTTGGAGATCCTGTTAAAAATTGAAGCGGATTCATGCCAGTGAAATACATAATTCCAACAACTACAGCTACAATTATTAAACCTTTTTTAGAAGTAACTAACTTTAGCAATAAACCTATTAACATTGGGTTTAAACCACCTCCAGATCTTCCTGAAGACATGCCTCTTCTGTCATCTACATTAGAGCTTCTTTGTGTATTTCTCCACTTCATAAGTATGCATTTAAATTAGGTTTTAAAATTACGTTTTATTTTCAATCTGCAAGAACGCAAAAATAATAAAAAGATGTTTTTTAGATTAAAGTGCTTTTTTTATCAAAAAAGTATAGGTGCAAATTATTTGGTTATTGTAGCATAAATGAACATCATAAAAACCTCTATTTGCGAAAGTATATTGTAAAGTAAGTGTTTTATCAACCAAATTTATTTCTGGTTTTTTGATGTTTTCATTGTCACCATTAGAAAAAATGAACTTTATTTTATTGATGTCAATCTTCTCTTTTAGTTGATATGTGAATGTAAAAGAATCATTTTGAATAATTTCATGATGCATTTTTGCAGGTGCTACATGTTCTTTTAAAATGTTGTATGCTTCTGCATAGAGCAAAGGCATTTCAGAAAATTCTTTTAAAGAATAGGTTTTATTATTTAGTAAAGCATATTTTTCTTCTATAGGATAATGATTGAGAAAAAATATTTTTGGGTCTGTTAAAAAATAACCATCATTATATTCAAAAACAAATTTACCTTGTTCAGGATAGGAAATTCCTGCAGACCAAGTTGGGTCGCACAAATACCATTTGTTATTGATTTTTACAACATTCCAAGTGTGGTTTGGTTCTATTAAATCCTCAACATTCACATCACTGGTTCTGCCAAAACCATTTACCATTTTAGCCTCTATATTAATAATTCCGCACATTTCTTTAAATAAATAAGCATAACCAGTGCAGATAGTGCTTCTGTTTTTTAGAAGCTTTTTAAAAAGTAGTTTTTTAAAATCAGAATTCCATTCGTTTAAACGAATGGAATCGTTGATAAACTTATTTCTTTTTCTACTGTTTTTGGCATACAATCTGTAATCGTTTGCAATGTTGTTACAAATCCAAAGATAAATTGCACGCACTTTTTCAACCTCTGTTTCTAAATTTTCGGTAAGAGTAATTGCGGTTTTATGAATGTCTAATAATCCTTTACTTTTGAATGATTTCGCTATGTAATCTGCTTTTTTAAAATCAATTGTAGTAAAATCAGATTGTTGTGCAAAACAGAAATTTGTGAAAATTAGGACTAAAAAACACCATTTTTGCATTTTACTATTCCTGTTTTTTATTCTTAGAAGAATATCGTTTGTTGCTGTTTAAAGCGCCTAACATTTCATTATCATCTTCTAATAAAAGAATATTTATAAAATCAGAATCTTTATTAATTTCTATTGATTTTTTTACATATCCTAAATAAGAAAAAACCAAAACATCACCTATTTTAAGTTTTTTTGGAAATGTGAATTCTCCTTTTTTATTGGAAGTTGCAAAAACTTTTGTTCCTTTTAAATTGATATTTGCACCATTTAATATTTCTGTTTCTGTTGCAGTTTTGCCTTTTACAATTCCTTTTACTTCAATTTCTTGTGCTTGAAAAGATTCAGAAAATAAGAAGATGAATACAAATAAACCAAACAATATAACTGTTGATTTTTTAAATGTAATTTTTTTAATAGTTTTCATAATAGTATGTTTTTAAATTCACAGTAAACTTACAATGAGATGAACGTTTTAAAAAGTGATAATGAGTAACTAGTTCTTTTTTAGAGGTTAAAGTTACTTTTTATTTAGGGAATTTAAAAACAAGAATTGTTAAATTAAAAGACTTTCTGTTACGAAAACTAATACCAGCGCTTTTTGTTCTTCTTAGAAGCATCCGATTTTCTTCCTTTTTTATTTTTGCTAACGGTGTTTGGTTGCTGTTTTGTATGCTTAGGTTTGTTGATAATATAAGGATGATCTTCAATCACTTTTATTGGTCTTTCAATTAAAGTTTCAATCGTTTTAATGTAACCATTTTCATCTGGTGAACAAAAAGAAAAAGCAATTCCAGACTTTCCTGCTCTACCTGTTCTGCCAATTCTATGAACATACGTTTCTGGTATATTTGGAATATCAAAATTAATAATTGCATCTACATTGGTAATATCAATACCTCTTGCAGCAACATCAGTAGCAATTAAAATAGTTGCTTTTTTGTCTTTAAAATCTTCAATAGCTTTATTTCGTATTACTTGCGATTTATCTCCATGAATACTGGTTGCTTTATAACCGTTTTTTTGCAAAGATTCTTCTAGTTTATCAACGCCAAATTTGGTACGTCTAAAAATGATAATTCTTCCATTAATTGTATTTCTTAATAAGTGTAAACACAAATCTGTTTTGTTCTTTTTGGGAAGATAATACAATAACTGACCAATATTTTTTGCAGTCGTTTGCTCAGGATTTATTTCAACTTTCACTGCATTTTTAATCACAGATTGGGCTAACTCATCAATCTTTTCAGGAATGGTTGCAGAAAAAAGTAAGGTTTGTTTTTTCTTAGGACAAAGTTTTTCAATCTTTTTTACATCCGTAATAAAACCCATATCTAGCATTAAATCTGCTTCGTCTAACACAAAAATTTCGATGTTACTTAAATCGATATTTCCCTGCATTTGCAAATCGATTAATCTACCAGGAGTTGCCACCAAAATATCGATTCCTTTTTCTAAAATATCTTTTTGTGGTTCTAAAGAAACACCACCAAAAACGGCTGTAGTTCTTAAATTAGTATACTTGCTATAGCTTTTAAAATTTTCTAAAATCTGAATTGCTAACTCACGAGTTGGAGTTACAATTAATGCTTTAATTGTTTTTTCGCCTTTTTCTGCATCTTGTTTCTCCAACAATAACTCTATAATTGGCAATGCAAAAGCAGCTGTTTTTCCTGTACCAGTTTGTGCAGAAACTATTACATTTTTCTTTGCCAAAACCAAAGGAATTGTTTGCTCTTGCACCAAAGTTGGTGTGTGAAAACGTTCTTCAGAAACTGCTTTTAAGATGGATTTGTTTAGTGGTAATTCAGAAAACTGCATGTAGATTTTTTTACAAAGGTAGTTTAAATACCAATGATTTATTACTTTAAAGCATTTACATCAATCTTATATAATTCAGCTGCATTTTTCCAAAGAATGAGTTCTTTTTTATCATCTGGTAAATCTAATTGATCCATAAATTTCAAGTAAGATTTCATATTAGAAATAGGCCAATCTGTGCCATATAATAAGTATTTTGGATTTCCTGCATAAGTAATCATTTCTTCGATTTCCTTTTTCATGTAACGTTCGAATTTGTATGAAAAATCGCCTAAAAACAAACCAGAAATATCTGCGTATACATTTTTGTTTTTGTAAACAACTTCCATACAGTCTTTAATTTAAGGGTTTCCAACATGACAAATTACAATCTTTAAATCTGGGTAATCTACAGCCAAATCATCAATATGTAAAGGATGCTAATATTTCACTTTTCCATTGGGTGCATACGTATCTACAGAATTAAACATTACAGGAACATCATATTCAATTGCCATTTCATAAACGAGTTTAAACCGAATATTATTCGGATAAAAGGGTTCGTAACCAGGATAAAATTTTAGCGCTTTTATATAACCTTCTGCCAAATATTTACTAATTTCTATGACATCTTTATAGTTGTAATGTAAATAACTAATCCCTGCAACAACACCTAAATTTTTATATCCTTTTACAGCTTCCACAACTTGTTTTGTGCTTGGTCTATGTTCGTTTACCTTGTAAGATGATAAAATAAGCGCGTAATCTACATTATTGTCTTTCATTGTGTTAGATAGTAAATCTAAACTTTCTGTAATAGAGCTTACTTTATCTTCGTGATAATTATTAAGATGTGTATGTACGTCTATAATCATAATTTGAATATTGATTTTTTTCTATACTCCCAAATTTACGTTTTTAAACTAAAAAAACCTTTTTGTTTTCACAAAAAGGTTTATAATTTATATGTCTTTGCGAGGCACGAAGCACTCTATTAATTTAAACTAACAAATTATTTCGCTATCGCTCGTAATGACTTTGTATCTACTTAATCAACTCATAACTTCTTTTAATAAAGCTAGTTAAAGCTTCACCATGCAATAGATTTTGAGATAACTTAGCCAAATCGAAAGCTTGAGAAATTAAGCCTTTTTGCTTGTCTGCATCTGCATTTAAAATTTCAGAAACTAATGTACTGTTTGTGTTTACTACTAAATTATACATGTCTGGAAAATTACCCATTCCCATCATTCCTCCACCTCCAGAAGCTTGCATTTCTTTCATTCTACGCATAAATTCTGGTACCGTAATTATAAAAGGAGAAGCAGCAGAATCCATAGCCTCTAATTGAACTGTGTAATTAGAATCGCCAATGTTGGTTTCTAAAATCGGTTTTAGTTTTTCTTTTTCATCATCAGATAATTTAGAGATAACAGTATCTTCTTTTTTAATTAAATTGTCAATAAAATCAGCATCAACTCTTGTAAATCTCACTTTTTCATCTCCACCTTCTAATTTTTGCATTAAATGCGAAATAATTGGAGAATCTAACACTAAAACTTCATAACCTTTTGCAGTTGCATCTTGTATGTAACTGTGTTGCGCTTCTTTATTAGAAGTATATAAAATTACATGATTGCCATCTTTATCAGTTTGATTGTCTTTCGTTTTTTCAATCAATTCATCAAAAGTAAAATAAGAATCTGCAACTGTTGGATATAGCGCAAACTTTTTAGCTTTGTCAAAAAATTTATCTTCAGACAACATTCCATACTCAATAATTACTTTAATATCGTTCCATTTTTTCTCAAAATCTTCGCGATTATTTTTAAATAATGATGATAATTTGTCAGCTACTTTTTTAGTGATATAACCAGATATCTTTTTCACTGCTCCATCTGCTTGCAAATAAGAACGAGAAACGTTTAATGGGATGTCTGGAGAATCAATAACCCCTTTTAACATTTGTAAAAAGTCTGGTACAATTCCCTCAACATTATCAGTTACATACACTTGATTTTGATACACTTGAATTTTATCCTTTTGCATATCCATAGAAGAACTCAACTTAGGGAAAAATAAAATTCCTGTTAAGTTAAAAGGATAATCTACGTTTAAGTGGATGTGGAATAAAGATTCCTCAAATTGCATTGGATACAATTCTCTGTAAAAATTAGTGTAATCTTCATCAGTTAAATCTGCTGGTGCTTTTGTCCAAGCAGGGTTTGTATTGTTGATGATATTATCTACCTCAATTTGTTTGTGAGGTTCTTTGGTTTCCTTACCATCTTTATCTTTGGTAGTTTTCGGCGTAAAATCTGGGTCGTTTACTTTTTTAGTTCCTAATTTAATAGGCACTTGGTTAAAACGATTGTATTTGTTTAATAAACCTTTAATTTTACTTTCTTCCAAAAACTCTTTAGAATCGTCTGCTATGTGTAAAACAATTTCTGTACCTCTGTCAGATTTATTATGCTCTTCCAAAGTATATTCTGGAGAACCATCACAAGACCAATGAGCAGCAGGTTCATCTTTAAAAGATTTTGTAAAAATATCTACTTTTTCTGCAACCATAAAAGCAGAATAAAAACCTAACCCAAAGTGACCAATTACTCCTGTATCATTTTTATCATCTTTATATTTTTCTAAAAACTCTTCAGCTCCAGAAAATGCAATTTGGTTGATGTATTTTTCAACCTCTTCCATGGTCATTCCTAAACCTTGGTCTTTAATCGTAATTGTTTTCGCTTTTTTATCAACGCTAACTTCAATTTTTGCATCACCCAATTCAGTTTTTGCTTCGCCAATAGAAATAAGGTGTTTCAATTTGGTAGTTGCATCTGTTCCGTTAGAAATTAGTTCACGTAAAAAAATTTCGTGATCTGAATACAAGAATTTTTTAATCAGAGGAAAAATATTTTCTACTGATACATTGATATTTCCTTTACTCATAATTTTATATTTATTTTGATTAACTTTAATATTTAATTGTTACTTGTCAAAAAAAATACCAAAGATTATATTATGACAAGATGACAGTTAAAAATTCAAAAAAGTATAAATAGTTTATAAATTGAAAATTTACTATTTTTGTTATCTACAAAAAACAGATAATTAAATTATAGCCCAATAAATTATGTATAATTCAAAAATCACTGGTTTAGGATATTATGTTCCAGAAAATGTTGTTACCAATAATGACCTTAAAGCTTTTATGGATACATCAGATGAATGGATTCAAGAAAGAACAGGTATTAAAGAACGCAGATGGATAGATCCAAAAACAGATGATAATACATCTTCTATGGGCGCAAAAGCTGCTAGAATTGCTATTGAAAGAGCTGGTTTAACAAAAGATGATATCGATTTTATTGTGTTCGCAACTTTAAGTCCAGATATGTATTTTCCTGGAGGTGGAGTTCGCGTGCAAGATATGCTTGGAATGCCAACTATTGGTGCTTTAGATGTTAGAAACCAATGTTCAGGTTTTATTTATGCAATGTCTGTTGCAGACCAGTTTATAAAAACAGGCATGTATAAAAATATTTTGGTGATCGGTTCTGAAAATCATTCTGGAGGATTAGAGCGTTCAACCAGAGGTAGAGGAGTAACCGTAATTTTTGGAGATGGAGCAGGAGCTGCAATTTTATCTAGAAGTGAAGAAAAAGGGAAAGGAATTTTGTCATCGCATTTGCATTCTGAAGGAAGCCATGCAAGAGAATTAATGTTGGATGGACCAAGTACAGGAAGATGGGTTCCAGAAATTTTGGCAGAAAATGATCCTGAAGATCAATCATATTTTCCATATATGAATGGGCAATTTGTTTTTAAACATGCAGTAGTTCGTTTTTCTGAAGCTATTGTCGAAGGTTTAGAAGCAAACAATCTACAAAAAGAAGACATAGATATGTTAATACCTCATCAAGCAAATTTAAGAATTGCTCAGTTTATACAAAAGAAATTCAAATTATCTGATGATAAAGTGCATAACAATATTATAAAATATGGTAACACAACAGCTGCCTCTGTAATTATAGCGCTAACAGAAGCATGGGAAATGGGTAAAATAAAAGATAATGATTTGGTTGTTTTGGCGGCTTTTGGTAGCGGTTTTACTTGGGGAAGTGTTGTTATAAGATGGTAGTATTAAAATAAATTTATAGAAAAAAGACCTGTGAAAACAGGTCTTTTTTTTGATTTAATAGTTTATTAAAAGGTGTCTGGAATAATTGCTAATTCTTAATTCACTTAAAGTATTGTTAAAATATTGGTGAAATAGTAAAAATTGTTTATTATTTTTATATGTTTGTTAAACAAAAATCAACCAAATTATGAAATCATTTATCTTCAAATCTGTTTTATCTGTATTTATTATTTTACTTGCATTGAATACAAATGCGCAAAAAATTAGTGGAAAAGCAACTTATATTTCTAAAACAAAAATGGATTTAGGTAGTTGGGGAGCAAGAATGAGTGAAGGCCAGAAAAAAGAAATGGCGGCTCGTCTTCAAAATAGATTAGAGAAAACCTACATACTAAGCTTTAATAATAAAGAATCCGTTTTTTTAGAAGAGGAGAAAATTGATGCCATTTCTGGAGCAACAGATTCTTGGGGAGGCTATTTTTCGAGAGGAGATCATTATAAAAATATTCAAGATACTAAATTGCTTCAAAGTCAAGAATTTTATGGAAAGCGTTTTTTAATTAAAGACAATTTGTATAAAATAGACTGGACTATGGGTACTGAAACTAAGAAAATTGGAGATTATACTTGTTATAGAGCAAAAGCTTTTGTGCCTTATAGTGAGCTAAATTGGTATAACTTTTCTTGGAGCGATTTAAGTTCTATTTCAGAAGGAGAAGATAAAAAAACAGAAGAAAAAATGATTGTTGTAGATGCTTGGTATACTCCACAAATACCTACAGCTCAAGGACCTGCTGAATTTTGGGGTTTACCTGGGTTAATTTTAGAAGTGAGTGCAGATAACACAACTTTGTTATGCACAGAAATAGTAATTAATAAAGAAGAAAAAGTTAACATCGAAGCTCCAGATAAAGGAACAGAAATTAATAAAATTGATTATGTTTCAACAGTTCGTAAAAAAATGGTAGAAATGAGAAATAATAGAATGGGTAGAAGAGGTTAATTCACCTTCCTAAACTTTTATTTTCACTGAAAAATATCCCCCTTTTATTTTTAAAAAAAACCTCAAACCCTTTTAATGGTTTGAGGTTTTTTAAATGTCTTTAATTAAGCTAAGTCTTAAAAGAAACCACCACTATCATCTTTTTCTCTATCATCTCTTTGTCTTCTAGATTTTGCTTTATTTTTCCCTCCACCAAAATTATAATTAAATCCTATAAAAGAGGTTCTACTTTCCCATTGAAAACGTCCATTTTGTACAAACGGATTTTCTGAATTAAAGGCAAATTTCATTCCTTGAAAAATATCATTTACTCTAAAGTTTATGGTTCCTTTTCCTTCTAAAACTGTCCAACTTGCACCTAAATTTACCATCCACATATTTTCTACATCCCATTGAATATCTTTTTGTGGACCTCTATACATAGAGAATAATTGAAATTTTAGATTTTTTGAGGCAGTAAAACTATTGCTTATGCGTGCATTAAAAACATTGTTTTGAACCGTTAATTGAGTAGGATTTGTACCTGTATTGTTAATGTTTCCAAATTGTTCTTGCGAATAATAATCCATGCTAGAATTCACTCTCCACCAATTATTCATTTTAAAGTTTGCAGAAAATTCTACACCAAAAGCATCTGTATCACTAAAATTAGTGAACGATAATATTTGCCCAACTTCTGGATTTGCTGGATCTCTATTTGTAATTCTAGAAATTACATCAGAAATTTTTCTGTAAAAAGTACCTACAGTTATGTTACCTCCTTTTATTTGACGCGTGTAATTTAACTCAAAAGAGTTTGTAAATTGAGGTCTTAAATCTGGCTCACCAATAGAAATAATTAATGGAGTACTCCATTCTCTAATAGGATTTATTTGCTGAATACTTGGTCTGTCTACTCTTCTGCTATAACTAAATTGATATTGATTTTTTTCTGATGCAGAATACGTAAAAAATGCTGAAGGATACACTGTAAAAATTTTATCTGTAACAGGATCTGGGTTTTGACCATCTCTATTAAAGATTCCTTCTACTTCAAAATTTTCAATTCTAGCACCCAATTGCATGGTTAACTTTTCAAATGTTTTTCCATAATTAATGTATCCAGAATAAATTCTTCTTTCGAAATTAAAGTTAGAATTCCCAATTAATTCTGCACCATTAATGTTGTTATTTGCATCAAAAGTATAAATTTCTTGATCTGTAATATTGGTGTTTTTAGTTTCGTCTGTTCTGTATTCTAGTCCAAGTTCTAACTTTGTAGTTTCTGAAATAGGATTTGTATAATCTAAATTGATGAGTGTATTGCTTCTATCAGTACCAATATCATTTATGTAGTTAAACACCTTATAATCAAAATCTGATGGTTGTTGTAAAGTGTTTAGGTTCTCCAAATCTGAAGTTCCATCTGTGTTAGAATACGTAGCTTCAAACTCTAAATTATGTCCCTTTTTTTCAAAATCAACTTTATAGTTTATGTTGTAAGTTCCTGTTGGAGAATTACTTTTTTGAATATTTGGAGCGTTAATAAGTTCATTTCCATTTACATCAGAAATAACAGCGCTACCATTTCCTAAACCTGTAAACCAATTTTGATTTGTATATACAGATAATGTGTTTTTATCATTTAAATAAAAATCTGCTCCAATTTTAATTAAGTTAGATCTATTGTCATTTACAAAGGTGAAATCTTGCAAATTTACTCCTGGTCTTTCCACAAAACCATAATTATAATTGTCTCCACTATTATGCCCATAATTCAAGAAAAAATTCACTTTTCCTGTTTTATAATTCATATTTGTAGAAGCATTGTAACGAACATAATGCCCAGCTGTCACACCAGTATCTAAAGAGCCATTAAAGCCCATGTTTGCATTTTTGTTTAAAATGATGTTGATAATTCCACTCATTCCTTCTGGATTGTATTTTGCTGAAGGATTGGTAATTAACTCAATACTTTTTATGGATGTAGAAGGTATTTGTTTTAGCAATTGTGCCACAGGAATATTTGTGGGTCTTCCATCAACTAAAACTCTAACATTACTATTACCTCTCAGGCTTAATTCACCTGTTTGACTGTCAACAGTTACAGATTGCACATTGTTTAATAATTCTGATGCAGTTGTGCCAGCAGAAGTTAAATCTTTACCTACATTAATTACTTTTCTATCTACTTTTTGCACTACCGAAGAAGTTTCTGCTCTAACAACAACTTCATCAAGTGAATCGCTATTTTCTTCTAAAGGAATTATTCCAAAATCTACTTCTTTAGTATCTTTTGTAATTTCAATTTCTTTGGAAAAGGTTTTATATCCTATAAATTGAACTTCTACCAAGCTTTTTCCATTAGGTAATTCTTTAATGGCAAAAAGTCCGTTTTCGTCTGTAATACCTCCTGTAATCAGTTTTTTCGTCAATTCTCTAACAACAATATTTACATAAGGCAAAGGTTGATTTGTAGTTTTGTCTATTACTTTTCCAGTAATAGAACCAGGTTTTGGAAGTGCATTTTTAGGTAATTGGGCATAAGAACTAATACATGCAATTAGCATGCAAAATAGGATTGCTTTTCTCATTTTGGTTGATTTTCTTTTTGATTGATTACTTTATAGACGCCTCATTAACTATCTTTGTTACTGTATTAACATTGTTTAACGTATTCTTAACACTATGAAAAATCTAACTTTGGTCATAGGAGCTTCTTTAAATCCTAACAGATATTCTAACATCGCCATTAAAAGATTAAGAGATAAAAAGTTGCCTGTTTTAGCATTAGGATTAAAAAAAGGCAAAGTTTTAGATGTTTCTATTGATGATGAAAAGCAGGATTATTCAAATATTGATACTGTTACATTATACTTAAATCCAAAAAGGCAAGAAGAATATTATAATTATATTATAGGTTTAAAACCTAAAAGAGTAATATTTAATCCAGGAACAGAAAATATGGAATTTGTAAAAGTACTAAAGGAGAATAATATCGAATCTGAAATTGCTTGTACTTTGGTATTACTTTCTACAAATCAATATTAAAAAGAAAATTGGACTGGAAAGTTAACAACATTTTTTCTTTTTCAAAATTTCTTAATTTCTGAATTTTTTATAAAAATTCAGAAAAATCCAATCCAATTAACTGAGTTTGGTTTTGTCAAAATTAAAACTCTTTAAGAAAATACAAAATACTCATAATGAGTATTTATAATAGTTTTGGATTGTTTTTAAAATAACTAATCAGTTCAAAAGTAGAATCGATATCTATTTTCTTTAAAATATTTCTTCTGTGTGTATTTACAGTGTGAATACTAATGTTAAGTTTTTCTGCAATAGCTTCACTCGTGTTTTTAGTAATAATTAATCTAATAATATCTCGTTCTCTATTGCTAATAAGATCTAATAATTTAGAGTTGGATACATTTTGATAAAATAAAGTTTCATACTCATTTTTATGATTTAAATATTTAGCACTTGCACAAATATCCATAGCTAAATCGCCATTTAAAACAGTATAGTGTGCCATGCCTATAATAGGTTTTTTAGCATCATCAAATTGCAGTGGTGTGGTGTTTTGAATGATATTTACGTATTTTCCACTCGAATTTTTAATACGATAATTCCAAGTGTAACTCATTCTTTTACGTTGCTCATCGTTTAATTCTGTCATGGTAAACGTCATTAAATTATTCAAACTTTTTAACCAAAGTTTTATGTCTTCAGGATGAAAAAGAGACCAAAAATAATCCATTCCACCTTTCATCATCTTTTCATAAGACAATCCTGTACACGCAGTAAAATTCTTACTTACAAATTCGAAATTTTGATTAACAGTATTCGTAATACAGTAAAATGTAGAGTTATAAGGATAAAAATAATCTAATTCAACTAGTTTTTTAATGTGTTCCTCTATTTCTACTTTTGGGTAGGTGTCAAAAATTTTATTGTAAATCGCATTTATTTTAATCTTTTGCATTTATTTTAAATGTTTTTCCAGGTTCCGCTAATTCTGTGTTTTCAAAAATTTCTTGTGCTTCTTTTCGAAACAATGAAATATCTTTATATCTGCCAGAATAATGTCCAATAACAAGTTGATTTACATTTGCATCTTTTGCAATTTGTGCAGCTTCTTTTGAGGTTGAATGTTTTGTTTTTTTTGCTAAATCTTTTTTATCGTCTAAAAAAGTGGCTTCATGATATAGTAAATCAGCATTTTTTATTAAAGGAATAATATCTGGTTTGTATTTGGTATCACTGCAAAAAGCATAGCTTAAAAGCTTTTTTGAAGGCAGTGTTAATTCTGAATTTGGCACAACTTCTCCAGTTGATAAAACAATATCTTTTCCAGCCTTAATGTTTAAGTAATCTGCTTTGTCTATTTCTTCGTAATTACTAATATTATCTAAGTGTAATTTTTTCGATTTTTCTTTTTCTGTAAATAAATATCCATTTGTATAAACTCTGTGATTTAAAGGAATTGTTCTTACAGAAATATTTTTATCTTCAAAAATAAGTTCGCTTTCTGTAGATGATAACTCGTGAAAAATAATAGGATATTTGGCATGGCTTTGAGATATTTTTAGTTGCAATAAGGTAACTTCTTTAATCCCTTCTGGACCATAAACATGCAATTCTTTTTCTCTGCTTAAAATACCATAAGTGGACAATAAACCAACCAAACCGTAAAAATGATCTCCATGCAAATGCGAAATAAAAATATGGTTTATTTTAGAAAAACCAACTTTGTACTTTCTCATTTGACGCTGAGTGCCTTCTCCACAATCTATTAAAAAGTGTCGATTATTTATTTCTAAAAATTGCGATGTTGGGTATGCGTTTACACGTGGAGTTGCTGAATGACAACCTAAAATAGTTAGGTTTAAACTCATTTAATTACAAAACGTTTTGAGATACTATTTTTTTCGCTTTGTATAGAATAAATATAAATTCCTGTAGCTAAATTACCTTTGGAAAAAGGAATTGTATTGTTACCAAGAGTAGCTTTCAAGTTTTCTGTATGCAAAGTTTTACCTAAAATATTTTTAACCGTAAAAATAATTTGGGAATTACTAACTGCATTAAAAGTAATTTTGGTTTCGTTAGAAAATGGATTTGGAGCCGCTGACAGTTTTTCTATTGATATCTCTACTGATTTTTCTTGAGAAAAACCGACTACAGAAAAAAGTAAAAACAAGGTAAAAAGTATTTTTTTTATCATTTTATGGGGGTATTAAAATCCTAATTCTCTTTCTATTGCTTCCATTTCTAGAATATCTTCAGCTTCTATTAAAGTTGGAACAATATTGAAATCTTCAGGAAAATTATCAACATTTACATTGCTTTTTATAATTACAAAGGACGTGCCATTTTGTTGTTTACGATGCGCAATACTCAAAAATAGTAAAAAATCTTCTGTATTTGGGTTAATTTTTTCAGAAATTTCTAGTACCAAATGTTCATTTTTAAATTCTTTCTCTTTTTGTAAAAATGATTCATAAAATTCTCTGAATGAATTTTCATCGGAAGAAATAAGTGTAAATGTATCTTTTTTAGTAATTTTCATGTTAAATCACTTCTAACAAAAGTATCGATTTTATCTTTTAATTTGTTGAGCCAGCAAATAGATAACTGCCATTCTTACAGCAACTCCGTTTTCTACTTGGTTCAAAATAATTGATTGATCAGAATCTGCAACTTCGCTTGTAATCTCTACACCTCTGTTTATTGGTCCTGGATGCATAATTACAATTTTCTTGCCAAGGTTGTCTAAAATTTCTTTATTAATGCCAAAAAGCTGTGTGTATTCTCTAGTTGATGGAAAATATTTTATGTCCATTCTTTCATGTTGTACTCTTAAAACATTGGCTACATCACACCATTCTAAAGCTTTCTTTAAGTTGGTTTCTACTTCAACTCCTAAACTTGTAATGTATCTTGGAATTAAAGTTGTTGGGCCACAAACTTTTACTTGAGCACCTTGTAATTGCAATGCAAATATGTTAGATAGCGCAACTCTAGAGTGCAAAATATCACCTACAATAACTATCTTTTTGCCTTTAACAGAACCTAGTTTTTCTCTAATAGAATACGAGTCTAAAAGGGCTTGTGTTGGGTGTTCGTGAGTGCCATCACCAGCATTTATAATTTTTGCGTTTACATGTTTTGATAAAAAAACACCTGCACCAACATTTCCATGACGCATGACAACAATATCTACTTTCATAGATAAAATATTGTTCACAGTATCTATTAAAGTTTCTCCTTTTTTTACAGATGATTGACTTGCGGAAAAGTTAATTACGTCTGCAGAAAGTCTTTTTTCTGCGAGTTCAAAAGAAAGTTTTGTTCTTGTGCTGTTTTCGAAAAATAGATTCGCAATAGTAATATCTCTTAAAGAAGGCACTTTTTTAATAGGTCTATTAATTACTTCTTTAAAACCATCTGCAGTTTTAAAAATGATATCAATATCATTCGCATTCAAATATTTGATACCTAGTAAATGTTCTACGCTTAATTTCTGCATTTATTTTTTATCTAAATATTTTTATCGATGTTCAATATAAACTGCATCTTTTTTATGGATTTCTTTCCAATTTACTAACACTTTTTCTTCGTTAATTGCATCTACTTGTCTACCTCTATAATTTGGCTGAATGGGTAAATGTCTGCTAAATCGTCTATCAATTAAAACTAGCAATTCAACATTATCTGGCCTGCCATAAGATTGTAAAGCAGTTAAAGCAGCCCTCACGCTTCGTCCAGAAAATAAAACATCATCAATAATAACAACATTTTTCCCTTCAATTAAAAAATTGATTTGGGTTGATGTTGCTGCCAAAGGTTCATCTCTTCTTCGAAAATCGTCTCTGTAAAAAGTAATATCTAATAAACCTAATTGTAAGTCTTTAATATGATACTCGTTTTTTAACAAGTCTGCTAATCTATTTGCTAAATAAGAACCTCTTGGTTGTAAGCCAATTAAAACTGTATTCGAAAAATCGTAATGGTTTTCAATTAGCTGACAGGCCAATCTATGCAGTATAATTTCAATATCTTTTGAGTTAAGTAAGGTTTTTTTGCTCATAAGAATGCTATCAAATTTTAGTTGATAGTAATTGAAAATCAAAATTAGGGAAATTAATGTTGATGTAAAAATTAAAAGGTAAAAATAGTTTGGAGTTTTAAGAATGAAGTTTGAATTGTAAAGTTTAGAAATTTTTCACAGTTCTCAAATTTGAAAGTTGTTAATTAAATTGTTGAAAACAAATACTGTTTTTACAAAAGTAGGGGATGAGTTGTATTATTTTTATTGTAATAATTCAAATCTCATAGCTATGTCTTTAGTAAAATTTGAATCTATGCTCAAAACCAACAACGTTTATTTCTTTGATTTGGTTGAGTTTGAGGAGATTATAATTCATTATTTAGATGTTGGTAAGCATTCTTTAGCAAAAAAAGCTCTAAAACTGGGCTTAGAACAACATCCACAATCTGTAG
This sequence comes from Polaribacter sp., assembly GCF_049276715.1. Taxonomy (GTDB): domain Bacteria; phylum Bacteroidota; class Bacteroidia; order Flavobacteriales; family Flavobacteriaceae; genus Polaribacter. The sequence continues at coordinate 144,514 of NZ_JBASWY010000026.1, forward strand.
ATTTAAAATTATTACAAGTAGAATTATTAATTTTTGACAACAATTTAGACAAAGCCCATATACTTTTAAAGAAAATAGAACAAATAGAGCCAAACAACGAAGAGGTTTTTATACAAAGAGCTACAATTTTATCAAAATCTGGCAATCATTTAGAGGCAATCGAAAATTTAAAAAAAGCACTTTCTTTTACTGAGGATAAAATAGATGTTTGGTCTTTAATGGGTATGGAATATTTATACTTGGACGATTTTGAAAATGCTCGCCTGAATTTTATCAATTGCATAGAAGAAGATTATGAAGATTACTCTGCACTTTACAACATTGTATATTGTTTTGATATGGCAGAAGAACATGAATCTGCCATAGAATATTTGAATGCTTATATAAATAAAAACCCATATTGCGAAGTTGCTTGGCATCAATTAGGAAGGCAGTATTTTATATTAAATATGTTTAAAGAGGCTTTAACTTCTTTTGATTATGCTGTTTTAATTGATGAATCGTTTATAGGAGGTTACTTAGAAAAAGCAAAAACTTTAGAAGAATTAGGCGATTACCAAGAAGCAATAGATAATTACGTAGTTACTTTAGATTTAGACGATCCAACAGCATTTGCTTATGTTAGAATAGGGGAGTGTTATGAGAAACTAAATAAATATGAAGCTGCCATTTCTTTTTATAAAAAAGCAGTACAAGAAGATCCATTATTAGACAGAGGCTGGATTTTATTAACCAACTTGTATTATAATGATGAAAATTATCAGAAAGCATCTTATTATATTTCTAAAGCTTTAAAAATTGATGAGGACAACCCTTTGTATTGGAGAAAATATGCTGAAATAAAAATAAAATTAAACTTTTACGAAGAAGCAGTTACAGGTTTTGAAAAATGTTTAGCTTTAAATGATGACGAACTAGAGATCTATATTGGCTTAACAGATGTTTTATCTTTTTTAGGGGAATTTAATGATGCTGTAAATATTCTTTTTAAAGCACAGAAAATTTATAAAAACTTTGCTGAAATAGAATATAGATTAGCAGGTTTGTTTTTTGTGTTAAACAAAGAAAAATATGGCTTTAATCATTTAATTGCAGCCATGAAAATAGATTACGATTATCATGTAATTTTAAAGGAGCTTTTTCCAACCGTTTTTGATAACAAGAACGTACAAAAATTATTAGTAGATTTTAAAAAGGCCTTGGAGTAGTTTGTAAGAATATTTAGGTTTTAAGCTAACTTAATAATATAAAATTGTTGAAATTTTATTTCAACAGTGAACGAATTTACAAGAAAATAATTTTAGATACAAATCAAATTAAAAAACAAAACCACTAGTTTACTAGTGGTTTGTTATAATTGAATATGTGGAAATTATTTTGCTTTAATTTCTCCACAACCAACTCTAGAGCCAGCTGCACCAGAAGGTTGTGACATAAAATCGTCTATTCCTGAGTGTACAATAATTGCTTTGCCAATAATGTTTTTAGTTTCATCTTCGCAGTTAATACACCATAAATCAGTTTCTTTTTCAATAGTCCCTTTTCCTTCTGCATTTGCAACTAAATTACCAATGTCACCTATGTGAAAAGGGTTTGCCATCCATTTTCCATGGTCTTCCTCTGTTGGGTTCCAATGGCCACCAGCAGAAGATCCATCATCTGCAGAACAATCTCCAACTGCATGAATATGCATAGCATGTTCGCCTTCTGTTAAGCCTTGGAGTTCGGCTATCATCATTACTTTTCCGTCTTTTTCTGTAAATGTTACTTTACCAGAAACATTGCTACCGCTTTTTGCACTTATGGTTGCAACAGCAGTTTTGGTTTCGCTGGTGCAACTTGCAAATACAAGTAAGCTTAGAGTTAAAATTTTAATTTGCTTTAAAAATTTCATAATTTTTATTCTGTTTTTGTAGGATACCAATTTAATTGAACCACTTCAATATCTTGATTTCCTTGGTTAATAATTTGTTTAAATTTAGCAACATCACTTAAACCATTAGTACCTCTGTAATGATAAGGATATACTTGCTTTGGTTTAAATTCTAGAACAGCATCTGCAGCACTTTCTACAGTCATAGTATAAGGCAGGTTCATGCAAACAAAAGCTTTGTCTATATTTTTTAAATTACGCATTTCTGGAATATCTTCTGTATCTCCAGAAAAATAAATTCTTTCGTTGTTAATAGTTAAAACATAGCCATTTCCTCTGCCTTTTGTATGAAATTTAAGGGCTTCTTCTCTTAAATTGTACATAGGTATTGCTTCAACAACGAAACTTTCAAGATCTTTTTCCTCGTCATTATTAATAACAATGAGTTCTTTTGTTTTTAAATCAGCAATCTCTTTTGCTACAGCTTCTGGAGCAATGATAATAGTTTCAGATAAATCTAAACCAGCGAGTGTTTCTTTATTCATGTGATCTCCATGAATGTCTGTTATTAAAACATATGTCGGATTTTCAAATTCTGAAAAAGCATCTGCACCTCCTGTTGGGTCTAAGTAAATAACTTCGTCATTAAACTCAATAACTGCTGTTGCATGCGATATTGGAATTATTTCTATAGAGGTTTCAATATCTATATTTTCTGTTACTTCAGTTATTGCTTCATTCGGTTTCTTGTTGTTTTTACAAGAAGATAAAAGTGATACTAAAACGAATAAGGTAATTATTTTTTTCATTAAATTATATTTTATATCAAAGATAAGAATAATGAAATAAGATTGTTGTAACAATTCTTTAATTTCTACTATCTTCGTTTTTTTAAAACCAAAATTAATATGAGTAGAAAATTTAAAGACTTTTTAGTAATTGGACTAAAAGGAATGGCAATGGGTGCTGCAGACGTTGTTCCTGGAGTTTCTGGAGGTACAATTGCTTTTATTTCTGGTATTTACGAAGAGCTTTTAGGCTCGATAAGTAATATTAATTTAGATCTTTTTAAAACATTAAAAAAACGTGGTTTCAAAGCTGCTTGGAATCAATTAAATGGAAATTTCTTAGCATCACTTTTTATCGGAATTTTTATCAGCATTATTTCTTTAGCAAAAGCGATAAAGTATTTGTTAGAAAACGAACCAATTCTATTATGGTCTTTCTTTTTTGGTTTGGTTTTAGCGAGTATAATTTATATTGCTAAGCAAATTACAAATTGGAATTTTATATCCATATTGGTTTTAATTTTAGGGGCATTTTTAGCCTATTATATTACAACTTTAAATCCTTTAGTAAATGAAAACTCATCTTTACTATTTATGTTTTTAGCAGGTGCAATAGCAATTTGTGCCATGATTTTACCAGGAATTTCTGGCGCTTTTATTCTGGTTTTGTTAGGTGCTTATAAACCTATTTTAACTGCGGTAGATGAGAGAGATTTTAAAACAATTGCTGCTGTTGGCTTAGGTACTATAATAGGTTTGTTGTCTTTTTCTAAAGTTTTAAAATGGCTTTTTGCAAACTATAAAAATTATACACTAGCTGCCTTAACAGGTTTTATTATAGGCTCTTTAAATAAAATTTGGCCTTGGAAAGAAACCTTAACTTGGCGCACAAATTCTCTTGGAGTAAAAGTGCCATTCAACCAACAAAGTGTCTCACCTTTTTCTTTTGATGGAGAATCTCAAATTATGTTGGCTACTATTTTAGCAATTATAGGCTTTGCATTAATTTTATTGATGGAAAAATTAGCGGTTCAAAAAAAATAAATGCTTAAAGAAAGAACTTTTCTTCAAAAAGTAGGCCTATTTTTAAAAGGATTGGCAATGGGAGCTGCAAATAAAGTACCTGGAGTTTCTGGAGGAACTGTTTCTTTTGTTTTAGGCTTTTACGAAGAGTTGATTTACTCTTTCAGAAAAATAAATTACAAAGCCTTTAAACTACTTTTATCAGGAGAATTTAGAGCCTTTTTTAAGCATACAAACGCTCAGTTTCTAACCCTAATTATGGTTGGAAGCATGTTTAGCTATTTTAGTATTTCTTTAATTTTAGATTATTTTATAGAAAATTACGAACTCTATGTTTGGAGTTGGTTTTTTGGGATGATTATAGGTTCTATTTATTATATTGGAAAAGATTTTGGAGAATGGTCTAAAACAAACATCACTTCTTTAATTATTGGTATTTCTTTAGGGTTAGGAATTAGTTTTTTAACACCTGCAACAGAAAATGATAATCTTTGGTTTGTTTTTATTTGTGGAATTATTGGAGTTTCTGGAATGACACTTCCAGGTCTTTCAGGTTCTTTTATTTTAATATTATTAGGTAATTATGTGTTACTTCTAGTAGATTCTGTAAACGAATTATTGAGTGTAATTACTAATTTGGTATTTGGAAATTTTGAAGTTCTGTCAGATCCTATAAAAATTAGATATTTAAAAATTATTGCAGTTTTTACTGCTGGTTCAGCCTTTGGATTGGTTTCAATATCACATGTTTTAGGTTATGTTTTAAAACGATGGAATAAAATTGTAAATGCTGTTATTATAGGTTTTATAACTGGTTCTTTAGGCATAGTTTGGCCTTGGAAAAAAACCATATATGCTGCTAAAAATAATTCTTATTTATTAGATAAAAAGGGTGATAAAATTATCGAAAATTACGAGCGTTTTATTCCAGAAACTCTTAATAGTGAAACATGTATTGCCATTTTATTTATTTTTGTTGGCATAGGTTTAATTTTAGCAATAGATTATTATGATAGAAAAAGAGAAAAATAAAATTTTCGGATTGCTTGGAAAAAACATTTCTTATTCATTTTCACGTGGTTATTTTACAGAAAAATTTAAAGAACTAAATCTTAATAACTATAAATACGTAAATTTTGATATTCAAAAAATTGAAGATTTCCCTTCTATTATTGAAGAATACAAAAATTTAAAAGGAATAAATGTAACCATACCTTATAAAGAAGAGATAATTCCTTTTTTGAGTAAATTAGATAAAACAGCAAAAAAAATTGGAGCCGTTAATACTATAAAATTTACCAAAAGAGGCAACTTAAAAGGTTACAATTCAGATATTGTTGGTTTTGAAAACTCAATTCTACATTTAATTGAAAAGCACCATAAAAAAGCACTAATTCTTGGAACTGGAGGCGCTTCTAAAGCCATAGCTTACGCACTAAAAAGGAATAAAATTAAATTTAAATTTGTTTCTAGAGATCCTAGTAGCAAAAAAGAGATTTCTTACGAAAGTTTATCAAAACAAATTATAGAAGATTATACAATTATTATTAATTCTACGCCTTTAGGCACTTCTCCAGATATAGAAAAATATCCTAATATACCTTATCAATTTATTTCAGAAAGGCATCTTTTATTCGATGTAATCTACAATCCAGAGATAACCGTTTTTTTATCAAAAGGGAAAAAACAAGGAGCAAAAATTAAAAATGGGTTAGAGATGTTAGAACTTCAAGCAGAGGAATCTTGGAGAATATGGAATATTTAATATGCTATAAATTTTACTTATCAATATACCTTGTAAAATTTGTAAGTTGTCTTTATTTTTGATGACTATATGATTATAGTATCATATATAGACCTTTAAACATTGTAGATATGTTAGATAACGCTGAGAACCCTGGAAATATTGAATTGAAGAACGACTCAATTATTACTCCTCAATCTGAAGAAAAATTAGTAGATAAAGAGATTGAAGATTCTTTAGAAAATGTAGTTAATGAAGTTAATGAAGTTGATGAAGATGATGAAGCTGTAAATGAGATTGAAAAATCTGTTGCAGAAAATGCAGAAAATGAAGAAGAGAAAGAAGCTCAGCAAGATTTACAACCTCAAGTTAAATACAACAAGTTAACATTAGAAGAGTTAGTTGGCATTTTAGCGGATACTATAGAAAACAATCCTGTTCAGAAAATAAAATCTCAGATAGATACCATTAAAACTACTTTTAATAAAAAATTTGGTGCTTTACTTGCAGAAAAAAAAGCTGCGTTTTTAGCAGAAGGAGGAAACTCAATAGATTTTCAATTTTCGAGTCCTGTAAAAATTGAATACAATAATTTATTGTCTGCATACAAAAAGAAGAGAGATACTTATTATAATGACCTAGAAACTAGGTTAAATAATAATCTAGAAAGACGCTTACAAGTTATCGAAGATTTAAAAACGTTAATCGAAACTGCAGAACCGAGCACTATGTATAAAAATTTCAAAGAAATTGAAAGTGCATGGCGTTTAATTGGGCCTGTTCCAAAATCTCACTATAATGATACTTGGAAAATATACCATCATCATGTAGAGCGTTTTTACGATTTATTAAATTTTAGTAACGATTTTAGAGATTTAGATTTTAGACATAATTTAGAGGAAAAACTTAAAATTATAGAAAAAGCAGAAGCTCTTGTAGATGAAAAAGATGTAAATATTGCAGCAAAAGAGTTGCAAGAACTGCATAAAGCTTGGAAAGAAGATATTGGACCTGTTGCTAAAGAAATGAGAGAAAATGTCTGGAAAAAATTTAGTGCTGTCACTAAAAAAATTCATGATAAAAGACATGATCATTTTAAAGAAATGCGCTCTAAATTTCAAGAAATTATTGAGAAAAAATTAGAAGTTGTTGCTGCTATAAAAAGTTATGATACTTCTAATAATAAGACGCATAACGATTGGCAAAAAAGTATTAAAGATATAGAGAAATTAAGGCAAGAATATTTTAGTATAGGAAAATTACCTTATTCGAAAAGCGAAGAAGTTTGGCAAAAATTTAAAGCAGCCACTAAAAAGTTTAATACTTCCAAAAATATATTTTATAAAGAAGAAAAGAACGATCAACAAGAAAATTTAGAGGAAAAAATTAAATTGATTGAAATTGCTGAATCTTTAAAAGATAGTGAAGATTGGGAAAAAGATACCAATACAATGAAGAAGATTCAGGCAGATTGGAAAAAAATAGGACATGTACCTCGTAAATTTTCTGATGATATTTGGAAACGTTTTAAATCGGCCTGTAATCTTTATTTTGAAAGACTTCATGAACAAAAAAATAAGGTAAGTGAAGATGAACAAGCAGTTGTAGACGAAAAAAAGAAATACTTAGACAACTTAAAAACTATAAAGGCGCCGACTAAAGATAAAGTTTTAAAAGCGATAAACGAATGGAATGATTTAGGTAAATTACCAAGAAATATGCGTCATTTAGATGATAAATTTAACAAACAAGTAGACAAATTGTTTGATGAAGATACATCTTTAGATAAAAATGAAGTGGTGATGCTTAAATTTACAAATGTTGTAGACACCTATGTTGCAGATGAAGACTCAAGAAAATTGGATTCAGAAGAATTATTTATCAGAAAAAAAATAGATGAGGTTGTGAGAGAAATTCAACAATTGGAAAATAATTTAGGCTTTTTCTCTAATGTAAGTGAAGACAATCCTCTTGTTTTAAATGTTAAAAACAAGGTAAATGAGTTCAAAGAAAATTTAGAAGTTTGGAAACAAAAACTAAGTTATCTTAAAAAACAAGATTATTAAACAAGCTTTTTGATTTAACATAATAGCATAAAAAAGGTAGTAACCCAAGGTTACTATCTTTTTTTATTATATCAATTTTCTTATTACCCTTAATTTGTGAGTGTGTTTTTGCAAATCTGCATTAAAAATTCCACTATGATCTAAAGTGTCAATTCGAACTTTTCCAAAAGCATGTATGATTTGGTAATCATTTAAAATAATTCCTACATGTGTAATTTCTCCTTCTTCATTATCGAAAAAAGCCAAATCTCCTGGTTCACTCTCTTCTATAAAACTTAGAACTTCTCCTTGTTTAGACTGTTCTTGGGCATCTCTAAATAGTTTATATCCACAAAGTTTATATACGGTTTGTGTAAAACCAGAGCAATCGATTCCAAAAGGTGTTTTTCCACCCCACAAAAAAGGTGTATTTAAAAAAGTATATGCTTTTTGAATAATTTCTTGTTTCGGTAATTTTCCCGTGAAAAAATTACCTTCATAGCTATATTTTGTAGAATTTATAAGTAGTTCTTTATCAGATAAAAAAGGAAGTTTACAACCAATTGGAATTGTTATTAATTCGTTTTTAGAACTTACAATAAAATCTACAATATTAGCAGAGTGCATACTTTTTGCAGTAGCTAATTCTTGAAAAGTTTTCTCTGATATTTCTGCGAATTGCTTATTATCTATAAAGCCTTCGTAATCATCAAAAAAAACTTTTATTTTACTCCAATTTTTGGTTTTTTCTAAAACTGTAAAATGTTCTCCAAACAATAATTGACTCGTCATTTCAGATAAATGATTCGCCTCTTTTCTAATAGGAACAATACTAAGATTACAAATTCCGTAAAACAAATTTTATTTTTTTTAGATTCTTTCTAAAATCATTGCACTTGCACCACCACCACCATTGCAAATTGCAGCTGCTCCAATTTTAGCGTTATTTTGCTTTAATATAGAAGTTAAAGCAATAATAATTCTAGCTCCAGAAACTCCTAAAGGATGCCCTAAAGAAACTGCGCCACCATTTACATTTACGTTCTCTTTAGTAAGTCCTAAGATTTTCATATTTGCCAAGCCCACAATAGAAAAAGCCTCATTTAATTCAAAAAAATCGACTTCATCAATAGAAATATTTGCTTTTGCTAATGCTTTTGGTAATGCTTTTGCAGGTGCAGTTGTAAACCATTTTGGTTCGTGAGCAGCATCTGCATAACTTTTAATTTTAGCAAGAGGTGTTAGGTTTAATTCTTTTGCTTTTTCTAAAGACATTAATACTAAAGCAGCGCCACCATCATTAATTGTAGATGCGTTGGCAGCTGTAACTGTTCCATCTTTTGTGAAAGCGGGTCTTAAAGCAGGAATTTTTTCAATAAAAACATTTTTATATTCTTCATCTTCAGAAAAAAGAATTGGATCTCCTTTTCTTTGCGGTATTGAAACAGGTACAATTTCATCGTTAAATTTACCTTCACTCCAAGCCTTTGCAGATCTTTTGTATGATTCTATAGCAAAAGCATCTTGGTCTTCTCTCGAAAAATTATATTCAGTTGCACAAGCATCTGCACAAACTCCCATAGCTACATTTTCATAAGCATCTACTAAACCATCTTTTTGCATACCATCTTCCATGGTAATTGGTCCGAATTTAGAACCATTTCTTGCATGTTGATAATGTGGTATAGAACTCATATTTTCCATCCCTCCTGCAACCACAATATTAGCATCACCCAAAGCAATTGTTTGAGCAGCTAACATAATAGCTTTCATGCCAGAGGCACAAACTTTATTTACAGTTGTACAAGGAACCGTATTTGGTATTCCAGCATGAATTGCAGCTTGTCTTGCAGGTGCTTGTCCTAAACCAGCAGAAACAACATTACCCATAAAAACTTCTTCAACTAAATTTGCATCTAGGTTAATTTTTTTTAAAGCTCCTGTAATGGCAGTTGCTCCTAATATTGGAGCTGGTATAGATGATAAACTTCCCATAAAACTTCCAATTGGTGTTCTTGCCACAGCTACAATTACTACATCTCTCATTCTAAATATTTTTACTTTTTTATGACTAAAATTAGTATGCTAAATTAACCAATTTAAATCAAAAAAAAATCTTTGAGTTATGGTAATTTTTAGACGTCAAAATTTTACATTAAGTTTGTTGAAGTAACATTGATTTTATGAGCGATTTTGTAAACAAAATTTATAGAAATAATACAATAATTTACAAGGTAATTTTGTTTTTAATAGCAACAATAGCTATTGTATACTTGTTTCCAAAAGGGGGGCAGTTTAAATACGATTTTAATAATGGGCAACTTTGGAAATATGATAATTTATATGCTCCTTTCGATTTTGCTATTCAAAAGACCGAAGACGAAATTAAGAAGGAGAAAAAAGAAATTAATACAAATGCCAAATTATATTTCAACTACGATTTGGAAATTGTATCAAATGTAAAACAGTCATTTAAAAATAAAATATCTGAATTAAAGCCGAACGATTCTATATCTAATGATAAGTTAAGAACATTTCAATATATTGGAAATAATATAATCGAGAACGTTTATGATGTTGGTTTTTTAGAGATTATAAGTGAGAATAGAGTCTCTGAAAAAGATGAAATTATAGCCTTAAAAAAAGGGAATGAAGTGCAAGATGTGCTCTTTAAAAATTTATTGATTTCTAAGGATGTTTTATCCATTATTAGTAATAAATTAAATGGCGTATCCTCTGCTTACAACAGAAAATTATTTTTGAATCTTTTAGCAGGAATCATTAAGCCTAATGTTTTTTATGATGAGAATTTAACAAATAAAATTATAGAAAATAGTGTTGGTAATATATCTTATACAAAAGGTAAAGTAACTACTGGAGAGCTTATTATTTTAAAAGGGGATATTGTTGAAGGAAAGAAATTGGCAATATTAAATTCTCTAAAAAGTGAGTCTGAATCTCAAATTTGGACAGATTCAAATTATAACTGGATTGTATTTGGATACACCATACTTGTATCATTAGCGCTGTTGATGTTACTTTTATTTTTACATAAATACAGGATAGAAATTTACAATAACAATAATAAAGTAACTTTTATTTTTTTCAATGTTTTTGCCATAATTTTTATTCAAACATTGGTTATAAAATATAACTCAGACTATCTTTATATTGTTCCACTAAGTATTTTACCAATTATTTTAAAGGCATTTTTTGATGCAAGGTTAGGTTTATTTACCCATGTTTTAACAGTTTTGCTTTTGGGTTATATTGTTCCTAACAGTTTCGAGTTTATTTATCTTCATATAATAGCTGGTATCGTTACAATTTTAACGGTATCAGAACTTTATAAAAGAGCAAATTTGTTTATTTCAGTGGCTCAAATCACGCTAATATACATGGTAACTTATTTTGCGTTTTCCATAATTAAAGAAGGAAATGCATCGCAAATAAATTTAGATTATTTTATATTATTTGCTGTAAATGGTCTCTTATCTTTTCTGTCGATTATACTAATTTATATTTATGAAAAAGTTTTTGGTCTTGTTTCTGATGTTACACTTTTAGAGTTATCTAACACTAATACAAAGCTTTTAAGAGATTTAAATGAAAAAGCTCCAGGCACATTCCAACATTCTATGCAAGTTGCAAATTTAGCGGAAGCTGCTGCCAATGAAATAGGGGCAAACTCAATGCTGGTTAGAACAGGTGCTTTATATCATGATATTGGTAAAATGTTAAACCCAATGTATTTCATAGAAAATCAATCTACAGGTGTAAATCCGCATAACGACTTATCTCCCAGAGACAGTTCTAAAATTATTATAGATCATGTTATAAAAGGAGTAGAGTTGGCCAAGAAAAATAACTTACCAGACAGGATAATAGATTTTATCAGAACGCATCATGGTACAAGTTCAACATACTACTTTTATAAGAAGGAGCAAGAAATGAACCCAGATACTACAGTTGATTTTAAAAAATTTAAATACAAAGGACCAATTCCATTTTCCAAGGAAACTGCTATTTTAATGATGTGCGATGCAGCAGAAGCAGCTTCTAAAAGTTTAAAATCACCTACAGCTCAAACCATAAATGATTTGATTGAAAAAATTATTAGTAAACAGATGGCCGATAATCAATTTTTAAATTCAGATATTACCTTTAGAGAGATTCAAATAATAAAAAAAGTAATCAAAAAAAAGTTAATGAATATTTACCATTTACGGATTGAATATCCAGAATAAAAATTAAAATAAAAACAGAAAAAAATCTTGTTAAATTGTAATTGTAATATTACATTTGCACTCGCATTTTTAAACAAATGCAAATAAGTTCAAAAGTAGGAGAGGTGCCAGAGTGGTAATGGAGCAGATTGCTAATCTGTCGACGGGTAACTGTCGCCAGGGTTCGAGTCCCTGTCTCTCCGCAATTAATATAAAAAATTAAAGAATTAAATTATTATTTATTAATAATTAGTAATTTATTTTCGGGGTGTAGCGTAGCCCGGTTATCGCGCCTCGTTTGGGACGAGGAGGTCGCAGGTTCGAATCCTGCCACCCCGACTTTTGTTTTCGTAGAAACATAAAAACTACGGGCTCTTAGCTCAGCTGGATAGAGCACCTCCCTTCTAAGGAGGCGGTCTCAGGTTCGAATCCTGAAGGGCTCACTTAAAGCTTCACAGAAATGTGAGGCTTTTTTGTTACTATAAATTAATATTTTAATTTTAAGGAATATGCTTATTTAAAAACTTTTGATTACCAATTATCTTTACATGGTATTTAGAGAATATCGTATCTCTGAAATAATTATTAACTCCTAATTCCCCAAATTATGAATACTAATAGTATAAAACAAATTATTATCGTGTTAATCTGTTCTTTAGGTTTACACCACTCAGGTAATTATTTATTAGTAATGCCTGACCTAAAAACCTTATTAGATGGTTTAAATGTTATGATTTTCTTTACCTGTTTATTTCCATTTTTAGTAGTAACAATTGCTTTAATTAGTAAATTTTTGAAATCTATCTATAGATTAGCATACCATTAAATGAATTGAAAATAAGTTTATGTATCAATAACTATTAAAAAAAAATATGACAAAACCCCTAAAAGCTTCACAGAAATGTGAGGCTTTTTTGTTCAATATAATTATATAGGTATTAATGTTTTTAACATTCTTATCAAAAATTAAACACAAAAAAAAACTCGAAATTGTAATTTCGAGTTTTTTTAAATTGTATTTAATTTTTAAGAAAATATTTTATCTATTTTTATTTTTTCTTCCTCAGCTAATGCAGCATCAACTAAAATACGACCACTATGCTCATCTATAGTAATTTTTTTTCTGTTAGCGATTTCTAACTGCACTTGAGGTGGAATTGTAAAATAAGAACCTCCAGATGCTCCACGCTCTATAGCTACAACAGCTAAACCATTTTTAACCTTTGTTCTAATTCTTGTGTAAGCAGACAATAAATGAGTATCTAAAGATTCTGAAAATTCATCAGATTTTTTTAATAGCAATTGTTCTTCTTTCTCAGTTTCTTTTAAAATAGCATTTAATTCAGCTTTTTTATGGCCCAAGTGTTTGTCTTGTTTTGCTAACTTTTCTTTAGTAGAATCAATAATTTCGGTTTTCTGAGTAATTTTCGCTCTGTATTCATTAATTCTTTTTTCAGCTAATTGAATTTCTAAATCTTGATATTCAATTTCTTTTGTTAAAGAATCAAACTCTCTGTTGTTTCTAACTTTTTTTTGTTGCTCATCATACTTTTTCATTAATCCTTTAGATTCTTCGATAGCCAACTTTTTGTTGTTTATATCGGTTTCTAAATTAGCAACATCTTGATTTAAGTTAGAAATTCTAGTATGTAAACCAGCAACTTCATCTTCTAAATCTTCTACCTCTAAAGGTAATTCTCCTCTAACGTTTCTAATTTCATCAATTCTAGAGTCAATTAACTGTAAATCGTATAATGCTCTTAATTTTTCTTCAACTGAAACTTCTTTCTTCTTTGCCATGTTTATATATAATAAATCGGATTTGTACTTTTTTCTGATAAAATGATTGCAAAATTACTAAATTTTTTCGTAAGATAATCAACCAAAAGCTTTTTTGTAAACTGTTCACTCTCATAATGTCCAATATCTGCTAAAAGGATACTATTTTCTGCTTTAAAAAACTCATGATATTTAAAATCAGCACTCACATAAGCATCTGCATTGGCACTTATTGCATTCGAAATTGCAAAACTTCCAGAACCTCCCAAAACTGCCACTTTTTTTATTTTTTTATTGATAAAAGCAGAATGTCTAATACAATCTGTTTTCATGTTTTCTTTTAAAAATAATAAAAATTCTTTTTCGTCCATTTCTTTTGATAATTCACCAATCATGCCCATACCAATATTCTGATGCACATTTTCTGTAGTTACAATTTCGTATGCAGCTTCTTCATAAGGATGATTTTCTTGTAAAGATTTTAAAATTTTGTTTTCGTTTTTACTTTCATAAACTACTGAGATTTTAGCCTCATTTTCTGTTCTAAATTCACCTCTTTCACCAACAACAGGGTTCGAGTTTTCATTTCCTCTAAAAGTTCCATCACCTAAAACACTAAAAGAACAATTGTCATAGTTTCCAATATTTCCTGCTCCAGATTTAAACAAAGAATTTCTTAAAAAATCTGCTTTATCAATTGGAACATAAGTAGTTAATTTTTTTATAATCCCTTTTTTGGGGATTAAAATTTTAGTATTCATCAATCCTAAAACCTCACATATTTTTGCAGAAACTCCGTTTTTAGAATTATCTAAAGCTGTGTGGGTTGCATAAATTGCAATATCATTTTTAATCGCTTTTAAAACAACTCTTTCTACGTAAGAGTTGCCATTTATTTTTTTTAATCCGCTAAAAACAATAGGATGAAAACTAACAATTAAATTACAATTTTTAGAAATGGCTTCATCTACAGTTTCCTCTAAAGTATCTAATGTAATTAACACTCCAGAGACTTTTGTAGCGTAATTTCCAACAAGTAAACCAACGTTATCAAACTCTTCTGCGTAGTTTAATGGGGCTAACTCTTCTATATAATTTGTAATATGTTTAATGGTCATTTTTATGAATTGAGAAAAATCAAAGTTAACATTTTTAATGTATTTTTACCCAGATGAAATATGTTAGATTCTTATTATTTCCTTTTTCGGCTATATATTACGTTATAACGTCGATACGTAATTTTTTGTTTGATGTTCAAGTTTTTAAATCAACATCATTTAAAATACCTGTAATCATTGTTGGGAATTTAAGTGTTGGTGGTACTGGAAAAACTCCGCAAATTGAATATTTAATTCGAAATTTAAAAAGCAACTTTAAATTAGGGGTTTTAAGCAGAGGTTATGGGCGAAAAACAAAGGGCTTTATTCTTTTAAATGACACACATTCTGCAGGTAAAGTAGGTGATGAGCCCTTGCAATATTTCAAAAAATTTTCTAATATTTCTGTTGCTGTTGATGAAAATAGGGTAGCTGGTATTCAACAATTGTTAGCTTTAAAATCTAGCGAAGTTATTTTGTTAGATGATGCTTATCAACATAGAAAAGTAAAAGGTAGTTTTTATATTCTTTTGACAAAATATAACGATTTATTTGTGGATGATTTTTTACTTCCAACAGGAAATTTAAGAGAATCTAGATCTGGTGCAAAAAGGTCAGATGTAATTGTGGTTACAAAATGTCCTGATAATTTGGATGTATTACAGCAAAACATCATCAAAAATAAATTAGAAGCCTTTAAAAAGGATGTTTTTTTTACTAGAATTTCTTATGCAGACACTACTTCCGGAAAAGATAAATTATCTATTTCTGAATTAAAAAAACACAAAGTTTTGTTAGTTACTGGCATTGCTAATCCTTTGCCTTTATTAGATTTTTTAATGTTAAATGAAATTAGTTTCGAGCATTTAAAATTTTCAGATCATCATAATTTTACAAAAGCAGAAATTGATTCGATTCAATATAATTTTGATCAAATAAAATCAACGAATAAAATTATTTTAACAACTGAAAAAGACTATGTTCGTCTTTTTGATAAAATTAAAAACCTATCTTTTCTTGCTATAGAAACTAAGTTTTTAAATGGTTCTAATGACGAATTTAATGCTAAAATTATGAATCGTATATATCCAAAATGAATTTAAAAAACTTATTTCAAATTTTTATATAAACATGCTCGTTAAAAGAATACAATAAAATAAAAATTATAAGGTTCTAACATTGGTATTATTTTTGATACTTTTGATAAAACAAAATCACTATATGAATAAAAGAGTATTTTTTTTGTTAGCGTGTTTTATAATCATTCTCCCTTCATCATCTCAAGAAGCGTTTTCTGAAAATATAGATTTAGAAAAAAAGGAGGAGATTATATTAAAATGGCAATCTAACTATGCAGAGGCTTTAAAAAAATCGAAAGAAGAAAATAAACCGGTTTTAATTTATTTTACGGGTTCAGATTGGTGTGGTCCTTGTAAAGTTTTAGACGAAAAGTTGTTTCATACAGAAAAATTTAAAGAACTGTCTGATAAAAGTTTGATTCTTTTAGAGGTAGACATTCCACATAAATTAGATTTACTTACTCCAGAAAAGATAAAAGAGAATTTTACTTTGCAACTAGACTATAAAGTTAAGTCATTTCCAACTTTACTGATGGTAAATTATAAAGGTAAAAAGTTAGCCGAGAAAAGTGGATATGTGTTAGCAGAATATTACTACCCTTTCTTTGAGTCTGTCATTCAGAAATATTAAACAAAAAAAAGAAGCAATTATGCTTCTTTTTTTTTGTTTAATATTTTTAAGTAATTTTTTTATTTTTGATTTACTACCCTAAATGTAGTTCTTCTATTAATAGCGTGTTCAGCTTCAGAACATACAACATCATCAGAACATTTATTTAAAAGTCTGGATTCACCAAAACCTTTAGCGTAAATAAGAGAAGGATCAATACCTTCAGAAATTAAATAATCCGTAACCGCTTTTGCTCTTTTGTCAGATAATTCTTGATTGTCTCTTCTAGTTCCTCTCATATCAGTATGAGATTCAATAAAAACAGCCACACCAGTTTTTAAGATAGGTAGTAGTCTTGCATCAATAATTCTTTTAGCACCTTCATTTAAAGCGTAGCTAGAAAAATCCCAGTTAATTGGTAAAGGTGTATTGTCTACTAACTCACAATCTACAGGTTTCCAAGAGGTTAAACCTCCTTTTTTAACTAAAATTTCTTTAGTAACAGATCTGTAAACTGCAGGCACAATAGTTTCTTCTGTGTATGCATCTTTTACTAATACTGTTTTCTCTATAGTTAAATATTCTGCTTCAGTTTGGACAATTGTAGTTTCAGCTGGTTTTACCATAACTTTTCTTTGGTAAGTTTTTCTCACCCCTAAAATTGGAGTTCTAATAACTCTAGCATCGTTTTGTAATTTTTCTACTGGCATTGTTTTAAACTCTGCAGGTAAAGGTTTGTAGCACCAATATCTACAATCTTCAGGATCGTTAGATTCACAACCTGGAAGTTTTTCACTCATTTGCCAAGTTGCAGAAGCAGCTTTTGTTTCTACAGTTTCAAAACCTTGTAAAAAAGTAGCTTTTTGAACATCTAATTTAGAACCGTCTTCTTTTTCGAAATAAGTAACTTCTTGAGTTCCCCAAACAGCAGGTACCACCAGTAACTCTTGGCCAGCCTCTTTAATTAAAACTTTTTCTTGAATTGTTCTATATTGAGCAGGGAAAGTTACTATTCTCTTATATTCTGGTGCAACTGCAACTTGAATCGTTTCATTTTGGTAAACATCTGGTGTTTTACAACGAACGTAACATTTTCCTGGTTCAGGATTTATAGGTAAATCTTGACCAAATGCAACAGCTCCAATCATTAGAAAAGCTAAGCTGAATAGATTTTTTTTCATATTACTAAACATTAATATATATCTTTTTATAAGCGATAAACATAAAATCAAAAGTAGTAAAAACATTTATAAATAAACACTAAATAATTAGAAATTATATTTTATTGTAGAACAAATTTTTTATAATACCATCTGAAAGTCCAATTTTGGGTACATATATTTTTCTTGCTCCACTCCATTTCATAGCCGATAAAAATATTTTTGTAGCTGGTATAATAACATCTGCTCTATCAGGATTTAATCCTAACTCCGTAATTCTATCACTATAACTCATTTGCTTTAAGAACTGATATTGGGCATTTAAATATATAAAAGAAATAGGTTTTCCTTCTGTTCTGCCAGACATTTTAAATAGTTTATTAATGTTACCTCCAGAGCCTATTAAAGATAATCTTTTTAAATCTTTTGTATTTTTTACAATCCATTTTTCAACTTCTGCAAAAATAATTTTGTTTACAGCTTTTTTATTACTTAAAAGACGAACTGTACCCATTTTGAAAGATTTAGATGTAATTATTTTTCCACCAGAGAAAATGGTAAACTCAGTACTACCACCTCCAACATCTACATATAAATAAGAATTATCTCCACCTATTAAATTGTTTAAATCTGTAGATGATATTATACTCGCTTCTTCCTTACCACCAATAATATCTATCTTAACACCCGTTTTATCTAGAATTTTTTCTACAACCTCT
Organism: Polaribacter sp.; assembly: GCF_049276715.1. GTDB lineage: Bacteria > Bacteroidota > Bacteroidia > Flavobacteriales > Flavobacteriaceae > Polaribacter. The sequence goes on from NZ_JBASWY010000026.1 coordinate 162,657, forward strand.
TTACCATTTTTTGCTTCTCTCATGGCAGAAGTTGCACAAGCTTTTAAGCGTTCTACATTATGTACATTAATTAAAAGTTTAAATGCTTCTATTGCATTAATTAACCTATTTGTGTTTTGTTCACTTATAATTCCGTTGATAAAAGTATCTGCTCCTAAACGTATAGGAACTCTAACTAAAGAGGATTTTTTAAACTGAGGTTCTTTATCAGGTCTAATGATAACGTTAGAAACTAATAATCTAATTGCATTAGAACCAATATCTATAGCTGCATATTTTTTTATTTCTAGCATTAAATTATTTATGATTTTTAGGAAATTCCACCATAAATGTTTTTCCTTTTTTAATATTTTTCCAATGCTTTTCTTGAAACTGTATACCTATAATGCCACATGTTGATACGTGAGCAATAGGTATATTTCCAAATTTATTAACAAAAGTATTAATACCATGATCATGGCTAAAAATAATTGCAGAATTAAAAGCATCATCTAAAGCACATACTGTTTTTACCAAATAGCCATCGCTAAAACTGTACAATTGTCTATTGATTTGAAGATTAGCTAAAGGATAACTTAGGTTTTCACAAAATATAATACCTGTATGTAAAGCTCTGTTTGCGCTACTCGAAATAAATACGTCTGGTCTTTCTATGGTTTTAGACAAATATTTAGACATTAGGTAGGCATCTTTAATTCCGCGTTTTTTTAAAGGTCTGTCAATATCTTCTATACCAAGGTAATCCCAAGAAGATTTTGCATGTCGAACAATGTAAAGTGTTTTCATTCAATTAAAATATTGAAATGTAAATATAAAAATTTAAGGTGCTAATCTTTCTAATTTCCAAGAAAAATCTTTTTGCAGAGAATATCTTAATCTATCATGCATTCTGTTAGGTCTTCCTTGCCAAAATTCTATAGAAATGGGTTTTACCAAATAACCTCCCCAATGTTTAGGACGATTGATTTCTTTCCCTTCAAATTTATCTTCAAAAGTTTTTAAATTTTTGTCTAATTCTTCTCTAGATGATACTATTTCACTTTGATTAGAAGCCCATGCACCAAGCTTACTTCCATCTGGTCTTGAATCAAAATAACCATCAGATAGGTTTTCTGCTAATTTTTCGGCCTTTCCTTTAATGATAATTTGTTGTTCTAATCCCGCCCAAAAAAAAGACAAACAAATACGATTATTTTCGGCAATTGCTTTTCCTTTTTCGGAAGTATAATTGGTATAAAATATAAAACCTTCCCAAGTGAATTTTTTCAATAAAACCACTCTGTTTTTTGGAAAACCATCTTTACCAATAGTTGATATTGACATTGCATTGGTTTCAAATATAGTATCTGATTCGTCTGCAAGTTTAAACCAAGTCTGGAATAATTCCATTGGATTTTCTGGACAATTACTTTCTAAAAGTTCTTGTTTTTCGTAAGATTTTCTATAATTGCTTAAGTCTTTTGACATTATTTTAAATTGATATTGCAAAAATAAACAATATTATTTTTTGATAAAAAAAAGAGAGCTGATTTCTCAGCTCTCTTGGGATCAATAGTTTTAAATTAATACCCCTAAAAATTTATTTAAACTATTGATTTCTTTTAAAAGACACCCAAACAGATTTGTTCGGGTGCCTAGTAGTGATATAAATAAGTCCCCCAACTTATTTATATACCTAATTAAAT
>NZ_JBASWY010000027.1:0-92456 GCF_049276715.1 Polaribacter sp.
TACCTCCAGGAATCGAACCAGGGACACAAGGATTTTCAGTCCTTTGCTCTACCAACTGAGCTAAGGTACCATTGCCTTAGCGGATGCAAATATAAAATGTTTTTTTACATCTACTACAGAAAATTTAAAAAAATCTATTGTATTTTTGAATTTTGTAAAAAATAAAATATGAATCTAGTTATAGATGTTGGTAATTCAAGAGTTAAAGCTGCTGTTTTTGAACAACATAACATTGTAGAATTATTTATTTTTGAAAAAAATAAAATTGTATCTGAAGTAAAAAAAATTTTAAAACATCAGCCAATTTCATCTTCCATTATATCTAGTGTATCCAATATTTCTTTAAAACAGATTGATAAACTCAAAGAATATACTTCAATTTTAGTGGTTGACGCTACTCTTAAAATCCCTTTTAAGAATTTGTATGCAACACCCAATACTTTGGGCGTGGATAGAATTGCTTTAGTTTCTGCAGCAGTAAAAAAATTCCCAAAAAGCAATGTTTTAGTAATTGATGCAGGGACTTGTATTACTTTTGATTTTATAAACAGCAGTTCAGAATATCTTGGAGGTGCTATTTCTCCAGGTTTAGAAATGAGATATAAAGCATTACAAAAATTTACATCTAAATTACCTTTATTAAACATCGATGAACCTAAAAGTTTTATTGGTAATTCAACAGAACAAAGCATTCATTCAGGTGTTATAAATGGAGTGGTTCAGGAAATAGATGGTGTTGTAGGTCAATATCAAAAAAAATATTTAGATTTAACAATTGTTTTAACAGGGGGAGATACAAATTTCTTGTCAAAGCAATTAAAAAGTAGCATATTTGCCAATCAAAATTTTCTCCTTGAAGGATTAAATGAAATATTGATTTTTAACCAAAACAAATGATTAGAAAGATCTTAGTAACTTTTTTACTATGTAGTTCAATTACTCTTTTAGCACAAAGAACAAATTCATCTCCTTACTCTTATTTTGGTCTTGGAGAAGAATTTAACCCAACTACAGTAGAGCAAAGTTCAATGGGAGGCATAGGTGTTGCTTTTAGCCATTATAAATATTTAAATTTCACAAATCCTGCAGCATATGCAGATTTAAGATATACTACCTATAGTTTTGGGATTTTAAATAACGATTTAACAGTTAAAAGTGGTATTTCAGAACAAAAAAGTACTTCTACCAGTTTGTCTTATATAGCGTTAGCATTATCTTTAGGAGAAAACGCTGGTTTATCTGTAGGTATGCAACCTGTATCTTCAATAGGTTACTCTTTAACCAATACACTGTCAGATGCAAATGGAGATATTACTGAATTATCAATTTTTTCTGGTAATGGAGGGGTTAATAGAATTTACTCTAGTTTTGGTATAAAAACTTTTAAAGGATTATCCTTGGGTATTGAAGCAGACTTTAGTTTTGGTAATGTTAGTAATAGCATCATTAACCAAAGAGCAAATGTTTCTTTAGCGACTAAATATGACGAAATTAGTGTGGTTAGAGGAGGTTCTGTAAAGCTTGGTGCTCAATACCAAAAAGAATTGAAAAATAAAATAATGCTGAATGCTGGGGCTACTTTTAAGTTAGGTAATGAAATTAATGTAACTGGTGATGACTATTTGTACTCAATAGCTTTTTCAGGTTCAGGTTTTGAAAACCCTAGAGATACAATTTCAACTACCAAAATAGATGGTAAATTTAATTTTCCATTAAAATCAACTTTAGGAATTGGTTTAGGTAAATTTGATAAATGGTATGCAGGTTTAGAGTACGAAAATCAAGATGCTATCTCAACTACAGGTTTATTAGCAAATACAAATGGTGCATTTAGATATGGAGCATCTAGTAGATTTTCTATTGGTGGATTCTTTTTGCCGAAAGTAAATAGCATCTCAAGTTATTGGGATAGAGTTACATACAGGGCTGGTATGCGATTTGAAAACTCAGGTCTGCTAGTGGATGGTTCTGGAAATAATACAAATTTTACAGAAATTAAAGACTTTGGCATATCTTTTGGTTTAGGTCTACCACTGAAACGATTATCTACAGTGAACATGGGATTTGAGTTTGGTAAAAGAGGAACCACAGAAAACAATTTAATAGAAGAAAATTATTTTAATTTTAGATTAAGTTTATCTTTGACAGATGTTAACTGGTTCGTAAAAAGAAAAATCGATTAATAAAAAACTACAAAAATGAAGAAAATAACGTTTTTATTAGCAGTAATAATGCTTTTAGCAACTGCAAAAACTAATGCTCAAGATGCAAACCAAGAATGTATTATAAAATACAATCTTTTTAAAGGTGATTATCAGTCAAAAAAGTATGATGACGCTTATGAAAATTGGATTTATCTAATGGATAATTGTAAAGACTTGTCTGTAAGTATTTATCAATATGGTTCTAAACTTGCAGAAGATATTAGAAAAGAGCCTGCATTGGCAAAAAGGGTTTATGAGCAAAGACTACAATATTTTCCAGATAAAGACCCAGCAAAATTACATAGTGACTATGCAACTTATTTAGCTGATAATAATTTAGCTTCAGATGCAGAAATTTTTGCTCTTTTAGAAAAAGCGTATGCGATTTCTCCTCAAGATATGGGCGTGAAAAATATTTATAAGTATTTTCAAGGAATTACAGATAAATATAAAGATGTAAATCCTCAAAAAGTTTTTGACACCTATGATGACGTAATAGAGTCAGTTGGAGAAAAATTAGATGATTATACAAATAAAATTAATGAATTAACGAAAGATTCTACTAGGGTTTTAGATAGTAGAGAAAAAAGAAATTTAAATGCGTATCAAATTAATTCTAGGGCTTTAGGACAAATCGAAGGTGGTTTGGATAATATGATATCTGAAATTGCTACTTGCGAAAGATTAGTGCCTCTTTACGATAAAGAATTTGAAGAAAATAAGAGCAATTCAGTTTGGTTAAGAAGAGCAGTTTCTAGATTGTTTAATAAAGATTGCCAAGAAGATCCTTTATTTGAGAAATTAGCGAAAGCTTATGCAGAAGCAGCACCATCTGCAGATTCTTATTCTTTTTATGCAGGTATTTTGGAGAAAAATGGAGATGCTAAAGGAGCTGCAGAAATGAAAGACAAAGCCTTTGAATTGGAAACAGATCCTTTAAAGAAAGCAAAGTATAAGTTAAAATTTGCTCAACAAGCAAAATCTAGAGGACAATATTCTAGAGCAAAAAGTTTAGCAAGAGAGGCATTAACATATAATCCTAATTATGGAAAGGCTTATTTATTAATTGCAAGTGCATATCAATCTAGTGTAAACGATTGTGGTACAGATGAGTTCGAGAAAAGAATGGTGTATGCTGCAGCTTTAAGACAAGCTCAAATTGCTGGTAATGTAGACCCAAGTATTTCTAATTTAGCAGATAAATATGCTGCAAGTTATAGAGCTAATTTACCAAGTAAAAAGGTTATATTTACAAAAGGCGCAAAAGTTGGAGAATCTTACACTATAAAATGTTGGATTGGTGAAACTGTAAGAGTGGCATCAAGTGATTAGAAAATGATTAAAATTTTTAAAAAAATAACAAAAAGCATTGCTGTTCTGTTGGGAATAGTAGTGCTTTTTTCTTGTTCTAATGATAGCAAAAAAGTGCGCGATTTTTTAGTTGATAAAAACCTTCCAGTTGGCACAGCGAAAGATGTTTATCATGTTTATAAAGATTCTGGAAGGATTACCTCGAAATTAATCACACCATTAATGTTAGATTTTAGTAATAGAAACGCACATCCTTACAGTAAGTTCCCTGATGGAATAAAAATTATTAATTTTACCAATAAAATAGATTCTGTAACTATAACTGGAGATTTTGCTCTAAATTATTCCAGAACATCTATCTCTGAAATTATAGGAAACGTAGTGGTTATTAATCATAAGGATAAATCTAGGTTGGAAACAGAACAGTTATTTTGGGATGAAAAAACCAAGTACTTTATATCTGAAAAAGCATTTAAGCTAACCAAAGATAGCGACACCATTTATGGTATTGGTTTCGAATCTAAAGACGATTTAACAAAACACCTAGCAAAAAAAACAGTAGGAAAATTAGAAACATTAGAAGATTAAATTATGAATAAAATTTGGAAATTTTTTCAGTATGGATATTTAATGATTGCTTTTATCTGTTTAATAGAAGTATTTATTCGATGGAATATTGATAGAGAAAGAGCATATTTTTTTCTTGGCTTTGCTATTTTTATTACTTTAGTATTTTTCTTTAAAAGACATTTTAGAAAAAAAGTTACACAAAGAAACAATCAAAATAAATAGAATTTTATACTCTTAATGGAAATTGAACTCATTATTATAGTAGTATCAATTCTGCTGTCGGCTTTTTTTTCTGGCATGGAAATAGCGTTTTTTTCTGCGAACAAAATGCACATAGAGTTAGAGAAAAAAAGAGAAGGTTTTATACCTAGAATTCTTACAAAAATTACTCAGAAGTCATCAAAATTTATTACCACAATGTTGGTGGGTAATAATATTTCGCTAGTAATCTATAGTTATTACATGGGGAAATTTCTAATAAGAATTCTTCCAATAGAGGGTTTTAACGAATTTTCAATTTTATTTATTCAAACTATTATTTCCACAATCATAATATTAGTTACAGCAGAGTTTTTACCAAAGGCCATATTTAGAATATATGCAAATGAGGTTTTAAAATTATTTGCATTACCTGCATATATTTTCTTTAATTTATTTCATTATTTTTCTGAATTTATTACAAAAATTTCAGATTTCTTCTTGCGTGTTTTTTTTAAAACAAATGCAGATGAGCAGCAAACTGAATTCAGCAAAGAAGAATTAGGTAACTATATTAACGAACAGCTAGAAACAGGTAATGATGATGATCAAATGGATTCTGAAATTCAGATTTTTCAGAATGCTTTAGACTTTCAGAACTTAAAGGCAAGAGAAGTAATGGTTCCAAGAACTGAAATAGTTTCCGTAGAAATACATGAAACGGTTACCAATTTAAAAAACACCTTTATAAAAACTGGGCTTTCTAAAATTCTGGTATATAAAACTTCATTAGACGATGTTGTTGGTTATGTAAATGCGTTCGAATTGTTTAAGAAACCTAAAACTATAAAGTCTATTTTATTACCATTAGAACTCGTTCCAGAATCTATGATGATAAATGATATTTTGAATACACTAATAAAAAAAAGAAAAAGTGTTGCTATAGTTGTAGATGAATATGGTGGAACTTCTGGTATGATAACTGTAGAAGATATTGTTGAAGAATTATTTGGTGAAATTGAAGATGAACATGATTCTCAAGAGTTTTTAGAAGAAAAAATTAGCGAAAATAAATTTAATTTTTCGGCAAGATTGGAAATCGATTATTTAAATGAAGAATACGATTTAAATATTCCAAAATCTGAAGCGTACGAAACTTTAGGGGGTTATATCATAGAACATACAGAGAATATTCCATCAGAAAAAGAATTGATTGAAGTCGAAAATTTTGAAATAAAAATTATAAAAATGAGTGGAGCAAAAATTGATGAAGTTTCTCTTAGAATTTCTGATCAAGAAGACTAAATTTCATTATAAAAATAACTTCTTCAACTAAAGATAGAACATCATCTGAATAAGTAAAAAATGGGTTGGAATATTAAATCCAAAAATCGTATATTCGCCCACTGAAAATAAATAAATAAGTATGGCAGTTTTATCAAAAATTAGAGAACGTTCAATGTTCTTAATCATCATTATAGGATTAGCACTTTTTGCTTTCGTTTTAGATCCATCTACACTTGGTGATTTTTTTAATTCGAGCAAAGTAAATGAAGTTGGAGAAGTAAATGGAGAATCTATTTCTACACAAGAATTTGCAAATGAATTAGAGAGTTATAAACAACAAACTGGAGGTAGAGTTTCTGAAATGCAAGCTGCTAAAACAGTTTGGGACAACATTGTTAGAAAAAAAATCTATTCTAATCAGTTAGAAGAAGCAGGTATTTCTATTGGTGAAGCAGATATTTGGAATGAGATTGTAAATGCTCCTTTTGTGCAAAGCAATCCTGAATATCAAAATGAAGTAGGTTTATTTGATGAAGCAAAATTCAAACAATTTTTAGCAACCGAGAAAGAAAATAAATCTCAATTGTGGTCTCAATGGTCTTCATACATGAATCAAATTAGAGACAATGCAGAGAGAGATACTTTTAATAATTTAATAACTGCAGGTTTAGGAGCTTCTTTAAAAGAAGGAGAAACTGAGTATTTTATAGAAAACACAAAATTAAACGCACAGTTTGTTTATGTATCATATACAAGTATTGCAGATAGCCTAGTTACTATTAAAAAGTCTGAAGTTCAAAGTTATATAGATAACCATAAAGAACAGTTTAAAATAGAGGCTTCTAGAGATATTTCTTATGTTGAGTTTAATATAATTGCTACTCCACAAGACGAACAAATAATTAAGAATGATGTAGCTTCTATAATTGAAGATTTTAAGAAAACTTCAGATAACGCTGTTTTCTTATCAGAAAATAATTCAGATACTGGTTTAAACTCCAACTATCAATTTAAAAGTGCACTAAACCAAGAAGTTGCAGATAAAATTTATGCAGGTAATGAAGGAGATATAGTTGGGCCATACAAAGACAAAGATTTCTTTAAAGTATCTAAAATTACTGCAGTTACAGAAATGCCAGATTCTGTAAGAGCTAGCCATATTTTAATACCTTTTGTTGGTTCTCAAAGAGTTGCTCCAGAGGTTACAAGAACTGAAGACGAAGCTAAGAAAATGGCAGATAGTCTTTTATCTGTTGTTAAAGGAGATAAAAATAAGTTTGCAGATTTGGCAAAAGAATTTTCTTCAGATACAGGTTCAGGAGAAAAAGGAGGTGATTTAGATTGGTTTACTTATGATAGAATGACACCAGCCTTTAGAGATTACAGTTTTGAAAATAAAAAAGGAGATATAGATGTTGTAAAAAGTCCTTTTGGATTTCATATCATTAAAATTGATGATCAAAAAAATAATCAGAAAGTAGTAAAATTAGCAACTTTTAGCAGACAGATTGTGCCTTCTGAAACAACAGAAAACGAAACGTTTAGAAAAGCAGAAGAATTTGCATTAGCAATTTCTAAAGAAGGTAAATTTGATGATGTTGCTGCTAAAAATAATTATGTTACAAAACCAGCTGTTGGTTTAAAAACCTTAGATGAAAATGTTCCTGGTCTTGGAAATGAAAGACAAATTGTTAGTTGGGCTTTTGATAAAGAAACTAAAATAGGAGATTTTAAACGTTTTGATTTGGAAGGTAAACATGTGGTTACTTTTGTTACCAGTTCAGAAGAAAAAGGATTAATGTCTGTTGATAAAGCAACAGCAACTGTTAGACCAATTTTAATACAAGAAAAGAAAGCAGACTTAATTAAAGATAAATTAAAAGGTGATAGTTTAGAAAGTATTGCTGCCGCTAATAAAACAGCAGTTAGTACCACTAATAATGTAACTTTAAAAAACCCTGCACTTTCAGGAGTTGGTATAGAACCTAAAGTGGTAGGAGCAATGTATAACGCAGAACTAAACAAAATTTATACAGCAATAGAGGGTTCTAGAGGTGTTTATGCATTTAAAGTTACGAATAAAGAAATGCCAACAGCATTACCTAATTACGATGCTAACAGAAAAAGAATAGCACAAACTAGAAAAAGCTCAACATTTAAAATCTATGAAGCAATTAAGAAAGCTTCAGAAATAGAAGATAATAGAGCAATAATGTATGGTGCTAACTAATTTTAGCTTTCAATAAATTTTAAAAAAATCGTTCAAGTTTTGAACGATTTTTTTTGTTTGCTACATTGTCTATTCTTTTAAAATTGAATAAATAAAAAGACCTTTTTCGATTTCTCAAAAAAGGTCTTTTTTATTTAATTAAGGTAAGATTTAATTATCCATTCATAGAAATTAAAAACTCATCGTTATTTTTAGAAAACTTAACTTTATCGTTAATAAATTCCATCGCTTCTATAGGATTCATATCAGCTAAATACTTTCTTAAAACCCACATTCTTTGAAGGGTTTTATCATCTAATAGTAAATCATCACGTCTAGTAGACGATTTAATTAAATCGATAGCAGGATAAATTCTTCTGTTAGAAATATTTCTATCTAATTGTAGTTCCATGTTCCCAGTTCCTTTAAATTCTTCGAAAATAACTTCGTCCATTTTAGAACCAGTTTCAGTAAGCGCAGTTGCAATAATTGTTAAAGAACCACCCCCTTCTATATTTCTTGCAGCTCCAAAGAAACGCTTTGGCTTATGCAATGCGTTTGCATCTATACCACCAGAAAGTATTTTTCCAGATGCAGGTGCAACTGTATTATAAGCTCTTGCCAAACGAGTTATAGAATCTAAAAGAATAACCACATCATGTCCACATTCTACCAAACGTTTTGCTTTTTCTAAAACAATATTTGCAACACGTACATGTTTATCTGCAGGTTCATCAAAAGTAGAAGCAACAACTTCTCCTCGAACACTTCTTTGCATGTCTGTAACCTCTTCAGGTCTTTCATCAATTAATAAAACAATTTGATATACTTCAGGATGATTCGCTGCAATTGCGTTTGCAATATCCTTTAGTAACATGGTTTTACCTGTTTTCGGTTGTGCAACAATCATACCTCTTTGTCCTTTTCCAATAGGTGAAAACAAATCGATGATTCTTGTAGATAAAGAACTACCCTTTTCTGCTAAATTGAATTTTTTCTGCGGAAAAAGTGGCGTTAAATGCTCAAAAGAAACACGATCCCTTACAACGTTAGGATTTAAACCATTAATTTTAGAAACTCTAATTAATGGAAAATATTTTTCACCTTCTTTTGGTGGTCTAACATTACCTTTTACAGTATCTCCAGTTTTCAGACCAAATAATTTAATTTGAGATTGTGATACGTAAATATCATCTGGAGATGATAAGTAATTATAATCAGAAGAGCGTAAAAATCCATAACCATCAGGCATCATCTCCAAAACACCTTCACTTTCTATAATTCCATCAAATTCAAAATCTGGATCTCTGTATCTATTTCCAGATTTATGTCTATTTAAATTCGTACTACTTTTAGTATTGCTTTGGTTTGGGTCTTTACTCTTCGTTTTACTATTTTGATGAGTATTATTTTTTGGATGATTTTTATTCTGTTGAGGATTAACAGGCTTTTTTAAAGTTTCAGGGTTAGATTCAACAGGTTTTTTAATAACTACCTTTGGAGTAGGAATATTTTTTTTGATAGGTTTTTTAACTTCAACCTCTTTTTCAATAACCGGTATTTCAACTTCGACTTTAGAACTTTCATTCTCAGTTTTCTTAACAACTCTTTTTCTTTTAGGCTTTTCTACCTTAGGTTTATTGGCGGCTGAAGTTTTTTCTACTTGATCCGTAGAAGAAGGGTTTGCAGCTTGTGTATCTAGTATTTGATATACAAGGTCTAATTTTTTTACTTGGCTAGTTTTAGAAAGCCCAATAGATTTTGCAATAACTTGCAAGTCAGCAAGAGTTTTTGCTTTCAGTTCAGAAATCTCGAACATTTAATTTATGATTAAGTTATATCTTAAATTTTTTAAGATGAATAAAATTACTTTTCTTGGTTTTTAATTATTGCATATAGTACTATACAATATAAACGATGAGGTTATTATTGAGACAAATATATACTTTTTTTTTAATATGGAAGTTTTCTTATTAAAAAAGAAATTCTATTTTTGCAACTAGTTTTAAAACTATGATTCAAAGAATACAAACCATATACTTATTTTTAGCTGCAATAACTTCTGGGGCTTTAATTTTTGTGTTTAATTTATGGAATTCTATTAAAGAAAAAATTTTTGTTGTAAATTTGTTTTCGAAAGAAGAAATTACTTTAAAAGTAATTCCTTTAATGTTCTTTGCATCAGCCATATTAACATTTGTAACTATATTTCTGTTTAAAAACAGAAAATTACAATTTGTGCTTGGCCGAATTATAATTTTGATTAACCTTTTTTTATTAGGGTTATTGATTTATCTATCTCTAACATTATCTGGAGAAGCGTTAGTTTCTGAGAAAGGTATTGGGATGTTCTTACCGATTTTAGTTATTTTGCTTATTGTTTTGGCAAATAAAGCTATTAAAAAGGATGAAGATCTCGTGAAATCTGTAGACAGATTGAGATAATTCTAACAAATAGTATATTTAGTGCGAAAAGAACCGAGAATTTTCTCGGTTTTTTGCATTTCTAGAATATTTATTTTCTTCGATTTTTTTTTTAGTACATTTATGAAGCAAAAAAAGTAGATTTGAAATTTTTTTAAAATATTGATAATCAATAATATAAAAAAAAACGTCTACCTGTTTCCAGGTAGATGTCTACCTGGAAACAGGTAGACGAAAATTTCACCATAAACAGGTATTGTGAGAACTTATTAACCACCCTAAATTTGTAACATAACAATGAGAAAAAGAATTTACGTTCACGTAGCAGACGACCATAAAATAGTAATAGATGGTATTATCGCTGTTATAAATACCGATAATGATATAGAAGTTAAAGGTTTTTCTTTAACAGGAAAGGAAGTTATAGATTGGTTTAGTATTAAAAAAAACAAAGCAGATGTTTTAATCTTAGATATTACAATGCCAGTTTTAGACGGTCTTGAAGTTGTCAAATTTTTAAAAGAAAATAAGATTAGACCAAAAACTATTATAGTATCTAGTTATAATGATATCAAAATTGTTCAAGAAATGATTCGATTGGGTTGTAGAGGTTATATTACTAAAAACAATGCTGGAGCTCATATAATCAATGCTATAAAAGCGGTTGCAAAAGGAGAGCAATATTTTAGTGACGATATTCGAAATTTATTAATTAAATCTGCTTCAGGTCAAGATATGCCAGATGGAGATATTCCAGATAAATTTTTGATAGAAGCTTTAACAGAGAGAGAAGTTGAAATTTTAAAATTAATAACAAAACAATTAAGTACACCAGAAATAGCAGAAATAATAAATATAACACCAAGCACAGTAGAAACACATAGAAAAAGTTTATTAAGAAAAATAAAAGTAAAAAATTCAGTAGGCTTAGCATTGTATGCTATAAAATATAAAATAGTATAATTCCCCCAACTATTGTATATGAATAAAATTTCGATAAGTAATCCCCCCAAAACGAATCGTTGCATATCTTGTGAGCCTACTTTTTAAAAAACAATCAAAAAGAATTATCAGTATTAAAAATTAAAATAAATATTAACAAATAAAGTAGGTCTAGCAATAGTTTCTAAAAAAACAAAAATTTTCCCCCAACTATTTTTAGAAGCAGCAATATTTCGAATCTTTAGCTATTTCATGGTTATTTCCCCCAAAGATGTCGATTAACATTCTCACAAGAATAATTGTTATACACATTGCTAGACATACTTTTTAAACAGTAAACATTAAACATTAATTATAACCTTAACTTTTTAACCATGAAAAAAACGAGTCTAGCAGTATTTGCAACAGCAATGTCATTAATTTTTTCTTCTTGTTCTTCAGAAGAAACAATGTTACCACAAGAACAAAATTCTAAAATTTTAAAAACCTACAAGGTAAAAAGAGACGCAACAGGAGCGTATTCTGTTGATTTTAATTTATCTGAAAATGCCATAGTTGATAAAGTAGTAGATACAAAAACTAATTTAAAAGAATTTTCTTTATATTCGACAAATAATCAAACAGAAAGGAATTACGACGAAAATCTATCTATTAATAACAGTCAATTAAGAATAGGTTTTGTAGATAACAACGTAAATAAAAAACAGTATATTTCTATTACAGATGATATTACTTCTTTTAATAAAAAGTCTACAGATATAGCTCTTTTAGACTCTTACAGCATAACAAGTAATGAAGATGGTACTTTTGGTTTAGATTTTAGTGTAAAAAGTAATTCGAACGTATCTTTTGTATACAATGAAGAAATAAAAACCTATGAAGTTCATTTAGAATCTGGCGCAAATGCTGCAGCAAATTATACTAGAACGCTTGAAAAAGAAGAGGGTGAAGTTTTAAAAATTGATTTTGTGAATCACATAGCCAATGTAAGTGGGAAAGGAAGTGAAGCTGGTGCTATAAGAAAACCAGTTATTATTATAGATTCTGATTAATAAATTTGTTGAATATTAAATGAATTTTTTGAAATCAAAAAAAGTCTTTATATTATTATTTGTTGTTATATTTTGTACAACAGCATATTCAAGAACAAAAAGAGAAGCCTTTATTATAAAGGCTTCTCTTTTTGTTTATCAAAAAAAAGATACTGTAGTGAATAAAAATTTTCTAGATATCGAGAAATTATTTCTAGAAAAAAAATATACGGAATCTCTAGAAAAATCTTTACATCTTTTAAAACAAAATATTGATGATAAAACTCGGTATAAAACATCTATTCTAATCGCAAAGATATTTGGAAATAACAATAATCATGAAAAATCAATTAATTATTATAAAAAGGCGTTAAAATCAATTATATATGGTAATGAATCTCTGGAAAAAGATAAAAAGCTAGATTTTGAAAATGTTGATTTAAGTAAAATTTATATCAACTTAGGTAATGAATATCTTAAAATAGAAAATAGAGATTCTTCAAAAATTTATTATACCAAACTATTAGAATTTAACAGTTTAAATAAAGAAATTTTGACATATAAAGCAATGGCTTTATCTACACTTTCAGGAATTTATATGCAAGATTCTATTTATAATAAGGCAGAAACGTATGCCTTAGAAGCAATAAGTATTCATAATAAATTGAATAATAAAATTTCTGAGGCAGCAGCTAGAGGAAATTTAGCTAGTATATATTTAGAAAAAAAAGATTACGATAAAGCCAAAACAACATATAAAGAAGCTCTCAATTTAATTAAATATGAAAATAATGATAGAGCATTAAGAATTAGAGAAAAACTATATTTCAACTTGGCATATAATTTATATATACTAAAAGACTATGAAGCATATACTTATCAAGAACTATCTTATGATATTAAAGATACTTTAAGAGATAAAGAAATTAGAGGAATTATTGAGGAATTGGATATGAAATATAATTTTGATTCCAAAAAAGAACTTTTAGAAAAAGAACAAGAAGTTGAACTTTTAAAGGAAAAAGATAAAGCTAAAAACTTAACTTTTTTTGGTTTATTAATTTTTATTTCACTTTTAGTGGTTATTGGATATTTTGATATTCGTAGAAAAAATCTAGAATTAAAACTCAAAGAAACTGAGTTAACTCAGAGTAAAAATTTAGAAAAATTAAAATCAGATTCTCAAGCTAGAATTTTAGATGCAACCATTAATGGAAAAGAGTCAGAAAGAAAGCAAATTGCAGAAAGTTTACACGATAATGTTAGTGCTTTACTGTCATCTGCTAACCTTCATTTACAGGCCACAAGAAAACAATTTAACGGAAATATACCACCTGAAATAGACAAAACTCAGCAAATTATAAATGAGGCCTCTGATAAAATTAGAGATTTATCGCACAATTTAGTGTCCTCTGTATTGTTAAAATTTGGGTTAACATTTGCGGTTAAAGACGTTGCAGAAAAGTACTCGAATTCCGATTTAAAAATTATTGCTCAAATAGAAAACATAGGAAGATATGATCAGAGTTTCGAAATTAAAATGTATAACATACTTCAAGAGTTGATCAATAACATTATAAAACATAGTAAGGCTTCTGAGGCTATCATTTATATGCAGGAAGAGAATGAAAAAATTATATTAAAAATTACGGATAATGGTGTTGGTTTTGATAAAGCTAATATTCAAAATAAAGATGGTTTAGGAATCAACCAAATTAATGCCAGAATTCAAATGTTGGCAGGTACTTTTTTAATTGATTCATCTGAAAATATTGGCACTAAAATTCAGATACAGATTCCTGTTGTAAAATTAGAAGAAACTAGCTACGTTTCTCCAATTCTATAATTTCCATATTTTTAATTTCTCCCTTTTCCAACTGAAAACGAAGCATAGTTCTAATTTTATGAAAACCATGTTTACCAGCAGCACCAGGATTTAAGTGCAGTAAGTCCAGTTTTTTATCATACTGAACTTTTAAAATATGCGAATGACCAGAAATAAATATTTTTGGAGTATTTGTTGCTATTTCCTCTCGAATTCTTTGGTTGTATTTATTAGGATAACCACCAATATGAGTCATCCAAACAGAAATATCCTCCACAGAAAATTTATTATCTAAAGGAAATTCTAATCTAGCATCTTTGTCATCAATATTTCCGAAAACTGCACGCAAAGGTTTTAGATTTTTCAGGGTATCTGTAACCAATAAATCGCCAATATCTCCTGCATGCCAAACTTCATCAGCTTGTTTTACAAACTTTAAAATTTGGTCATCAATAAAACTGTGGGTATCTGATAATAATAAGATTTTCTTCACACTTCAAAAATAAGGATTACAAAATAAATTTCGTAATTTTGATGACTTCAAAAATAAGTTTTCTTGAGATATTTTATCGAACTTTCTTACAATGGAAAAAACTATCATGGTTGGCAAATTCAGCCAAAAGTAATTTCTGTACAAGAAAAATTAAATGATGCCATAAGCACAGTTTTTCAAGAAAACATTCAAGTTGTTGGAGCAGGAAGAACAGATACAGGAGTTCATGCAACGCAAATGTATGCACATTTTGATATTGAGCAAAAACCTGAAGGAGATTTGGTTTTTAAGTTAAATTCTATTTTACCAAACGATATTTCTGTGCAGCAAGTTTTTTTGGTAGATGATGAAAAACATGCAAGATTCAGTGCGTTGTCTAGAAGTTACGAATATAAAATTTGGTTGGGTAGAAATCCGTTTTTGTTAGATTTTTCTTGGCAAATCCATTCACAAAAACCAGATATTAATTTAATGAATGAAGCAGCAAAATTACTATTAGAATATAAAGATTTTCAAACATTTTCTAAGGTAAAAACAGAAGTGTATACTTTTAATTGTGATATTACAGATGCTTTCTGGGAACAAAAAGAAAACGAATTAACTTTTTATATTTCTGCAAATAGATTTCTAAGAAATATGGTGAGAGCCATTGTTGGAACTTTGTTGGAAGTTGGAAATGGTAAAATTTCGGTAGCAGATTTTAGACAAATTATAGAAAGCAAGAATAGAAGCAATGCAGGATTGTCGGTCCCTGCGAAAGGATTATTTTTAACGAATATTAAATATTAAATTTTGGCAGAAAAAACAGGAAATGCATTCGATATGGAAATATTTTCAAGACTTATGGGTTTTGCAAAACGTTATCGTTTGTATTTTTTCATAGCAGCATCATCAACCATTTTACTTGCCTTATTTTCAGTTTTATCACCCTACATTTTAATAAATACTGTAGACGATTACATGTTGTCTAAAGACAAAGTTGGTTTATTAAATTATACCATGTTGATGCTGGTTATTTTGCTAATAGAAGTCTTACTTCAATTTATATTTATTTATTATGCAAATTGGGTTGGACAGCATATTATTAGAGATATAAGAGCTAAAATTTTTAGGCACATTTTACAATTTAAAATGTCTTATTTTGATAGAAATTCAGTTGGAAAATTAGTAACAAGAGTCGTTTCTGATATAGAAACCATTGCAGCTTTTTTTAGTAATGGCGTTTTTACCATTTTAAGTGATTTACTTAAAATGATAGCTGTAACTGCAATTATGCTTTTCTTAAATTGGAAGCTGGCATTAATCACTTTATCTATTTTACCCATTTTAATTTACGCAACGAAAGTTTTTCAAGTGGCCATAAAAGCTACTTTTCAAGAGGTAAGAAACCAAGTAGCAAATTTAAATAGTTTTGTGCAAGAGCGAGTTACAGGAATGAAAATTGTGCAACTTTTTAATAGAGAGAATATCGAATATCAAAATTTTAAAGAAATTAATGATAAGCACAAAAAAGCGAACATAAAAACAATTTGGTATTTTTCTATCTTTTTTCCGATTGCAGAAATTTTATCATCTATAGGAATTGGTTTAATTGTTTGGTTTGGTGGGGGACAAGCGATTCAGAATTCAGGAATTTCTGTAGGTATGATTATGGGTTTTATTCAATTTGCACAAATGTTGTTTAGGCCTTTAAGGCAAATTGCAGATAAATTTAATCAATTACAAATGGGAATTGTTGCTGGAGAACGTGTGTTTAAAGTGATTGATACAGATAGCAGTATTGCAAAAAATGGTACCATAAAAGCAGATAATCTTCAAGGAAACATCAGCTTTAAAGATGTAAGATTTAGTTATGTAAAAGACGAAGAAGTTTTAAAAGGAATTTCTTTAGAAGTAAAATCTGGAGAAACCATTGCCATAGTTGGTGCAACTGGTGCAGGAAAATCTACGATTATCAATCTAATCAATCGTTTTTATGAAATAGATTCTGGTAGCATTTCTATTGATGGTATTTCAGTGGATAATTATACTTTAGAAAGTCTACGAAATCAAGTAGCTATTGTATTACAAGATGTATTTTTATTTTCAGATTCTATCTTAAATAACATCACTTTAAAAAATGAGAACATTACTTTAGAAGATGTAGAAAAAGCAGCAAAACAAATTGGTATTCACGAATTTATTATGACACTTCCAGATGGGTATCATTATAATGTAAAAGAAAGAGGAGCCATGTTATCTTCTGGACAAAGACAATTAATTGCTTTTTTAAGAGCTTATGTAAGTAAGCCAAGTATTTTAATTCTAGACGAAGCAACATCTTCTGTAGATGCACATGCAGAGCAAATGATACAATATGCCACTGAAACAATTACAAAAGATAGAACCTCAATTGTTATTGCACACAGATTGGCCACCATTAAACAAGCTGATAAAATTATTGTAATGGACAAAGGTTTAATTGTAGAAAAAGGGACTCATTTAGAATTACTTGAAAAAGAAGATGGCTATTACAAAAACCTTTATGATAAGCAGTTTAGTTTAGAGGTAGCTTCTTAAGAAACTACATTAAATCATTTTTTATTTTATCATTTAACTCCTCTAAAGTATTGAATAGAGAGAATTCTCCATCTTTAATGTAAGAAATTTCGCCAGTTTCTTCTGATACTAAAAGACAAACTGCATCCGTTTTTTCGCTAACACCAATAGCAGCTCTGTGTCTTAAACCAAATCTTGCTGGTATTTTTGTGCTATCAGAAATTGGTAAAATAACCCTGGTTGCAACCACATAATTATCTCTAATAATAGTTGCTCCATCATGCAATGGACTATTTTTAAAGAAGATACTTTCTAGAATAATCTCATTTACTTGCGCATTCATTGCATCTCCATTACTAATTAAAAAATCTAAACTATTGGTTCTTTCAATAACAATTAAAGCACCAGTCTTCGTTTTAGACATGTTAGCGCAAGCTTTTAAAATCTTATCTGTGTCTATTTCAGAACTAATTTCTGTTCGTAAAAATTTAAGCTGATTTAAAAAATTTCTTTTGCTAGAAAAATTGGTAGTACCAATCATTAAAAGAAATTTTCTGATCTCTTGCTGAAAAACAATAATTAAAGCAATAACTCCACCAGAAAGTAAATAGCCTAAAATTCCACTTAACATCTCCATTTTTAAGGCTTGCGTAATTTTCCAAATGATGAAAATAAACGCAATTCCTATAAAAATATTGATAGCAACAGTACCTTTTAATAATTTGTAAATATAGTAGAGCAATATTGCCACTAGCAAAATATCTAGCACATCTAAAAAAGAAAACTCAACAAAATCTAACATTAAATTGGATTGATTTTACGTAAAAGTACTAATAAATTTCGGAAATGAGAATCAGTTTTTAATTTCTGCATCAGACAATAAAAGGGGATATTTATCTCGAATTGAATTAATTTTTTCTTCCAAAGATTTGTCTTTGTAATTCGTTTTTTTATAATCCTCTAAAAGACTTACATAATTTCGATTGTATAATTTTACAGCCAATTTATTTCTTAAAAAAGTGTAAGAACTATTCAAATTATCTAAAACAGTAATGTAGGTTTCATAGTTTGTATTTCTATCTGTTTTGATAGATATAAATGCTTTTGAAGGATGATCTGAAGAACTTGGGTTTCTACTTCCTTCACACCAACTGCAGGGTTTATTATTGATGCCCAAACCACCACCATTGTCTATAAAATCGATGCCAATTTGTTTAAGGTCTTTTATGGATAACGTTTTTCCATCAACAAAAAGTTCATTTTTAAAGTTGATATTTACTTCTAAAATGTTTTTTTCTTTGATATCTATTATTGAATTATCTTCTGGTTTTTCAGCGATTTTTCTATAGATGCCTGATTCTACATCCATAGTTGTGGTTACTAAAAAGAAGATTAATAATAAAAATGCAATGTCAGCCATGGAGCCAGCATTAATTTCTGGAGATTCTTTTCTACTCATGATTACTAGTTTTTAAAGTTTATAAAAATTTTTCCTTCTCGAAAAAAGCAAGAAGTTTCGTAAAGTTTGAGTAGGTTGATTTAGTTTATTAACATTTCTTTAACAAAAAGAATGCCAAGTTTTTTTGATAAAATTAGTTGGCAAACAAGTTTAGCCCTGATTGAAACGACATCCTTTTTGCTGTCAGTTCGAGGGAATTTGTGAAGAATGAACAAATTTGTATAGAGAACAGAAGTAAAAAGATATAGCCTTTCGATTTCACTCAAGATAAATTCCAAGCAGGAAATAGCTTCTAAAAAGAAAGTTGATTTACAATTTTTACAGCTTCTACAGCTTCTTTTACATCGTGCACACGTAAAATATTGGCACCATTTATAAGCGCAATTGTGTTTGCAGAAGTTGTTGCATTTAAAGCTTCTTGTGCAGAAATATCTAAGGTTTTATACAGCATCGATTTTCTAGAAATACCCGCTAAAATTGGAGCGTCCAAACTTTTAAAAAGTGATAAATTTTTAAGCAATTCGAAATTGTGTTCGATGGTTTTTCCAAAACCAAAACCAACATCAATAATAATGTCATTTAGTTTTAGTTGATGCAATTTAAAAATCTGTTCTGCAAAAAAGGTGATAATTTCTTTAGTAACATCATCATAAACAGGATTTTTCTGCATGTTTTGTGGAGTTCCTAACATGTGCATTAAAATATATGGAACTTGCAAATTGGCAACAGTTTCGAACATTTTAGCATCCATAATTCCACCAGAAATATCGTTGATAATTGCAGCACCAACATTTATAGTTTCTTTGGCAACATTGCTTCTAAAAGTATCCACAGAAATAATGATTTCAGGAAAATGTTTTATTAGTAAATTGATTACAGGAAGAATTCTTTGCAGTTCTTCTTTTTCAGAAATATTTTTAGCTCCAGGTCTAGAGGAATAAGCACCAACATCTATAAAAGTGGCACCTTCTAAAAGCATTTTTTCTGTTTGAGAAAGAATGTCTTTTTCGTTTTTATATTTGCCACCATCAAAAAAAGAATCTGGAGTAATATTTAAGATACCCATTACTTTGGGTGATGATAAATCTACTAAGGTTCCTTTGCAATTTATGGTCATTTATCTAACTACTTTATGAATTACGTGAGTAATTTTTGGAGCTTTGTACTTGTCCATTTTTTCTAATAATTTATCAACGGAATTTTCTACAATCAATAATTTTTTATTTTCGGCTTTTACATAACCTTCTTCCACCATTTTATCGATTTGTAATAAAATAGCATCGAAAAAACCATTCACATTTAAAAGTCCAATTGGTTTTTGCTCAATATGCAATTGCCCTAAAGTTAATGCTTCGAAAAGTTCATCTAAAGTTCCAAAACCTCCTGGTAATGTAATATAACCATCTACGAGTTTGCTCATTATTACTTTTCGTTCGCTCATTTTTTTACAAACAATCATTTCTTCTACTCCAGAATGAACCACTTCTTCTTTGACTAATAATTTAGGAATTACACCAATTACTTCGCCATTTTGCTCAAGAATTGTATCCGACAAAATACCCATCATTCCAATTTTTCCTCCACCATAAACCAAACCAATATTATTTTTAGCAAAGTAATTGCCAAGTTCTTTGGCTGCTTCTTTATAAACGGGATTAAAACCTAAACTCGAGCCACAAAAAACAACAATTCTATTCATTAAGTAGATTTATAAATTCATGGTAAAAATAAAAGAATTGCGTTTAAGATTTACTATTTTTACGCAAATACTTTTGATTGAAAATGCAAGATACTTCAAAACAATATGATGCTGTAATTAATGATTGCAGAAGTTTATTTATAAAAAAAATGTCTGATTATGGTTCTGCATGGCGAATTTTACGTTTACCATCTTTAACAGATCAGATATTTATAAAAGCGCAAAGAATACGTCAGTTACAAGAAAATGCAGTAAGAAAAGTTGATGAAGGGGAAAAATCTGAATTTATTGGCATTATTAATTATTCGATTATGGCCTTAATTCAGTTAGAAAAAGGCGTTGTAGACAACCCAGATTTAAGCTCGGAAGAAGCAACTATTTTATATGATAAACATAGCAAAATAACTAAAGATTTAATGCTAAATAAAAATCATGATTATGGTGAAGCCTGGAGAGAAATGCGTGTTTCTAGTTTAACAGATTTAATATTACAAAAATTATTACGCGTAAAACAAATTGAGGATAATAAAGGAAAAACATTGGTTTCTGAAGGAATTGATGCCAATTATCAAGACATGATTAATTATGCAGTTTTTGCGATGATACATTTGGGATAGATATGAAAATTTTAACTTGCTTAATAGTTCTATTCAGTCTTACAACTTGCATGACTGAAAAACATATTATTAACAGAGAGTTAAAGGCAGATAGTGTTGTTTCTGAATTTTTTAACGATAAAGAAATAGTAGAGTTAGGAAAGATAATTCTATTTTTTGAAAGTCAAATGTTAGAAGAAACAAAAGAAGTAAATACTGAAAAACGTTATAAAAGTTTTTTGAGAAGTGATTCTATTAGACTACTTGATAAACATCGGGTATATACTTTTGATTATAAAAAGCAAGAAAAATTATACTCAAATTTAGATACTATTTTTTTTGATAGCTTTTGGGATATTGGATTTATACAAGATACTTATAAAAAGGATAAACAATATGATTTTTTTAATATTAAAAGTTACGATAAATATGGTCAGTTTTTAGAAAAACTATCCAAACAAAATGTTTTTTTTGAAGATTATCATTTTTCTACTGTAATTGTAAATGATTTTTTATCACCAAATGCAAGTTCGAATCTTATCGTTCATTATAAAAATTATAACTTTAAAGATATAAAAGTTAGATTAATATATTCTTTACATTATATCTATCAAAACGAATTTTACTTTAAAAAGCTAAAAAAATAATTCATGAAATTACTAGTCCAAATTACAAGAATCATAGTAGGAGCCTTATTTATATTTTCTGGCTTTGTAAAATTGGTAGACCCAATTGGTTCTCAATACAAGTTCGAAGAATACTTTTCTGAGGGAGTTTTAAACTTGGAGTTTTTAATTCCTTATGCACTGCCTTTTGCCATCTTTTTAATTATTTCTGAAATAGTTTTAGGGGTTGCCTTATTAGTAGGTTGGAAAGCAAAATTTACGATTAATTGTTTAAAAATAATGATTCTTTTATTCTTGTTTTTAACTTGGTATTCAGCCTATTATAACAAGGTCACAGACTGTGGCTGTTTTGGAGATGCTATAAAATTAACTCCTTGGCAAACCTTTGGTAAAGATGTTATTTTAACCATTTTAATATTCTTTATAGGTGGTAAAAGAACAAAATTTATAAAGCCAATTTTACCAAAAGCAAATCCTGGTTTAATTGTAATTGTATCGCTTTTAATTTCTAGCATCGTAACTTATTATGTGTTAAATCATTTACCAATTATCGATTTTAGAGCCTATGCCATTGGTAAAAATATCCCTAAAGGAATGGAGTATCAAAATGATGGAAAAATACCTCCAGTTCACGATTTTATGTTGGAGGATTCTCAAAATGATTTAGCTCCAGAAATTCTAAAAATGGACAAAGTAGTTTTAATTATCATGTCTAATTTAGAAAAATCTGATCAAGAAGCTTTTGTTGAAATTAAAAAATTAGAAAAAGAAGCTAAAAGTAAGGGATATAAAGTTTACGGAGTTTCTGCTTCTTTTGCAGATATAATAGAATTAACAAAAAGTAATTATGAACTTTCTTTCGAAGTTCTATTCTGTGATGAAACTACTTTAAAAACAATGATTAGAGCCAATCCTGGAATTATGATTTTAAACAAGGGAACAGTTGTAGATAAGAAAAATTGGGTAGATATTGATGATTTAGATTTATAATGAAAAGTATAATTCTCGTTTTTATTGGTGGAGGTTTTGGAAGTGTTTTACGTTTTTTAATTGGTAAATGGTTAAACAATTCAGAAAACGGAATTCCTTATGGAACTTTTCTAGCTAATATTTTAGGAAGTTTACTAATAGGTTTAATTTTAGGCTATGCAGCAAAAAATGATGCCATTTCACAAAATCACACTTTATTTTTAGCCACAGGTTTTTGTGGAGGTTTTACAACTTTTTCTACCTTTGCTTATGAAAATCACGTGTTTTTAAAATCGGGAGATTTTACCTCTTTTGCTTTCTACACAATTGCAAGTTTTGTAATTGGTTTTCTAGCTGTTTTTGCAGGAATGTATGTTGTTAAGTTTATATAAATCATAAAAATGAATATTGTAGATTGGATTGGTTTTTTTGGCGTTTTTCAAATTCTACTAGCATACCTTTTATCAGTAATAAAAAAAATAAAAACAGACAGTTTAGCTTTTATCCTACTTAATTTAAGTGGAGCAATAATGGCTTGTATTGCATCCATATTAATAAAATATATTCCCTTTGTAATTTTAGAAGGAGCTTGGGCTTTGGTCTCATTTTTTTCTCTAATTACTTATCAAAAAGAAACTAAAACAATACAATAATGAACGAATTTGTAACCTATCAATCAGAAGAAAATTACGCAATAATTACAATTAATAATGGCAAAGCAAATGCTATTTCTCATGAAGTAATAGAGGGTTTAAATAAAAGTTTAGACAAAGCAATTGAGGAAGATAAAGTGGTAATTTTAACAGGAACTCCAGGAATTTTATCTGGTGGATTTGATTTAAAAGTGATGAAAGAATCTCCAATATCTGCTTTAGAATTGGTTACAAAAGGCTCTCGGTTATCTTTAAGAATGTTGTCTTTTCCCAAACCAATAATAGTTGCTTGTAATGGACATGCAATTGCAAAAGGGGCTTTTTTATTATTGTCTGCAGATTACAGAATAGGTACAGATGGCGATTTTAAAATAGGTTTAAACGAAGTAATGATTGGAATGACAATGCACAATGCTGGAATTGCAATTGCAAAAGCACGTTTGTCTGAAGTTTACTTGAATAGAAGTGTGGTGAATGCAGAAATATACAATCCAAAAGATGCAATAAAAGCTGGTTTTTTAGATATGATTGTTCCTGAAGATTTACTTTTAAATAGTGCTAAAAAAGCAGCAGAAATGTTTTCTAAGTTGAATAAAAAGGCACACGCAGCAACAAAATTAAAAGTTAGAAAATTGAATTTAGAAGCTTTAGAAGAGGCAATTGCATTAGATTTAGCAGGAACTATTTCTTTGGATATTTAATTTTTTATTGAAAATCATCATTTAAGTAATAAATAATAATGAGTTTACAACAAGATTTAGAAAATAGAAGTGGAAACAAATGCGAGTTATGTACAGCAACCAATAATTTGTCTATTTACGAGGTGAAACCGGTTTCTACAGCTGGTTTTGATGGTTCTATTTTAGCTTGTGAAACTTGTATTTCTCAAATTGAAAATCCAGAAGAAGTAGATCCAAATCATTGGAGATGTTTAAATGATTCTATGTGGAGCCAATATACGCCTGTAAAAGTTGTGGCTTGGAGAATGTTACATCGTTTAAAAGGTGAAGGTTGGCCAACTGATTTATTAGGAATGATGTATTTAGAAGACGCAGAATTGAACTATGCAAAAGAAACTGGAGACCATTTAGCAGAAAGCGAAAAGATTATTCATAGAGATGCAAATGGGGCAATTTTACAGTCTGGAGATTCTGTGGTTTTAATTAAAGATTTAAAAGTAAAAGGTTCTAGCATGGTTGCAAAACAAGGAACTGCTGTAAGAAGGATTTCTTTAGACCATTCAAATGCTAAATATATTGAAGGTAAAGTTGGCGCAACTCAAATTGTCATCATCACAGATTTTGTAAAGAAAATGTCTGAAAAGGAATAATTTATTTTCTTATTACTTTACAATAAATAAAGCTAGAAATCTTACTGTAAGGTTTCTAGCTTTTTAATTTTGTATAAATTTACAACTAAAAAATTAGTTTAAACTAAATTTTTAGTTATATTTGTTTTTTCGAACTAAAAGATTAGTTATAAATATGAGCAAACAATTAACAAAGGCAGAAGAGCAGATAATGCAAGTTTTATGGGATTTACAAGAAGCTTCCGTAAAAGAGGTGATTGATAAATTGCCAGAACCAAAACCTGCTTACAATACAGTTTCAACCATCATTAGAATTTTAGAAACCAAAGAATTTGTAAATCATAAACCAGAAGGTAGAGGTTTTATTTATTTTCCTATAGTAGAAAAAGAGACCTATAGCAATGAGAGTTTACATAAATTAATGGATGGCTATTTTAACGGTTCTTTTAAAAGTATGGTATCCTTTTTTGTAAAAGAAAATGATATGGATGTTACAGAATTAGAATCAATTTTAAAAGAAGTGAATAAAAATAAGTAGACAGTTTTTAGTTGGCAGTATTTCAGTTGCCAGTTGTGAAAAATAAAGTCTGTCAGTTCGAGTGATTTTGACTTTTCGTCAAAATTGTATCGAGAACATTTAAAATAAAAAACTATGATAAATTATATACTCCAAGTTATTTTATTCCAAGTTTTATTCTTGGCGATTTACGATTTCTTTTTAAGCAAAGAAACCTTCTTTACAAAAAACAGATGGTATTTGTTAAGCACACCAATAGTATCTTTTTTAATTCCGTTGATAAAAATACCAACCTTTCAAAAAGCTGTTCCAAAAGAGTTTATTGTGTATTTACCAGAGATTGTTTTATCGCCAGAAAAAGTAATTCAACAAAAAATAACAGAAACTGGTTTTTATGAATCTGTAAACTATATCAACATTTTATTTTGGATTGGAGTTGCGCTTTTTTCAGTTTTATTTTTGATAAAATTAGTGAAGATTATCAATATCATCAGAAAATATAAAGTTGTAAAAGAGGCTAATTTTACGTTGATTTTATTGCCCAAAGAAACCAAAGCATTTTCATTTTTTAACTATATTTTTTTGGGAAAAGAGATTGATGAAAGTAAGAGAGAAAAAATCATTCAGCATGAATTAGTGCACAGCCAACAAAAACACTCTTTAGATTTATTGTTTTTCGAAATCCTAAAAATTGCAATGTGGTTTAACCCAATAATTTATTTCTATCAAAAGAGAATCACGTTAGTACACGAATACATTTCTGATGCTGTTGTAGCAAAATCTGAAACCAAAGAAAGTTACATAAATAATTTATTGTCTAGCTTTTTTCAGGTGGAGAATATTGCATTTGTAAATCAATTTTATAAAAAAAGTTTAATTAAAAAAAGAATTATTATGATGACGAAAAAACAATCCAAAAAAATCAATCAACTTAAATATTTGCTGTTGATTCCTGCATTAGTGAGTATGCTTTTTTATAGTTCTTGTTCTGAAAATTTTTCAGAGAATGAAATTACTCCAAGAAAGCAACTGCAAACAAAATATAGAAATAGTAATGGGAAATTGGTTAGTTTTGAAGGTTATGAGATGACCTATTTGGATGATTATTTGGGAGATGTACCACCAAAAGAAGTAGTAGAAATTTCCTTTGAAGATTTAGCTTCTTATGAAAAAGAGGAATTTAACGACTATTTAAAGAGAACCAAAGAACATTTTAAGGATAAACCTACAATTTTAAAGTCATTGAAATATAAATTTTTCAAAATGCCAAATGGTAGAAATGCCTATGGAACAATAGAAAAGGGGTTGAATTTTATTGGAAAGAATAGTAACCAAACAGAAACTAAAGAATTAACAATCTATACAGTAGATGAAGCACCAACTTTTCCTGAATGTGAAGATGGAGATATAGATTGTTTTTCAGAAAAATTACAAGAACATTTTCAAAACAATTTAAATCATAAAAACTTAAGTAAATAATATAGAAGACAGTAAATTTTAAAAAGTGAAAAATGAAACAGTCAACAAAATTCTTTCTAATACTTGCAATTATTGGTTCATTTTCTTTTTTATCTTGTAATAAAAAAGGAGAAGAAAAATTATCAGAAAAACAACAAATAACTTATTATCCCAAAGAAAAATTTAATAATGTTCCTGAAGAATATAGAGATACCACAAAAACCTATATGGATATTTATTACGGAGATGAATATCCAAAAGGTGAAGAAATAGATTTTGACGATTTAAGTGAACCTGAAAAAGAGGAGTTTTATAAAACTACTTTAAACGATGAATATTCAGGGACTTTATATCGAAAGGAAATTAAAATTATAAAACCAAGTGGTAAGCGAAAACTACTTTCGTATAAGTACAAAATAATAGGATTTAATGATGGAAGTGATAAAAGTATTTACTTTTTAAATGAATTTGATGTTCTACCTACTTTTCCTGGTTGTGAATTGAATAGTAAACAATGTTTTATTGACAGTGTAACAAAACACTTTTTTAAATATTTTAATGAAAAGTCACTGCATAAATTAGACTTACCAAAGGGAAATTTAAAAGTTACTTTAGGTTTTACGGTTAATAATAGAGGCTATATTGTTTATGGTGCTGCTGAAGCCCCTAAAAGACCTTTAGTACTAGAACTAGTTAGAGTAATAAATTTGTTACCAAAAATGAGACCAGCTGAATTGAATGGTAAAAAAGTCTCAGTAAAATATCAAATTCCGATTACAATTTTAGTAGATTAATTTCAGGGAATCTAACTCAATAAAATTTAGTAATTTCACGCAGTAAATAGAAACTGTAAAATGCGTGTTTTTTCTTTTTTATTGATGCTAATTTTTATCACATCTTGTGATAAATTGCCATTTTCTAAAAACAAAAACTTACAGCAATTAGATACGATTGTAGATTTTACCTCTGTAGATCTTTCTCCATCTTTTAAAATCTGCGATTCTATTATTGATAAAATAGAAAAATCTGATTGTTTTAGAAATACAATTCATCAAAAAATAGGAGAGGAGTTACTGCTGCATTCTTTGTCTGTAAAAGATTCTATTAACGAAACTGTTTATGTGGATCTAATTATAAATGATAAGGGAGAAATTATATTTAAAGAACTACAATCATCAGAAATTATTAAAAAGGAACTTCCAGAATTGGATAGCATCATTCATATTTCTGTAAATAATTTGCCTAAAATTTATCCTGCCATTAAGAGAGGAATTCCTGTTGCTACAGAATATCAATTACCAATTAAAATTGTTTTAAAAGAACTGTAATAGAGCTTTTGTTATTAAATACTTGTAACTAATTTAGTTCAGTATTTTCCACAATTTATCCTTTAGTTCTTGCAAACCTATTTCTGCAACAGAGGAAATAAACATAGTCTCTATACCTTTTGGCAAGTCTGTTTTTATTTCGGCTATTAACTCGTCATCTAACATGTCCGTTTTAGAAATTGCTAATAATCGGTCTTTGTCTAACAACTCAGGATTGTGTTTTTTTAGTTCGTTTAGTAGAATTTCATATTCTTTATTAATATCATCAGAATCTGCAGCAATTAAAAATAGTAAAACTGAGTTTCTTTCTATATGACGTAAAAAACGATGCCCTAAACCTTTACCTTCTGCAGCTCCTTCTATAATTCCAGGAATATCTGCAATAACAAAAGTGCTTTGGTTTCTATATTCTACAATACCTAAATTAGGTTTTAAAGTTGTAAAAGCATAATCTGCAATTTTAGGTTTTGCAGCCGTTAAAACAGATAATAATGTCGATTTTCCTGCATTTGGGAAACCTACCAAACCAACATCTGCTAATAATTTTAATTCGACTCTATACCAACCATCTTGTCCATCTATTCCTGGTTGTGCATATCTTGGTGTCTGGTTTGTAGAGGTTCTAAAGTTCCAGTTTCCAAGACCACCTTTTCCACCTTCTAATAAAATTATTTCTTGATTATTTTCTGTAATTTCATGCAAAACTTCATTGGTATCCGCATCTCTAACAATAGTTCCTAAAGGAACAGGAATATAAATATCTTCTGCATCTGCACCAGAACTTCTACTTTTGCTTCCTGCACCACCACCTTCTGCTCTAAAATGTCTTTTAAATTTTAGATGAAAAAGTGTCCACATATTTTTATCTCCACGTAAAATAATATGTCCTCCACGTCCTCCATCACCACCATCTGGACCACCTTTTAAAATAAACTTTTCTCTGTGTAAATGCGCAGAACCTTGCCCCCCTTTTCCAGAAGAAGCATATATTTTTATGTAGTCAACAAAGTTACCTTCTGTCATTTTTATGTTTAATTGTATAATTGTTTATTTGTATAATTGTTTTGCATCTTAATCTGTTAAACGCTTCAACATTTAAACAATTAAACTATTTTAAAGGGTGTCAAATACCCCAGAAATTCTTTTTGTAATATCTTCTATAGACCCAACACCATTAATACCATAGTATTTATCTTGAGCCTCGAAATAATCTTTAAGAATAGCAGTTTTTGTATTGTATTCGTTAAAACGATTTCTTATTTTAACTTCATCTGTATCATCTGTTCTACCACTTGTTTTTCCTCTTTCTAACAAACGAGTTACTAAAACATCTTCTGGAACTTCTAAAGCAATCATTGCATTTATTTGTTCACCTTTTTGGCCTAAAAATTCGTCTAAAGCTTCTGCTTGAGATTGAGTTCTTGGAAAGCCATCAAAAATAAAACCATTGGCATCCGCATTTCTTTCTACTTCAGCTTTTAGCATATTAATGGTTACTTCATCTGGCACTAAATCTCCTTCATCCATATATTTTTTAGCCAACAACCCAAGTTCTGTTTGGTTTTTAATATTAAAACGAAATACATCTCCTGTAGAAATATGCATTAAATTATACATTTCTTTTAAGAAGTTAGCTTGTGTTCCTTTTCCTGCTCCTGGAGGGCCAAATAATACGATGTTTTTCATTCTTGGTGTTGTTGATAATTGATATATTTCTGGGTAATTTCTTCCTAAACCATTGTAGTCTAAACCATAGCCAACAATAAATTTGTCTTCTATACTTTTGCCAATATAATTTATTGGAAGTTCTTTTCTAAATACATCTGGTTTAAAAAATAGAGAAACTACTTTTAATTTTTTTACATTTTGGGTTCTAAATATATTATAAATTTCTTGTAAAGTAGCACCTGTGTCTATAATATCTTCTAAAATAATAACAGTTCTACCAGTTAAATCTTCATTAATACCTACCAAATGCTTTACATTTTCTGATGAAGAGGTTCCTTGATAAGAAGCTAGTTTTACAAATGAAACTTCGCAGTTACCTTTGTATTCTCTAATAAAATCTGCAGCAAATAAAAAGCAACCATTTAAAATTCCAACAAATATTGGTATTTCATCTTTTGGTAAATCTGCTTTTACTTGTTGTGCTAAATGTTTTACAATATAACTTATTTCCTTTTTGTTAATGAAAGGTTTAAAGTATAAATCGTGAAGTTTTAGAATACTCATAAAAATGCAAATATAAATGCTATAAGTTTAATGAAAAAACCGTTTTGAGTTACCAAAATAAATTTAGCAAACAAAACGGTTTTCTATTTTATAAAATTAAAAATTATTTGTTTCTATCTTCTTTTTTAGTTGTGTCGTACATAATTGGTGTTGCTACGAATATCGAAGAATATGTACCAACAATTACTCCAATAATTAATGCAAACATAAATCCTTTAATAGAATCACCACCGAAAAAGAAGATGGCCAACATTACTAATAATGTGGTTAAAGAAGTGTTTATAGTTCTTCCTAACGTTTTATTGATTGCATCATTAATCAATTCATTATGTTTTCCTGTCCTTTCGTTTGTAAATTCACGAATTCTATCAAAAATAATTACGGTATCATTCAGAGAATACCCGACCACAGTTAAAATGGCGGCTATAAAAGATTGATCTATTTCCATATCGAAAGGCATAAAACTATAAGCTATAGAGAATACACCTAATACAATTAATACATCATGAAAAACAGCAACTACTGCTCCAATAGAGAAAGATACTTTTCTAAAACGTAGCAAGATGTATAAGAAAACAACTATTAATGAGCCAAAGACTGCGTATAAAGCAGATGTTTTAATATCATCTGCAATTGTTGGGTCTACTTTTCTATAGCTCATAATTCCGTTGGAATTTTCTGCTTTTTCAAAGCCTGGTTTAAAGTTTGCATAAGTTGTGTTACCTATGTAAGGTTTTAATCCTGTAAACAGCGCGTTTTGTACTTCTTCATCTACTTCTTGCCCTTCCTCATCAATTCTATAAACAGTTGTTATTTTTAATTGATTATCTGTACCATACGTTTTAACTTCAGGAGCTGAACCGAATACTTCTTTTAAGTTTGATGCTACTTCTGTTGCATTCATGGCTTTATCAAAACGAACTGTATAAGATCGTCCACCTTTAAAATCAACACCCTGTTTTAATCCTAATGAAAAAATAGAAATTATTCCAATGGTTATAATTGTTCCAGAGATGATATAGGCAATTTTACGTTTTCTAATAAATGCAATATTTATATTAGAGAACCATCCTTTAGAAATAGAGGTGTTAAATGTTAAGTTAGCACCTTTATTAACAGCACTATCAATTAACAATCTAGTTATAAATACAGCTGTGAATAATGAGGTTGCTATACCAATCATTAAAGTTAAAGCAAAACCTTTTATTGGTCCTGTACCAAAAACATATAAAATAATACCTGTTAATAATGTTGTAATATTTGCATCTATAATTGCAGATAAAGCTCCTTTAATAGAGAAACCTTCTTCTACAGATTGTTTTAATCCCTTTTTAAAGGACAAACCTTCTTTAATTCTTTCGAAAATAATTACGTTGGCATCTACAGACATACCAATAGTTAAGATAATACCTGCAATACCAGGTAAAGTTAACACAGCATTAAAAGAAGATAAGACACCAAAAATAAACAAGATATTTACAACTAAAGCTACATTTGCATATATACCAGCCTTTCCATAGTATAATATCATCCAAGCTAACACTAATAAAATAGCCAAACCAAAAGAAATGAAACTTGCATCTATTGCTTCTTGGCCTAAAGACGGACCTACAACTTCTGCTTCAATAATTCTTGCAGCAGCAGGTAGTTTACCCGCTTTTAATACAGTTGCTATATCTTCTGCTTCTGCAACAGTCATGCTTCCTCCAGAAATAGAAGTTCTACCACCAGTAATTGCTTGGTTTACAGAAGGAGCAGTATAAACATAGTCATCTAAAACTACAGCTACAAAATTACCAATGTTATCACCAGTCATTTTTGCCCATTGTTTAGTTCCAGAGCTATTCATGGTCATACTAACTTCTGGTTTGTTTAATTGGTCAAATACTTGAGAAGCATCTAAAATTACATCACCTTCTATAGTTGGTTTTCCTGTTCTGTTGCCTTTTATAGCATATAAACCTATGTATTGGCCTGCATTATCTGCATCAATATTTTTGTTGTCAAAAGGCTTATAGTCCCAAAGAAATTTAGTGTATTTTAAATCTGCAGATAATAAAGCCTGAACTTCTTTTTTCTTTAATAAATTGTTTACAGTAGCTGTATCTGTTACTTTAACTTGTGCAACTAAAGAACTTAATTGTTGTTGGTTTTGAGCAATATTAGGTAGTAAATACGTGAAAAGGTTTTTCTGAACCTTTGTAGAATCTACAGTTTCACCTAATATATCATCAATATTATCTTTTTTAAGAGTGTCTTTTTCAGTTTCTAGAACTGAATCATCTTTTAATAATTCTGCTACTTTTTCATTTGCAGCAAAGAAAAAGTTCTGCACGTCTGCGTTGGTATGTACTTCCCAAAACTGCAATTCAGCTTTACTAGTAATTAGCTTTGCAACACGCTCAGTATCTTTAGCACCTGGTAATTCAATTTGAATTCTCCCAGAATTTCCAATTCTTTGAATGTTTGGCGATGTAACTCCAAATTTATCTATTCTACTTCTTAAAACTTCGAAAGCAGTTCCAATAGAACTATTAATTTCTTCTTGCAAAGTTTCTTTAACAGTAGCATTTGCTTCATTAAAAGCAATTTTTTCGCTTAAAGCTTTGGTTCCAAAAATAGAAGGATCGCTTAATTTTGTAGTTCCTGCAATCTTTTCAAACTCTTCAAAAAATAAATTCAAGTAGGTATCATTACTTTCTCTAAGCCTAACATCTGCTGTTTCTAAAGCTTTATTAAACGCCTCATTTTTAGAATCGTTAGATAAACTTTTTAAAACTTCCTTTACAGATACCTGTAAAACTCCACTAAAACCACCTTTTAAATCTAGACCAAGATTCATCTCTTTGTCTTTTACATCATTATAAGTAAATGATGTAATACCTAAATTTATAATGTCTTTATTGGCAACACTATCTAAATACCTTCTCTCTAAACGAGCTTTTTCTCTTGCATTGTTATCAGTTACCTTGCTTGCAGCGTAAACAGTAGCTTCGTCTTCTACTTTATTCCCTAAAAAAGTAAATGATAATTGATATAAACTCACTAATCCAAAAAGGATTGCGAATAATTTAATAAGTCCTTTGTTTTGCATCTTCGTTATTTTATGTCGACTTCTTTTTTTTAAAACGTGCAAATATAGTATTTCAAAGTAGGGTAAACAATTATTTTATCATATTTGTATAAGTACTTTAAACGATTTTTTAGAATACAAAAATCTCAAAAATTGAGAACTCTTAAAATTGACTATATTTAATCGATTAAATTGATAAAATAACAATACATAAATTATAAATATGGTACACTTATCGGATATTCAAATTGCACAAGCAAAACAATTACTTCATATTAAAGACATTGCAAAAAAGTTAGATGTTCTAGAAGATGATTTAGAAATGTATGGTAAATACAAAGCAAAATTACCTCTGTCTTTAATTGATGATAAAAAAATTGAGAAGAATAATTTGGTATTAGTAACTGCATTAACTCCAACTCCAGCAGGTGAAGGAAAAACAACAGTTTCAATTGGTTTAACTGAAGGCTTAAATAAAATCGGAAAACAGGCAACAGTTGTTTTAAGAGAACCTTCTTTAGGGCCCGTTTTTGGAATAAAAGGAGGTGCAGCAGGTGGTGGATACTCTCAAGTAGTGCCTATGGAAGATATCAATTTGCATTTTACAGGCGATTTCAGCGCTGTAGAAAAAGCAAATAATTTGTTATCGGCTTTAATTGATAATAACATTCAAAGTAAAGCCAATAACTTAAATATCGATCCAAGAACCATTCTTTGGAAAAGAGTTATTGATATGAATGATCGATCTTTAAGAGAGATTACAATTGGTCTAGGTGGAACTGCAAACGGAATTCCAAGACAAGATGGATTTAATATTACTGCTGCTTCTGAAGTGATGGCAATTTTATGCATGGCATCCAATTTAGAAAATTTAAAAGAACGTTTAGGAAACATTTTTATTGGTTTCACTTTTGACAATAAACCAGTTTTTGCCAAAGATTTAGAAGCAGAAAATGCGATGGCTATTTTGTTAAAAGATGCGATTAAGCCCAATTTAGTGCAAACTTTAGAAGAGAATCCTGCAATTATTCATGGAGGTCCTTTTGCAAATATTGCACAAGGAACCAATACAATTATTGCTACAAAAATAGGATTATCACTTTCTAATTATGTAGTTACAGAAGCTGGTTTTGGGGCAGATTTAGGAGCTGAAAAATTCTTAAATATTAAATCTCAGTTTGCAAACTTAAATCCTAAATGTGTGGTTTTGGTTGCTACAATTAGAGCTTTACGTCATCATGGAGGTTCTAAACAAGAAGAATATAACACTCCAAATTTAGAAAGAGTTCAAGAAGGTTTTAAGAATCTTGAAAAACATATAGAAAACATTAGAAAATTTAATATCGAACCTGTAGTTGCAATTAATTCGTTTGTGTCAGATTCTGAAGAAGAAGTTAATTTTGTAATTGCTAAATGTGCCAGTTTAGGAGTAGAAGCTGTTGTTTCTGAAGGTTGGGCAAAAGGCGGAGAAGGAACCAAAAACTTAGCTAAAGCTGTTGTAAATGTGGTTGATAATAAAGCAACACAATACAAACCTTTATACAATTGGAATCAACCAGTAACAGAAAAAATTGAGAAAATTGCAAAAGAAATTTATGGAGCAAAAAATGTGGAATATAGCAAACAAGCTCAATTAAATTTAAGAAGAATTGATAGATTGGGCTTTAATAATTTTGCAATTTGTATGGCAAAAACGCAAAAATCTTTTTCAGATAATGAGTTTTTAATTGGCAGACCAGAAGGTTTTACTGTTACTGTTCGAGAAATTGAAATTGCAGCTGGTGCACAATTTATAATTCCAATTTTAGGGAAAATGATGAGAATGCCAGGATTACCAACAAATCCTGCATCCGAAAATATGACGATTGATAATAATGGTGTTATTTCTGGATTGTCTTAAATTTTAAGAGGTAGTAAAAGTAAAGAAACTAAAAAATCCAGCTTTTAAGCTGGATTTTTCTATTGTTATTAAATTCTAAAACTTGAAATTAATTATAATTCTAACAAAGCGTTTGTTGCAGAAACACCTTCTGCAGAAGCTTTCATTTGTGCTTTTTCGGCATCACTTAAATTGATTTTAACAATGCTTTCAATTCCGTTTTTACCTAAAACAACAGGAACTCCAATACATAAATCATTTAAACCATATTCACCTTCTACCAAAACAGAACAAGGAAAAATTTTCTTTTGATCGCAAGCAATTGCCTGAACTAAACCAGAAACTGCAGCTCCTGGAGCATACCAAGCAGAAGTGCCTAATAATTTTGTTAAAGTTGCACCACCAACTTTAGTGTCTTCTAGAACTTGTGTCAATCTCTCTTCAGAAATAAATTCAGAAACAGGAACAGAATTTCTTGTTGCCAATCTTGTTAAAGGAACCATTCCTGTGTCTGAATGACCACCAATAACCATTCCATCAACATCAGAAATAGGAGCGCCTAAAGCTTCTGCTAATCTGTATTTAAAACGAGCAGAATCTAAAGCTCCACCCATTCCTATAATTCTATTTTTTGGTAACCCTGTAGTTTTATGAACTAAATAAGTCATAGTATCCATAGGATTAGAAACTACGATAATAATTGTATTTGGAGAATGCTCAATTAAGTTTGATGATACTGTTTTTACAATTCCTGCATTTATCCCAATTAATTCTTCACGTGTCATGCCTGGTTTTCTAGGAATACCTGATGTAATTACACAAACACCAGAACCTGCTGTTTTACTGTAATCATTTGTTACGCCAGTAATTTTTGTGTCAAAACCATTTAAAGAAGCTGTTTGCATTAAATCCATAGCTTTGCCTTCTGCAAATCCTTCCTTAATGTCTAATAAAACAACTTCAGAAGCAAAATCTTTTATTGCTATGTATTCTGCACAACTTGCACCTACTGCACCTGCACCAACAACCGTAATTTTCATAATAAATATATTTTTTAAAAGTTAAAATAAGAAGTACAAAAATAAGGTAAATTATTCAAAATAAAGTAGGATTAAAAACAAAAAAAAAGACATCCAAAGAAGGATGTCTTTCATATATTTTTTTCTTATTTATCTAATACTAAATGCAATTCCAGCATTTAATGTGTTATATTCTTGCAATGTGTAATCTGCAAAAATTTTGAAAAAAGCTAGGCTAAGTCTTACACCTGCAGTAGTTCTAAAACTTCCAGCATTAAAGTTTGAGTCTAAAGGATTTGAAATTGTTCTTGACTGTAAGTTATTATAGTTTAGGGTATAATCTCCAGTCATTGATAATGAGGAGTTTCCAGAACCATATCCAAGTCCTCCATAAATATTTATTATTGGGAAGTTCAAAGAAGCGATTGCTTGAAACGTATAAGCATTTAATTTAAAAGCAGCTAAACCATTGTTAGTAGTAATGCTTCCACTACTTTGAATGTCATAGTCAACATTCATATTTGTGTATGATGCTAATAAGGATACATGAAGTGGTGTTTTTCCTAAAGGACCAAACCAATCTGTAATTTCTTTTTTCAAACCAATACCAAAAAGACCTGCTTTTACATCTTCTTGACCAACTTTAGGCAAATAACGAACACTCACTTCAAATTTCGCTGGTAATCCTAAACTTACTTGCACAGCAGGTGCAGGAACAGCATTTAAAGGTAAGCTTTCTTTAATACCTCCAGGAGCGTTAAAAGTAGTACTATAAGTTACTCCATTTTCTACAAAGTTTACTGTTGTAAGAGGGGATGTGTTTTCTGAGCCTCCAACTGTTGCAGCTGTAATTGAACCTGTTGGTTGATTTATAGATGTCAAACCTGATAGCGTAAATATCTCATCAGTTGATGGGATAAAAGATGCATTTACGCCAATAGATATGTCAAAACCAAATGTTTTATGAACTTTGGCTGTGTGATACCATCCACTATTCATTCCATAGATTAAACCTTTCATTGCAGGATTAATGTATGCTTCAGTTAATTTAGATCTATCAGCGTCACCAGCTAATAAATAGCCTTCAAAGCCATCTTGTGCTTTTGTGTTTATAGAGATTGCTACAATTCCTATAAAAATTAAAATATACTTTTTCATTTTTTTTGTTTTGGTTAGAATTTGTTTTCAATAATATTTACAAAGCGAATATAAAAAAAAATACACACTTCTTGTAAAAGTAGTGTGTATATTATTATATTCTTAATTTTTGTTATACGTCTATATTCGCATATTTAGCATTTCTTTCAATAAAATCTCTTCTTGGTGGTACGTCATCTCCCATTAACATAGAAAAAACTCTGTCTGCCTCAGTTGCACTATCGATAACAACTTTACGCAAAGTTCTAAATTCAGGATTCATAGTTGTATCCCAAAGCTGTTCTGCGTTCATTTCTCCAAGACCTTTATAACGTTGAATAGTAACAGAACCTCCCATTTGATGAGCGATTAAATCACGTTGATTGTCATCCCAAGCATATTCTCTTTTTTGTCCTTTTTTAACTAAATACAAAGGAGGAGTTGCAATATAAATATAACCTTGCTCAACCATTTCTCTCATATATCTAAAGAAAAAAGTAAGAATTAATGTTGCAATGTGAGAGCCATCTACATCTGCATCACACATAATAACTACTTTATGATAACGTACTTTCGTTAAATTTAAGGCTCTTGGATCTTCTTCTGTACCAATAGAAACACCTAATGCTGTATACATGTTTTTGATTTCTTCATTCTCAAAAACCTTATGTTGCATCGCTTTTTCAACGTTCAAAATTTTACCTCTTAAAGGCAAAATTGCTTGAAAGTTTCTGTCTCTACCTTGTTTTGCAGTTCCACCTGCAGAATCTCCCTCAACTAAGAAAATTTCACATTGTGCAGGGTCTGTTTCTGAACAGTCAGATA
Source organism: Polaribacter sp. (assembly GCF_049276715.1). Classification (GTDB taxonomy): domain Bacteria; phylum Bacteroidota; class Bacteroidia; order Flavobacteriales; family Flavobacteriaceae; genus Polaribacter. The sequence continues at coordinate 37,812 of NZ_JBASWY010000027.1, forward strand.
ATTTTCCAGGCAGACCACCAATAGACATAACCGTTTTACGTTGTACCATTTCTCTGGCTTTACGTGCTGCATGTCTGGCTGTTGCTGCTAAAATTACTTTCTGAACAATGATTTTAGCATCATTAGGATTTTCCTCTAAATAATCTGTTAACATTTCTGAAACTGCCTGAGAAACTGCAGATGTAACTTCTCTGTTACCTAATTTGGTTTTTGTTTGTCCTTCAAATTGAGGTTCTTGTACTTTTACAGAAATAATTGCAGTTAAACCTTCTCTAAAATCATCACCAGCTATTTCAAATTTTACATTTTTTAGTAAGCCAGAATCATCTGCGTATTTTTTTAATGTGCTTGTTAAACCACGTCTAAAACCAGCTAAATGTGTACCTCCTTCATGTGTGTTGATGTTGTTTACATAAGAATGTAAATTCTCTGCGTAAGATGTATTATACACCATAGCGACTTCTACAGGAATGCCATTTTTTTCACCTTCCATAGAAATTACATTGGCAATTAATTGCTCTCTTGTAGAATCTAAATATTTAATGAATTCTGGTAAACCTTCATCACTATGAAAAATTTCTGTAGGAAAATTACCTTCATCATCTGTAGTTCTTTTATCGGTTAAAGTAATGGTAATTCCTTTATTTAAATATGCTAATTCTCGCATACGAGTTGCGAGTGTTTCGTAATTATAGACAGTTGTTTGCTGAAAAATTGATTTATCTGGCAAAAAAGTAACAATAGTACCAGTAAAATCAGTTTCACCAACCGTTTTTACAGGATACAAAGCTTTTCCTTTAGAATATTCTTGCTGCCAAACTTTCCCTTCTTTATGAACGGTTGCTGTTAAATGTTCAGATAATGCATTTACACAACTAACACCCACACCATGCAAACCTCCAGAAACTTTATAAGAATCTTTATCAAATTTACCTCCTGCACCTATTTTTGTCATTACAACTTGCAATGCAGAAACTCCTTCTTTTTTGTGAATTCCCACAGGAATTCCACGTCCATTATCTTTGGTGGTAACAGAATTATCTTCGTTAATGGTAACATTAATAGTGTCACAATAACCACCCATTGCTTCATCAATAGAGTTATCTACAACTTCATAAACTAAATGATGCAAACCACGTATACCAACATCTCCAATGTACATTGAAGGACGCATTCTAACATGCTCCATTCCTTCTAATGCCTGAATACTGGAGGCATCATATTCTTTTTTAATTTCTTCGCTCATTATAAATGTAAATTATTTATTTAAGGTTGATAAAACTTGAATAGAATACAAGTTTTGTAAATCCAAATTTACAATTTTCGAGTTGATTTTAAAGTGTTTTTACCAATTTAATGTCAAAATTATCAACATTTGTTAAAAACGTAAAAGTGTCTTAAATCGCTTAAAAAGGGTTTTATTTCTGATTTTTAAAATTTTTAATATTGTATAATTTTAATAAAACAAAAAAATCTCACAGAAGTGAGATTTTTTAAATTATGTTTTCTTAAAAAAGATGTTTATTATTCTATTTCCTTATAATTTTTACATTCATTTCTTCCACTTTTTTATCAGATAAAATAGAAGGTGCATTAAATAATAAATCTTCAGAGGTTCCTGTTTTTGGGAAAGCCATAACTTCTCTAATCGAAACTTTTTTCTCTAAAATCATCATTAACCTGTCTATTCCCCATGCAATTCCTCCATGAGGTGGTGCTCCATATTGAAACGCTTTGTACATAGTTCCAACACTTTTTAGCATTTCTTCTTTATTGTAACCCATATTTTTATAGGTTGCTTCTAAAATTTCTGCTTTGTGAGCACGAACTGAACCTCCACCAATTTCATAACCGTTCAAAATTAAATCATATTGCTGCGCAATAATAGTTCCAATTTGGGTATCATTATTATTCATGTGCTTTTCTAAATCGTAAATTGCTGGCATGGAAAACGGATTATGTGTAAAAGTCCATCTGCCTTCTTCTGTTCTTTCGAACATTGGGAAATCTACAACCCAAGCTGGTCTTAGTTCTTTAGGGTTTATCAACTTTAAGATTTTTCCCATTTCTTGACGAACAGCATCCAAAGCTTTGTTAGCAGTTGCATAATCTGCTGCTGAGAAAAATACGATATCACCAACTTTGGCATCAGCTGCTTTAATAATGTTTGCTGCTATTTCTTCCCCTAAAAACTTAATTATTGGCGATTGTAAATCGTTTTCATTAACGATAATATATGCCAAACCACCCAAACCATTTTGTTGAGCAATGGCAGTTAAATTTTCTATTTGTCCTTTAGACATTCTGCTTTTACCTTGTTCTTTGGCAGAAACTTTTATGCATTTTACAATTCCACCTTCTTCAATAGGTTTGCTAAAAACTTGAAAAGTAGTTTCTTTTACAATATTTGTGATGTCTTGCATTTGCAAACCAAAACGTAAATCTGGTCTATCACAACCATATTTGTCCATCGCGTTTTTATAGGTAATTACTTCAAAAGGATGTAAAATCCATTTTTTACCATAGATTTTAGTAACCACTTCATTAAACATTTTTGTGTTTAAATTAATGATTTCCTGCATACTTGCATACGCCATTTCAATATCTAATTGTGTAAATTCTGGTTGTCTGTCTCCTCTAGAATCTTCATCTCTAAAACAACGTGCAATCTGGAAATATTTCTCAAAACCACCTACCATTAACATTTGCTTGAATTGCTGAGGAGCTTGAGGTAAAGTATAAAAAGAACCTGCCTGTTTTCTGGTGGGTACAATAAATTCTCTTGCACCTTCATCTGTACCAGCAGTTAAAATCGGAGTTTCTATTTCTAAAAATTCTTCTTTATCTAAAATATCACGCAATAATTTAATTACTTTGTGTCTGTTTACAATTGCTTTGCGAACATCCTCATTTCTGTGGTCTAAAAATTTATACTGAAAACGAGTTGTTTCATTGGTTTTCATTGCTCTTTTTATTTCAAAAGGCAATGTTTTAGATAAGTTTAAAATTTCTAAAGTTGATGTTTCTAATTCAATTTTACCTGTTCTTAAACCTGCATTGTAATCATCTTCTTTACGCTGAACCACAAAACCAGTCACCATAATTACAGTTTCTGGTTTTAATTTTACCAATTCGTCTAAATTAGGGAAGGTTTCTCTGCTTAAACGTACTTGTAAAATTTCTGTGCTAGAATCGCGCAAATCAATAAAAATTAATTCTCCATGATCTCTTACACTAGAAACCCAGCCAGCTAAAGTTACTTTTTCTTTAATGGAAGTTTCTGATAATTGTGAAACTTTATGTGTTCTGTAGGTTTCTTTTATGATGATTGGAGTTTTTTTTAATTCCTCCTCGTTTTTAGCTGTTTGCTTTTGGCTATTTGCCTTTGGCTTTTCATTAATTTTTAAAGGAGAATTATTATAGGCCGAATTTTCGCTAATAGCGTCCAAAATTCCTTGTCGAATCACTTTTCCAGAAGCACCTTTACCAATAATGGCAATTACCTTACCAACAAGAATTCCTGCTTTTCCTTGGTTCCCTGCTTTAATGTCATTGGCAATGGCTTCATTTTCTGCAATTACTTGTAAAACAGCTAACTTAATTTTTTCTTCAGAAATTGTATTATCTTCAAAATACTTGTTATAATCGAATTTTCTATCTTTTAAGTAATTTATAATTGCATTCTGAACCAAAACAGCTGTTATTTTTTCTGCTTTAAAAAGTTGAAAAATTTCTGTTAAATGATCGACATCATGAATATCTTTATATTCGTCTGCATTTATATTATTCACCAAAGTTTTGGCAACAAAAGACGGATCTTTAATTACATTATTAATAGAAATGAAAGTTTCAGAACGCAAAGAATCAGCCGTAAAAAACTTTGCATCTTGTGGTAAAACTCCACCTTTTATCAAAATAGATTCTACTGCAAAAGGCAAAGAACTGATATCAACATCAATACTCTCAACTACATTTTTTATGTTTACGAAAGGCAAATCTGGTTCAGAAATAAATCTGTAATCCGCTTCAAATTCCTTTTTACGCATAGTTTTGGTTTGCTTTAAATCTGCATCCCATAAAACCGTTGTTTGGTCTGGTCTAAACTCTTTGTTATCTAAATAATAGGTAATTTGTTTTTCAATTTCTTCCTTTAAAGCCTCCACCATAAACTTAAACGAATTCAAGTTTTTAATTTCTGTTCTTGGGTTTAAATTGTATGTATGTTTTTTTCTAAGTGACACAGAAACATCACTTTTAAATTCTCCTTTTTCAAGGTTTGCTTCGGATATTTTTAAATTCTGAACAATTCTCTGAATATATTGTGCATAGGTTGATGCATCTTCAATATTTCTGATACAAGGTTCTGTAACAATTTCAATTAAAGGAACTCCTGCTTTGTTAAAATCGACTAAAGAAATTTTCTTTTCGTGCATCAATTTTGCTGCATCTTCCTCTATATGAACTTGCGTTAAATTCACAGTAAACTGACTTCCATCATTTCTAAAACAAGAAACTTGTCCATCAGGAATAACAGGGTTATGAAACTGTGTTATTTGAATATTTTTTGGGTTATCAGGATATTCGTAGTGTTTACGATCCCAAGAAATTACTTCATTTTGAAAAGTAGATTTTACAGCTTTTCCAAAATAAATAGCCTTGGTAATTGCTTCTTTATTTATAGATGGTAAAACACCCATTTGCCCAGTACAAACCGAACATATATTGGTGTTTGGTTGTTCTGTTTCTTCGTTTGCACATGAACAAAATAATTTCGATTTTGTGTTTAAACGAACATGAGTTTCTAAACCGATTACCAGTTCTAAATCGTGTTTTTTTAGTAAGTCATTTAATTTCTCTAGTTCCATTATATCAAATCATTTAAGAAATTAGCGAATTGCAAAACAAGTTCGTCATTATTTTTAGCGGCTGTTATTTGTAAACCAGTTTCAGTGCCTTTAGGAATTGTAAGCGTTGGTAATTGCCCTAAACTAAATCCAACAGTATAAGCATCAGATAAATACATTGCTAAAGGATCTTTTAAGCTATCGCCAATTTTAGGCGGAGTAGAAGGTGTTACAGGTGATAAAATAACATCAACTTCTTTAAAATCTTTTTCAAAATTACCAGAAATTTGATCCCTTAAATTCAATCCTTTTAAATAAATTTCATCAGAAAAACCTTGAGATAAAACTTGATTTCCACCCACAATTCTTCTTTTTGTTTCTTCAGAAAAATTTTCTGAACGTGTAATAGAATAGGTGTCTTTTAAATTATCACCTTCCATTCTATTGCCATAATTGGTGCCATCTAATCTTGATAAATTTGATGCAGTTTCAGCCATTGCCAAAGTATAATAAGTAGAAACCAACGTGTCCGATTCAAAGAAATCTAATTCTTTCACTTCAATTCCTTTCGCTTTAATTTTTTCTATGGATGCTAAAAAATCTGCTTTAACTTTAGGATTGATAGCATTAGAATTAATGAAATTTTTAAAGTATCCAACCGTTTTTATTTTATCAGAATTTAAAATACTTTCTTCAGAAATTGTTTTAGATTGATAAGTAGTTTGATCTTTCGCATCTTTGCCACTCATGGCATTTAAAACAATTCTGATATCTTCTATCGATTTTGCAATGGGTCCAACACAATCTGTAGAAGATGCATAAGCCATTAAACCAAATCTTGAAATTCTTCCATAAGTAGGTTTCATTCCAAAGACATGATTATAACCTGCAGGTTGACGAATTGAACCTCCTGTATCTCCACCAATGGAAAAAATGGTATAATCTTTGGCAACATTTACAGCAGAACCACCAGAAGAACCTCCACCAACTAAATCAGTATTTATAGCGTTTTTTACTGCGCCAAAAATGGTATTTTCCGATGATGAACCATGACCAAAACTATCGCAGTTTTCTTTAACTAAGGGAATTGCTCCAGCATCTAATAATTTCTGAATGGCAGTTGCTGTATAAGGCGATTTGTAGTTTTTTAGTAAATCTGAACTTGCTGTAGCTAAAGTGCCTTGCAACATATAAACGTCTTTTATACCAAAAGGAATTCCTTCTAATAAACCAATTTCTTCGCCATTTGCAATTTTAGTATCTACTTTTTTTGCCAAGTTTAGTGCAGTTTCTTCTAAAAGTGAATTGACTGTATTGTGTGTGTTCTTTTTTAATAAATCCAAACGTTCTCTTACCAATTCTAAACAAGAAATTTCCTTGTTTTTAAGTTGATTGTGGATTTCTCTAATTTTACTCATATATTTTATTTTTTAGCCTTGTTGTTATTAACTAACAACTAAAAACCAACAACTAAAAACTATTTTTTATTCTTCTATCACTTTTGCCACAACTAAATAGCCGTTTTTTTCTTGTGGAAAGTTTTCGATGATGATTTGTTTTTCCATTTGTGAACTATCAATGACAATATCTTCTCTTAAATTATCCAAGGTTACAGTATTTTTATTGTTAAATGAATGATCATTTACTGTGTTCGCATTTTTAATTACTTCAAATAAATTATTTACAGCTTCAGATGGCTTTGCTCCTTTAATACTAGACAATATGTCTACTGTCATTATTTTATTCATGTTATATTTTTAATTAAAAAAAGCCTTCCGATTTCGGAAGGCTTTATGTATATTTTAAATAATAACCTTCCTATCCTAATAAATTAGGATTATTGATGTTATTATTGTTCATGTTATGTTTCATAATTATTCTGAACTGAATTCAGTTTCTTTTAATACTAGTTACAAATATATATAGAATTGTTTTGTCTGCAAGGTTTTTATTTTCTTTTCAAACAAAGCACCAATAATTTAATTTCTAAATCATTGGTGCTTTCATTAATTCAGTAATCTCAAATCAAACATACGTTTGGAAGCACAAAAAAACCATTTTTAATTCTTATTTTAAATAGATTATTGTTAATATGTTTTAATCTGTAACCTATATTTAATATTTAATACTTTACTGAAAGCACGAAATCGATTGATTTATTTTTTTTTGTGAATTATTTACCTTTTAAAAAAGGTAAAATAAAACTTGCTCAAATAAAAAACCCTTTCTACATTTGTAGCTCAATGAAAAGAACTCAAAACATTTCTTGGTGGTGGAACTCTCTTAATCAATAAAGTGAGAAAAAAACCTATATATGTTATAAATATAAAAAAAGGCTTATCTCACGATAAGCCTTTTTCAATTCAAAAAAATGAAAAATATAAAATTTAAAGCAATCTTTAAAACCAAAATTGCAGATACCATAACTCCTGTAGGTTTGTATTTGCGTTTTAGAGATACTTATGCAAATACACTTTTATTAGAAAGTTCAGATTATCATAGTAAAGACGAAAGTTTTACATTTATTGCTATTGAGCCTGTGGTTTCGATTAAAGCAGAAAACCATTATTTAAGTTTTTCGCATAAAGGAGTTGCATTAGAAAATAAAAAAATAGCAAGAAATTTTAATTCAATTTTCGAAAATTATAGTAAAAAAATTGAGTTGGATTGCCCAGCAGAATTAAAATCTTTTAACGGATTTTATGGTTATACAACTTATGATTCAGTTCAGTATTTCGAAAATATTGAGTTAAAAGTTAAAGAAGCTCCATCTGCAATTCCCTTATTGCAATACAGTTTTTACAGATTTATTATTGCCATTAATCATTTTAATGATGAAATGACATTGATAGAAAATATTGAGGAAGGCACAGAATCTCGAATAAAAGAAATTCAGAAAATTATTGATGCACAGGCTTTTAATACACAAAAGTTTGAGATTGTTGGCGATGAAACATCTAATGTAAAAGGAGACGAATTTATAGAGTATGTAAGAAAAGCAAAATTACATTGTAAACGTGGAGATGTTTTTCAATTGGTTTTATCACGCCAATTTCAGCAAAAATTTAAAGGAGATGAATTTAATGTATACAGGGCTTTACGATCTATAAATCCATCACCTTATTTGTTTTATTTTGATTATGGTTCTTTTAAATTGATGGGTTCATCACCTGAAGCACAGATTAAGATTTCTGGAGGAAAAGCAACTATCAATCCAATTGCTGGTACTTTTCGAAGAACTGGAGATATGGCCAAGGATATTCAGTTAGGTAAAAAACTATCTGCAGATAAAAAGGAAACCGCAGAACATGTAATGTTGGTAGATTTGGCTCGAAACGATCTAAGTAAACACGCAAATAATGTTACTGTGGATGTTTTTAAAGAGGTGCAATATTTTAGTCATGTAATTCATTTAGTATCTACAGTTTCTGGTCAGCTAAAAGGAAACCCTATAGAAATTGTGGGCGATACTTTCCCTGCAGGAACTTTAAGTGGTGCACCAAAATACAAGGCTATGCAATTAATTGATACGTATGAAAATCAATCTCGTGGGTTTTATGGAGGAGCAGTAGGAATTATTGGTCTAGATGGTTCTGTAAACTTGGCAATTGCAATTCGCTCTTTTGTAAGTAAAAATAACATATTGTATTATCAAGCAGGAGCAGGGATTGTGATTCATTCAGATGAAGAAAAAGAATTACAAGAAGTAAATAATAAATTAGCAGCGTTAAAAAAAGCTTTGATTTTAGCGGAGAATATATAAATTATTAAAAGATTTAAGATTTAAAGATTCAAGAATTTTTAAATTATTTAATCATTCAATTTTTCAATAAAAGATGAAAATATTAATATTAGATAATTACGATTCGTTTACTTACAACCTAGTTCATATGGTTGAGAAAATCACAGGAAATTTTCCTGCGGTTTTTAGAAATGACGAAATTAGTATTGAGGATGTTGGAAATTATGATATGATCATGTTATCTCCAGGACCTGGGATTCCAGACGAAGCAGGAATTTTAAAAGATGTCATAAAAACCTATGCAGGTATTAAACCAATATTTGGAGTTTGTTTGGGTTTACAAGCAATTACTGAAGTTTTTGGAGGAACAATTATTAATCTTGATGAAGTTTTTCATGGAGTTGCCACAGAAATGAGAGTAACAGATAAAAATGCAACAATCTTTAAAGATGTTCCAGAAGTATTTTTAGCAGCTCGTTATCACTCTTGGGCAGCAACAGATAAAGGTTTCCCAGAAGAAATCCAAGTAACTGCAAGAGACGAAGATGGATTAATTCAAGCAATTGAACATAAAGTATTTCCAATTTCTGCGGTTCAATTTCATCCAGAATCTATTTTAACGGATGTTGGTGAGCAATTAGTTGCCAATTTTATTAATTCCCATCTCAATCTTCCCAAAGGGAAGAAGTAGCAAGTTTATGAAAAAAGAAAGAGAATAAATATAGATATTAACACAAGAGTGTTTTCCCCTTTGGGGAAATTAATAGGGGATAATGAAAGATATTTTAAACAGATTATATAATCACGAAAGATTGTCTAAATCAGAAGCAAAACAAATCTTAATTGATATTGCTGCTGAAAAACACAATGATGCCCATTTAGCATCATTTATGACTGTTTTTATGATGCGTCCAATTACAGCAGATGAACTTTCTGGTTTTAGAAATGCTTTAAAAGAATTAGCAATAAAAGTAGATTTTTCTGATTACAATACCATTGATATTGTTGGAACTGGTGGTGATGGAAAAGATACTTTTAACATCTCAACCTTAACATCCTTTATTGTTGCAGGAACAGGTCAGAAAGTAGCAAAACATGGCAATTACTCTGTCTCTTCACAATCTGGTTCGTCTGATATGTTAGAAAGTTTTGGGTATCAATTTACCAATGATGAAAACATTTTAAAAGAGCATTTAGAGAAAGCTAATATCTGTTTTTTACACGCCCCAAAATTTCATCCAGCAATGAAAGCTGTTGGACCAACAAGAAAAGCGTTGGCTCTAAAAACTTTTTTTAACATTTTAGGGCCTTTGGTAAACCCAAGTTCGCCCAAAAACCACATGCTAGGAACCTTTAATTTAGAAGTTGCACGTTTGTACAATTATATTTTACAAGATGAAGAAAATATCAATTACGGAATTATCCATGCCATAGATGGTTATGATGAAATTTCGTTAACAAGTGGATTTAAATTCTTCACTAAAAATGGTGAGCAAATTATAAATCCAGAAGATTTAGGACAAAAAAGAATTCATCAATCAGAAATTTTAGGAGGAAATTCTGTTTCTGATGCAGCAAAAATTTTTAAAACGATTATTGACGGAAAAGGAACAGAGGCTCAAAATAATGTAGTGCTAACAAATGCTGCGTTTGCCTTAACAATTATTGATGATTCAAAAAGTTTCGAAACTGCTTTTGAACAAGCAAAAGATTCGCTTTTTGGATTAAAAGCCAAACAAACTTTATACAAGTTAACAAGTTTATAAAATGACAAAAAAGAAGAATAATTTAATTCTAATAATCCCAGCATTTTTATTGATGGGAACTGCAATTGGCGTTCAGACAAAGAATCTTTTTAGGGATTCTGTTACTGGTTTAATAGTTGGCGTTATTGTTTACTTTTTTTTGAAATATAGAAATAAAAAATATCATAATTAAAATTTTGTAATACTTAAAATGACAATTTTAGATAAAATAATCGCATTTAAAAAAAAGGAAGTTGCTAAATTAAAAGCAGAAGTTCCTGTTAAAAAATTGGTAGAAAGCCCTGCATTTAAAAGAACACCATTTTCTTTAAAAAAATCTTTGTTAGAAGTTAGATCAACAGGAATAATTGCCGAGTTTAAACGTCAATCGCCTTCGAAAGGAATCATCAATGACAAAGTAACTATTGCAGAGGTAACCAATGGATATTTAGATGCAAATGTAGCTGCACAATCTATCTTAACAGATACTTCTTTTTTTGGTGGAACCATGGCAGATTTAATGCAGGCAAGAGTTATCAATCAATACAAGCCTATTTTAAGAAAAGATTTTGTAGTGGATGGTTTTCAAATTGTGGAGGCCAAAGCAATTGGTGCAGACGTAATTTTATTAATTGCATCTTGCTTAACATCATTAGAATTAAAAAACTATGGAAACCTAGCAAAAGATTTAGGTTTAGAAGTTTTGTATGAAGTGCATACAAAAGAAGATTTAGATAAAATTAATGATTTAGATAACAAGATTATCGGAATTAATAACCGAAATTTAAAGACTTTCGAAGTTGATTTAGAGCATTCTATAAAGTTAGCAAATCAAATTCCAGATACTTGTGTAAAAATTTCAGAAAGTGGTATTTCTGATCCTAAAATTATTACAGGATTAAAAGAGTTTGGATTTCACGGTTTTTTAATTGGTGAAAGTTTTATGAAAGAAGAGAACCCAGGAGAAGCTTGTAAAGAATTTATCAGTCAAATTAGATAAAAGAAGCCTCCTCTAACTCCTCCAAAAGAGGAGAACTCTCACTGTTGAGAAAATTAAAAATGAATAAAAAAGAACAACATAAAACACAAACTAACTCACGTGTATTCGCCTTTGGGGAAACAGGGGCTCTGAAACTAAAAGTTTGCGGAATGAAATTCACAGAAAATATCCAAGAAGTTGCAGCATTGCAACCTGACTATTTGGGCTTTATTTTCTATGAAAAATCTAAAAGAAACTTTGAAGGCATTATTCCAGAATTTTCAAAATCTATTAAGAAAACAGGGGTTTTTGTAAATGAATATTTAGAGATTGTAATTTCTTTGGTTGAGGAATATCAGCTAGATGCAATTCAGTTACATGGAGATGAAACTGTTGAATATATTACGCAATTAAAATCTCTTTTAGCAGAGAGAAGAGCTTTGTTTATTGAAGAGAATAGGCAAATAAAAAAAGAAAAAAATAAACATAAAATTTCTGACTTATCTGTAGAAATAATTAAGGTTTTTGGAATAAAAGATGATTTTAATTTTGATGCTTTAGAACCTTATTTAGAGGTTGTAGACTATTTTTTATTCGATACCAAAGGAAAAGAAAGAGGGGGGAATGGAACAAAATTCGATTGGAGAGTTTTAGAAAATTATCCTTTTAAAAAACTGTTCTTTTTAAGTGGAGGTATTGGCTTAGATGATGTAGAACAATTACAAATAGTGATAAACCAAAATTTACCAATTTATGGTTTGGATGTTAATAGTAAATTTGAAACCAAACCAGGAGTTAAGAAAATAGAAGATTTATATAAATTTAAACAAGACGTCATTACGAACAAAGTGAAGTAATCTGTTAATTAATAATTTCGATTTATAATGAACAGATTGCTTCGTGACTCGCAATGACAAATAAACATAAAAAGATGAAATCAAAATTTCACCCAGACAAAAATGGATATTTTGGACAATTTGGAGGCGCATTTATTCCAGAATTGTTATATCCAAATGTGAAAGAGTTAGAGGATAATTACATTCAAATTATCGAATCTGAAGAATTTCAAACGGAATATAAATCGTTATTAAAGGAATACGTTGGTCGTCCAACACCTTTATATTTTGCAAAACGTTTGTCAGAAAAATATGGTGCACATATTTATTTAAAGCGAGAGGATCTAAATCATACAGGAGCGCATAAAATTAACAATACTGTTGGGCAAATTTTAATCGCAAAAAAATTGGGTAAAACTAAAATTATTGCAGAAACAGGTGCAGGGCAACATGGAGTTGCTACAGCAACCGTTTGTGCATTAATGGGTTTAGATTGTACTGTTTTTATGGGCGAAAAAGATATTGTACGTCAAGCACCAAATGTTGCCAGAATGAAAATGTTAGGAGCAAAAGTGGTACCTGCAATTTCTGGTTCTAAAACTTTAAAAGACGCTACAAATGAAGCCATTAGATATTGGATTCAGAATCCTGATACATTTTATTTAATTGGTTCTGTTGTTGGGCCACATCCTCATCCAGATATGGTTGCTAGATTGCAAGCAATAATTTCTGAGGAAATGAAATGGCAATTAAAAGAAAAAACAGGCAAAGAGAATCCTGATACCATAATTGCTTGTGTTGGTGGAGGCTCTAATGCTGCTGGTGCTTTCTATCATTACATGGATGACGAAGATGTAGAATTAATTGCAGTAGAAGCTGCAGGATTGGGAGTAAATTCAGGCGAAAGTGCTGCAACTTCTCAATTAGGAGAAGTAGGAATTATACATGGTTCTAAAACCATTTTAATGCAAGATAAATATGGACAAATTGTGGAGCCATATTCTATTTCTGCTGGCTTAGATTATCCTGGAGTTGGTCCTTTGCACGCTTTTTTATACGAAAGTAAAAGAGCTGTTTTTATGAATGCAACAGATAAAGAAGCTTTAGCTGCCGCTTTTGAGCTAACTAAAATAGAAGGTATAATTCCTGCTTTAGAGACTGCACATGCATTGGCTGTTTTACCAAAAATGAAACTAAGAAAAGATCAAGTAGTAGTCATCAATTTATCTGGAAGAGGAGATAAGGATTTAGAAACTTACATTAAACATTTAGAAGATTAAGCCATGAATTCACTTCAAAAATTATTTCAACAAAAAGATAAAAATCTTTTATCAATATATTTTACTTGTGGTTATCCAAATTTAGACGATACCACAAAAGTTATATCAGCATTAGAAAAAAGTAATGTTGATTTTATTGAAGTTGGTTTACCATATTCAGATCCTTTGGCTGATGGGCCAACGATTCAAGAAAGTAGTCATAGAGCTTTACAAAATGGAATTAATTTAGATGTTATTTTTGAACAGCTGATGACTGTTAAAAACATCAATAAAACTCCTTTGGTTTTAATGGGATATTTAAACCAAATGTTAAAGTATGGTGAAGATAAGTTTTGCAAGAAAGTTATTGAATGCGGAATTGATACATTAATAATTCCGGATTTACCAATGATTGAGTATGAAAACCATTATCAAAAATTATTTGATAAATATGGATTGACAAATGTTTTTTTAATCACACCAAATACATCAATAGAAAGGATTCATAGAATTGATTCATACACAAAAGCTTTTATATACGTGGTTGCTTCTTCTTCAATTACTGGAGCGAAAGGCGAAATTTCTAATCAACAGATAGCTTATTTTGAAAGAATTAAAGCGATGAATTTACAAAGTAAGTTAATTATTGGTTTTGGTATTTCTGATAAATCAACTTTTACGACTGCTTGTAAATATTCAAATGGAGCAATTATTGGTTCTGCTTTTATAAAAGATTTAAGTAAAAATGGAGTTGGAAATATTGATTCTTTTATAAAACCAATTATTGCTTAAACTTAATATTACTATTTAACTTTAGTTTTGTTCAAACTTACATCAATGCTCTATATAAAAGCATGTAAATACAATTCTATATTCAGTCAAAAAATAGATAAAAAAAAAGGTAATTTTTAAAAAAATTACCTTTTTTAAATATTTTACTAATTATACTAAAGTGTAGTTACTTTTATAACACCATTCACACCTCTAGCACCAAATATTGACGTCTCTGTGCCTTTATAAACTTGAATGGATTTTATGGTAGTTGGAACTATGTTTGCAAAAGTAGCTTCATCTACTTGATTATCATTTAAAATAAACATTGGCCTATTATTCCCTGGTTTGTAGCCTCTAATTGTTATTCCATTGTTTGCTGTAATATATACACCAGACACTTTTCCTCTTAAATAATCGTAAATGTTTCTGAATTGAATGGTATTATCATCTTTGTAATTTAAATCTTTAACTACAATTTCTGAGGTATCCAAATTCGGAATGATGTTAATAATTATATTATCGTTGTTCTTGTAAGCTACTTTTTTAATTCCCAAAGCTTGCGAAAATGCTGCAATTATTTTTGGAGCTTTATCTAATTTTATTTTAAAGTAACCAGCTGCATTCGTAAGTCTTTTTTGGTTTACATCATCTAAAAGTATAATTGCTCCTGGTACTGGATTACCTTCGCCATCTTTCACTAAAATAGTAAGTTTAATTTCTTCTTTTTTGTTATTTTCTTGTGCAAGAATATTAATAGAAAAAACAATTGCAAATAAAAAAAATAAAGGTTTAATGATTTTCATATTTTAAACTTTGTTAAACTCTGAGATAAAATTGATACTATATTAGTATATATATATAGAACTAAGTTATGAATTTTAAGATAATTTTACTTAAAACAAGAATTAATATTTTGTTAATATTTAATATACTTTCTCTCCATTTACATAGGTGGCTATTGCTTTAGTTTTAGGTAGCTCTTTTCCTTCAACCTTCATAATATCTTGATTTAAAATTACAAAATCCGCAAATTTTCCGATTTCAATAGAGCCTTTTTCTTCTTCTTCAAAATTTGAATAGGCAGCCCAAATAGTCATTCCTTTCAGCGCTTCCTCTCTTCTTAAAGCATTTTCCATTTGAAATCCTCCTTCAGGAAAACCTTCTAAATCAACCCTGTTTGTAGCTGCATAAAGTGTTAAAAACGGATTAACTTTTTCGACAGGGAAATCTGTGCCCAAGGCTATTTTACCATATCTATTTAATAAATTTCGATATGCATAAGCTCCAGCCATTCGATCTTTTCCAATTCTTTCTTCTGCCCAATACATATCTGATGTTGCATGTGTAGGCTGGACAGAGGGTAAAATATTGTTAAAATTTTGAAAATCTAATTTAGATATAATTTGGGCATGTTCAATTCGCCAACGTTTATTTTCTTTGTCCTTTAAAACTTCCTTATAAATTTTTAATAACCAAGTATTTGCAGAATCGCCAATTGCATGTGTATTCATTTGAAATTCAGATGCAGCAATTTGTTTAGCAATTTCACGATATCTTTCTGGTGGGAAAATTAATGCTCCATAATGATTTTCTCTATCCGAATATGGTTGACGCATTGCAGCACCTCTAGAGCCCAAAGCTCCATCACCATAAACTTTAAAGGAACGTACATTTAACCTGTCTGTTTTATAAATACCTTTTTTAATATAATAATCTATTTGAGCTTGTTTATCTGCAGAAACCATTGCGTATATTCTCATTTTTAATCGATTATTTTTCTGTAAATTATCTATTAAATCTATGGTGGTTTTGTCTAAGCCAGCATCATCAATAGTAGTTAAACCATAAGAGAAACATATTTTTTGAGCATTTAACAATGCCTGAATAGATTCTTCTGTAGAAGGTTCTGGAATTTTTATAAAGTCCATAGCAGCATCAATTAGAACCCCTGTAATTCTACCATTTTTTTTGATGATTTCACCTCCTGAAACCTGTGTGCTTTCATTTATGCTAGATAAATTTAGAGCTGCTTGATTTACCAATAAAGCATGCCCATCTACTCTAGTAATTGCCACAGGTATTGTTGGAAATAATTGATCTAATTTTTCCTTTGTTGGAAATTCTTTAACCTCCCAATCATTTTGATCCCATCCACGACCTGTAATAAAATTAGTATTTTTTCTCTTTTGGAAAGCAACTAATGTATCTAAAACTTCATCATAACTTTTGGTGCCTTCTAAATCTACTTTTTGTTGCTGTAGGCCTAATCTGTAAAAATGGCAATGTGCATCAATGATACCAGGGATTATAATTTGCTCTTTCGCATCTAATGTATCTAAAGATTGGTAATTGTCTTGAATTTCTTGATTTGTGCCAACTGCAACAAATTTCCCATCTTTAATGGCAAAAGCATCAGCTTTAGAAAAATCCTCATTAACAGTATAAGTTTTAGAATTGATAACAATTAAGTCTACAGTTTCTTTTCCACAAGAAACTAATAATAAAGAAAATAAAAAAAATAATAATATTTTTCTCATGCTTTAAGAATTACTATATATTAAATATGCTCCATACATCAACAAAAATTGAAATGGAATTCTAATAATTGCAAGTTTTTTTGATCCAATTGCTGGGCGTGTTTTAGTAAGATCCCAAATATGGATTGGCAAAAGTAATATTAGTAAAATAAAAATACCTAAAGAAGCATTTTTTACAGTTTCAGAAAAGAAAATTCCAAAACCCAAAGAAAATTCAATAAAACCAACAATATAGTTCACTAATTTTTTTGAAAAAAATTCAGGAATAAAATGTTTAAAGAAATTAGGTCTTATGAAATGCATAATACCTGCAAAGCAGAAAAATGCTCCGTAAACTATTTTTAAAATCAGAATTAAAATGTCCACAATTTAAGGTTTTATTGGAGCGTCTGAATACAAATATTTATCCATTAAATAAATTATACTAGCCATAGATGCACTTCCTAGCTCCAATTCTCGTTTATTCACTTTATCAAAGGTATCTCTACTTGTATGATGATAATCAAAATATCTTTGAGAGTCTGGTCTATAACCGACCAAAGTCACATTTTCTCCTTTTAACGGACTAATATCTGCACCAGAACCGCCTTTATCTAAATCGTGCAAACCATAAGGAGAAAGTAATTTTTTCCAGCTTTGTAAAAGCGCTGTATTCATTGAATTTGCATCTATAGAAAAACCTCTTGGTGTATGGCCACCTGCATCAGATTCTAAACCACCAATATGATTTTCTTTATTTAAGATAGCCAATTCAGCATATTTTTTTGCACCTCTTGTGCCATTTTCTTCGTTCATAAAAAAGACAATTCTTAAAGTGTTTTTTGGTTTGATGTTATTTTTTTTGAATAAATAAGCAACCTCTAAAGAATGTACAACTCCAGTTCCATCATCATGCGCCCCTTCGCCTAAATCCCAAGAATCTAAATGACCACCAACCACAAAAATGTTCTCTGGAGTTTTAGAACCTCTAATTTCGCCAACTACATTAAAAGAAGGTGCATCTGGTAAAGTTTCGCAATTTTGTTTAAAGTAGAATTTTAAACTTGGATTTTCTTTTAAATCTGTACTTAATATTTCTGCAGCTCTACTGCTAATAGCAGCTGTTGGAATGTATTTTTCTATTGGTAAATCTCCATAGCTCATGGTTCCTGTGTGAGGATAATCATCAATAGAATTTGTCATAGAACGCACAATAACTGCTTTTGCTCCAAATTTACCACAAACTGCAGCCCCATTTACTCTTTGATCTACACAACCTCCATAAGCGCTAAAAGTATTGATTAAAGTATCATCAAAAGGTCTATTAAAAAATACAATTTTACCTTCCATTTTATCTCCTAAAGCCTCTGCTTCTTCTAGGCTTTTTACTTCTATAACTTCTGCTAAAACCCCAGATTCTGGAGTTGCAATCGAAAAGCCTAGAGCACAAATTGGTACATTTTTTTGAACGCCATTAGATGTGTAAGTTGCAATTTCTTTTTCGCCTCTAACCCAATGTGGTACCATAACTGGTTGCAACCAAACTGAGTCTAAATCTACTTCTTTCATCAATTTCTCTCCCCATTCCACAGCCATTTGAGCTTCTGGAGAACCAGATAACCTTCCACCAACATTTTGAGTTAAATCTCTTAGCCACTCATAAGATTTTCCATCTGTTAAAGCTGAATTAAAAAGTGTTTTAATAGTTGTGGAATCGATTTTTTCTTCTGAAGATAATTGATTAGAATCTAAAACTTTTTCTTCTTTTTTATCACAAGACAGCATGACGAAAGAGATTGAAAATAGGAAGATAATTTTTCTCATTTTAAATAGGTTTTAATAAGCTTTAAAACTACGAAAATCAAATTAAAAATTAAAGTATTTGAAAATGAATATGATCATCATGTCTTACAGCTTTGCAACCATGAAATAGTATATTAATAAAACCTTTAAAGTTCATCTAAAATTTTATGCGCTTTGGTTAGAAAAAAACGATGTTTTACGAAGTTTGGTTTTTGCATCGATTTTATTTCAGAAATTATTTCCTCTATAAGTTCTTTGGCCTCGCTTTTTTTATTTCTTCTAATTAGAAATCTAGAAAGCTCTGGTCTTTCTTCGTAGTTCGTATAACGTTTATCAATTTTTTTTAAAAAAGATTCAGCTTCATCTATTTTTCCAGTTTTTTCTAGGGCTAAACCATGGTAAAAAGAAGTGTTTAGAAATTCTGCTTTTAAATCAATTTTGTTAGAATTTTCGATAACTTTCTCAAAATTATCCATATTAAAATAGCAATACACGAGCTTATTAATTGTGTGAGGATCGTTTTTAAAATTGTTATTTAACAAAGCTTTTTCATAGATATCGATTGCGCTTTTAAAATCTTTATTTTCTAAGTAAGCATCACCCAAATTAACCTTGTTTTGAAAAGTATCTGAAAACTCGAGCAGCTTTTCTAAATCTTTAATTTTTTTAGTAGGATTGATAATCGTGGTAATCTCATCAGAAATCGTTTCTATATCTCTTTTATTAAAAACGTTTATAAATAAATAGACAATACTACCTAATAAAGGGATGAAAAAGATAATAAAGTACCAATAATAATTGCTTTTGTTCTTATATGCATGATAAATGCAAAATACCTGAAAAGCAATTGTTAAATAATATAGAAACATGTTGTAAATATACTAAACGAAGTTTATTGAAATGAATTAAAAATCGAACTTGTAAGTTAAACCACCTAAAACTTGAAAACCTTGGACATTAAAGTCGGCAAAACGTTGGTAGCTATTATTTAAAATATTATTCAATTTTAAGAAAGCAGAAAATTTATCATTAAAATGATAACCACCATTTAAATTGATATCAACAAAAGATTCTAAAGTTCTAATTCCATTTGAATTTGCTGGAAATGATGAACCAAAAGACAACTCTTTTCTTTCGCCTACATAAAAAATATTTGAGGTTGCATACCATTTGTTGTTTTTATACGCTGTAATAAACGATGCTTGAACCGTTGGTAAATTCCAGGCTTCAGATTCATTTGTAGTTGTAAAACTATCGAACTGAAAATTGGTTGCGAAAGTTATCCTCTTGGTAAAATCGTATTCTAGTTCTGCAAAAATAGACGTGGTTTTAATATCATCATAAATAACATGAAAAGAGTTTCCAAATTCATATCCTTTTAAATCATCTCCATTAAAAATAGTATTGGTTCCATCTGATTTAGAATTGTTTTTTATAAAAAGTGGTTTGTCTTGTTCGTCTTTAATGGTAGCAGAAATATTAAAACTAACATCATTATTTATAACCCCATTCAAACCTAAAAAAGCATTGTACCTTTCTGCTGTTTGTGTGATGAATAAAGTTGGAGAAACAAAAGGATTCTCCTCAGAAAAATCTTTGTACGTATTCGTTTTTAAATCGCCAAAAACACCTGCATACATATTTAAACTTTCTTTAACCAGAGGTTTTTGAATTAAGAGATCTGGATACACTAAAAAGTGATTCACGCTATTCTCGGTATCAAAAGCCGCAAAAAATTTAGCACCTACTTGTAGAGAAAATGTTCCTAAAATAGTCTTATATTCTGGATTTATTTTCGCTGTAAAAATTGAATATTCCAAAGGGTTTTGGCTCATATAATTTGAGCTAAATTCACCATTCAAAAATTCTAAACTTGTTCTTATGTATAAATTGTTAAGATTACTATTTATAAAATTGAGAGGCAAATCTAGGTTGGTGTTTAAATTCATTAAAAATTCGCTGCTGCTAAACGCATCATTAAAATAAGAAATAGATAAGCTGCTTTCGTCTATATAGGCATCTAAAAAGTCTATCTCACCTAAAATTCTTAAATAATTATATGCTTGATTCTCATTGATAAAATTGATGGTATTTGGGGTGAAATTTAGGTTTGATAAACCATACCAATTGTATTCATTTCTTTGGGTTTCTAAACTTGCTTTCCAGTCGAAATAACGCTCTTCCTGTTTGTAAAAAAGTGTTGCTGATAAGTTGGAAAATTTACTATCTAACGAAGTGTTGTCTATGTTTTCTAAAGAAGCAGCATATTTGGTATGCAAACCAAATTCACTTTTAAAACGTGTATTACTATGTATGTAAGCCTCTAAATAAGGTGATGTAAAATTGCCAAAACCGGCTGCAATGTAATTATTGTAAATTCGTTCTCGAACACCTACATCTATTCCTTTTACAACGCCACTTTTAGGGATAAAAGTAGAGGCAACTGGTGCTGAAAAAATGGTGTATTTTAATTTTTTCTTTTCGATATCTTTTGATAATTCTATTACCGGATTTTTAGTGATTTTTGTAGCATCTGCAATTTTAGGGTTATAGGCAGTAATTACTTCTATAACCTCTGTTTTTACAGTGTCTACTTTAATTGGTTCTGCTTTTTTAGTTGGTTTAACCTGTGCATTTATGTTCCAAAAACCAAAGAAAATTATTGCAATGAGAAAGCCTTTTTTCATTAATTTTTATTTTGTGGAGTTACAGAGTTATTAGTTTTTGCCTCGTTAATTTTTATTGTATTTAACTCAATTTTTGCTTCTTCTACTATATCTTCGAACTGAGAAAAGTTTTTAATTACGTTTTCTAATATAAAGGTTGCTTGATAAGCATCGTTTAATTGATAATAATTTTTACCCATTATAACATAACTTTTTACTCCCCAATATTTAAAGTTCGCATATTCTGCAATTAGTTTTTGAATTACTTTATTTGATGCTTCATAAGCCTTTTCTTGATTTTTAAAATAGGCATCATAATACAAAGTCTCTGCTTTTAACTCACCAATGGCAGTTTTTTCGATATTCTCATAATACTCTTTAGCCGTTTTAAAATCTTTATTTATTACAGAAGTTCTTGCAATAATCTTTTTTGCATCTAATTCTAAGTCTTTGTTTAACTTATTTTTTAACAAAACTTTTTTTGCATAATCTAAGGCCAAGTTGTATGCTTCTGTTTTGTAATAAACATCCATTAAATTGCTTTGCGCAAATAAAATGTTTTCTGTAACGTACGCTTCTTTTTCTAACTTTTCCAATAAAGGAATCGCTTCCTTAAAATCTTGTTTTTCTAAATAAATTTGAGATAGTTTTGCTAAAGAATCTTCGCTAAAATCGCTAGTTCCAGCCTCTAAAACCACTTTGTATTTTTTGATAGCTTCCTCAAATAATTTTTCGACAAAGAGAATATCAGCTAAATAATAATTTGCTTTTAAAGCATTTTTTCCATTTGGAAATTCTCTTAAATATTTTTTTAAACTTAAAATAGAGCCGTTATTTTTACCTTCAAAATATTTTCTTTCAGCAATTGTAAATGATGAGTTTTCTACTTCAGAATCAGAAACTTCAACGAATTTTAAAGTTTTAGTCCAAGCAATATAGTCGTCTAATTTATCTTCATCCAAATAAATATTTTTTGCATTTCTAACCGCTTCTAGAGCATCAGGTGAATTTGGAAATTTACTTGCTGTAACTTTAAATTTTTCTAAAGCCTTTGCATTTTGATTCTCATTGTAATATAACAATCCTTGACGTACTAAAGCTCTTGGTAAAAAAATACTTTGAGGATGTTTTTCTAGCAATCTATCATAAGATTGGTGTGCTTTTGGGTTGTCTTTAATTTTAGTGTAGGTTGTTGCAAGTTGATATAGGGCATCATCTTTTAAAGTAGATTTTTGATATTCATTCACAACCTTAGTAAGTGCATCAATTTTTGATTCGTTTTGTTCTAGAAAACCATAACACATTCCAATTTGATATTGTGCATAATCTGCGGATGATGCATTATTTTCTATGATGTTTTCATACGCTTTCATGGCACTTTTGTATTCTCTATTGGCATAATAACTATCTCCTAAACGAACGAAAGCATCATATTTTATTTCAGTATCTAAATCTTTTACGCTTACAAATTTTTTAAAAGCAGAAGCAGCTCTATCATATTGCTCTAGTTTAAAATAAGAATAACCAATGTTATAATCGATTAATACAAATGAATTGTCTTTTACTAAATTATTAAGTTGATTGTATCTAGAAAGCGCCTCTTGGTATTTTTCCAGTCTGTAATAGGTTTCAGCTTCCCAATATTTTCCCTTACTACTTATTTCTCTAAAACCAGATTCCCCACTTTTTTCGAAATAAGGCAAGGCTTCTGGTAATTTTTTTTCATTAAATAATTGCATCCCTCTGTATAAAGAAATCTCTAAAAAAATCGAATTATTTTCTGAGTTTTTGTTTTTGCCTAAATAGGCTAAAGCTCCTTCAAAGTTCTTGTCGTGAATGAAAGAAGATACTATTAAATCATTAATTTCTTTATAAGCTTTAGAATTAGGGTATTCTTTTAGATAATCTTGTAAAACAGTGGCAACATCTTCAAAAGGATTTCCAGATTCGTAACTTAATTTGGCATAATTTAAAGCAGCATCTTCTTTAATGGTTAAGTTAAAATTCATTTCACTAGCAGCTTTAAACGCATTTAAAGCTTCTGTTTTTTTATCTAAATTTAGATAACATTCTGCCAAATGATAATACGCATTTTGCGATACTGCATTTTTTTCATCAATAATTTTATTAAAATAATTAATGGCCGTTTCAAAATCGTTTTGTTTGTAGTAAGCATAGCCCAATTGGTAATAATCAGTATTATTCCATTTGCCCATTTTACCTTGATAGTCTTTTAAATAAGGTATAGATTCTTGGTATTTGTTGAGATTAAAATAACTTTCTCCAACAATTTTAGAAATTTCTGAGGCTTCTTTTTTTCTTGCAGTTTTTAAAAGTTCTGTTCCAACCTCTATGCATCTTTCAAATTTACCTGCTTTAAAACTAATGTCTAACAAGTAATAAGATATTTCTGCTTTATAAGATTCGTTATCTGCTATTTCTTTTAAAGTAGATTCTGCAATGCCATAATCTTCTAATTTATAAGCTATAAAGCCATAATAATAGCGAGCATCATTGCCATATTTAGCATCGTTTATAAGTGGTAAAAACCTGTTTTTAGAAAGTTCTAAATTATTGGTAACTAGTAAGCCATAACCCATTTTAAAATTTAATTCTTTTTGGTTGTCTTTAGAAAGTAAATCCATATTTACTTTTTGATACCATTTTAAAGCATAAGAGGCTTTTTTATTGGCAAAATAATAATTGGCAACATTAAAAAAGGCTTTGTTTTTTTTATTGCTTGTTGGGTTTTCTTCAACAAAAGTCAGTACTTTTTTATCGGCATCTGTTTGATTTAATTTAACAGCGCACATAGCATCATAATAAGATGCATCTGCTTTTAAGCTTGAATTTCTTGCAGCAATTAGCTGAACTTTTTCAAAGATTTTTTGGGCAGCTGCATATGCTTTATTATTGTAAAGTTTTAAAGCATTGTTATAATCTGAAATTACAGGAGCATCAACAATAGATTGTTGAGAAAAAAGTGTAAAAGTTGCAGATAGAAAAATTATACACAAAAAATGTTTCTTATAAAAACCCAGACTCATACAATTGTTTTTGTTATAATTAATTAAACGAACTTTTTTTAAATTTGTTGGATACAATAGAAAATAATCTTTTAAAGATTTTACATCAAAAGTAATAATTGTAGCGTTTTCTTGTTATAAAATCAAAGGAAACTTTTAAGTTTGTACAAACTATTGTTAATATGGAGAAATCAGTCTTACATTTAGAAAATGCAGATATTTATCAAAGAGATAATTTAGTTTTATCTAAAGTGAATTTAACCATAAATAAAGGCGATTTTTATTATTTAATAGGTAAAACTGGTAGTGGAAAAAGTAGTTTAATGAAAACGCTTTATGGCGATTTAAAACTACAAAGTGGTTCTGGAACTATTGTAGATTTCGATTTAAAAAACTTGAAAGAGAAAGAAATTCCATTTTTAAGAAGAAAAATAGGGATTGTTTTCCAAGATTTTAAATTATTAAATGATAGAACTGTTTTTGGAAATTTAGAATTTGTTTTAAAAGCTACTGGCTGGAAAAATAAAGACGAAATTAAAAATAAAATTAATGAGGTTTTAGATAAAGTTGGGATGCAATCTCAATATTATAAAAAAACTTTCGAACTTTCTGGAGGTGAGCAACAAAGAGTTGCCATTGCAAGAGCTTTGTTAAACGATCCAGAATTAATTTTAGCAGACGAGCCAACTGGAAATTTAGACCCGAAAACATCTTTAGAGGTAATGCAGCTTTTAAATGAAATTCATAAAACCGGTAAAACTATTTTAATGGCTACTCACGATTATCAATTAATTGTAAAGTTTAAACACAATACTTTAAAAGTGGAAGCAGGCGAGTTGTTTGAAGTTACACAACAAGCTACTGTTTAAAATAAATAAAAGCATTCTTGAAAAAAAAGAAAATTTTTGTAGCAGTTACAAATGATATTTCTACAGATTACAGAGTGCATAAAATATGCAATTATTTAATCAGTAAAAACTTCGATATTACAGTTTATGGCAGAGTTTTACCAAACACAATTGCTGTAGAAAGAGCGTATAAAATTGTTAGAAAAAAGCACTTCTTTAATAACAATTTTCTTTTTTATGCAGAGTTTAATATCCGCTTGTTTTTCTATCTAATTTTTAGAAAATATCAATATATTTTATCTAACGACTTAGATACTTTACCAGCTTGCTTTTTTGTGAGCAAAATTAAAAGTACAGATTTAGTTTACGATAGTCACGAACTTTTTTCTGAAGGTCCTGAATTACAAGGGCGAAAATTTGTACAAGGTTTTTGGAGAAAACTAGAAGACTTTTTTCTGCCAAAAATTAAAAAATCCTACACTGTTAGTCAATCTATTGTCGATTTTTATAATGATAAATATCAAAATAAAATGGGCTTACTTAGAAATATTCCTCTAAAACAAGACCATGTAGAAATTGAAGAGGTTACTTTTCCTACCAAGAGCAGAACCATTTTATATCAAGGAGTTTTAAACCCAGGAAGAGGTTTAAAGCCAATGATACAAGCTTTAAAGTTTATTGATAATTTAGATTTAATTATTATCGGTTATGGAAAGGTAGAGGAGGATTTAAAGACTTTTGTTGCCGAGCAAAATATGGATAACAGAGTTCATTTTTTAGGAAGAGTGCCAAGAGAAAAGCTTTTTAATTATACAAAAAAAGCAACTTTAGGAATGGTTTTGGAACAACCTTTAGGTTTGAGTTTCCAATATTCTTTACCTAATAAATTATTCGATTATATTCATGCAGAAATACCTATTATTGCTGGTAATTTAATAGAAATAGCAAGAATTGTAAATGAG
Organism: Polaribacter sp.; assembly: GCF_049276715.1. Lineage (GTDB taxonomy): Bacteria > Bacteroidota > Bacteroidia > Flavobacteriales > Flavobacteriaceae > Polaribacter. The sequence continues at coordinate 63,812 of NZ_JBASWY010000027.1, forward strand.
TACAAAGTAGGTGTTTTGGTTGATGACTATTCACCAGAAACCATTGCAAAAAGTATTCATACGCTTTTAAATGACAAAACGTTATTATTAGAGATAAAAGAAAATCAACAAAAAGCAAAAGAAATTTTGTGTTGGGAAATAGAAAGTAAAAAGTTAGATAATTATTTTAAATAAGCCAGATTATCAATCCAAAAACATCCATAATTATACCGGTTTTAAACAATCTTTTAGGGTTGGAAAAAACCATTGAAAGTATTAAAAAACAAACATACAAAAATTTTGAAGTTTGGGTTATGGATGGTGAATCAGATTTAAAAACCCAAGAATTTCTTAAAGAATTAGAAGCTCCTTTTTTTTATCAATCTAAAAAAGATAATGGAATTTACGATGCCATGAATGCTGGAATTTCTTTATCCAAAGGAGATTGGTTGTATTTTTTAGGAGCTGGAGATGTATTTGTTAATGAAGATATTTTAGAACAAATTTTCAGTAATTCATCACTAAAAAATGAAACCATTATTGCAGGAAAAATAATTTATGAAGGGGATACAAAACCATTTATACACAGTAAAAATAAAGTTGTAAAAGATGTATATTGGTCTGGTTTTATGTGGGTTAGAAATGGATTACATCATCAAGGAACTTTTTATAAAAATGAACTTTTTGAAAATAAAAAGTACGATTTAAATTATAAAACATTGGCAGATTATTGGTTTAATTTATATTTATTTAAGAGTAAAGAAAAATGTAAAATGATAGATTTTATTATTGCAAAATGCAATTCAGATGGTATTTCAAAATCTGGAAATTGGGAAATGTATAGAGAAGAAATTAACTTAAAGACTAATTTAAGTTCTGTAATTTATAGACCTTTTTTTTATACTATTGCATTCTTTAAATTTATGTCAAGAAAAATGGTAAATGCTTAGTAGAAAAGAAATAGCATCTTTAATTGTTGATAGGTTATCAATAGAAAAACATTCTTTAAAAAGAAGTTTTTTTGATAACAAAAATGAAATAGGTTTTTTCTATGTTGATGATTTGTTACCCGAAAATCTAGTAAAAGATATTTATCAAAAGTTCCCAAAATTATCAGAAGCAAAGCTGAAAAAAAACTTAAGAGAAAGTAAATATGTTGCTTATCAAATGAATAAATATCATCCTCTTTTGGAAGAAGTTATTTATGCTTTTCAAGAAGAAAACGTAGTTGAAATTATTTCAGAAATTTGCGATTTGAGAAACATTTTACCAGATAAAAATCTTTATGCAGGTGGTTTGTCTTTAATGCAGAAAGACAATTATTTAAATCCGCATTTAGATAATTCACATGATAAAGACAGGCAACTTTGGAGGGTTTTAAACCTGTTATTTTACGTAACACCCAATTGGAAATTGGAAAATGGAGGTAATTTAGAACTTTGGAATAATGGTTTAAAAGACAAGCCAATTGAAATTGAAAGTAAATTTAATAGACTGGTTGTGATGGCTACTCATCAAAAATCTTGGCATTCTGTAAATAAGGTTTTGGTAAATGATGTGAGAAGATGTGTTTCTAATTATTATTTTTCAGATAAACCAATATTAGAAAATGATAATTTTCATGTAACTACTTTTAGAGGGAGACCTTCACAGAATATAAAAGATATTCTGTTAAAGATAGATAATAATTTAAGGAGTTCTGTTCGTAAGTTTTTCAAAAAAGGAATCAGAGAAAACCCTCATCAATATAAAAAATAAACCCTGTAAATTTATATTTTACAGGGTTAAATGTGGAGACGCCGAGAATCGAACTCGGGTCCAAACAAGCAGCCAAAAAGCTTTCTACATACTTAGTTCTTACTTGGTTTTCGTTTTAAAGCTGATTAAGAACAACCCACTTTAAACTTATCTTTTTTAGTTTCAAAAACTCGCCAAAGCGTCAAGTTTTCTATGTTTATTTTTACGATGCCCAAAAGTGAAACGCCATAAACCAAGGCTTTTCGTGGACATAAAGCTTGCACACCTTGTGTGCCTTGGCAAATCTTACTGTTAATTCAGATTATGCAGCTAAAGCGTAGTTATCTTCGCCGTTTAAAAAGTTGAAATAGTTTTACAAGTGTAATTTCAATCCTTGATATGCTTACAAATTCACTGTCCTTGCTGTCAAAACCAGTCGTCCCCTAATAAAAATGATAAAATTATTTTAAAGAAATACTTTTATCAATAAAAATATGGATTGCAAAAGTATAAAAAATACCCTTGTTAATCTCTTTAAATTCTAATATCTTCGAACAAATATTATACCACTTATACTGAACTTTTTTATGCGGAATTTATTTCGGTAATTCAGCCTAAATTAAATCAAGAATTATGAAATTCGGAATTATAAAAGAACGTAAAAATCCACCTGATAGAAGAGTCGTTTTTTCTCCAGAAAAATTAGAAGAATTTAAAGCAAAATTTCCAGAAGCAGACATTGCTGTAGAAAGTTCTGATATTAGAGTTTTTTCTGATAATGAATATCTTTCAAAAGGATTAAAAATACAACAGAACATGCAAGATTACGATGTTTTGTTTGGTGTAAAGGAAGTGCCTATAGATGCTTTAATTCCTAATAAAAAATATTTTTTCTTTAGTCATACAATTAAAAAACAACCTTATAATAGAGATTTGCTAAAAGCAATTTTAGAGAAAAATATTGAGTTATTTGATCATGAAACCATCATTCAAGAAAATGGAATGCGCCTAATTGGTTTTGGTAGGTATGCAGGAATTGTTGGTGCTTACAATGGTTTTAGAGCAATTGGTTTAACTAATGAAACTTTTAATTTACCAAAAGCAGAAACTTTAGATAGTCAGAAAGAATTAATTGCAGAGCTTCAAAAAATCAATTTAAACAATATTAAAATTCTTTTAACAGGAAATGGAAAAGTAGCTTATGGAGCCAAAGAAATGTTAGATGCTATGTCTATAAAACAAGTTTCTGTGGAAGAATATGTAACTCAAAATTTTAATGAACCAGTGTATTGTTTGGTAGATGTTTTAGATTATAACAAAAGAAAAGATGGTAAAGTATTTGATAATTTTGATTTTTATAATCATCCAGAATTGTACGAATCTGATTTTATGCGTTTCGCAAAAGTAACCGACTTTTTTATAGCTGGTCATTTCTATGGAAATGGTGCTCCATATTTATTTACAAGAGAAGATGCAAAACAGCCAGATTTTAACATCAAATTTGTGGCAGATATTTCTTGTGATGTAGATGGACCAGTTGCATCAACCATAAGAGCATCAACGATTGCTGAACCTATTTATGGTTATCACCCAGAAAAAGAAATTGAAGTTGATTACAAAGATAAAAATGCAATAGTTGTAATGGCTGTAGATAATTTGCCTTGTGAATTGCCAAAAGATGCTAGCGAAGGTTTTGGAGAAATGTTCTTGGAAAATGTAATTCCTGCATTTTTTAATAATGATAAAGATGGTGTTTTAGAGCGTGCAAAAATGACCGAAAATGGAAAGTTAATAGAGCGTTTTTCTTATTTACAAGATTATATTGATGGAAAAGAATAATGATACCTGATAGACAAATTCTCATAGATTTGGCCAAAACCAAAATGCCATTTGGTAAATACAAAGGAACTTTTTTAATTGATATTCCAGAATATTATATAGTTTGGTATCATAATAAAGGATTTCCAAAAGGTAAATTAGGACAACAATTAGAGTTGGTTTACGAATTGAAATTAAATGGTTTGGAAGATATGATTAGAAAAATTCAAAAGAATTATTAACTCACGTTTTTCAAATTCTTAACAAGTAGAAAAACAATATAAATAAATGATCCAAAACTAATGGTTATAAACCAAGTTTTAGGGTCATTTATACTTAAAAAGCTTTTCTTTAAAACGATGAGAGGTGATGTAAAAAAATCCCAAGAATTGAATCTTAAAAATCTTCCAAGATAAATACCAAAACCACATAAAAAGGTAGCTGATATAGAAAAGTAGGTGGCGTATTTTAAATTCCATTTTAATTGTATTATTTTGTAAATATCAGATAATGATTGGATTGCTAGTAAGAATCCTGTAAAGGAAAAAGAAAAGAGGATAAAAATATCTAGCCAAATTATAGATACTTTTGTGTGATTAAGGTGGATGAAATCTGTAATTATATAGGTGCATTTGGCAAAAAAAGTTACCAAATAAGCAAGACTAAAATCAACTTTATTTTTGTAAAACTATGCACTCTCTTTTTTAATGCTGATGAAATGAAATAAGGAATAAAAGCTAAGAATAAGTTCCAAACAAGAAAACCAAAAAATAAAGATTTAGTGATTATAATTCTTATGATCCATAGAAACAGACAAAAAAATATCAACAAATACAAATGATTTCTGGTTGATTTAAATAGGTTTTTCATAGCGTTTTTTAATTTGATGTTCAATGATTAAGGTTGTTATAATTCCTAGAGTATAAGCAGCTAAATCTCCAAAACTAAATGATGTTCCTAAAATTAATTTTAGTGAGTTTGCATAGTCTTCAGGACACAAATTCTGAAGTTTTGTTAATTGCAAAAACTCAACCAAATAAGCAATTCCTAAAACAAAAATTGCTGTTTTTAAGTTTGATAACTTGACAAAACTTTTAATAAAAGCATACAAAAGTATTACACACAAATAATCGCCAAAAGTATGTCTTATAAAACCTGTTGCATATTTTGCTATCAGGATTTCTGTTGCCAGTAAAATCAGAAAAAGAACAAAATATTTTAAATTGAATTGCATCATAATTTATTTTTTACAAAAGAGCAAAACCTCAAAAATAAATTTGGTGGAGGTTTTGCTCAAATCAACTAACTACTAACTAAGTTTTAATATCATTATCACTTGGACTGCAAATCCAAACCCAACTTTGCATTAGGGTAAAAAAAACAGTAATAAAAAAAATACATACAAAATTTTTAAACCCAGAACTTATTACAAATCCAGCACAAAAGCAAAAAATAAGAATCGCACTGTAAGGAAAGAATTTTTCAAAAATCTTTTCATCACTTAAAATATCTCTAGCCGAATAATATATGATTAGAATACTCACAGAGATGATAAGAGTACAAATGATGAAAATCAGTATAAATGAGAAAATTATATAAGGACCTATAACAAATATTGTATCAATATCCACAAATGCAACTTGTATCCAAAAAAGACAAAAAGCTAAAGTGGAAGCTTTCAATAATGTGAAAAATGTTTTATTTGAGCTATTCATTATTTGATTTTTAAATTATCCAATATCATTTCTTGCCAAGAATTGTGGTTCAAATAATTAATGTAATCTCTGTGTTTGGAATTTATTTTTATGGCTTTTTCACCCTTAATATTATTTTTCTCTATATAATCTTTCAGTAAAAAGGTATTGTTGTAAGAAAGGTTTATCAAGTAATCTAAATCTATTTGTTCTGCGTAATTAATGTTGTAAAAGGTTACTAATTTATCCCAATTTATGGTTGATGAAATGATAAGAATGGTAAAAGCAATTTGTGAGTTTTTTCGGAACAAATACCATAAATTTTTCACTTTTGTTACTTTAAAAAATGTAGTTATTAAACCAATAGCTGTTAGTAATAAAAAGAACAAAACTCCAATTCTTTTGTAGGTCAATCCAAATGAAATCAGGTACTCCACATTTTTTACAGCAGTAATTAAAATCATTATTAAATTTAAAAAAATCCAAACAAATGTCAAGGTTTTAAGATTTCTATTTTCTTTTATAAAGTTGATGCTTCCTCTAAAAAAATATAGAATTATTAAAATAGCAAATATGCTTGAAATAATAATTGCATTGACTCCTGTATGCACTTGTTGTGATAATTCAGGAGCTGTCATTTGATGTATTTCTGATAAATACAAGATATCAGTTGCTAAAAAAACAAGAATAAGAATGTTTAAAGAAATCAATAATATTACTCCTAATTGTAATTCATTACTTAGTTTTTTTGAATAATCAACTTCAAAGTTTTCTTTTTGTAACTCATTGTTAGTAGATAAATCAATGGAAGTCAAAGGTTCTACAGTTACAGCATTTGTAATATTTCGAAACAAATAGTAACCAAAAGCTGTAAAAATTAACCATTGAAAATTAATAAACCTGAAATCTATATTTTTAATTAGTTCGTCAAATTTCGGATTTCCATTTCTATACAAATTGATAAAAACAATTACAATAACTAAAGGAATTCCAATAATTTTAAACCAATATTTATAGTTAATATTTCTTTTTTTTATGTTCTCAGTTTCGGTATTTAATTTTTCGAAGTGCAATACAAAAGAAGCTACAATGGTTGTATAAAATCCGTTAATCCAGTTTATATATATAGATGATTTCTGATTTGAAAGACTGCCAACTACAGTGAAAAAAGAAAGAATATTTGCTATAATTGCTAAGTTAGATCTATATAGGAAAATTGTAATTCCAGTGATTACATAAAAAACAGCTTTTGTCAAATTGTTTTTTTGAGAGAATATTTTTGGTTTATTTACAACTAATATAGTTGTTGTAACTATTGAAAATAGCAAGTAATTAATACCTATATTTTTCTGATAAAACAGTAAAGTGAATAAAATTGCTCCAATTATGATTAAGATATTTATTCTTTTTTCAAATTTTCCGAGTTGTTGATTGTTTGTTTCCATTGTTATAAAATTTGTTGTATTTGTTGTATTTGTTGTATTTGTTGTTTTGTAAATATGCCTTCTCTAATTTCTTGGAAAGAAAAATGCAATAGGTTCTCATATTTAAAATGATGAAACTGGTTGCAGTTTCTACCCAATTTGTAAGATTTTATATAGTATTTGTAATAATCAGGAAGTAATAAAGTTCCAATAAATAGAACAGCTAATAAATAAATACTCATTTTTCCATTGCCAAAACAGACGTATTGCAGAGCAATTTCATCTTCTACTTTTGTACCATAACCTGTTAATAAATGATAGCAATCGTGCCTTTCTACTTTTGGTAAAAGTTCAAACCCATTTGTCTTTAGAAGTAAACCCAAATGATAACCAAAGCTTTCTTTAGAATAAGAGAATAGTTCTTTAGAGCTAATTTCCCAAGGTTTTTTGTTTTTAAATTTGATGTACATTTTTTGTGAATGTTCAAATAACCAGTATATAAAATTCTTTCTCATGATGTTTTTAAAGCACTTTGAAAAACAAAGTAAATAGATAAAAAAATAGCATTATTTATTTTGTATTAATTTTTCGAGCGCTTCAATATGTTTTTTAAATTCTATTTTCCCTAGTTTTGTAACATAATATTTTGTGTTTGGTTTACGTCCAATAAATTGTTTTTCTACTTTTATAAAATCTACTTTTTCCAAGGCTTTTGTATGGCTTGCTAAATTACCATCTGTTGCTCCCAGTAATTCTTTTAGAGTATTAAAATCGGCATATTCATTTACCATTAGAACCGACATTATTCCTAGTCGTATTCTATGATCGAAAGCTTTGTTTATGTTATGAATAATGTTTTTCAAAAACCTATTTTTAAATTACGAATTTACATCGAATTTCTATCATACTTAAAGTACATTAAAGCACCATAAATAATGTGCATAATTCCAAAACCTAGCACCCAAAACCAAAATCCATAACCAGGATACAAAGCTGAAATTAAACCTAAAACTATTTGAGTGTAACCTAGATATTTAATGTCTCCCAATGTATATTTTGATGCATTTAACAAAGCCAAACCATAAAAAAGCAGCATTAATGCACCAGTTTGTCCATATTTTTGGTTGTTTAAAATAATGATAATGTAAATTCCTCCAGCCAATAAAGGCACAATAAAACTGGTTAACAATCTTTTGGTTAACGAATCCCAAATTTTCTCATCGTTCTTTTTTGCTTTTTTCGTGGTTAAAAATATAGCAGTTCCAATGCTTAAAGAAGTGATTATTACCAAATCTAAAATTATCAAACGAAATATTTTTCCATCTAAAATTAAATAGTCTCTTCCACTATTGTTTACTAACCAATAGGCATAGGCAGCACCAATTAAGGCGTAAATACCTGCTAAAATACCAGACAATCCACTTAAGGAAATAAATCTTGATGATTTATTCATTAATGTTTTAATTTCTGATATGTCTCTTAAATAATCTTCTTGACTCATTTTTATAAAGAACTTTGAATTGCAAAGTAAATAAATATTTTTTACTTCAGCAATAAAAATTTAAAAAAAGTTTATGTGATTATTTTACAACAACTCCATAAGTAATATGAGCAACACCTAAAATAAAAAGAGACGAATACCAGTAGCTAGGAATTAAAAAACAAATAATGGCAAAAAGTATGCAAACACCAGACATTATAAGAAGTTCTCTGCCTTCTTTTTGTTTGAATAGAAACAAAATTGTCGCATAAATAACTAAAAATATAGGAGTGAGGTAAGCTGTATGTCCTTGTTTAGATAAAAAATAGAGCGTTAGAAACAGGATGAGAAAGCTTGAGGTGTATTTATACAAATTTGATTTTGACGCCTCATTCCAAAGTTGAACTTGTTGCTTTTTAGCAGTTCTTTTTCCATTATAAAAAAGCGCTGAAGACGAAAATAGAAAAGCAAGAGATACCAATGCAGTTATTAGAATTACACTATTTTCTTTGACAGAAAAATCCGAAAAATGCTTATCCAAAAAACCGTCAAGAATAGATTTAATTGCATAAGCAGCAATTAAAATATAAATACCAATTTGAATGCTGGTAAATCCTTTTAAAGAAAAATTTCCTTTTAAATTATCTTGCTGGTTCATTAATTTTATAACTTTCGCGAAATATACAAAAAATGAAACCTGCAGAAGATTACATTTTAAAACAACCAGAACCTTTTAAGTCCATTTTGTTGCATTTACAAATTCTGATTGAAAGTAGATTTCCTGAAGTCGATTTACAATTCAAATGGAAAATTCCTTTTTATTATTTGAATGATAAACCTTTTTGTTACTTAAATCCGTCTAAAAAGAAGGGCTATGTAGATGTAGCTTTTTGGGTTTCTGCTCATTTAACAAAATATAATGAGCTCTTAATTTCAGAAAACAGAAAAGTAGTAAAATCTTTAAGATATTTTAATTTAGAAGATATTGATTCTAAAGTTTTACTGAGCGTTTTAGACGAAGCGCATCAATTAAAAGACAATGGTTTTTATAAGAGGAAATAAATACTTCTAAACATTTTTAGTGAAGTATAGTTTTTTATTTAGTTCTCGATACAATTTTTAGTTCCTCAAAATCATTCGAACTGACATATAAATATATATTTATTTTATTTTTATTTTAAAATGCAAAGCATCATTTTTATTGATGTACAAAACCAAATCTGTATTTCTCTTTGGATTTTTTATGGTTAAAGTTGTAATATTTTTTTCTAATGTAATTAGTGGTTTTTGAGCTAAATTGTTTCCTTTAAGTGTGCAGAAAACTAAGGAACTAGAATCTAGATTTTTAAATTTTAGATGAATATCTTCTGATAATGTAAGATTGATAATTCCACTTTTAGGAGAAATCAAATCTGCTTCCAGCCCTAAAAAAGTATTGGTGTAAATTGGCTGATTGTAGAATTCTTCTAGAGTAAATCTCCTAAATCGTAAAACCCAAATCGATTCTTCAGGAAAATGTGTTTTATAAATTTTATGATAAGGTATATTAAAAAAATACTCATTAAAATCTCGAATCCATTTTCCATTGTATTCATAACCTGCAGCCCAAGTTGCATCTAAAACAATCCATTTATCTTCAATTTTAACTGCATTCCAAGCGTGGTTTGAATCATTTGGAATGTTGCCTATTTCACTGGCATCATTTCTTACATTTCCTTTAATTACATCAGATTCTATGTTTAAGAGATCGCATACTTTTTTAAAAGATTGCGCATATTCTTCGCAAACGCCCATTTTATTTCTAAAAGTATCCGCAACTAATTTATCTTTTATAGCTTGTAGTTTCTGTTCTTTTTCGGCTTCAGAAGAATATCTAAATCCATAACTTCTTTGTCTTGGATTGTAGAATTCTTTTAAATTATAACGAATATTTTGTGTCAACCAAAAGAAAGCAGCTCTGGCTTTATCAAGATCTGACGTAAAATCTTTTTCAATTTGAGTTGCTAAATCTTCAACTTTAGAAAACCTTGGGTATTCTAGAACTTTGGCATCCACATTTTTAAAGTTCTGTGAAAAAGTGCTAATTGATAAAAGTAATAAGAGATTAAAAAGAAGTTGTTTCATTGTAGATTGTTAAACAACTTTAGAAGTCAAATATTGTTCCAAAATTTCGATTTCTGTCATTGCTGTGCAAACAGGAATCTAAAATAAGTTTTTATGGATTCCTTCTTTTTTAAACAATGGTAAATAGCTGGCAAAATATGCTAGCCCTGATTGAACGGTTTGTCTGAGCTCTTTTGAGGAACGAAAAAAGCGAGTAGTGAAAGCAGGAAATAGCTTCTAAAAAAATAGAGAGTATTATTGCAAATTATTCACAGTTTTACGAATGGCAACCAAATTACTTAATAACTTTTCTAAATTGTTTAAATGCAACATATTTGCGCCATCAGATTTTGCATTTGCAGGATCGAAATGTGTTTCTATAAACAAGCCATCTACATTATTTACAATGCCTGCTCTTGCAATGGTTTCAATCATATCTGGTCTTCCACCTGTAACTCCAGCCACTTGATTTGGTTGCTGCAAAGAATGTGTTACATCTAAAATTGTTGGTGCAAAAGCACGCATTTCTGGAATTCCTCTAAAATCTACAATCATATCTTGATACCCAAACATGGTTCCTCTATCTGTAACCCAAGCTTTATGATTCCCTGCATCTTTTACCTTTTGAACAGCGTGTTTCATAGAAGCTGGACTCATAAATTGTCCCTTTTTTAAATTCACAACTTTTCCAGTTTCTGCAGCAGCAACTACCAAATCTGTTTGGCGAACCAAAAAAGCAGGAATTTGCAAAACATCTACATATTCTGCTGCTTTTTGAGCATCAGAACTTTCATGAATGTCTGTAACAGTTGGCACATGAAAAGTTTCAGAAACTTTGCGTAAAATTTTTAATGCTTTTTCATCTCCAATTCCAGAAAAACTATCGATTCTACTTCTGTTTGCTTTTTTAAAACTGCCTTTAAAAATATACGGAATTTCTAATTTGTCAGTAATTGTAATTACTTTTTCAGCAATTCTTAATGCCATTTCTTCTCCTTCAATAGCACATGGTCCACAAAGTAAAAAGAAGTTGTTTGAGTTAAGGTGTTTTATATTCGGAATTTCAGATAAAATCATTTCAAAAAATTTTGGGTAAAAATACAAAAAAATAAAGGGGTAAAAGTGCTATATTTAGCCTTTATAAAAAATCAAATCAATGAAAAAAATATTTATAATTTTAATAGCATCTGTATTTATAATTTCTTGCGAAAGCACAAAAAAAGTTACGAATACAGATACCAAACCTTCTGTAACGAAATCAGTAAAAACTTCTTTTTTTATTGATTCTTTAACCGTAAAAAAACATTTATATACACTTGCTTCAGATGATATGCAAGGAAGAAAACCAGGGACAGAGGGTATTGAAAAAGCTGCACAGTATATAGAAAACGAGTTTAAAAAATTAGGTTTAACTTATTTTGAGGGTTTAGACTCTTATAGACAAACATTCAATTTTACAGATAGAAGAAGCCAAGAAGAAATTACAAGCGCCAATATTATAGGAGTTTTGGAAGGGAAAAGCAAGACAGATGAATATGTAATAATTTCTGCACATTATGATCATTTAGGAATGAAAGAGAGTGGAGAAGGAGACCTAATTTTTAATGGTGCCAATGATGATGCTTCTGGAGTTACAGGTGTTTTGGCATTAGCAGAATATTTTAAAAAAATGGGTAATGAAAGAACCATTGTTTTTGTAGCATTTACAGCCGAAGAAATGGGCTTAATAGGTTCAACTCATTTTGGGAAAGATATTGATGCTAGCAAATTTGTGGCAGGAATTAATTTAGAATTGATTGGAAAAGTGCCAAGTTTTGGACCCAATACAGCTTGGTTAACGGGTTTTGAACGTTCGGATTTTGGGAAGATTGTTCAAAAAAACTTAGTAGGTTCTGGTTATCAATTATTTCCTGATCCTTATAAAAGTTTTAATTTATTTTTTAGGTCAGACAATGCTTCTTTGGCACGTTTGGGAGTTCCTTCTCACACATTTTCCACAACAGCAATTGATGTAGATAAAGATTATCATCAGGTTTCTGATGAAGCAGAAACTTTAAATATGACCATTATTACCCAAACAATACAAGCAGTTGCAAAAGGGACAGAAAGTATTATTAACGGAAGAGATACACCTACAAGAGTTGTTTTAGAAGAGAAGAAAAACTAAGTTGAATGAAGAATTTTAAATATTTCTTTCTGTTTTTATTGATGAGTTGCTCATCATCTAAAGTGATTACAGATTACGACTCTCAAATTAATTTTGATGATTTTAAAACCTACAGTTTTTTTGAAGATGCTGGAAAAGGTTTGAATGAATTAGATGTTAAAAGAGTAACAGAATCTATAAAATATGAATTAGACTTAAAAGGATTGCAAGAAGTAGAAAATCCTGATTTTTATATCAATGTAATTTCTAATATCTCTGAAGTTCAAAACAATAATACTATTGGAATTGGTATTGGTGGTGGAGGAAATAATGGTGGTTTTGGAATTTCTGGAGGCATACCAATTGGAGGGAAAAAACTAAATGAAGAATTGATTATCGAGTTTGTAAACGCAAAAACAAATTCTATTATTTGGGAAGGTATTTTAAATTCAACTATTAAAGAAAAAAGAAGTCCTGAGGAAAAAGTACTACATTTTAAAAATATTATTCCTAAAATATTGGCAAAATATCCACCAGAAATAAATAGTAACAATTAACTGTTTTCATGCTGATATTTTAGCAACTCATCTTGAAATTCTAAACTAAAAAGAGCCACATCCTGTCTGTTTTTTAAATTCAATTTTGTAACAACATGTTGCAAATATGAATCTATAGTAGATGGTGTATTTCCCATTTTTTTTGCCAATATATTTCTGTCAGTAGTGTCTTTTAATAAAATAGTTAACTCTAACTCACGTTTACTTAAATCTGATATACCATATAAAGAATCTGTAAAAATATTTCGTAAATAAGAGTTTCTTTTTTTTAATAAGTTTTTCATGGATTCAGATTCATATTTACCATGGTTTACAACGTTGTAAATAGTATCAAAAAAATCTTGATAGCTACTACCTTTATACAAAAAACTCATAAAACCACTTTCTTGCACTTTTTTCATTACTCTGTATGAGTTGTAATTTGTATGCGCAATAAGTTTAGAAGTAGGTTTTAGTTTTAGTATTTCTAAACAGATGTCAAAACCATCAAATGTTTCATCTTTAAATTCTAAATCACAAAAAATTAAATCCATGCTTTTACTGTTGACAATGGATAGTGTATTTCTTAAATTATTTGTAAAGTAAAATGTAGCATCTGGTACTACTTTTAAAATTCGGTGTTTTAAACCCTCTTCAATAATTGTATGATCATCAATAATTAAAATATTCATAATTAAGAGGTATAGGGTATGTTTATGTTGATGGAATAGCCATTGTTTTCTGCTGTATCAACCTCAAAATTTCCATTCATTAAAAGAATTCTATCAGCAATATTTTTAAGCCCATTTCCAGTAGTTTTGTGATTAGATCCTATACCATTATCAGAATAATTTACCACTAAATTAGTGTTTTCTAATTCAATATTTAAGCTAGTTTCAGTGGCTTTTGAATGCTTTAGATTGTTGGTAATTAACTCTTGAACTATTCTAAAAACATGTGTGCTGTATGGTTCTTTTAAAGATAAACTTATAGGTGATATTGTTTGCTTATATTTTTTAGTTTCAGTTTCTTCAGGAAAAATATCAAGTAACCTGTTCATAAACATTTCACCTTCTGTAGAAGTGTTGTTTAGTTGATGAGATAAATTTCTGATTTCATTATAAGAATCTAACAATTGATGCGATAATTCCATGTTTTTACTTTCAGTATTATGAGCCAATTTTATCAAGTTGCTAGCAATGCCATCATGCAATTCTCTACCAATTCTCCTTTTTTCGTTTTCTGTACTTTTTATTTCTGTGGTCAATAATTTTAACTCTTGTTGCTTTTTTCTTCTGTGCATAAAAAATGCTCCAAAAAGTACAACTAATAGCAAACCAATTAAACTTAATTTGGTATTAAAACTTGATTTTTGGAGTTCAATTTCTTTTTGCTGACTTTCATTTTCTAAAAGTAATATTTTATTTTCTTTCTGTTCTGTTTCATATTTAGTTTCTATGTCTTTTACCAATTCTAATGAGGTTAAATTTGATAAACTATCAGCTAAAATTTTAAAATCTGATTGATGAGAAAATGCATTTTTATAATTATTAGAAGCAGCATAAATTTTTGATAACACTTTGTGAGCATCTCTTTCAAACTCTGTTTGTTTTTGCTCTGTGGCTTGTGCTAAACCTTTATTAGCATACAAAATAGCTTTGGTAAATTGTTTTTGTTTGTAATACGTATCACCCAAGCCAATATAAACTACTGCTTTTTCTGCTAAAACAGCATCAATAGAATTCATAATAATTAATGCTTCTTGGTAAGATTTTTCTGCTTTTTTTAATTGATTTGTATCCAAATAAATTGCACCTAAATTCACCAAAGAAAGTACTTGTCTTCTAATATCCTTTTTTTCTTTTGAAAATTTTAAAGTTCTATCAAAATGATAAGAAGCCTTTTCTAAATCGCCTTTGGTATAATAAATATTTCCAAGCTGATTTTCTATGTTTGTGTTTAAATAATCTCCTAAATTATTTTGTTTGATAATAGCTTGAATTTTAAAACAATACTCTGCACTTTTATCATATAATTTCTGACGAAAAGTAATTAAAGAAATATTAAATAAAGAAATAATTTCTCTTTTAGGAGCATCTAAAACTTTATACAAATCAATGGCCTTAAAAAAATAAGTCAAAGCTTCTTTGTGTTTGTTTTGTTGTGAGTGTAAAGAACCCAAATTAGCATAAGTAGAAGCAATGCTAGAGGTGTCTTTTACTTTTTCAAAACACTCAATAGCTTCATTGTATTTTCCAAAAGCAGCTGTATAATCTGTTTTTTTGTAATAGGTAATTCCTTCTCTCATTAAAGCTCTACCTAACAAAGCAGTATTTTTTTTATCTCTAGCAATAGTTATTGCTTTTGATGAATAAATGAGACTAGAATCTAATTTAAACTGGCCTCTTAAAGCAACAGATTTGCTAATTAAGTTTTCAATTTCTAAAGAATCTGTATCAATGTTTTTAGTTTGAGAGACTGTAATTATTGTAATGTAAAACAATAAGAAAGTAATTGTCTTTTTCATTTGGTAGAATTTTTCAACTAAAATAATCTTTTTTTTCTAGTTATAGAATCAATTGTAAAGTTACAATCTATTGATTAATAAAAACATACGAATGTTGCTATGTCTCAATTTAAAAACACCTTCTATTTTTGAATGTATAAAAAACTAAAAAAGAAAGCTGATGAAAACAGAAATTCACAAAATTGTAAGGAAGACATTATTGTTAGTTGCTTTATTTGTAATAACCAATTGTATAGCACAAAACTTTAGATCTGTTTGGCGTACAACTTCACCAAATGAATCTATAACAATACCAACAATTGGCTCAGGATACAATTATACAGTAGATTGGGGTGATGGAAATTCTGATACAGGACAGACTGGAAATGCAACCCATACTTTTACAGTAGCTGGGGACTACACAGTAACCATTTCTGGAATATTTCCTAGAATTTATTTTAATAATAGTGGTGATAAAGCTAAAATAAAGTCAATTTTAGAATGGGGATCTTCTATAAATTGGACTTCTATGGAAGGTGCTTTTTATGGTTGTACTTCTTTAAGAGATTTACCTTTAATTGATACACCTAATTTATATGGAGTGACAAGTACTAAAAATATGTTTCGTGAATGTTATAATATTGGTAATGAATCTCAAGTAGATTTTGGAACATTTGAAGCACAAAATACTCAATTTAGTGCTTGGGATACCTCAACAATTATAGATATGAGTTCTATGTTTAGAGAAAATTCTGGATTTGAGTTTACTATTGGGAATTGGAATGTTTCCTCTGTAACAAATATGAGTTCTATGTTTGAGTCTGCTACATTTTTCAATCAAAACATAAGTAATTGGGATGTTTCTTCCGTAGAAAATATGAGTGCTATGTTTTCTTATGCCTATAAATTTAACCAACCTATTGGAAAATGGGACGTCTCCTCTGTAACTAATATGAGTGAAATGTTTTTTATTAATGATGATTTTAATCAACCTTTAGAAAATTGGGATGTTTCTTCTGTAGTAGATATGAGTTCTATGTTTAGTGGATCATTAACTTTTAACCAAGATATTAATAATTGGAATGTATCTTCTGTAGAAAATATGAATGCCATGTTTAAATGGACTAATAGTTTTAATCAACCTTTAAGTAATTGGAATGTTTCTACAGTAACCAATATGAGTGAAATGTTTTCTTTTAGTGAGTTTTTTAATCAACCAATTGGTAATTGGGATGTATCTGCTGTAACTAATATGAACTCAATGTTTAATGATTCTTTAAGATTTAATCAAGATATCAGTAGTTGGGATGTTTCTGCTGTTACAGATATGACAAATTTATTTTTAAATGCACCAATATCTCAAGAAAATTACGACGCTTTATTAATAAATTGGAGTGCCCTAAATTTACAAAATGGTTTAACTTTTAATTCAAATCTTGCAAACTATTGTTCTCAAGCTGCTGTAGATGCAAGAGCAAATATAATATCAACAAAAGGTTGGACATTTATTGATGGAGGTGTAGATTGTTCTTCTAATTATTTTACAACTACTTGGAAAACTAATGAAAATGCTTCTTCTTCAAATACCACTATAACAATACCTACTAGTGGCACTGGTTATAATTATGATGTAGATTGGGATAATGATGGTACGTTTGACGATTTAGGAGTGACAGGAGATATAACTCACAATTTCGGAGCTGTAGGGACATACACCATAAGTATAAAAGGCGATTTTCCAAGAATTTACTTTAATAATAATGCAGATAAAGATAAAATTTTATCAATTGAAAATTGGGGAACTTCAATAGCTTGGACAAATATGTCTAATGCTTTTGATGGATGTTCTAATTTAGTAAACAACGCAACAGATATACCAGATTTATCGGGTGTAACCAATTTAACAAGTATGTTTAAAGATTGTACCAATTTAGGAAATGGTTCAGCTACAAACTGGAACTCATGGGATACTAGTACAATAACAAGTTTAGCACAAACTTTTTTTGGAGCTTCTTCATTTAATAAAAATTTAGACAGTTGGGATGTATCTAAAGTTACATCATTATTTAGAACTTTTGAAAATGCTACCTCTTTTAACGGAAATATTAGTAATTGGAATGTCTCAAAAGTAGAAGATATGAACAATACGTTTAATACTGCATCTGCTTTTAACCAAGATATTTCAGGTTGGGTTACTTCTGAAGTAACGAATATGGCTGGGATGTTTTTTGGAGCCTCTTCTTTTAATCAAAAAATAGGTAATTGGGATGTAACTAAAGTTACTAATATGTACTCAATGTTTGAAAATGCCTCTGCTTTTAATCAAAATTTAAGTGATTGGGATGTGTCTTTAGTAACTAGTATGTTTAATCTTTTTGTTGATACTTCTTTATCGACTGCAAATTATGAAGCTGTATTAATTGCTTGGAATGCACTCAGTTTACAAAATAATGTTTCTTTTCATGGAGGGAATGCCAATTATTGTTCTCAAGCAGCAACAGATGCAAGAGCAAATATGATTGCATCTAATAATTGGACGATTTCAGATGGTGGAGTAGGTTGTTCATCTACAGATTATTTTATAACTACATGGAAAACCGATAATACAGGGACTTCTTCTAATATATCAATTACAATTCCTACAACAGGTAATGGTTATAATTATGATGTAGATTGGAATAACGATGGTACGTTTGATGATTTAGGAGTTACAGGAAACATTACCCACGATTATGGAGCTGTAGGTACTTATACAGTTGCAATAAGAGGAGCTTTTCCAAGAATATATTTTAATAACGAGGGAGACAAAAATAAGATACTTTCTATTGAACAATGGGGTTCTAACTATTGGACTTCTATGGAAAGCGCATTTACTGGTTGTTCTAATTTAGCAGTTAATGCAACAGATGTACCAAATTTATCTAAAGCAACAAGCATGCACAAAATGTTTCAATTCTGTAATAATGTTGGTTTAGCAACAGGTACAGATTGGAATTCTTGGAATACTTCAACCATTTCAGATATGGAATACTTGTTTGAAGGTGCTTCCAATTTTAATGTGAACATTAATAATTGGGATGTTTCCTCTGTTACTTCTATGTATTCTATGTTTAGTGGAGCTTCTAATTTTAATCAAAATATTGGTGGTTGGGATGTATCCAATGTAACAAACATGATAGCAATGTTTAGTGGAGCATCTTCTTTCAATCAAGATATTGGAAATTGGAATGTTTCTAAAGTAACAGGTATGAGTCATATGTTTGATCTTGCAGAAAATTTTAATAAAGATATTGGAAGCTGGGATGTTTCAAGTGCAGTTAATATGGATAGTATGTTTAATGGAGCTACTTTATTCAATCAAAATATTGGTAGTTGGAATGTATCCAGCGTAACATCAATGTATGGTATGTTTAGTGAAGCATCAACATTCAATCAAAACATTAATAATTGGGATGTGGCAAAAGTTACAAACATGGGTGCTATGTTTATAAACGCAGAAAATTTTAATCAAAATATAGGTAGCTGGAATGTTTCTTCTGTAGAAACTATAGAATCGATGTTTCAAGGTGCAACAAGTTTTAATCAAAATATAGGAAGTTGGGATGTTTCTTCAGTAATTAATATGCTAGTCACTTTTGACGCTGCAAGTGCATTTAATCAAAGTATTAGCAATTGGAATGTAAGTAAAGTAACAAATATGCTAGGTATGTTTAATAATGCATCATCATTTAATCAAAATATTGGAACTTGGGATGTTTCTTCAGTAACAAATATGAATAGTATGTTCTCAGGGGCATCATCATTTAATCAAAATATTGGCAGTTGGGATGTATCTAATGTAACAAATATGAACAGTATGTTTTCAGGGGCATCATCATTTAATCAAAATATTAATAACTGGGATGTCTCTTCTGTTACAAATATGGGACATATGTTTTCAGGAGCATTATCATTTAATCAAGATATTGGTAATTGGAATTTATTATTAGTTACGAATACAGGATATATGTTTCAAAATGCAACATCATTTAATCAGAACATTAGTAATTGGAGTATGTCTTTAGTAACAGATACAACTTCTATGTTTGAAAGCGCAACAGCATTTAATCAAAATATTAGTAGTTGGGATGTGTCTTTGGTAACAGAGATGGTATATATGTTTAAAAATGCAACCAATTTTGATCAAAACTTAGGGAATTGGAATGTTCAAAATCTACAAAATTCAAATGAAATGTTTAATGGGGTTACTTTATCAGTAGAAAATTATGAAGCCTTATTAGTTGGTTGGAATGCGCAAAATTTAAGAAGCAGTGTTACTTTTAGTGGAGGCGACTCAAGATATTGTTCTCAAGCTGCAGTAGATGCAAAAGCAAATATGATTGCATCTAATAGTTGGATTATTACAGATGGTGGAAAAATAACTGAAGTAACTTGGACTGGAGCAACAAATGACAATTGGAATATTGCTACCAATTGGGATTTTTGTGTACCAGATTCAACTATAAATGCAACAATTCCAGATGATGCAGGGTTTATTCTTGTTAATTCTGCAGCTAGTGTGAACAATTTAACTTTTGGAGATAATACAACAATTTATATAGGGGGCTTTTCATCTTTTGATGTAGAAGGAAATATTGATAATGGAAATGCAGGTGATATAGTGCTAGTTTCAGGAAGCTCAATAATTGTAAAAGGAACAGATAATATTGGAGATGTAGATGGTCTTTTTACATATCATATGATTAGTCTAGATAATAAATGGCATTTAATCTCTGTTCCTGTAAAATCAGAATTTAGTAATGATACTTGGTTAAATAATAATTTTATAGATTCTGGGGTAGGTAATAATAGAGGAATAGGTGTTTATAATAACAGTATAATTGCAACGAGTAACTGGAATTATTTTCAAACTGGAAGCTCAGAAGTTGAATTTAATCAGGGGCAAGGTTATAGCTTAAAAAGAGCAACAAGTGGAACAGTAAGCTTTAGTGGAGAATTTCCAAATGCGGATGTTAATTTAACTATTGCTGTTGGAAACCCTGAGACAGCAGATGAAAACAGATGGAATTTAGTTGGTAACCCTTATCCATCTTATATTAGAGCAAGTGAATTAATAGCAGCAAATACAACTAATTTAACAGACACACATGAATTTGTATATGTTTGGGACACTACTTTAAATGCAGGTGTTGGAGGATATAAACCAATTGCAGGATCTTATTATATACACCCAGGACAAGGCTTTTTTGTGAATGCAGCGAATTCTAATGCCGATAATTTTACCATTGCAGAAAGTTTACAAAGTCATCAAACAGGCGTTACTTTTTATAAAAGTAGTACACCAAAAATTACGCTTTCTGTTACTGATGGAACTAACATACAATCTACAGAAATTAGATACGAAGAGAATTCTACAACAGGTTTAGATCCAGGTTTTGATGCTGGTACTTTTACAGGTACTTCAACAAACTTTAGTGTGTATTCACATTTGGTAAGTAATAGTGAAGGTGTAGATTTTATGTTACAATCACTGCCAAAAGATAATTATGAGAATATGATTATTCCAATTGGTGTAAATGCTACTTCTGGAAAAGAAATTAATTTTTCAGTGGAAGCATCAAGCTTACCATCAGATATTAAAGTGTTTTTAGAAGATAAAAAAACAAATACATTTACAAGATTAGATGAGTCAAACAGTAATTATAAGGTTATTTTATCCGAAAGTCTAAATGGAATTGATCGCTTTTACTTGCATACTAAATCGAGTGTTTTAAGTGTTGGCGATGTAAATATGGATGGGATTAGTATTTATAAAACTAATAACTCTAATTTAAGAATTGTTGGTTTATCTCAGGAGAAATCAACTGTAAAACTATTTAATATGCTTGGCAAGCAAGTATTAACTACTTCGTTTACTTCTAATGGTGTTCACGATATTTCTCTACCTAAATTAGCAACTGGAGTTTATATAGTTCAGTTAGAAAACGAAGTTGGCAAGTTGAATAAAAAAATAATTTTAGAATAATAACTAGAATTTAAAAACATAACACATTATGAAAGATCAAAATAAAATACAGAATATTACTCGTAAACAAGCTATCAAAAAAATAAAAAACTATGGTAAATATGCAGCTTTATCAGCATTAGGAACTTATTTAATTTTAAACCCCCAACAATCACAAGCTGCTTCACCTGAAGCTCCAGGTAGTGGTTTTTAATACTTTTAAATAGTTATAAAGAATTTTTTTAAAAAAATATAAATTTTTTAATATGAAAACCTTAAATATTACATTATTAACAATATTAATTATTGCAAGTACAAGTTGTCAAAAAGAAGATTTTATTACAGATTTAGCTACTGTAACTCAAGAAAATCAATTCCAAGGAAATTTGATTCGGTTAGGTGAAAAGTTAGAGAATCCTTATAGCGTTAAAAATATGCGTAAAGCTTATCAAAATATAATGGAAAAATTTCAAATAAAATCATCTCAAATAATAGAATCAACAATTAAAACTACACATTTATATGTTCGTTTTTTACCAAAAACACAAGAAGAATTTCAAGTTTTACTAGACAATGCATCTTTAGAATTGTTCGATTTTCCTTTAGATTATATAATTGTAGGGGAAGGAACTTATTATCATGATCCAAAATTGCCTAATACAGAAATAACATGGCAATATGCTGCAGTAAAAAGAGATTTTATTTTCCCAAATTTAGAGTATGAAATATTAGAAGAATTATTTTTACCTGAATCAATTAAAGAGTCAACAAATTTAAAAAATACCGAGGTTTGGGCTTTTTTAGATGAACTTGAAATTGAAGCATTAAAACATACAGGAAACTATAAAAACAACGAAAAATCTGTGTTAAAATCAAATAGTAATGCTAGCAAAACAACATGGAAACCAAATGGTACTATAAAAGTTTATGATGATTTTTTAGATTGGATTCCTGTTGTGGGTTGTAAAGCTAGAGCTAGAAGTTGGTTTACTGTAAAATCTGATTTAACAGACGAAAACGGATACTTTTTTATTAATCACGATTTTAAAGGCTCTGTAAATTATAGTATAAAATGGGAAAGAGAAGACTTTGATATAAGAAGTGGTAATTGGGGTCAGGCATATTATAATGGACCCAATTACGATGAAAAAAAATGGAACTTATATATAAAAAAAAGCGGATTAAACTGGACTTATGCTCATGTTCATAGAGCAGCTTATATGTATTGGTATAATAATAATCATGGTGTTAAAACACCTCCTAAAAATTCGCGTTGGAAAAGAAAAGTAAAAATAGGTGTTAAAGATGAGTCTGGAAGAGCTTTCCATAAAGTACAACGCAGATTTGTTAATTTTCCTGAAATAATAATCTACAATAGTCAACTTTTAATTAATAACGATGGCTCAACTACAAGTGGTAATTTAGATTCAAAAGAAATATATAACACTACTATTCATGAGTTGGCTCATTGTTCTCATTGGGATTTGAATAGGACAACATATCTATTAGCAGATGATATTGTTGTAGAAAGTTGGGCTTTAGGTGTTGCCTACGTATTTACAAATTATGAATATGGTTCTGATATTTATGATTGGAATTACTTTGCAGATTTTCAGGTGATAAAAAACCATTTGGAAGGTGAGTACACACCTTTAGTAGTAGATTTAATTGATAATATTAATCAAAGAGTAGTTTATGATTCTCCTAGAAATTCTGTCAATTGGTTAACAAGAAGAGTTCGTCCTATGGATAGAGTAACTGGCTTTAACTTAGAACAAATAGAGAATGCTTTAAAAAGCTCAAAAACTCTTATTGATTGGAGAGACAACCTAAAAAGACTCTACAATATATCAACAGATGAGAAAATAGATGAGTTATTTGATAATTATATTAATTTATAAAACTAGTTATTTTTAATAAAATAAAAAACAAGACCCTTTAGGTTTCAAAAAAAACATAAAAGGTCTTAATGTTTTTTTTTGTCAGGCTTTTCTAAAACTGATATCTAACTGCCAAAGCAACATTAGAACTTACACCTTTCAATCCACCTGAAATTCCTATTTCTGGTCTATAGTCTATAGAAACTAAAACAGGCGCATCAAAATTATATTCAATACCTACAACTCCAGCTCCATAAATTCCTGTTTCACCAGCAGAAAGAATTCCACCACCAAAACCAGCATACCAATTAAATTGTTGTTCTAAAGTCCAAACCCATTGATACAAACCTGTAGCCTTAAAATTATTAAATTCATTTGCCAAACCTAAATCTACTTCTAATCTGTTGTTGCTACCTAAAGCTCTTTGATAAGAGATTTCTCCACCTAAACCATTTCCACCTCCAAAACGCAAACCGATCGCATTTTTAGAAATTCCTTGTGCATTTATAGTAAATGCTGCTAATACTAAACCGAATGTTAAAAGTATTTTTTTCATGATTGTTAATTTTAATTTTAATTTAATTTGACACAAATGTATAGCTATTATTTAGTTTAAATTAACTCATTCAAATAGTTTATTAGCACAGATGACAAATTTTTATTTTTCAATTTTTAAACGAATACCTTCTGAATGACTACTAAATTCTGGAGCATACATGCTTTGTATGGTAGAAATTCCGTTGCTAAAATTCCCAGCGTTATTTACACGAACATCATATTCAAAAACGTACACTCCTTTTGGAATTCTATCAAAAAAGAAGTTGGTTGCTGCGTCTTTTGTACTTTCATAATAACCTAAATTATCTTGCCATTTGTAAGTAGATAAAACATTAATTGGCTCAAATCCAGAAGCTCTCATGTCTTTTAAATGGATAAATTCCATATCTCTATCTGAACGTAATTCGATTCTAACCGTCATTAAATCACCTACTTTTAAGTTGGTGTTTTTGTTGATTTCTTTTAACTCTTTCCCAGTATCCGAATTTACTTTTAAGAATAATTTTTTATTCAATTTTAAAGGAGTTTCTGCAGATGTAATTTTGTCTAAATCCTCAAAATATTGCCAATACAAACCTCCCCAAGCAATTCCGTTTTCTTTTTTGTTGATGGTAACTGTTGCCATTTCTGGAGTTATTTCATTTTCATTCCAAGACGTTTTAAAATAACCAGTTCCAGCTTCCACTTTTATATCTTGCATTTTTGATGGATTTATTTCTTGATTTCCAACTTTTACAGCAACAGTTTCATCAATTGAAATCCAATCACTGCCATTTAATAACAAAGCATACACAGCTTCTGTAGTTGCTTTAGTCGTTTTCCAACTATTGGTTTGCTTGTTTTTTAACAACCATATTTTTAAATTATCTATCGTTTTTACATTATTTTCTATTTCAGAAAAAACTTCAATCATCAAAGCTTGGGTTTCTACAGGAGCTTGATAATAAAAATAACCAGCAGTATTTTCTTTCCAATACATGCCTAATTCATCTGAAGTAATGGAATTTTCTTTTAATGATTTTAAAATCTTGTTTGCAGTCGCTTTTTCATCATTTCTAAAAAGTGATAAAGCTATTTGTCCTTTCGCATATAAATTATATTCGTTCCAGTATTTTTTAGTTTGATTTTGATAATAATCAACAGCAGATTTTGTTTTATCATTCAAAGAAATAGCATCATAAAAACTTCGCATGTACAAATACTGAATGGTAAAATAGCCTAAATTATTTTTAGATAAATATTCTTCATATTTCTTTTCGCCTTCTTTTTTAGATTTTGATTCTTCTTTAATTTTTCGAGCATTTTCGAGCAATTTTTCATATTGATTTAAAAATTCTTTGTCTAAAAACAATACAGATTTTTTAATCATACTTTTTGTTTCTTCATCAAAATTGGTAACTCCTAATTTTTGCAAATGCCCAAAACCTGTTGCAATATGTTGCGTGATAAAAGTACTTTCATATCTACCACCTTTAAACCAAGGAAATCCTCCAGAACTCATCTGAATATCTTTCAGTTTATTGATGGTTTTCTCTTGCTCGTTTTTCATTTTATTCAAATCGAACAACAACGCAATTCTCTTTTTTTGTTCGGTTTCAGATTGTGCATCTCTTAACCAAGGCGTTTCTTGAATTATCAATGATTTTAATTCTTGATTTTTTTCTAAGTTCGATAAAAGTGCATCAGAATTTTTCCAAGCATTAAAAACTTCTTGAATTTTAGGATCAGAATTCGCCACAAAACTCGCCAAAGTGTTTGCATAATATCTAGAGAAAGTTTGTTCTGCACATTCATAAGGATATTCCATTAAATATGGCAAAGCTTGCACTGCATACCAAACAGGATTGGACGTCATTTCCAACGTTAATTGATGATTTTTTAATGTTGATGAGGTTGTGTTTTTTAATTTATCTAACGTAAAAGTTTTAGTTTCATTAGATTTCACAAACATCGAAAGTGTTTCTGTCACCAACATTCTGTTGGTTAAAACAGGCAATACATTTTGCTCTCCATCAGAAAAATCACCAGCTTTTACCACAATTTTATATTGCACAGCTTGCAAGTTTTGTGGAATTGCCAAATTCCAAGAAACGTTGGTGTTTCCATTTTTTGCAACAGAAAAGCCCACTCTGTCAGTGCCTGAAATCTCTCCCAAAGGGAGAGAACCACTCTTGCTTAATAATTTTTGTGTAATTTCTTTTCCAGAAATAGCGTCTGTTAAAATCAATTTTGCAAAACCACTCAATTGATTGTTAGTTAAGTTGGTAATTTTTGCGCTGAATGAAATGGTGTCTTTTTCTCTTAAAAATCTTGGAGCGTTTGGAACGACCATTAATTCTTTCTGAGTAACAGTTTGTAATGTTTTTGTTGCTGATTTTAAAGTTTTGGTATGTGCTAACAATTGCAATTTCCATCTTGTAAGAGCTTCTGGCATTGTAAAAGAAAAACTTATTTTTCCAGTTTCATCGGTTTTTAATTGAGGAAAAAAGAATGCAGTTTCTTTGAAATTTTCTCTAGCTTCTACTTTTAATAATTCTTTATCTATTTTTTCTTGACCTGCTTTTGTTGTTATAATTACAACTCCATTTGCACCTTTCGAACCATAAATTGCTGTTGCTTCTGCATTTTTTAAAACTGATAAATTAGAAAAAGCATCAGGATTTAAACTTTTCATTTCTTCAGCAGAAATTATTTTTCCATCAATAACATACAAAGGTTGATTATCTTCTGAATAACTTCCATAACCTCTTATTTTAACTTCTTTTAAATTTACTAAACTTAGTGGGATTTCACCATCTTGTACTTCTATACCTGCAACTTTGCCAGAAAGACCAGAAACTATATTTTTTTCTTTAGTTAAAGTTCCATAGCCCATAACTACAATTTCCTCTAAAGCATTTTCATCAGCATCTAGACTAATATCAATCATAGTTTGTTTATCAACTAAAATTTCTTTTGTTTTAAATCCTAAATATGTGAAAACTAAAACATCTCCTTTTTTAATTTTGATAGTATAATTTCCATCAAAGTCGGTTTTTGTTCCAAAAGTTGTTCCTTTAATTTGAACATTTACTCCTGGTAAAGGCTCTCCATTTTCATCAGAAACTGTTCCTGTAACTGTTCCTTCAAAATCTGTTCTTGTGCTTTCAATTTTATTTTTAGTTTCTCTTAAATATTGTTGATTCAACCAATTATTACTATTCAAACTAAAACCAAACCAGTTGTAAGAATCGTTGGTAATTCTAGGAAAACCATAATAGTTTCTCTGGTTATTTCTAATATTAAAACTGGTATTTTTAAAACTTTTATAAGCGTTACTAACGTTGTAAGAAGAGTAGTTTTGTTTTGGTGAAACAGGATTAAATTGCCAATAGTGTGCTTTAAATTCATCTAAAGAAGCATCGTACATAGAAGCCAAAACTTCTGCAGCAATTGCATCGTTTTTATCATTTTTAATTGTAAAACTCCAAGTTTCATCTTGCCCAGGTTGTAATTTGTCTCTAAAAATATTGGTAACAATTTCGATGTTATTTTCTTGTTGTTGTGGCACGTTAATCAGCAAGTTTCCACTTTCAAAATCGTTGTAATTTACATAGTGATATTTTATAGCAAAACCACCAACATCATTTTTAGTAACCGGTATTTTGATAGTTTTTGTTTGGTTGTTAAGTTTAATGAGTTTTGTATCAACTATTTTATAATTCTTTTCAATTTGTACAACAACAGTTATATTTTTAGAAGCAGAACCAATTTGTAATTCAACATTATCACCTATGTTGTAAAATGTTTTGTTGGTGTTAATGGTAAATACCTGATTGTCTGCAACTTTATTCTCTTTTGATGAAAATAATGTAATTCTTTTTTCGTCTTTAACTTCTTGCCCAAATTTATCTTCGCTTTCTAAAATAACAATATATTTTCCTGAAAGCCATTTTTGTGTGTTGTCTAATTTGAGTTCTTTCCAAGTTTCTGTATCAAACTTTTTGGTGAAAACAAGTTCGCCTTTTTCCCAATTTTTAGCATCAGTTTCATCATTTGAATATGGGTCGTTTGGAAATAAAGTTCGAAATGTATTTTCTGAAATATCTTGATAATCTGGAGCTTGCCAAGGTCTTTTTCTTAAAGGGTTTTTTGGCGCTTTTAACTTGTAAATTGTAAGAGTTCCTTTTGCAGCAACAAACTCATCATTTAGGTTTTTTGTATCAATTTTAATGATGGTTTCTTTGGTGTTTTTATCAATATTCTCATCCATAGAAATAGTCGCAATTAAAGAATGATAGCCAACTTTTACAATTGTTGTAGCACTTCTAGTTTCGCCATTGATGTCTGTAACATCTGCAGTAATTTCGTAATTAAAAATGGGCAAACTTTCTTTAGAAACGCTTTCATCTGGCATTGCTTTAAACGTAATTTCAAATTCGCCTTTCTCATTTGTAACGTTTTCACCATCTGTAATTTCTTGCGATTCTGAACTGTAATTTAGTCTGCGCCAATAATACCAATTGGGGTATTGTACTTTTCTATGAACTCTATAAACCACTTTTGCATCTGTAATATTTGCGCCAGAAAAAGCTTTTGCAAAACCTTTTATGGTAA
The DNA here is from genome assembly GCF_049276715.1 of Polaribacter sp. Taxonomy (GTDB): domain Bacteria; phylum Bacteroidota; class Bacteroidia; order Flavobacteriales; family Flavobacteriaceae; genus Polaribacter. The sequence goes on from NZ_JBASWY010000027.1 coordinate 92,273, forward strand.
CAGAATCGTTAATTTTATAACTTTCTGTAATCGGTTTAAATTCGGTTTCAAACTTGGGTCTTTTGTATTCTTCTACTGAAATTTCTGTAGAATTATAGTCGAATTCATAATCTTTATTTTCATAAAATTTGCTATCATGTTCAACGCTTTCATCAATTTCAATAGAAAACGCACCTGTTAAACC
>NZ_JBASWY010000028.1:0-96854 GCF_049276715.1 Polaribacter sp.
TGTTATGCAATAGCAAAACAAGGAACATCTAAAGTAGAACGTACTAATGCTTTTGCTGAAATAAAAGAAGAAGTTAAAGCTTCTTTTAGTGAAGAAGAAATGACGGAATTTGGTCATCTTGTTGGAGGTTATTACAGGAAAGCTGAAAAAGAAGCTGTTCGTGAATTAACATTAAGTGAAGGTTTACGATTAGATGGTAGAAAAACTGATGAAATTAGACCAATTTGGTGTGAAACAGATTACTTACCATCAACACATGGTTCTGCTATTTTTACTAGAGGTGAAACTCAAGCCTTAGCAACAGTTACTTTAGGAACATCTAGAGATGCTAATAAAATAGATATGCCATCCTTCGAAGGAGAAGAAACATTTTATTTACACTATAACTTCCCTCCTTTTTGTACAGGTGAAGCACGCCCGTTAAGAGGTACTTCTCGTCGTGAAGTTGGTCACGGAAATTTAGCACAACGTGCATTAAAAGGAATGATTTCTGAAAATTGTCCTTATACTGTTCGTGTAGTTTCTGAAGTATTAGAATCTAACGGTTCATCTTCAATGGCAACAGTTTGTGCTGGTACAATGGCACTTATGGATGCTGGTGTAGAAATGAAAAGACCAGTATCTGGAATTGCAATGGGATTAATTTCTGATGGCGATCGTTATGCAGTATTATCTGATATTTTAGGTGATGAAGATCATTTAGGTGATATGGATTTTAAAGTTACAGGAACAGCTGATGGTATTACAGCTTGTCAAATGGATATTAAAATCAAAGGATTAAGTTACGAGATTTTAGTAAATGCTTTAAAGCAAGCAAGAGATGGTCGTTTACACATTTTAGAGAAATTAACAGATACAATTGCTGCACCAAATGCAGATGTAAAAGCACATGCTCCTAAAATGATTACAAGACGTATTCCTAATGATATGATTGGTGCATTTATTGGTCCTGGAGGAAAACATATCCAAGAATTACAGAAAGAAACTAAAACTACGATTGTAATTACAGAAGACCCAATAACTGAGGAAGGAATCATTGAAATTTTAGGCACAAAACCAGAAGGAATAGAAGCTGTAATTGCTAGAATTGAATCGATGCTTTTTAAACCAGAAGTTGGTAGTGTTTACGAGGTAAAAGTAATTAAAATGTTAGATTTTGGTGCAGTTGTAGAATATACAGAAGCTCCAGGAAATGAAGTTTTATTGCATGTAAGCGAATTAGCTTGGGAACGCACAGACAATGTTTCTGATGTGGTAAAAATGGGAGATATTTTAGATGTAAAATATTTTGGTTTAGATCCAAGAACTCGTAAAGAAAAAGTATCTAGAAAAGCTATTTTACCAAAACCAGAAGGTTTTAAAGAAAGACCACCAAGAGATGATAATCGATCTGGAGGACGTGACAATAGAGGTGGAAGTAGAGATAATCGTGGACGTGATAACAGACGTGATGATAGAAAACCTAGAGAAAGAAAAGAAGATTAATGTTTAATCTCTAAATATTTAAAAATAAGGCTGTCTGAAAAGACAGTCTTTTTTTATTGAATGGAATTATGCAAACTATAATTAAGAATAAATATCATCGAATTGTTTTGCTTTTAGTAATTTTGTAAGGAATTTAAATAATTATAAATGGTCATAACTCCGCTTTTCGTTATTCTTTTATTACTAGTATTCATTTTAGTATGGTCCTTTGTTAAAACTATCGATAAACGAAAATGGCTTAACTTTTTAGTAAGCATCGTCTTAACACCTGTTGTTTATTTTTACATATTTTATCCTCTTTTAAATATCTTTAGTAGTTTTCATCATGATAAGTATTTTGATGCTACTGCCTGGAAAGAAAAACCTGCTCTACGTTTTGAAATGAGCAACCAAATTGTAGAGTATAATTTTTTTAAAGGCAAAACAAAAACCCAAGTCCAAGAAACCTTAGGAACAAGTGAATGGTATGGTTGGGATGATAGTATTAAGGAAAATTCTCCTGATAAATGGAACTACAATTTAGGTTTCAAACCTGGAGCATTTAACAATCAACAAGAATGTTTAGAATTAATTTTTGTAAGTGATACAGTTGTAAAAAGCATTCAATATCAAATGGAAAAAAAAGATTATTAAAAATTAGTTTCCAAAAAAAAGTAGCATAAATTTATTTCTACTAAATTTATAAAAGAATAGTAATAATTAGATTCCTTTTATTTTCTTTGTGTTTCTAATATGAAAATTCAAAGAATTACTTATTTATCTCTAGGAACCAATCAAGGTAATAAATTGGAAAACCTGCAAAATGCAATCAATTTAATTGCAGATAAAGCAGGGGCTATTCAAAAAATATCTTCCGTTTATAAAACAACTTCTTGGGGTTTTGATGGTGAAGATTTTTTTAATATTTGTTTAAAGGTAACCACTTATCATCCACCAGAAAAATTGATGACGATTCTTTTAAGTATTGAAAAAGATTTAGGCAGAAAACGAAATGATTCTAATGTTTATTCCGATAGAAATATTGATATAGATATTTTATTATTTGATGATGAAATTATTTTTTCTAAAACACTCATTGTACCTCATGAAAAAATGCTTGAACGTAAATTTGTGTTAGTACCTTTAGTTGAAATTGCAAACAACACTTTTCATCCTATTGCAAAAAAACAGCTTTCTGTTTGCTTACAAAATTGTTCTGACACTTCAGAAATTATATTGATGAATGAGCAATTAAAAAGACCAATTCCTATTTATGAGAAATATAATTATATAGCAATAGAAGGAAATATTGGAGCAGGAAAAACATCATTAGCAAAAATGATGTCTGATGAGTTTAATGCTAAAATAATTTTAGAACGCTTTGCAGACAACCCTTTTTTGCCTAAATTTTATGAAGATGAAGAACGCTTTGCTTTCCCTTTAGAAATGAGTTTTTTAGCTGATAGATACCAACAATTATCTGATGATTTGGCCCAATTAGATTTATTTAAAAGCTTTGTAGTTTCTGATTATTATATTTTTAAATCTTTAATTTTTGCACAAATCACCTTACAAAAGGATGAATATTTACTCTACAGAAAAATGTTCGATTTAATGTATAAAGAAATTACAAAACCAGATTTGTATGTTTATTTATATCAAAATACTGATCGTCTTTTAGAGAACATAAAGAATCGTGGAAGAGCTTATGAACAAAATATAAAACCCGATTATTTACAAAAAATTCATGATGGATATAAAAATTTTATAAGTACCCAACAAGATTTAAACACGGTAATTATAGATGTTTCTGAAATTGATTTTGTGAATAATACAGAAGATTACAATTTTATTATCAATCAAATAAAGCAAAGTTAAAACTAACTTTTTAACTCTAATTTCTCTGCAAAATACGTGCAAAAATCACGCATTGTCTCTGCCATTTTAGCATCGTCTGTAGCTCTCTCAAAAGTATCTGCCATAGACACTAAAGTTTGATGATAGAACTGTTTCATCTCATCAACTGGCATATCTTTTGTCCACAAATCCATACGTAAAGTGTCTTTCTTTTTATGATCCCAAACAGAAATCATTACAGCTTTAGAAGGTTCACTATTTATTCCACCATCTTTAGCAGTCCAAGAAATTTCTTCAGGAACCTTATTTTCGTCTAAACCGATTTTAAATTTTACTTCAGAATTGTGTCTAACAGCCATTACTTTTTAGGTTTGTATTTAGATTTTTGGAAGATTTCTTCTTCGTCTTTTTTTAATAATTCTTGCAAAGATACAGTATTATGTTTCATGTAAGATTTCACAATTTGCCAACCTATAAAAACACCTATTTTACCTGGCGATAAATTATCTTGTTCCATATAAAATTTAGAAAACGGCGCATTTTCCAAAAATCTTTGATTTAGCTTGGAGTCTGTGCTAAACAGCAATTTTCTGTCAATAAAATACATCCAAACTTGTGCTTCATTCTCTAATGCCCAATTAAATTTATCTTGATTAAAACCACTCTTTTCTTTATCGGAAATAGAAGGCAAATAGCTATCTAATGCGTACATTTTTTTACCTTCAAAAATCATCTTTTGCACAAAAGTTCTATTACTTTGTAGCTTTATTTGTGCATCTATAATTGTATTTGCAACATCAACTATTAAATGTTCTTTGGTATTATTTTCTTTGATGTAATTAGGATAATCAGCATAAAAAGGATGCTTTTTACCTAAATAAACATCTAAAGAAACAAGTAATAAACTATCTGCATAGATTACTCTATTCTCATAATCTATGTTTGTTAATAAGGTTATTACATGAGGTGCTGTATATTCTGGGTTGTAATATTTTACGTGCTTAAATAGTGATTTCAATTGATTTTCTTCTGATGAAAAATCAGTAAAAATCTTCTGTGTTTCTCTAAATAATTCTTGTTCTTGCTGGTCATTAATTTTTGCAAATGCTAAACTGTCTGTAAATTCGTTAGGAAATAAATAAGGATACTTTTGCTTCACTTTTGGCAAAGTTTCATAGGTTGCATTATAAAAATCTACCTCATATCTTTTTACAGAAAAATCAACTTGAATTTCAGAAATTTCTTTTTCATTATTCTTTTTATCAGAACAAGAAAAAAAACAGTATAAAACTATGAATCCTGCAAAAAGAAATCTCATATTTTTTGTATTTTAGTAACTCAAATTAAGAACGATAAAAATACTAAAATAGTTTATCAATGAATACAGAAAAAGTAGCAGATTATATTATCAATTGGTTAAAAGAGTATGCAACAAATGCCAAGGTAAATGGTTTTGTTGTAGGTGTTTCTGGAGGAATAGATTCTGCACTAACCTCAACCTTGTGTGCAAAAACTGGCCTACCAACTTTGTGTGTAGAAATGCCTATACATCAGGCAGCAAGTCAAGTTTCTAGAGCAGAAGAGCATATTTACCAATTAAAAAAACGTTTTGAAAACGTTTCTGAAATTCGAGTAGATTTAACTTCTACTTTTGAGGAGTTTAAAAGTATAGTTCCTATTACAGAGAATAAAGATAAAGTAGATTTATCTTTAGCAAACACTAGAGCAAGAATTCGTATGACAACTTTGTATTATTTAGCTGGAATTCATGGCCTATTAGTTGCTGGAACTGGAAATAAAGTTGAAGATTTTGGTGTTGGTTTTTACACAAAATATGGAGATGGAGGAGTAGATCTAAGCCCAATTGCAGATTTAATGAAATCTGAAGTATACGAATTAGCGACTTATTTAGGTGTGCCAAATTCTATCCAAAAAGCAGCACCTACAGATGGCTTATTTGGAGATAGCAGAACAGATGAAGACCAAATTGGCGCTTCTTATGATGAGCTTGAATGGGCTATGGAAATGCAAGATCAGAGTAAAACTACTGATGATTTTTCTGGTAGAAAGCAAGAAGTGTTTAAAGTTTATACTAGATTAAATAGTATAAATCAACATAAAATGTTGCCAATTCCTGTTTGTGAAATTCCAGATAGCTTAAAGTAAATTGGCAGAAATCATTAGCTTTTTAATTCTTAAATAAGCTTTTGATTTAGAACCTTTAGCAATTTCGAAAGGCAAGAAAATAAATAGTTGTACAATTTTTAAAATTTGTAATAATCTTTTCATAATTTAAGTATTAATTTCTTTTCACAATACAAATATACAACAAAGTATTAAAAACTTGTATTTTAAAAAATAGGAAAAACCCCTTTTTTTAAATAAGAAGTATTAATTATGAGGAAGTTAATAAGTATAACTGATACTTTATTATGGATTTTGAGTACAAAAAAATTAAAATAGATTGCTTATTATTTTATAATAACTTAGCAGAAATCATCATTTGTTTGATTCTTATGGAAGCACTTTTTTTCGCTCCATTAGCTATGTCAAAAGGTAGTTTTAAAAACAACTGAATTATTTTTAAAATTTGTAGTAGTCTTTTCATGATAATATTTTTTCTTCTTCGCACACAAAAATAATAAAAAGAGCATAATTTCGCCAAACACTGCAGCGAAAAAATTATATTTTTCTGAATTTAGCAATTCTTTAAGGAAAAAAATTATATTTTAACAATTAAACTACTCTGTTTAACTTTTTAAATAACCTCATTTTTAGGCTAGTATAACTTTTAATCATTTCTAAATCTAAAGTTTCTGTCTTGGCTTCTTTAACTTCTCTCATTAATTCTTCGATTTTTTTATCAATTAGAATTCTTCGAAGATTAAAAATTGAGTCATTTACAGCTTTTGGCAAAACCTCTAATTCTGAGGTTACAAAAATATTTTTACTTTCCCATTTACTTAACTGTTTTTTAGGGTCTTCTTTATCCATTAAAATGGAAGTAATGATGTTCGAAATTTCAGAATTCTGATGATTAATAAAATTATTAATTTCCAATTTTTCAGATTGATTTAATTGATGAATCATTTCTGTATAAATATCTTGAAAAGTTGTGTTCGAAAACTCAATTTCATCATCTTGCAACTGTAAATAAATTTCAGAGGATACCGAATTTTGAAACTTTCTTGCAGATAAAGTTTCTTTTCCATCCTCATCTACATTAACAATTTCCTCAATAAAATCGACATTTTCATTACCATAAAGAACTAAAATTTTGATAATTTCTTTTTCTAAAATTGATAATTGATTTATAGTTTGAGATGACATAGTTCCTCCTTTAACAACTTCTATGGAAGCTTGTTCTTGATAATATTCTGGAGGTGGCTCATTGGGATCTACATTGGTACTGTAAGACCTATTTTTAGTACGTTCTGAAGCTTCTTTTTTTAATAATTGAGCCAATTCACTAAACAAAACACGTTCTGAAATTTCCATAACTCTAGAACATTCTTGCACATAAACTTCACGTTGAATAGAATCTGGAATTTTTGAAATACTCGAGACAATATCTCTAATTACTCCTGCTTTTTTTATAGGATCATTGTTGGAATCTTTTAATAAAAGTGAAACTTTAAAGTTGATAAAATCTTGTGCAGCATTCTCTAGATATTCTTTTAGTTCTGAATCTGAGTGCGATTTTGCAAAACTATCTGGATCTTCTCCATCTGGAAATTGAACTACTTTTACGTTCATTCCTTGTTCTAAAATTAAATCGATTCCACGAATAGAAGCTCTAATTCCTGCTGCATCTCCATCAAATAAAACCGTAATATTTTTTGTTAATCTGTTTACCAATCGAATTTGATCTGAGGTTAATGCTGTGCCTGAAGAAGCTACAACATTCTCAATACCAGATTGATGAAACGAAATCACATCTGTATAACCTTCTACTAAAAAGCAATTATCTTGTTTTGCAATTTCCTTTTTTGCTTGATAAATTCCATAGAGAATTTTACTCTTATGATAAATATCACTTTCTGGTGAGTTTAAATATTTAGCCGCTTTTTTATCAGCAGTTAAAATTCTCCCTCCAAAACCTAAAATACGTCCAGACATAGAGTGAATTGGAAACATAACTCTGCCCTTAAAACGATCGAACTGTTTGTTTTCTTTAACAATTGTGAGTCCTGTAGAAGCTAAATATTTTAATTTATAACCCTTTTCTAAAGCTGCTTTGGTAAAATTATCCCACTCATCTAAACAATAACCTAATTCGAATTTCTTAATAATATCATCCCTAAAACCACGTTCTTTAAAATAACTTAAACCTATTGCTTTTCCCTGATTTGTATTCAGCATTAAATTATAAAAATAATCTTTGGCAAAATTCGACACCAAAAACATACTTTCACGTTCGTTCGTTTGCTCTTTCTGCTCATCAGTTTGTTCGGTTTCTTCGATTTCAATATTGTATTTTTTTGCTAACCATTTTATAGCTTCAGGATATGAAAAATGCTCATGCTCCATTAAAAAAGAAATGGCATTACCTCCCTTACCTGTAGAGAAATCTTTCCAGATTTGTTTTACTGGAGATACCATAAATGATGGTGACTTTTCGTCTGTAAAAGGGCTTAATCCTTTAAAGTTACTTCCTGCTTTTTTGAGCTGAACAAACTCACCAATAACCTCTTCTACTCTTGCAGATTCGAAAACTCGGTCTATGGTACTTCTAGAAATCATTTATTTGGATATATAAAAATAGAGAACAAATATAAAAATATGTTGATAAATGTAATCTTTATAAAATTAAAAACCTCACTAAAAAAGAGATCAGCGAGGTTTAATGTTATTGTTTATTGCAACTTAAGAAGCTGCTCTTAATTTCTTTAAAGTAGTGTTTGTTAATTTTGCTTCAGCATATTCTTTGGTTACATTCAATTCTTTTTCGTCAGAACTTGGTAATTCGAACATGGCATCTGTAAAAATTGCTTCACATAAAGAGCGCAAACCTCTTGCACCTAATTTATACTCAATTGCTTTTTCTACAACATAATTTAAAGCTTCTTCTTCTATTGTAAAATCTACATCGTCCATTTTAAACAATTTTGAATATTGTTTAATTATCGAGTTTTTTGGCTCTGTTAAAATAGCTCTCAAAGCCTTGGTATCTAAAGGATTTAAATAGCTTAAAACTGGAAGTCTACCTATTATTTCTGGAATTAATCCAAAAGATTTTAAATCTAATGGAGTGATGTATTTCAATAGATTGTCATCATTAATTTTACCTCCTTCTAAAGAGGCACTAAAACCAACAGCTTGTCTATTTAAACGTTTACTAATCATTCTATCTATTCCTGAAAATGCACCTCCAGCAATAAATAGAATATCTTTTGTATCTACTTCAATAAATTTTTGCTCTGGATGCTTTCTTCCTCCTTTTGGTGCCACATTTACAACTGTACCTTCTAAAAGTTTTAACAAAGCTTGTTGAACCCCTTCACCAGAAACATCTCTGGTAATTGACGGATTATCTCCTTTTCTTGCAATTTTATCTATTTCATCAATAAAAACAATACCTCTTTGTGCCTTATCTACATCGTAATCTGCAGCTTGTAAAAGTCTGCTTAAAATACTTTCTACATCTTCTCCTACATAACCTGCTTGGGTTAAAACTGTAGCGTCTACAATAGAAAATGGTACATTAAGCATTTTTGCAATAGTTCTAGCAAACAATGTTTTACCTGTACCAGTTTCTCCAACTAAAATAATATTAGATTTTTCAATTTCTATATCATCGTCTTCTTTTGTTTGTAATAATCTTTTGTAATGATTATAGACTGCAACAGCCATTGCACGTTTTGTTTCGTTTTGACCAATTATATATTGATCTAGAAAACTCTTTATTTCTAGAGGTTTTTTTAATATTAATTCTTTAGAAAGCCCAGAAGATTTTGAATCCGAAATTTCTTCTTGCACAATTCCATGAGCTTGCTCTATACATTTATCACAAATATGTGCATCCATACCTGCAATAAGCAAGTCTGTTTCTGGTTTTTTTCGTCCACAAAACGAACATTCTAAATTTTCTTCTTTCGCCATTTAATTTGGTTTCTGGTTATTAGTTGGTAGTTATTGGTTAAAAAAATGCCAAAAACGATCAACCAAAAACTAAATATTATTTTATTTTCTTACTAAAATTTCATCAATCATTCCATAAGCTTTTGCTTCATCTGCCTTCATCCAGTAATCTCTATCAGAATCTTTATGCACTTTGTCTTGTGGTTGTCCAGAATGTTGAGCAATAATAGCATACAATTCGTCCCTTAATTTAATGGTTTCCTTTACAGTAATTTCCATATCTGAAACTTGACCTTGTGTACCACTCATTGGTTGGTGAATCATAATTCTAGAATGTGGCAATGCAGAACGTTTGCCATGTGCACCTGCACACATTAAAACTGCTCCCATAGAAGCAGCCATTCCTGTACAAATTGTGGCAACATCTGGTTTTATTAATTGCATGGTATCGTAAATTCCTAAACCTGCATAAACTCCTCCTCCAGGAGAATTGATGTAAATTGAAATATCTTTATTAGCATCCAAACTTTCTAAGAACAATAATTGTGCTTGAATAATATTTGCTACTTGATCGTTAACGCCTGTACCTAAAAATATAATTCTATCCATCATTAAACGCGAAAAAACATCCATTTGAGTAATGTTCATTTGGCGTTCTTCCATAATATATGGCGTTAAACTACTGGTAACTTTATTGTAAGTTGTACTACTTATTCCTTGATGTTTTGTAGCATATTTTTCGAACTCTTTTCCGTAATTCATTTCTAACTTCTTTTAAAATATTTTGATTTGTAAAGATATAAAAACTATTTGTTACTTTTTTGTTAATGTCTATCACTAAAAAAGCCTGAATTTTATAATTCAGGCTTTCATATATTTTATCTGAAACATGCTCAGTAATGCAATAAATTAAGTTTATTTGTAAACCTCTTTTATAAAATCTTCATAAGAAACTTCTTTTGTTTTAAAGTTGATATTCTCTTTAAAGAAAGTCAATAATTTTTGACTAATTAATTGAGTTTGTAACTTTTGCGCTTCTTCTTTGTTTTGTAAAATTCTACCAGCAATTTCATCCAATTCTTTTTCTTCTGGATTCATATTACCAAATTGAGCCATTTGAGTTCTAATGAAACCTTTTGCATAATCTGCCAATTCTTTGTAATCCAATCTGATATCATTATCCTTCATGATTTTTCCTTCAATCAATTGGTACCTTAAAGCTTTTTCAGATTTATCATATTCTGCAGCAGCCTCTTCTGTTGTTAATTCTTTTTCACCAGCAGTTGCTAACCATTTCTTTAAGAAATCTGATGGTAAATCGAATTTTGTGTTTTCTATTAAATACTCTTGTACAGCATTTAATAATTGTTGATCTCCTTGTTGCTCAAACTGCTTTTCTGCATCTTCCTTAATTTTTTCTCTTAGTTGAGTTGCAGTTGTAACACTTCCATCTGCAAACAATTTATCAAACAATTCTTGGTCTAAATCTGCAGGTTCTGTTTTTGTAATATCTTCTATAGTTAAAGTAACTGTAATGTCTAAATCGTGAATTATATCATGAGAAACTCCCAAAACATGTTGTAGTTTATGGTCGTCTTCAAATAATTCTTTTGTTTCTAGCTCAATAACATCGCCTTTTTTAGCTCCAATTACTTTCTTTTCGTTTTTCTTACCTTTTAAATCGTTTACTAAAAAAGTAGATTTTTTATTGATTTCCTTTTCTTCGTTTACAAAAGTTCCAGTAACATTAGAATGTTCTGTTGCCTCGTCTAAAGAACTCATTTTTCCATAACGAGCTTGAATATTCTTTACTTCTTCATCAATTAACTCATCAGTTGCAACAATATTATATTTATTGATTTTATTTTTTGCTGATAAATCGATTTCAAATTCAGGTGCTAAACCCAACTCAAATTCAAAGGAAAAAGTGTCTGCATTCCAATTAAAATCTTCTTTAACTCTAGGTAAAGGGTTTCCAAGAATATCTAATTTTTCTTCGGTTAAAAACTTGTTTAAAGCGTCTTGTAAAAGCTTATTAACTTCATCTATCATTACAGATTTACCATATTGCTTTTTAATCATTCCCATAGGTACTTGCCCTTTTCTAAAACCAGGAATGTTTGCTTTTTTACGATAGTCTTCTAAAATTTTTGATACTTTTGTTTGATAGTCTTCTGCAATAATATCAACCTTTACAACTGCATTTAATGCATCAACATTTTCTTTTGTAATATTCATTTCTTTTATGTCTCTTGTTCTTAAAAAAATCGACTGCAAAATTAATCATTTTAATTAATTCTACAAGGGGTAAGCAATTCTATTTCAGTTATCTCACTTTTGATTTTTAATTGAATAAAATTCTAAGATTGAAATCTATAAATCAAATATTTAAAAAACAAAAAAAATACTTAATTTTGCATCACTGTAATTTTTCGGAATTATTCTAAAAATTAAAATAATCAAATAAAAAAATGCAATACAAAAGAATCCTTTTAAAATTAAGTGGAGAAGCTTTAATGGGCGATAGACAATATGGAATAGACCCAAAACGCTTAGCAGTTTATGCCAAAGAAATTAAAGAAGTTGTAGAAAAAGGAATTGAAGTTGCTATTGTAATTGGAGGTGGAAATATTTTTAGAGGAGTTGCAGGGGCTGCAAATGGCATGGATCGTGTTCAAGGAGATCATATGGGTATGTTAGCAACTGTTATAAATGGTTTGGCTTTGCAAAGCGCTTTAGAAGATGAAGGCGTACATACACGTTTGCAAACTGCACTCGAAATTAAAGAAGTTGCAGAACCTTATATTAAAAGAAAAGCTAATCGTCATTTAGAAAAAGGGCGTGTAGTAATTTTTGGAGCTGGTACAGGAAACCCTTATTTTACTACAGATACAGCAGCTGTTTTAAGAGCAATAGAAATAAATGCAGATGCAATTTTAAAAGGCACAAGAGTTGATGGTGTTTATAATGAAGACCCAGAAAAAAATAAAAATGCGATTAAATTTGAAACGATTACTTTTAAAGACGTAATAACAAAAGGTTTAAAAGTGATGGATATGACAGCATTTACTTTAAGTGAAGAAAATAAATTACCAATTATTATATTTGATATGAATAAAGCTGGAAACTTAATTAAGTTAATTTCTGGAGAAAAAGTTGGTACAATAGTTGACATTTAGAATAAGAAATCTTTAAATTTAAAAAGATGAACGAAGAAATTGAATTTATATTAGACACTGCAAAAGAGGATATGGATAGTGCTATTGAGCACTTAGAAAAAGAGTTAAGATCTATAAGAGCAGGAAAAGCGAGCCCAGCAATGTTGGGAACAGTTATGGTAGATTATTATGGTTCTCAAACACCATTAAGCCAAGTAGCAAATGTAAATACTCCAGACCCAAGAACATTAAGCATTCAACCTTGGGAAAAAAACATGTTACAAACCATAGAAAAAGCAATCTTAGTTGCGAACCTAGGTTTAAATCCTATGAATAATGGAGATGTAATAATGATAAATGTACCACCATTAACTGAAGAACGCAGAATTGGTTTAGCAAAACAATCGAAAGCAGAAGCAGAACATGCAAAAGTAGGTGTAAGAAATGCACGTAAAGATGCTAACAATGAAATTAAGAAACTAGATGTTTCTGACGATATGAAAAAAATTGCAGAAGACGACGTTCAAAAACTTACAGACTCTTTTGTGAAAATTATTGATGACAAACTAGCCATCAAAGAAAAAGAGATTATGACTGTCTAGTTAAACTAAAAATTTAAAAAGAGTGTTTTTTAAACACTCTTTTTTGTTTCTATTTACTTGCTACTTATTTAACTAACTTTGCACAAATTTTTCTAAATGAATTTCTGGACCAAAGTTGCTGGTATTATTTTAAGAAACCGTTATTTGGTTCTGTTATGTATCGCAATTGTTACTGCTCTTTTAGCATCACAAATTAAAAATATTCAGTTTTCATATACTGAGGCAAATTTACTGCCAGAAAATCATGAAGCAAATGTAGAATACAACAAATTTTTAGAGATTTTTGGTGAAGAAGGAAACTTAGTTCTTCTTGGAATAAAAGATAGCACTGTTTTTACTCCAGAAAAATTTAATGCCTGGAACAAGTTAGTTGATAAATTTGATGGTTTAGACGAAATTGACTTTACAATATCTATTGCAGATGTTAAGGAGTTAAAAAAAGATACTAAAAAAAGGAAATTTGTTTTAGAGCCTTTATACAAAGAAAACCCTAACACAAAAGAAGAAGTTTTAGCAATAAAAAAGCAACTCTTTGAACAGCTACCTTTTTACGACAATCTATTATATAATAAAAATACAGGAACCCTTCAAACAGCTATTTACATTAAAAAAGAAATTATAAATACTCCTGTAAGAAGAGATTTTATTTATAATATTTTAATTCCTGAAATAGAAAAATTTGAAAAAGAAAACAATTTAGATGTTCGCATTTCTGGAATGCCCTATATAAGAACATTAAATGCACAAAACATTCAAGATGAAATTATGCTTTTTGTTTTAGGTGCTTTATTAATAACAGCCATTATTTTCTTTTTCTTTTTTAGATCTTTTAGAGCCACTTTTATAACACTCTTAGTAGTTTTAATTGGTGTTGTTTGGGCCTTTGGTTTTATAGGTTGGTTTCATTACGAAATCACGGTTTTATCAGCTTTAATTCCTCCATTAATTATTGTTATTGGTGTTCCAAATGCAGTTTTCTTAATTAATAAATATCAACAAGAAATAAAAAAACATGGTAACCAAGCGAAATCTTTACAACGTGTAATATCGAAAATTGGGAATGCTACTTTAATGACCAATATTACAACTGCCTCTGGTTTTGCAACTTTTGTTTTTGTAAAAAGTAGTTTGCTTCGCGAATTCGGAATTCTCGCTTCTGTAAACATAATAAGCATTTTTATTTTGGCACTATTAATTATTCCTATTATTTATAGTTTTATGCCATTGCCTAAAAAGAAACATTTAAATCATTTAGAAAGAAAATGGATTGAAAATGTGGTTGATTGGATGGAAACAACTGTAAGAGAAAACAGAATAGGCGTTTATTTTACAACTGTATTTTTTATCATTTTCGGAATTATAGGTATTTATCAAATAAGAGTTTCTGGAAGTTTAATTGAAGATATGCCCAAAAGTCTAGAATTCTATAAAGATATAAAATTCTTCGAAAGTGAATTTGGTGGTATTATGCCTTTAGAGATTTTAATAGATACCAAAAAAGAAAAAGGGGTTATGAAATTAGCTACCTTAAAAAAGATGGAAAAAATTAATGAAACCATTGAAACTTTTCCTGAATTATCGAAACCTGTATCCATTGTAAATCTAGTAAAATATTCTAAACAAGCTTATTATAAAGGTAATCCTAAATACTATCAACTACCTACTAGTCAAGAGCAAAATTATATTCTATCCTATACAAAAAACTCAAATAACGATGCTAGCATGCTAAATAGTTTTGTAGATTCTACAGGACGTTATGCAAGAATAACCACTTTTATGAAAGACATTGGAACTGATAAAATGGATATTATTCAAGAGCGCTTAAAAGCAGTAATTGACAAAGAATTTCCTTCAGAAAATTATAAAGTTTCCTTAACTGGAAAAGCTTTAGTATTTATAAAAGGGACTAACTATTTAATTACCAATTTGGTTTTCTCTCTCTCTCTTGCAATTATTTTAATTGCCATTTTTATGGCTTGGATGTTTCGTTCACCTCAAATGATTTTAATCTCATTAATACCAAACATTTTACCATTATTAATTACTGCTGGTTTAATGGGCTTTTTCGATATTCCAATAAAACCATCTACCATCTTAGTTTTTAGTATTGCATTTGGTATATCTGTAGATGATACTATACATTTTCTTGCAAAATATAGACAAGAGTTAATGGAAAATAAATGGCGCATAAAACCATCTGTTTATGCTGCCTTAAGAGAAACAGGTGTAAGTATGTTTTACACATCAATTGTGCTGTTCTTTGGCTTTTTAACATTTACATTATCTAGCTTTGGAGGCACCATTGCTTTAGGTGGTTTGGTTTCTGTAACTTTACTTTTGGCCATGGTTTCTAACTTGCTTTTATTGCCATCTTTACTATTAACTTTCGAAAAAAGAATTGCCAATAAAAAAGTATTTAGAGAACCATCATTGAAAATTATTCCTCCCAAAGAGGATAATATTGATGAGTAAATTTTAAATTTTAATTGGCTTATCAACTTTGCTTATTTTGAAGCAAAAAAGTATCTTTACAAACCTATTTGTCGAAATTAGTAGTTTTAAAAACGCATTAAAAATGATAAAACAAAGTATTGCCGAAATTTTAAGTTCGGGTACAATTTTACAAGAAATACAACTAAATGGTTGGGTTAGAACTTTTAGAAGCAATCGATTTATTGCTTTAAATGATGGCTCTACAATAAATAATATTCAATGTGTAATCGATTTTGAAAACACAGACGAAACAACACTAAAACGAATTACAACTGGTGCAGCCATTTCTGTAACAGGAACAATTGTGGAAAGCCAAGGTAAAGGACAATCTGTAGAAATTCAAGTTTCTGAAATCGAAATTTTAGGAGATTCAAATCCAGAAGAATATCCAATTCAACCTAAAAAACACAGCTTCGAATTTTTAAGAGAAAATGCACATTTACGTGTTAGAACAAATACTTTTAGTGCCATTATGCGTGTGCGCTCTAAACTATCTTTTGCTGTTCACAAGTATTTCCAAGAAAACGGATTTAACTATGTAAACACACCAATTATAACTGGTTCAGATGCAGAAGGTGCAGGAGAAATGTTTAGAGTTACTAGTTTTGAGGACAATAAAGCTCCATTAACGGAAGATGGAAAAATCGATTTTTCTAAAGATTTTTTTGGCAAAGAAACCAACTTAACAGTTTCTGGTCAATTAGAAGCAGAAACCTTTGCAATGTCTTTAGGTAAAGCTTATACTTTTGGCCCAACTTTTAGAGCAGAGAATTCTAATACAACTCGTCATTTAGCAGAGTTTTGGATGATTGAACCAGAAGTTGCTTTTATGGATTTAGATGGCAACATGGATTTAGCAGAAGATTTTATAAAATCTGTTATCAATGATGTTTTAGAAAACTGCAAGGACGATTTGGCTTTTTTAGATCAAAGGCTAACACAAGAAGAAAAAAGTAAGCCACAAGCTGAAAGAAGTGAAATGAGCTTACTAGAAAAATTAAAATTTGTAGTAGATAATAATTTTAAACGTGTTTCATACACAGAAGCTATCGATATTTTAAGAAATTCTACTCCTAACAAAAAGAAGAAATTCCAATTTCCAATTAAAGATTGGGGGGCAGATTTACAATCTGAACATGAGCGTTTTTTGGTAGAAAAACACTTTAAATGTCCAGTTATTTTGTTCGATTATCCAGCAAATATTAAAGCATTTTATATGCGTTTGAATGATGATGGAAAAACAGTAAGAGCTATGGATGTTCTATTTCCTGGAATTGGAGAAATTGTTGGAGGATCGCAAAGAGAAGAACGATATGACATTTTAGTTGATAAAATGAAAGCTTTAGATATTGAAGAAAAAGAATTATGGTGGTATCTAGATTTGCGTAAATATGGAACTGCAGTACATTCTGGTTTTGGTTTAGGATTTGAAAGATTGGTGCAATTTACAACTGGCATGAGCAATATTAGAGATGTAATTCCTTTTCCAAGAACACCACAAAACGCGGAATTTTAATCGAAATTTTGTATCTTTCAATATATGCTAAAGCAAAGTCTAAATTTTAAACTTTTACAGAAATTATCTCCACAACAAATACAGTTGATGAAGTTAATTCAATTGCCTACACAAGCTTTTGAAGAAAGACTGAAACAAGAAATTGAAGAAAATCCTGCTTTAGATACTGGTAAAGAAGAATTAGATTCTATAGATGACGACTTATCTAATGAATTTGATACTGATAATGATAGTGGAACAGAAAAAATTGATACTGAAGATATTAATATTGATGAGTATTTAAGTGATGACGAAATACCATCCTACAAAACTCAAGCAAACAATTACTCTGCAGATGACGAAGATAAAAACATCCCTTATGCAGCAGGAACTAGTTTTCATCAATCTTTAAAAAATCAATTAAACACCTATAGTTTAACTGATGAAGAATGGGCAATTGCCGAATTTTTAGTAGGCAGTATTGATGATAGTGGCTATATTAGAAGAGATATTTTAGATTTAGTAGACGATTTAGCCTTTACTGGAAATGTGTTTACTACAGAAGAAAAGGTAATTTCAGTACTAAAAAAAGTCGTTCATAATTTAGATCCAATTGGTGTTGGTGCTAGAGACTTAAAAGAATGTCTTATAATTCAATTAAAAGCTAAAGAAATAAATAAGAATAGAAGTTTAGCTATTGAAATATTAGAAACTGCATTTGATCATTTTGTAAAAAAGCATTACGTAAAACTGCAAGAGAAGTTTAATATCTCTGAAGAAGAACTAAAAGAAATAAATACAGAAATTTCTAAATTAAACCCTAAACCTGGAAGCTCTTATGCTGGTAATAATAAAATTGCAGAGCAAATAGTTCCAGATTTTTCTATAAAAATTTTAGATGGTGAACTAGATTTAACCTTAAATTCTAGAAACGCACCAGAACTGCATATATCAAGAGAGTATAATAATATGCTTAAAGGATACCAAGAAACGAACGTAAAAACAAAGTCTCAAAAAGATGCAGTGTTTTTTATTAAGCAAAAATTGGATGCAGCAAAATGGTTTATAGACGCGATAAAACAGCGTCAGCAAACTTTATTAATTACAATGAACACAATTATGCATTATCAATACGAATATTTTTTAACGGGTGATGAGCGCAAACTAAAACCTATGATTTTAAAAGATATTGCAGATAAAATAAATATGGATGTTTCTACGGTTTCTAGAGTTGCAAACAGTAAATATGTTTCTACACCTTATGGAACAAAATTGATTAAAGAGTTCTTTTCTGAATCTATGAAAAACGATCAAGGAGAAGATGTTTCTACCAAAGAAATAAAGAAAATTTTAGAAACTGTAATTCTTGAAGAAAACAAAAAAAAGCCTTTAACTGATGAGAAATTAGCGCGAATACTAAAAGATAAAGGATACCCAATTGCAAGGAGAACTATTGCAAAATATAGAGAGCAATTAGACTTACCTGTTGCTCGTTTACGCAAAGAAATTTAGTGAAATTCTATAAATTTATATCTATTATATTTCATCCAATTGTAGTTCCTACAATAAGTGTAATGCTCTATTTTTTAGTAATCCCTAATAATTTTGACAAAGACCAGAAACTTGTATTTTTAAGTTTTGTTTTTTTAGTTACCTATTTAGTTCCTCTTCTAATCTTAATTGTATTTAAAAAATTTAACCTCATAAAAAGTTATCAAACCGAAAGTGCAAAAGAACGAAAATTACCAATAGCTGTAATGATTGTACTTTTCTATTTAATAGGTAACTATTTAAATAAAATCTATTTATTCAATGACTTAGGCATCCTTTTTTATGCTGCATCATTGGGTTTAGTAATTGTGTATATATTTTTATTTTTTAAAATAAAATTGAGTGTACATCTGCTTTGCACTGGACTATTTATTGGATTTTATATGAGTTTATCTCATATTTATTCACAACCTTTTTTGCTGATTCTAATTATTGGTATTCTAATATCTGGTTTAGTAGCGAGCTCAAGACTTCATTTAAAAAAACATACTCACCCAGAAATATATAGTGGCTTTTTTATAGGGATGTTTTGCCCTTTCATGGTTTATTTTCTTTTATAGAATATAAAAAATAAGACCAAATTTCAAGATTTTTGAATTTATATTTTGATTATTAAATGTAACATTTTCGAAAATTGGATTTAAGCTGTAGAAAATATTTATATTAAACTCATCAAAACCGGCAGAAAGCGTCAGCCCATATCGAAAATTATTATAGGCACTTACATTTTTGAACTGGAATGATGTTCCATTCTCATCAAACTGAAATTTATTTGAAAGGTTATATAAAAATTTAATCCCTCCATAAATTCGCCAAAAATTATATTTTTTTGCGTTTGATGTTCTCCATCTAACCTCAATTGGAAACTCTAAATTATGGCCTTTAAAAACATTATTAGTAATATTTAAGCCTTCGTTAAATATGGTTGTTCCGTTTATTTCTTCAACTTTTAATTCATGATTAAAAAAATCGTAACCATATCCAATTCCCATAGCTAAAGCAAAAGTACCATCCTTATTTAAAGAAAAGTCTTTTAAAATACCTAATGAAATTCCATAAGAAAAAGAACTTCTAGAAATGGCTTCTGGCTGACTAAATAGTTGGGCATATGATATAGAAATATACATTTGATCTTCTGAATACCTGTCTCCTAATTGCAAAGAATCTTTTTGAGCTTGCATAGAAGACGATAAAAATATAATTAAGAAAGTATATACTAATTTATTCATAAGTAAATAATTAGATATAAATATAGAATATATTATTTAATAAGAAATAAAAAAGGGATAACTCTATAGAATTATCCCTTTTTTTATTTTATAAAACTAGACTAATTTTTTGAACCAGTTGTAGTAGAATAATTAATTTTAAGAGCATTTACATCTCTCAACTTCAACCTAATATCATTCATAGTTCCTACATTCGATTCTTTATCTGCTTTAATAGAAGTAGTCATAAAAGGATGCATAGCCTCTGCAAGTTTATCTCTTTTGCTAAAAATAAAGTTAGGTACTTCATCTGCGCTAGAAATTTTATCATTTAATTGAATTTTATTATATCCAACTCCATCTCTATTAGGATCCTTAGATTTACCTATATATATGGTGCTCACTAAACTTTTATCTTCTAATTTTTTTACTTCAGTAGCAGCAGGTAATCTTGGGTTTTCAATTACTAAGTTCGTTTCTCTCATAGTTGTAGTAACCATAAAGAAAAACAATAGCATAAAAACAATATCAGGCAGAGCTGCAGTATTTACAGCAGGCATTCCTTTTTTCTTTTTTCTAAATTTAGACATTGTGATATATTTTAAAATTAATTAAGAAGTTGGCTCAGCATCAGATACAATTTGCGGATAAGCTGTTTTAATGTCTTCAACTTTAATTCTTAATGATTCAACTTGACTTTTCATATCAGCACTCTTTTTAGCATCTAAAAACGATTGCTCAAGCTCATCAAAAGACATTCCATAACGTTCATTAGAAAGCCTGTTTCTTAACTCAGTGTATGCTTTTAACAACTCGTTTTGCACCAAAATATAGGTACCATATTCTGTACCTCTATCACTCTGAACAGAGATAATAGCTTTGTTTGGATGATCAGACGAATCGTCGCTTTTATCTCCTTTACAATAATCGCATATCTTGCCTGGTGTCCCATCTTCTCCTGGATTACCAATGCCTCCACCATTGTCAATAAATTTAACAGCGGCTTCTTTTAGGTCTTTAACATCCATTCTTTCTCCTTCTACCAAAAGTTCGTTTTTCCTGTTAATATTAACCTCAAAGATGTTTTTCTGCTTTATTACAGGAGGAACATAATCTGCTGGTGGCTTCTCTGACAACTTTTTAGAAATTCCAGAATCTACATTCATAGTCGTGGTTACTAAAAAGAAAATCAGTAACAGAAAGGCAATATCTGCCATTGAACCTGCATTAATTTCCGGGTTTTCTCTTCTTGCCATTGTTTATGATTTAACTAATCCTTTTAATAAATCCCACACAAAAAATATACTAGCAATACCACCTAAGATAATGCTATACCAAATTCCAGTTCCAACCCACTGATTCACAGAAGATCCATCTTCACCTCCTGGTAAAATGTTAATATTATTGGCATCGTAAACTGCTTCACTATCAGATAAGAAATAAGCAACTGCTAATAAAACAGCTAGAACGCCTAAACCTCCCAGTGTTTTCTTTAAATTTTCTGGATTTCTTACCAAACTTAATAAAGAAAGACCTATTGTAATCACTACTGCAGCATAAAACAAATATGTTGAGAAATAGATTAAAGGACTAACTATACTATTTGCTACATCCACATTTGTTTCGATGGTTTCAGCATCTTCCATAAATATTCTTATGAAAAGGATACCACCAATAAGAGCTATTGCAGCAATTAAAATATTTAAAATTTTATTACTTTTCATATTAAGTTTTATTTTTTATACTTTACTAATAAATCTACCAAAGAGATAGACGCGTCTTCCATACTATTTACAATACTATCGATTTTTGCAACGATATAATTATAAAATATTTGAAGAATAATAGCCACCACAAGACCAAATACAGTTGTTAATAATGCAATTTTAATACCCCCTGCCACTACTGCTGGAGAAATATCATTTGCAACTGCGATGTCATTAAATGCTCCAATCATACCAATTACAGTACCCATGAAACCAAGCATTGGTGCTAATGCAATAAAAAGAGAAATCCAAGAAACATTTTTCTCTAATTGTCCCATTTGAACACCTCCATAAGCAACTACTGCTTTTTCAGCTTCTTCAACACCTTCATCAACTCTGTCTAAACCTTGATAAAAAATAGAAGCTACAGGACCTTTTGTATTTCTACAAACTTCTTTAGCTGCCTCTACTCCACCTGAGCTTAAAGCATCATCAACACTTGCCAACAACTTTTTAGTGTTTGTTGTTGCCATGTTTAAATAAATAATTCTTTCAATTGCAATAGCTAATCCTAAAATTAAAGCTACTAATACAATTCCCATAAATCCTGGGCCACCATCAATAAAGTTTTGCTTTAAAATTTGGTGAAACGTTTTTGCTTCTGTTGCAGTTTCTTGAGCGAAAGTTGACTGGATAGCTCCAAAAAACATGAATCCTATTACAGATAAGACATTTACTACTTTTTTCATCTTTGTTATAAATTAATTTTAATAGTTAACGGGTTAAAGATATAAATTTTTCATCTAAATAAACTATATCTTTCATAAATTCTATTTTTCAAAAAAAATCTTTTTCTCTTTTATCAAGAGAGTGGCAAGTAACAAAAAATTGTTAAGTATAAAAAAGAAAATTTAAGCTATTTACGTTTTAAATCGTCATTTTTTTAATAATTAGAGGTTTTTCGAGATAAAACAACGATTTACTAGTCCTTTATTAAGAAATTTCTCCTCTTAAAGATTTTTCGAAATAGTATTTAAAATCTTTAGAACTTAGATTTTCGCTTAATAAATACATTAATTTGGCTACTGCAGATTCTGTTGTAATGTCTTTTCCAGAAATAACTCCAATTTCTTTCATCTCTAAACTAGTTTCATAATGACCTTGCATTACACTGCCTCCTAAACATTGTGTAATATTTACAATTCTAATATTTTTTTGAATAGCCTGCTTTAATAAATTTAAAAACCAAATTTCATTTGGAGCATTTCCAGAACCATAAGTTTCTAAAACAACTCCTTTTAAGTTTTTACTCTGTAAAATACTTTTTACAATATTCTCTGTAATTCCTGGAAATAATTTTAAAATAACAATATCAGTCACTAAATTTTTTCTGACAATTAATTTTTCTAATTTTTTGGAATGGTTAAATAAAAAATGCTCATTAAAATTTAAATGCACTCCGCTTTCTGCCAAAGCTGGATAATTCATAGAAGTAAACGCTTCAAATTGTTCTGCATTTACTTTTGTAGTTCTGTTGGCTCTGTATAATTTATATTCAAAATACAGGCAAACTTCTTTTACTACAGGTTGATTATTTTTATTCGCACAAGCAATTTCTAATGAAGTAATTAAATTTTCTTTTGCATCAGTTCGCAAATCCCCTATTGGTAATTGAGAACCCGTAAATATAATTGGCTTACGTAAGTTTTCTAGCATAAAACTTATTGCAGATGAAATGTAAGACATTGTATCTGAGCCAGTAAGTATTACAAAGCCATCAAATTTTGTGTAATTATGCTCTATTATTTCTGCTATTTTTACGTAATAGTTTGTATTCATATTTGATGAATCTATGGGTTCATCAAAAGAAATACTTTCTAAACTACAGTTTAATTGTTGTATTTCTGGAATTTTATCTAAAATTTGGCTAAAATCAAAAGCCTTTAAAGCATTTGTTTTATAATCTTTAACCATACCAATGGTTCCACCTGTATAAACTAATAATATGTTTGGTTTTATTGTCATTTTGACATCTAATCTTAATAAAATATTAAATTCGAAAAATTTTATATGCCATTAATCAATTTTAATGGCCAAAAATTAAATTGGAATAATTTATGTTGTAAATTTATCAAACAAAAATGAAATACAATTTTAAAACATTATAAATATGATAGGTTTTTATATTTTAATTGGTATAATCTCTTTAGTGAGTTGGCTAATTAGTAATACTTTAAAGAAAAAATTTGAGAAATATTCTAAAGTTACGTTAAGAAATGGAATGAGTGGAGCTGAAATTGCAGAGAAAATGTTATCCGATAATGGCATCTACGATGTAAAAGTGATTTCTACTCCTGGAAGATTAACAGACCACTACAACCCAAAAGACAAAACTGTAAATTTAAGTGAAGCTGTTTACAACCAAAGAAATGCTGCTGCTGCTGCAGTTGCTGCTCACGAAGTTGGGCATGCAGTACAACATGCAACTGCTTACGATTGGCTAACAATGCGCTCTAAATTAGTACCTATAGTTAGTGTTTCTTCTAACTTTTCTCAATGGTTAGTAATTGGTGGTTTAATTTTAGGTGCGGCTTCTGGAGCAACTGGAATTGGTTTTTATATTGCTGTTGCTGGTTTGGCAATGATGGCACTTGCAACGCTTTTTAGTTTTATCACTTTACCTGTAGAATATGATGCCAGTAACAGAGCTTTAGCTTGGTTAAAAAATAAAAATATAATTACAAGAGAGGAGTTGGTTGGTTCTACTGATGCTCTAAAATGGGCAGCAAGAACTTATTTAGTAGCAGCTTTAGGTTCTTTAGCAATGCTTTTATATTGGGCCTTACAAGTTCTTGGAGGCAGAGATTAGCATCTCAGATGCTTTTATAATTTCACTCTTATGACTTTATCAAAAAGAATGCTTCGATTTTTCGGAGCATTTTTTTTGTTTTCAGGTAATGTTTTTAAGGACTAAGGCGTCTTGTCTTTATAGAAAATGAATATCTGTTTATCGGAATTTTAACCCAATTCGTCAGATTGTGATTTTTAAAATCTATATAAATTGACACCTTTTTAGTTTGAATAAAAACAAAAAGTGGCTAAACAAGTTAAGCCCAAATTGAAGCCATTCGTCAAGGTTAAGAAAGGCTGATGTTTGAATTCATTTTGGTTTAGTACCCAAAAAAAGTGAGTGCCAAAAGCTGGAAATAACTTCAAATAAAAAAACCTCCTTGATTTCTCAAAAAGGTTTTAATATTGTCTGTTTTTGTCTTGATTTTTAATTCTAAAAATCTTGATTCGTTTTAATCATTCAACTTTAAAACAGCCATAAATGCTTCTTGTGGTATTTCTACATTCCCCACTTGACGCATTCTTTTCTTTCCTTTTTTCTGCTTTTCTAATAGTTTACGCTTTCTAGAAATATCTCCACCATAACATTTTGCAGTAACATCTTTACGCAATGCTTTGGTAGTTTCTCTGGCAATAATTTTTGCGCCAATTGCAGCCTGAATAGGAATATCGAACTGTTGTCTTGGAATTAATTGCTTTAATTTTTCTACAATTTTTTTACCAATCGAAAATGCATTATCTGCATGTAAAAGGGCAGAAAGTGCATCTACTGGTTGGGCGTTTAATAAAATATCTACTCTTACCAATTTCGATTCTTTCATACCAATAGGATGATAATCAAAAGAAGCATATCCTTTAGAAACGGTTTTTAAACGATCGTAAAAATCGAACACAATTTCTGCTAAAGGCATTTCAAAAATCAGCTCAACTCTTTGTGTGGTTAAATACGTTTGATTGATAATTTGCCCACGTTTTTCGATACACAAACTCATTACTTGTCCTACAAAATCGGACTTTGTAATTATACTTGCTTTTATAAAAGGCTCTTCTACTCTATCTAATCTTGATGGATCAGGTAAATCTGTTGGATTGTTTAGAATAATAATTTCCTCAGGATTTTTCTTTGTGTATGCATGATAAGAAACGTTGGGAACCGTTGTTATTACTGTCATATCGAACTCACGTTCTAAACGTTCTTGGATAATTTCCATGTGCAACATTCCCAAAAACCCACATCTAAAACCAAAACCTAAGGCTGCAGAACTCTCTGGTTGAAAAACCAAAGAAGCATCATTTAATTGCAGTTTTTCCATTGAAGAACGCAATTCTTCATAATCTTCTGTATCTACAGGATAAATACCTGCAAAAACCATTGGTTTTACATCTTCAAAACCTCCAATAATTTCTTGTGTTGGGTTTGCAAAATCTGTAATGGTATCTCCTACTTTTACTTCTTTTGCGGTTTTTATTCCTGTAATTAAATAGCCAACATCACCTGTTTTTACAGATTTTTTTGCAACTTGTTGTAGTTTTAAAGTGCCTACTTCATCAGCAAAATAATTTTTACCTGTGGCAACAAATTTTATTTCTTGTCCTTTTTTAATTTCACCATTAAAAACTCGAAAATACGTTTCAATTCCTCTATAAGAATTGTACACAGAATCGAAAATTAAGGCTTGTAAAGGTGCATCAGGATTTCCTTTTGGTGCAGGAATTCTATTAATAATCGCTTCCAAAATATTATCAACTCCAAAACCTGTTTTTCCACTTGCATGAATTACATCTTCTGGGTCGCAACCTAATAAATCTACTATATCGTCTGTAACTTCTTCTGGGTTTGCAGATGGTAAATCTACTTTATTTAAAACAGGAATAATTTCTAAATCGTTCTCTAAAGCCAAGTATAAGTTAGAAATTGTTTGCGCTTGTATACTTTGTGCAGCGTCTACAATTAACAAAGCGCCTTCACAAGCTGCAATAGATCTTGAAACTTCGTAAGAGAAATCTACGTGACCAGGAGTGTCTATTAAATTTAAAATATAATGTTCTCCATTATGAACATAATCCATTTGAATGGCGTGAGATTTTATGGTAATTCCACGTTCACGTTCCAAATCCATACTGTCTAATAACTGCTCTTTTTTTTCACGAGCGGTTACAGTACCAGTAAAATCTAACAATCTGTCTGCTAATGTACTTTTACCATGATCTATATGTGCGATAATGCAAAAGTTTCTAATGTTCTTCATTCGTTAAATTTGATTTGTAAAATAGTATGCAAATATAAGCCATTTAAAAAGTAGAAACAATAAAACATTTTTGCAAAGTATTGGCTTTTTGTAATATTTCTAGTCCTAAAAAATCTTCTAAGAATACCTTAACATATTAAAAATAAAATATTTCGTAACTTTAAGGTGTTTTAATTTTTAAAATAAAAAATAACAAAAATGAAAGTGGTCTATATAATTCTAGGAATAATTATTGCTCTTTTTGTAATCTCTCAAATCTATTTTATGAGCAGTCAAAAAAATATTGAACAATACCCTTTTAATGTAGTAAAAACCTATAATGATTTTGAAATAAGAAATTACGAAGCAACACTTTTTACTTCTGTCGATTTATCTACCAACAATTATGACAAAGCCTCAAACAAGGGCTTTTCTGTTTTAGCAGGATACATTTTCGGCGGAAATGATAAAAATGAAAAAATAGCTATGACTTCTCCTGTTGCAATGACTTTGGATGAAAAAACGACTATGATGTTTATGGTTCCAAAAAAATATAAGAAAGAAGATTTACCAAAACCAAATGATCAATCTATTGAATTTAAAGAGATTCCAGCTAAAAAAGTTGCTGCAATTACTTTTGGTGGTTGGGCAAATAATGAAAAAATTGAGTCTTACAAAAAGAAATTAATAGATGCATTAGATAGAGAAAACCTAAAATATATCAACAAATTTTACTTTCTAGGTTATAATGCACCAATGGAAGTTTTAAATAGAAAAAATGAAGTTATTGTTGAGTTAGAATAGAAATTATCTTGTTATCCCAGATTCTTTAATTGCCAATTGAAACTCATCCCAACTTACGAATCCATCTTTATTAGCATCAAAACTTTGCATCATAAATTCGGCAACCAAACCTCTAATTAAAGAACTTACATTGGCTTCTTTCAGTAAAATTTTAAAATCGGTTTTTGTTAAAAATCCGTCTTTGTCTGAATCGTAATAATCAAAAGCATCTTTTGGTTCAGAGAATTTACTTCTCATTAAGCTTTCTATATTTATAAGAATTTTTTCTTTAGTCCAAGCCATTTCTTAGTCTTGCCATTCAGCAATAAACAAATTTGTATCACGTCCTCCTCCATTATTTCTGTTTGATGAAAACGCTAATTTTTTTCCATCATTAGAAAATACTGGAAACGCATCAAAAGTTTCACCATGTGTTACTCTTTCCAAATTTTTACCATCAATATCAATTAAATATAAATTGAAAGGAAAACCTCTTTCTGCTTCAAAATTGGATGAAAATAAAATCTTTTTCCCTGAAGGATGAAAAAACGGACTCCAATTTGCGTTTCCTAAATCTGTTAATTGACGCAATTCAGAACCATCTGCATTACAAATGTAAAGCTCCATTTCTGTTGGTTCCACTAAACCTTCTGCTAATAAATCTTTGTACGCTTTAATTTCTTCTTCGGTTTTTGGTCTTGACGAACGAAAGATAATTTTTGTACCATCAGGAGAGAAAAATGCACCTCCATCATAACCCAATTCGTCTGTAATTTGTTTTACATCAGAACCATCAATATTCATAGTGTACAATTCTAAATCGCCACTTCTAGTGGATGTAAACACAATCTTATCACCTTTTGGAGATACTGTAGGTTCTGCATCATAACCTTTTTCATTGGTCAATTGTTTTACAATATTCCCTTCTAAATCAGCCACAAAAATGTCGAAACTGTCATAAACTGGCCAAATGTATTTTCCGTTTTTACGCAAAGGTACTTCTGGGCAATTTTCATCAACCAAATGTGTAGATGCGTAAATAATGTGTTTGTTATCTGGTAAAAAATACGCACAAGTAGTACGTCCTTTTCCTGTGGAAATCATTGGCGGCATTTTATCTTTAAAATTCTCATCAGCATTCATTAAAAACATTTGATCACAGCTTACATTCCAGTTTTTATAATTCGACTGAAAAACCAATTGCTTGTCATCAAAACTCCAATAAGCTTCAGCATTATCGCCACCAAAAGTAACTTGACGTAAACTTTTAAAATGTGTTTCTTCAGGATAAATTAATGAATCTTTGACTTCATTTTTTTCTGATACAATTGTTTCAGTTGGTTTTTTATCTGTTTTACAAGAAAGCATTAATAATGCCAATACAAGTGCAGAAAGAATTCTCATTTTCTTATTTATTAATTAACTTTGCAAAAATAATATTATCATTATGAAAAATAGTATAATTATCATCTTTTTAGCTTTATTTATTTCTTGCAAACAAGAAGCTAAAATTGAAAATAGTATTGAAAATGATGTCACTTTTTTAGCTTCGGATGAATTAGAAGGAAGACAAACTGGAACTGAAGGTGAAAAAAAAGCAGCTAGTTATATTACAAAACGCTTTAAAGATTTGGGTTTATCACCAAAAGGAACTCAAGAGTTTTTGCAGCCTTTTTCTTTTAAACCAAAAACAAATCCTCATGATGAAGTAAAATTTGATGTAAATGGAGATGGAACAATTACCGGAAATAACGTAATTGGTTTTTTAGATAACAAAGCCGAAAACACCATCATTATTGGTGCACATTATGATCATTTAGGTTTTGGAGGTGAAGGCTCTTTGTACAGAGATTCTATAAAAGCAGTTCATAATGGTGCAGATGATAATGCTTCTGGAATTGGAATTTTATTAAACTTGGCATCAAAATTAAAAGAAAAAAATACCAAAAATAATTATGTATTCATGACTTTTTCTGGCGAAGAAATGGGACTTTTAGGTTCTAATTATTTTGTAAAAAACCCAACAATCGATCTTAAAAAAGTATCTTATATGATAAATATGGATATGGTTGGCAGAATGAAGAAAGACTCTTCTTTGGCAGTTTATGGCACAGGAACTTCGCCAATTTTTAGGCAAGTTTTAAAATCACATAATGATAATTTTAAATTAATACAGCAAGAATCTGGAGTTGGACCAAGTGATCACACTTCTTTTTATTTGGCTGATATTCCTGTGTTACATTTTTTTACAGGTCAACATGAAGATTATCATAAACCTGGTGATGATTCAGAAAAACTGAATTACAATGGCATGTATTTAATTTCTGATTATATTTTTAATATTATTTCTGATTTAGATGACAATGGAAAATTGGCTTTTAGAAAAACCAAAAACGAAAGTGAAGATGCACCTCGTTTTAAAGTAGGTTTGGGCGTAATTCCTGATTATCTTTTTGATGGAAAAGGAATGCGAATTGATGGAATTTCTGAAGACAAACCTGCACAAAAAGCGGGACTTTTAAAAGGTGATATTGTTATAAAACTAGGTGATAGTTTGGTGACAAATATGATGAGCTATATGCGTGCTTTATCGGTTTTTGAGGAAGGAAACACTACAAAAGTATTGGTAAAAAGAGGAGATGCAGAAATTGAGAAAGAGATAAATTTTTAAAATTAAATTATTTTGGTAAAAATAGGCAACATAGAACTTTCAGATTTTCCACTTTTATTAGCACCTATGGAAGACGTTTCTGATCCACCATTTAGAGCTTTGTGCAAAGAAAATGGTGCAGATGTTGTGTATACAGAATTTATTTCTTCTGAAGGATTAATTCGAGATGCTGCTAAAAGCATCATGAAATTAGACATTTACGAAAAAGAACGTCCTGTTGGTATTCAGATTTTTGGTGCCAATTTAGATTCGATGTTGCAAACTATTGAGATTGTAGAGAAATCGAATCCAGATATTATTGATATCAATTTTGGTTGTCCTGTAAAAAAAGTAGTTTCAAAAGGTGCTGGAGCAGGAATATTAAAAGATATCGATTTAATGGTTTCACTTACAGAAGCCATGGTGAAACATACCAATTTACCAATTACTGTAAAAACACGTTTGGGTTGGGATCATGATTCTATTCGAATAGTAGAAGTTGCAGAACGTTTACAAGATGTGGGTTGTAAAGCAATAGCAATTCATGGCAGAACACGTGCACAAATGTATAAAGGAGATGCAGATTGGAAACCTATTGCTCAAGTAAAGAACAACCAAAGAATGCACATTCCTGTTTTTGGAAATGGTGATGTAACCACTCCTGAAAGAGCTATGGAAATGCGAGACAAATATGGTTTAGATGGTGCTATGATTGGAAGAGCTTCTATTGGTTATCCATGGTTTTTTAATGAAGTAAAACATTTTTTTAAAACTGGAGAACATTTAGAAAAACCTACAATTGCGCAACGTGCTGAAACTGCTAGAAGACATCTGCAAATGGCTATTGATTGGAAAGGAGAGCATTTAGGCGTTGTAGAAACTAGAAGACATTACACCAATTATTTTAAAGGAATTCCGTATTTTAAAGAATACAGAACAAAAATGGTAACTTCTGATGATGCTGCAGATGTTTTTGCTGCTTTTGATGAAGTAGAAAAAATGTTTGGTGATGTTTTAATTTCGGAGATTTAAGTTATTTATTCCAGCATTTCAAAAGAGTTTATAATCTTTTGAACATCTCCCAAATAAAGCTCAAAATAAGGATTTGAAGATTCATAAATAAAATTATAAATTCTTCTTTTCCCTATAATCACAGCATCTATGTGGGTAATTTTGTGGTAGCCACTATCGAATCCATATTTAAAATATACAATTTCACCAAATTTTAAGTTTTTTACTTTTATTACTTCATATTTAAAATCTGATTCAAATCTATTTTTATGACTTTGTTTGTATTCATTAACAATATCATCTAAATTTTTTATTTTTACAGAATCTCTTTCTATACTATGAGCTCTAAAATAATTATTCCAATAATTTCCCTTTTTTATTTTGTGAGATTTATTGTAATCGTAAATTTCTTTAGCATTCTTATATGCTGAAATTGAATCATTATCTTGAAAAAAATATTTACTTGTTCCTAAAGGAGAGTAAATGATAAATTTATGGGCATCGTAATAAATATTCCAATTTTTTGGAGGTCTTATTTTAAAATATTTATGAATAGTATCTGCATTAATAGTATCAATAATTGCATATTGTTTTCTTGATTTTTGAAGCAGTGGATGCTGATTAAACTCTTTTTTTACCTGACAAGAATAAATTAAACTTAAACAAAAAGCTAAAACTATTTTTTTCATAAAATCACTTTTCAATAAACTCTTTATTTATTCTACTACTTGCAATTTTAGATGCTATATAACCCAAAATAGTTATCGTAAAAATTACAATCAATAAATTAGAAAACTGGAATTCTACAGGATAAGGCAAACTTTCTGTGATCATAAACAAACCGAATTCTATTTGTAAAAATACTAAAATAACACCTAAAATTAGCCCAATTAACATCCCAAAGAAAGTTAGTAAAAACCCTTGTAAAACAAATATCTTTTTAATCTCTTTTACACTTGTCCCTAAACTGAATAAGGTTTTTAAATTGGCTCGTTTATCAATAATCATCATAATAATTGCACCAATTACATTAAATAATGCAATAATTATAATCAATGTAAAAATTAAATAGGAAACAAAATTCTCTGTATTTATTACTTTGTAAAAAACTTCATTCAATTGCTCTTTGGTTTGTACTTTATATTCTTTTCCAAAAGTTGTTTGTAAGTTATCTGCAACAATATCAGCATCTTTTCCATTCATTAACTTCAATTCTATGGCAGTAATTTGGTTGTCTTTAAACCTTAATAGTTCTTGAGCCAAATTAAAATCAACAAAAACATATTTACTCTCAAAATCTTGTGTACCTGTATATAAACCAACTACTTGCACACTTGTTTCGTAAAAGGCATTTGTAGGATTTATAAAACCAGTGCCAGGTTTGGGAACCATAATATTTAAGGGCTCTGTGTAGCTTCTAACGCCTAAAGATAACTTTGTAGCTATTGCTCTACCTACAACTGCTGTATTAAAATAATTAGTATTTAGCCATCCACCTGAACTTAAAGAGGAATCAATCTGAGTAATTGCTGGGTAATTGCTTTCTACACCTTTAATGTATGCAATTTCGTTTTTATCATTTTGCTCCAAAAAGACACGTTCTTCAATTATTTTAGAGTAGGCTTTTATTGCAAGATTGTTTTGTAAGATTTGTTCTAAATCTTGAGTAAAAAAATAGGATTTTCCTTTTACAGATGTAATTTTAATATCTGGATCTGAGGCATCTAACAAACTGTAACTAAAAGTGCGCAAACCAGAAAAACCAGATAGAATAATAAATAACGCCAAAGACCCAACAATAACTCCAAATGAAGCTATAATCGTAATAATATTAATGGCATTATTACTGGTTTTGGTAAATAAATATCTTTTGGCTATGTAGTAGGAAAAACTCAAATAACTAGATTTAAGTTATCGTTTTTGACGTCTTGGAAGTACCTCTGGGTTTTTAATAGGATTGGCATCATTTCCATTTAAAGACTTATCTATTTCTTCTAAATAATCTAAAGTATCATCTGCAAAAAATAATAATTCTGGCATTCTACGCAGTTGATTTCGAGTACGTTTTGCCATTTCATGACGAACTAAAATTGTATTGGACTGAATTCCTTTTACAATTTCTGCTCTTTTTTCTGATGGAAAAATACTTAGATATACTTTAGCAACACCCAAATCTGAAGTAACCGAAACTTTAGATACAGAAATAATTACACCCTTCATTCCATCTTGAGCTGCTTTTTGTAAAACATCTACCAAGTCTTTTTGTAAAACTCCCGAAATTTTTTTTTGTCTATTAGTTTCTTCCATGCTGCAAATTTACAACATTTTTAAACAGTGTAAATTTTATTTTTTATAGCATACATTACCAAACCAACCCTGTTTTTTACCTCTAATTTTGTGAATAAATTATTTCTATAACCATCTATCGTTTTTGGGCTCAAGCACATTTTATCTGCAACTTCTTTATAAGTCATTTCTGTACAAGCCAATTTTAAGAACTCAATTTCTCTATCTTTAAGTACTATTGTGTTGCCAATTTCACCAGAAATAGATTTCATTAATAAGTTGGTTACATTTTTGGTGTGGTAAAAACCATTTTCTACTATTTCTGTCAATGCTTTTTCTAAGACTAATTTTTCAGTATCTTTTAACAAATACCCAACAGCACCCGCTTTTAGCATTTTAAGAATTGTGTTATTCTCATCTTCTACAGATAGGGCCATTACATTAACATCTGGATGCGTTTTACTTATCCAATCTGTAGTTTCTATACCATTCATTATTGGCATATTAATATCCATTAAAACTACGTCTGGTATATTGGCTGGTGATGCTGTAAACCGATCTATAACTTCCTGCCCATTTTTACAGGTATATAATACTTTAAAATTCTCAAAAGTATCTACCATAGTTTGTATGGCTTGAGATAGTAACGTATGATCGTCTACTACAATTACCGAAAATTCTTTCATAATGTATAATGTATTTCTAAAGTAGTTCCTTTATTTTTTTCTGATGTAAACTGTGCAGTTGCATTAATTAATTTGGCTCTATTTTTTATATTTATCAAACCAATACCTTCTTTTTTTACTTCGGATGAAAAACCGACTCCATTATCTTTTGCTGTAATTAATAAAAAAGAACTACTATATTCTAAATTTACATTTAGTTGTGATGCCCTAGAGTGTTTTATCGTATTAGAAAAGAATTCTTGTAAAATTCTAAAAATAATGATGCTCGATTTCTTATCGATATCCTTTTCTTCACCAGAAATTGTTAAGGTAGATGCTATAAAATTTAAACGATTAAAACGATCTATTTCTAACTGAACCGCTTCTCTTAAATCTATCGTGCTCATTGCTTCTGGGTTAATGAGTTTAGACAACGCTCTTACTTCTGTTAACCCTTTTGTAATGGTATTAGAAACTTCTTGTATATTCTCCGCTGTTGCACTCTGCAATTGAATTTTTGCCAAAGTTAGTAACTGACCAATATTGTCATGTAACTCCCAACTAATATTTCTTAAGGTTTCTTCACGAATCTCTATTTGTGTTTCTGCAATTGTTCTTTCAAACTCTTCTTTTGTCTTTTTACGTTCTTCTACTAAAACATTTTTTTTGTTTTGAAATGTGGTAAATAAAATAATTAGGGCTATTACAATAATAAGTATTAACCCTGTAGAAACTATTAATATAAATCCTCCGTTTTCTTGCATGCTAATAAGCCGTAAATAAAAATTATTTGAAAAATGGAGGCAAGATAATAAATAATATAAAACATATCTCTAGTTGCAAAAATACTAGAATAAAATAAAGACCAAAAGGGCACTGTGGTTAAATAAAACACTAAAAAAGCAACTGAAAGCCAAAAAGATAATAATTTTTTATAATTTAAAATATTCTCTGAATTTAACAATTCTATAAAAAATAAAATTACAATTATACTATTTACAATTCCTTCTATTGGCACAGTATACATCGTATAAAAATCAAAATAATAAAAAATAAAATAAATCACGTTAAAGACCAGAACTAATGCTTTTAAAATATTTAATCTGGTTTTATCTTTTAATAAATGGTAATAGACTAAAGCAAAACTATTGAATTCAAAAAAAGTATAAATATCAAAAAGGATTAGATTGTTTACCGTAAAAAAAACTGCATTAATGACATCAACAATTACAATAATTAAAATATAAAGTATAAAATATTTATAGAAAGCATAACTTTTATAACGTTTATATAAAAATAGTGATAACAACAATGTTAAGTAAGGTAGCCATGAACCAAGCTGTTTGATAAATAAACCATCATCTGAAACCATACTTTATTACTTAATATGGAGGGTTTAATGTTCCTCTATTTAAAACAGAACTATCATCAGAACCTATTTGGAAACTAAATATACTAGCCCTATTTACCTTTTTGGTGGTTTCATCTGCATATTCATTTAAAACACTTTGCATAGATACTGGTTTCCTCATCGTAGATTTTAATGGTTCATAAGCTACATTTTTACCTTTAATTTTAGCTGTAGGTGCTAGCATAAAAGTAACTCGATTTCT
This sequence comes from Polaribacter sp., assembly GCF_049276715.1. GTDB lineage: Bacteria > Bacteroidota > Bacteroidia > Flavobacteriales > Flavobacteriaceae > Polaribacter. Next base: position 35,702 of record NZ_JBASWY010000028.1, read on the forward strand.
ATATTCAGGTATTTTATAGTCTGAAGGATATGCACTTGTAAATATTTTTATTCCTGTAAGATTAATTTCTTTTTCTGCTGAAAGTCTTTTAACATAACTTAAATATTGTTCTAATTCTTCAATAGTAAAAAACTCTGAAATTGTAGCAATGGTATCTTTCCCTTTTGATTTTTTTTTGATATAACCATCCAACACTTTCTTTTGCCCATTGTCATATTCTTTAAACATAGCAGCCATTTCTGGATACGTAATTGCTTGTGTTGGTCTTTTACTTGAAGCCTTTTTAACTTGGTTATTACTTTCAGAAGCACAAGAAAGGATTAAACTCGATACTACTAAAAATGTAAATAGTTTGAATATTAGAGATTTCATTGTTCAATTAAGTTTATATATTAATAAATATTAAAAATACAATTTAAATTTAGATAAGATTCCTAATCGAATTAAAAAAGGGTGTTTTTCCTCTATAATTTTGGGTATTTCTACCTGTAGTTCTTTTCACAAACAGTTGCATCTTTGAAGTAAGAAAAATGAAAAATCTCGGAAGGGAAAATTGCTAAAAAACACCTTTATATTTAAAGGTGTTTTTTTATGCACTACACTGAAATTAGGCATAAAAAAAAACTCAAAATAAATTTTATTTTGAGTTTTCTATTTGTTGATGCACAATTAAATTAGTCAGCTAAAATAATTGCTTTATTATCATTTAACTCTAAAGTACCAGAACTAATTGCTAAAGTTAACACTTTGTCATCTTCTTCGTGTGGAATTAATTTACCACTTAAATCATCTAACTCTATATTCGATTGTGAATGAATATGAATTTTTACAGTTCCTTCTTTTAAATTAGAAACAACTGGTGCGTGATTATTCAACATTTGAAACTCACCATTCACACCAGGAACTGATAATGAATCAATTTCTGAGGAAAATAAAATAGCTTCTGGTGTTACAATTTCTAAAAACATATTTTTCTAGTTTTTAGTTTTGAGTTTTTAGTTTTTAGTTATTTACTCATAACTCAAAACTAAAAACTCAAAACTTATTTATGCTTCTGTTAACATTTTTTCACCTGCATCAATTGCGTCTTGTATAGACCCTCTTAAGTTAAAAGCTGCTTCAGGATATTTATCTAATTCACCGTTCATAATCATATTAAAGCCTTTGATAGTGTCTTTAATATCAACTAAAACCCCAGGAATTCCTGTAAATTGCTCAGCAACATGGAAAGGTTGAGATAAGAAACGTTGTACACGTCTTGCTCTGTGAACAACCAATTTATCTTCCTCAGACAATTCTTCCATACCCAAAATTGCAATGATATCTTGTAATTCTTTATAACGTTGTAAAATTTCTTTTACAGCTGTTGCTGTATTGTAATGTTCATCACCTAAAATTTCAGCAGATAAAATTCTTGAAGTAGAATCTAAAGGATCTACTGCAGGATATATACCTAACTCAGCAATTTTACGAGATAGAACTGTTGTTGCATCTAAATGCGCAAATGTTGTTGCTGGTGCTGGATCTGTTAAATCATCTGCAGGCACATACACTGCTTGTACTGAAGTAATAGACCCTTTTTTAGTTGATGTAATACGCTCTTGCATTGCACCCATTTCTGTTGCTAATGTTGGTTGATAACCTACTGCAGAAGGCATACGTCCTAAAAGTGCAGAAACCTCAGAACCTGCTTGGGTAAATCTAAAAATATTATCTACGAAAAAAAGAACATCTTTACCTTGTGCTTCTCCTGCTCCATCTCTAAAATACTCTGCAATTGTTAAACCAGACAATGCAACTCTTGCACGTGCTCCAGGTGGTTCATTCATTTGTCCGAATACAAAAGTTGCTTTAGAAGCTTTCATTCCTTCTTTATCTACTTTAGATAAATCCCATCCACCTTCTTCCATAGAGTGCATAAAATCATCACCATATTTTATAATTCCAGATTCTAACATTTCGCGAAGTAAATCATTTCCTTCACGAGTTCTTTCTCCAACCCCTGCAAATACAGATAAACCTCCATGTCCTTTTGCAATATTGTTGATTAACTCCTGAATTAATACAGTTTTACCTACTCCTGCTCCACCAAATAATCCAATTTTACCACCTTTTGCATAAGGCTCAATTAAATCGATAACTTTAATACCTGTAAATAAAACTTCTGTTGAAACAGATAAATCTTCAAATTTTGGAGCTGATCTATGTATTGGCAATCCGTTTTCACCTTCTTTATCTAAGTTTCCTAAACCGTCAATAGCATCTCCAGTAACGTTAAATAAACGTCCGTAAATATTATTTCCAATTGGCATCTGTATAGGACTTCCAGTAGCAAAAACTTTTGCTCCTCTTTGTAATCCATCAGTAGCATCCATAGAAATAGTACGTACTGTATCTTCTCCAATATGTTGTTGAACCTCTAAAACTAAAATAGAACCATCAGTTTTTTTAATTTCTAATGAATCATAAATCTTTGGAAGTTCAGACTCTGTGTTAAATTCAACATCGATTACTGGACCGATAATTTGAGAAACTTTACCTGTTATTGTAGACATTATTCTTACTTTAAATTAAATTCTTGAGAAGAGATAAAAACACCTCTTATTTTAGGGTGCAAAGGTAATTTATTTCCCTGAAAATGAAAAGTTTTTTAATTATATTATTTTGAAAAAGTGCCAAAAAAAAAAAGCCTCATCATATTATTAGGCTTTTTTTATATTTTAGATTAAAAATTACTCATTAGTAACTTTAATTTCTACTCTTCTGTTGTTAGCTCTTCCTGCTCTAGTATCATTAGAGTCAATTGGATTAGCTGAACCATAACCTTTAGCTGATAATCTTGAAGGATCTACTCCATTAGAAGTTAAATAATTCATTACAGCTTCAGCTCTCTTTTGAGACAGCCCATCATTGATCTTTTTACTACCAGTACTATCTGTATGACCACCTACAGCAAATGTCGCTTTTGGATGTTTCATCATTACATCAGCAATAGCATCTAATTCTTTTGTAACACCAGATTTAAAGGTAGCTTTTCCTGAATTAAATAATATTGATTTAGCAGTAAAAGCAATTGCTTCAGTAGCCTCTTTAGTGATAACTTCTTCTGGACAACCATTGTTTGATGCAGGTCCAACTTCATTAATACACTTATCATCTTTATCTAACACACCATCACCATCAGTGTCTGGCCAAGGACAACCACTATTTGCAGCAGGTCCAGGTGTCGTAGCACATTTATCATCTTTATCTAAAACGCCATCACCATCAGTATCAGGACATCCATTGTTTGCTTTCGTACCTTTTGAATTAGGACACATGTCATCTTTGTCTGCAACTCCATCACCATCAGAATCTGGACATCCATTCATAGAGGCTAAACCAGCTACATTAGGACAAGCGTCATCAGAATCTTTGATTCCATCACCATCAGCATCTGGACAACCATTGAATTCTTTTAAACCTGGTACTTGAGGACAATCATCGTTTTTGTCATAAATACCATCACCATCTGTGTCTTTTCCACCAAATCTTACTACTAAACCTAAAGAGTGTTGCCAGTGATCTTGTACTTTGTCTGCGAAACCATGTTTTACACCCGTATTAAAATTTAAACCTAAATTATCATTGAACCATGTATTGAAACCAATACCCCCAGTCAACATTCCTTCACCATTACCATCTGCAGAAACATAAGATCCTCCTAAATGAATATAAGGATCAAACCAAGCTGTTTCACCAACTAGTCTGTTTAAATCATACTTTACAGAAGCATCTATTGAATAATAGAAAAAATCTGAGTCATCTTTTGTTGTAAATGTTTCAATTTTATTTAAAGTACCCGCAAATTGCAAAGAAAACCCTTTGTCTAAATATTTTTCTGCAGTAATTCTAGAAATTGAAGGTAAAAAGTTCCAATCAGAAGAACCAACTAAATCTTCCCAATGGTTAGAATCAGAAATTGGCAAATGGATGAAATCTACTACATTTACCCCAAAACCAATAGCCCAAGGGTTATTTTCATCTTGCGCGTTAACGTTGCTAACCGTTATTAACGCGAACAAAGCTATCACAGCTAATTTTAATCGTTTCATTATCAAATTTTTAAATTAAAAGTTCATTTTTATAATAAGCAAAAGTAAGTTGTTAAAACCATATTACAAAGACAAATCTACAAAATATTAACAAAAAAACAAGTTTTTTTAACCATTCTAAATAATATTAAGCTCTTTCCCTATTTTTATGAACGCAAAAATAGCTTTATCCAGGTGTTCTTTAGTGTGTGCAGCTGAGAGTTGTACTCGAATTCTTGCTTTTTCTTTGGGCACAACTGGAAAAAAGAAACCAATTACATAAATACCTTCTTTTAATAATTTATTTGCCATGGTTTGAGAAAGTTTTGCATCATACAACATAACTGGAACTATAGCTGCATCTGCACCAACCAAATCAAAACCAGCTTTTTCCATTTCAGTTCTAAAATAATTTGTATTCCATTCTAATTGATCTCGAAGTGAAGTATCATTAGAAATTAAATCGAACACTTTTAACGATGCTCCCACAATTGCAGGTGCTAAAGAATTAGAGAATAAATATGGTCTTGAGCGTTGGCGCAAAATTTCTATTATTTCTTTTTTACCTGTTGTGTAACCACCCATAGCTCCACCAAGAGCTTTACCTAAGGTTCCTGTTACAATATCAACCCTATCCATTACATTTTTAAGCTCTACAGTTCCTCTGCCTGTTTTACCTATAAAACCTGTTGCATGGCATTCATCTACCATTACCAAGGCATCATATTTATCTGCTAAATTGCAAATTTCATCGAGTTTTGCAACAATTCCATCCATAGAAAAAACACCATCAGTAACAATAATTTTAAATCTGTGGTTTTGTTTATTTGCTTCAATAAGCTGTTCTTCTAGAGAACTCATATCATTATTATTATATCGATAACGAGCTGCTTTACACAAGCGAACTCCATCAATAATTGAAGCATGATTTAAGCTATCTGAAATTATTGCATCTTGATCTGTTAAAAGAGGTTCGAAAACCCCACCATTTGCATCAAAACAGGCAGCATATAAAATAGTATCTTCTGTTTTATAAAATTCTGCAATTTTTTCTTCAAGTTGTTTATGAATATCTTGAGTGCCGCAAATAAAACGTACTGAAGACATTCCAAATCCGTGAGAGTCCATAGCATCTTTAGCAGCTTGAATTACTTCAGGATTATTTGATAAGCCTAAATAATTATTGGCACAAAAATTAATTACCTCTTCTCCAGTAGAAATTTTTATAACAGCATCTTGAGAAGTTGTAATTATTCTCTCAGATTTATACAAGCCAGCATCTTTAATTTCCTGAATTTCTTTTTCTAAAATATCTTTAATTTTTCCGTACATTTTTATCAATTTAATAAATACAAAGTTACAAAGTTTAATGTTTCTTATTAAACCTCTACAATATCAATTTTATCATTTATATATATGAGTAGTTTTTTATCAACTCTAAAATTCATCGATTTTAAAACTCTTTCGTATTTTAAAATTTGCTGATGATATTCGTTTGAGGGATTTCCTGTCTTATAATCGATGATTACCACTTGATTATTATCCGTAAAAACCAATCTATCTGGAATTATAATTTGATTATCGACATCTACAATTTCTCTCTCATTATATATAATGACATCATTGGAGAAATAATTTGCAAGTTTTGGATGATTTACAACAGCATTAATTTTGTCTTTAATTTCTATAAATTGCGTCTCATCTATAAAACCTTGTTGGCTATATTGCTCAACAACTTTATCAACATCATTCTTTGTAATTATTTTTGATAACATTTCGTGAAATAAGTTTCCAAAATCGATGGCTTCTCCTTGAGTTGTATTCCATAATTTTGAAGAACTTGCCAATAAAATAACATTATGATCTTGCCAAGGTGTAGAAATAAATTTATTGTGAACCTCTGCAACAGATATTTTATCTTCTTTTTTACTCACTCTTTTTTCATCACCAAAGGAATATTCCAATAAATCATTATTCCAAAGATTTAGTTGTTTTAAATAATTGATGAAAACACCTGAATAATAATCTGTGTTTTCCTCACCCTTTACTTTTATTTTAAATTCTGTAATAACATGCAATTGCTCTACAGCTCTTGTTAAAGCAACATATAAAAGATTAAAATTATCGAGCTCTAATTCTTCTCTTTGCTGATTATAAATTTCTAGACCTGTTGCACTTACATGACTTAAATCCTTGTTATAATTTACTAATAATTCTGTGAAATGATCGTAGTTTTTTGGCAAATTGTTTAACCAAACTTTCGGACTTATTTGCCCATAAACATATACATCACAAGGAAAAATAACCACAGGAAATTCCAATCCTTTCGATTTGTGTATGGTCATAATCTGAACTGCATTTGCACTCTCTGGAGCAACAATACTTAGCTTCTCTTTTTTAAGTTCCCAAAAATCTAAAAAATCATTAATATCTATGGATTTTCTTTGTTGTTCTAAAACAATATCTAAGAAAAACTGAATATATGCATCAGAAGAAGTAACCAAATTAAAACCTCTTATGATTTCTTCAATTTTTTCGTAAAATGGTAATTGATAAAAAGTAGAAATATCGAACACAATTCCATAGCTTTTTAAAACTTGGAAAATAACTGTATTCTCAGCTTTTGCAAATTCTTTAAAGAAAATATGTTTCGGTTTATCTATTTGTAAATGATGATGTAAAAAATACAACATTTCAAAACGCGATTCTTCATCTGTTGGGTTTTGAATGACTTTTAAAACATCAATAATAAAAATAACTTTCGCGCTATTTTGTAACAATAAAGTTTCTGATGAAATAATATCGATGCTGTTTTCTAATAGGTAATTTGCAATGGCAACTCCATCTTTTTTTGTGCGCGTTAAAATGCAAATTTCATTCAAAGAAAATTCTTCTTTTAATTGATTAATTTTCTCTAAAACTTTCTTTGGATATTTTATTTTTTCATCCTCTTTATTTTCTTCTTTTTCTAAAAAGTTGAGTGAAACAAATCCGCCTTTTTTGGCATTTTCTAATTGCGTATTTCCATCAAAAAAAAGGTTTTTGTACGAATGGTTTTGCAGAAAATTTGAAGTATGTTGAAAAAATAAATTGTTAAATTTAATTACCTCTGAATAACTTCTAAAATTAGTGTCTAAATTTTTTATTTTTTTATCAATTTGAAAAGGATTTTCAGCCTCTGAACCTAAGTTGATAAACTGTTCTGCTTTTCCTCCTCTCCATCTATAAATGGCTTGTTTTCCATCGCCAACTAACAACAAATTACTTTTTTCTTGCGCTAAAGCATTGTCTATTAAAGGAATTAAATTTTGCCATTGCAAAACAGAAGTATCTTGCATTTCATCTATAAAATAATGCTGAAAACGTTGCCCAATTCTTTCGTAAATAAAGGGCGCTGGTTGTTCTTTAATATTGTCTGAAATTAGTTGATTAAACTCTGCATTTAACCTGATGTTATTCTCTTCTTTTATTTCTTCTAATTCTTGGTTAATATTATTTAAAACTGCTAATGGAATGATATTTTTTAAGACGAGTTTATTCATCAGAAATTGTTGATATAATTTTTCTGAATTCATGTATAAGTCTAATAAACTTGGCAATATAGATTCTATAGAACTTTTAATTACATCAGGTTTATTCTTGCTGTAAAAAACATTTTCTTCAATTCTTTCTCGCAATTTATTACTATCAAAAAAACCTGTTTTCTCTGGTTGAACAGAAAGCGATAAAAAATGTTTTGGCAATAATGAGTAATAAAAATCTTTATGCTCTAAACTGGCTTCATCAATAATTTTTAAACCTTGACTTCCAATTTCTAAGAGTTGCTTTTTTATTTCTTTTTGATGTAAAAAAAGCTTCAATTTTAGGTTTGTAAAATCCTCTAAGCTTTTTTCTGAAAGTTTTCTAAAATGTTTTACATCATCTTCATTTAAAAGAATTTTAGCAAATTCGTTTAAGTCTCTAGAAATATCCCAAGATTTATCATCATCTGTTTTATCTAAAGAATAATCTATAAGGAGTTTTGTGATTTTTTTGTCAGTTCCTATTTTAGAAATTAAAACATCAACAGCTTCATTTAAAAGGGAAACTGCATCCATTTCTACTTCGAAATTTAGCGACAGTCCTAAATCATAAGCAAAACTTTTGATGATTTTATGTGTAAAACTATCGATTGTAGTGATTGAAAATGCTGAATAATTTTGCAGAATTGCATCTAAAATTTTCTGACTTCTTTCTTTTATGGTTGGCTTATCAACAGCTATTTCATTGATAATTTTTTTGAATAAATCATTCTCTATTCCATCAGCAAAATCTTCTAAATTAGAAAGAACTCGTTCTTTCATTTCTCCAGCAGCTTTGTTGGTAAATGTGATTGCTAATATTTTTTGAAATGTAAAAATATCATCAGCATTTAATAATACTTTTAAATATTCTTTTACAAGTGTAAAGGTTTTTCCACTTCCAGCAGAAGCATTGTAAACTTCGAAAGTTGACGGTTGTTGCACAATTTATTTTTATAGACGAATTGCACGAATTTAGTTTATTAATCAGAGACTCACAAAGAAATCTAAGAGATTTGCAGAGAAAAAAGACAATGATTTCACCCATTTTCACGGATGAAATTAAACAATCTTAAAAGTATCAATTAAATTCCCTTAAAGATTTTTAGCAAGGGTATTTCTCCACTTTAGGAATATCAAAATCGACTTTTAGCCTAACCCAACATCTAAAGACATCATTACAATAAAACCACCAATAAAACCAAGTGTTGCAATATCTGTATATTTATCTCTTTGTGTTTCAGGTATTACCTCTTCTACCACAACAAATATCATTGCACCAGCTGCAAAAGCTAAAGCATAAGGCAAAATTGGTGTAAAAAACGAAACTGCTAAAGCCCCTACAACTGCTGCAATTGGTTCTACAACTGCAGACAATTGCCCATACCAAAAACTTTTTAACCTGCTAACTCCTTGTCTTCTTAAAGGCATTGCTACTGCAAAACCTTCTGGAAAATTCTGAATTCCAATACCAATTGCCAAAGAAATTGCAGCAATAATCATTTCTGTTTGCTCTACACCAACTAAAGTTGATGCTGCCCCAAATAAAACCCCAACTGCCAAACCTTCTGGAATATTGTGTAATGTAATTGCTAAAACTAATAATGTAGATCTGTGTAGTTCTGTTTTTACACCTTCAGCCTCATTTTTTTCGAAGTTGATATGTAAATGTGGTAAAATTTTATCCATTCCAAAAAGTGATAAAGCACCTAAAGCAAAACCAACTGCTGCTGGCAAAACCTTTATAAAACCTTCTCCTGGGCTGTTGTCAATTGCTGGCGCAAGTAAACTCCAGAAACTGGCAGCAACCATTACACCTCCAGTAAAACCTAACATTCCGTCTAAAACGGCTCTATTTAGTTTCTTAAAAAAGAAAACTAAAGCAGCTCCTAATGCAGTTAAACCCCATGTAAATAAAGAAGCATAAAATGCTGCTAGAATTGGATGTTCTTTTCCAAATTCTACTAATTGATCAAATGATATCATGCTTTTTGAATGTATAAATTATTCGCAATTTTTTTTGAAATTGATAATTTTTTATCCCCAATTTCAATGGATAAAGAATCGTCAAAATCTTCTTTTTCTAAAACTTTTATTTTTTTTCCTAAAACAATTCCTTTTTTATCTAAAAATTGTAAAAACTCTGATGAAGAATCTTTAACTCCAATGCAAAGTCCGCTTTCATTTTTCTCTAATGTCGATAACAAACTCTTTTCTACTTTTTTAAAATTACCTTCTTTATCTGGTATTGGATCTCCATGAGGATCGTATGTTGGAAAACCTAAAAAAGCATCTATTTGATTAATAAGTTTTGGAGATTTTATATGCTCTAACTGCTCTGCAACATCATGCACTTCGTCCCAAGAAAAGTTTAATTTATCTACCAAAAAAACCTCCCACAACCTATGTTTTCTTACAATATTTGCAGCTATTTTTCTTCCTTCCTCAGTTAATTCTACTCCATAATATTTTTTATAGCTTACTACTTTTTTATCAGATAATTTTCGAATCATATCTGTTACAGAAGAGGGTTTAGTTTCTAATTTTGCTGCAATTGAATTGGTACTTACTCCACTTTTTTCAACTGTAGATAAATGAAAAATTGCTTTCAAGTAATTTTCTTCTGATGGACTAAACATTTTTTTTATTTAAATAACAAAGATATAAATTTTTGACATATTAAAATCATTTTTTAGTCTTGTCTAAATTTATTTTTATATTTGTAAAAATATTCTTTAATGAAGCAGATTATTTTTATCTTATTATTTTTAATTGCCATATCTTTTAATGGGCAAAATGTAACAGGAAAAATCACTTCTGTAAATAATGAACCAATAGCTTTTGTAAATATTTACATAAAAAACAGTAAAATTGGCACAATCTCTGATGAAAATGGGTTCTATAAATTATCAAATATTAATAAAGAAACGTTTACAATTATTGCAAGTTCTATTGGCTATAAAACAAAAAGTTCAAAAATAGATTTAAGAAACAGAGAAAACATCATTCAGAATTTTGTATTATCAGATGATGAATCTTTAAATGAAATTGTTATTTCTGGTACTTTAAGACCAGTAACAAAAACAAATAGCCCTGTTGCTGTGGAAGTTTATAGTGAAACTTTTTTTAAGAAAAACCCAACTCCCTCCATTTTTGAATCGATGCAAAACGTAAATGGAGTTCGACCTCAATTAAATTGTAATGTTTGTAATACTGGCGACATTCATATTAACGGCTTAGAAGGTCCATATACATTTGTTATGATTGATGGAATGCCTATTGTTAGTGGACTTTCTACAGTTTACGGTTTAACAGGAATTCCCCAAGCTTTAATAGAAAGAGTAGAAGTTGTAAAAGGACCTGCAAGCACATTATATGGTTCTGAGGCTGTTGGTGGTATCATAAATATTATCACTAAAAAACCTACAAATGCGCCACATTTAACCACAGATACTTTTGCAAGTTCTTGGGGTGAAGTAAATTTGGATGTTGGTTTGCGTTATAAATTCTCAGAAAATGCAGATGCTCTTTTGGGTGTAAACTATTTTAATTTCCAGAATAGAATTGATAATAATAATGACAATTTTACAGATTTAACACTTCAAAATAGAATATCGCTTTTCAATAAAATCAACATAGCAAGAAAAAGTAATAAGGTATTTACAATTGCTGGAAGATATGTTTACGAAGATAGATGGGGTGGAGAATTAGATTGGCAAAGAGAATTTAGAGGAACAGATATTAAATACGGAGAAAGTATTTACACAAATAGATGGGAAACTTTTGGAACTTACCAATTGCCAACATCAGAAAATATAAATTTTCAGTTCAGCGCAAATGGGCATTATCAGGATTCTTTTTACGGAACTGACCCTTATGATGCTGAACAATTTATTGCTTTTGGACAATTGATTTACAATAAAAATATCAGAGAAAAACATGATTTATTATTGGGATTAGCCTACAGATATACTTTTTATGATGACAATACTTTCGCGACTTTTGAAAAGGATGGAATTACCAATAAACCATCCATAATTTATTTACCAGGGATTTTTGCACAAGACGAAATAAGTTTGCAAGAAAGAAAAAAACTATTATTGGGTGCTAGATGGGATTATAATAGTGTTCATGGAAATATTTTTTCGCCTAGAATTAATTACAAATGGAACTCCAGAAATAATGCTAATATTTTTAGAGTTAGTATTGGAAATGGTTTTAGGGTTGCCAATGTTTTTACGGAAGACCATGCAGCTTTAACTGGTGCAAGAGAAGTAGAATTTGATGGCAATTTAGATCCTGAAACTTCTTGGAATGCGAACATTAATTATGTGAAAAAAATTAACACCGAAAACTCCTTTATCACTGTAGATGTAAGCGCGTTTTATACGTATTTTGATAACCGAATTTTACCTGATTATGAAACAGATCCCAACAAAATTATTTATGCAAATTTAGATGGGTTTTCGGTTTCTAAAGGTGTTTCTTTGAATGCCTATATTATATTCACCAATGGTTTATCTATAAATGCAGGTGCAACTTTAATGGATGTTTCAGTTACCGAAAATAAGATTAAAAAAAGGCAATTATTAACTGAAAGTTTTAGTGGTGTTTGGTCTATTTCTTATAAATTGAACAATAATTTTTCGATAGATTACACTGGAAATTTATATGGCCCAATGCGTTTGCCTTTGCTTGGCCCAAAAGATTTAAGAGCAGAATTTTCTCCTTGGTATAGTATTCAAAATATTCAATTGAGTAAAAAATTTAGCAATTCTTGGGAAGTTTATGGAGGTGTAAAAAACCTATTGAATTTTACACCTGCTGCAAACAGTATTTCAAGACCTTTTGATCCTTTTGATAAACAAGCAGACCCAAATGATCCAGATGCTTTAACTTTCGATCCAAGTTATGTGTATGCTTCCAATCAAGGAATTAGAGCTTTTGCAGGTTTAAGATATACGCTGTTTTAAATGAAAAAAATTATAATCTTTTTTATCTTACTTGGAAGCTTTTTTACAAAAGCACAAACAGAAAAGCCTGAATTAAAAATCTACTCTTTTTCTGAAATTGAAAAAATGCAGCAAGAAAATCCTAAACCAATTGTTGTTTTTGTATTTACAGATTGGTGTAAAATCTGTTTTGGAATGAAAAAAAATACTTTAGAAAATTCCAATATTATCAAACTTTTAAACAACCATTTTTACTTTGCAAAATTGAATGGAGAAGAAAAAAAAGACATCCATTTTTTAGGGAAAACATTTGTTTACAAATCTTATGGAAATAAAATAGGAAATCATGAGTTAGCTATAGAATTAGCAAGTATAAATAATAAACTCAACTATCCAACAACCATCATTTTAAATAAAAAATTTGAAATAGATTTACAGATTGACACCTATATAAACAGTAAAAAAATGGAGAAAATTTTAAATAATTATTTAAAGTTATAAATTACAACTAATGTTTCCTGTCCCACAATCTTCTATTCATATTTCTTGACCTGAAACTATAAACAATACCAATTGTTGGGTAAATATGTGATCTCTGACTCGTAAATCTACTTTCAGAATATTTGTACATTATTTGCAAATTCAAACCATAATTTGGTAAAACCCAAAATGTATTTCCAGCACCAATATTAATTGTAGTTGTTAGTGCTTTTGCACTCACAAAACTACCACCAATTAAAATATAAGGCACTACATTTTCATAAGAAAGACCAAAATCGTAACGCGCAGCTCCATCAAAAGTGGTATAATTTAAATTATCAAGAATCTTTGTGCTAAAACCAGCCTGAAACGTAATATTTGAGAACATATATCTAGAAATTGTTAACCTAGGTAACTGATCTATAAAAGCACCTCCAATAATTTTTGAATTAGCATCTGCATACATCACAGCACCTAAATGAAGACCCACAGTCCATTTTTCTTCAAAGTTTTGGGCATTTACTTTCTGCGATATTATAAAAAAAAGTAAACTAGCAATTAATAATTTAATTTTCATCTGAATAGTACATTTGTTTGTTACAATAACTAAAACAAAGGCAAATATATTATATTAGAGTTTAAAATAAAATTGAAAATAGCTTTATATTATTTTAAGATAGTACATTTGCACAAACTTTTAAAAGTTGAGTAAACAGCAAATCGTTAATCAATACCAAACATCCGCTAAAGTAAAGCAGATTATTGAAGCTCTTCTTCATGAGCAAAACCATTTTCAAATAACGAATTTGGTAGGTTCGTCATTGTCTTTTGCGATTGCTGAAACATTTAAAAAAGCCGATAAACCTTACCTTTTAATTTTTAATGATAAAGAAGAAGCTGCCTATTATTTAAATGATTTAGAACAACTTTTAAGTGATAAAAATGTGCTTTTTTATCCTGCTTCTTACAAAAGACCTTATCAAATTGAAGAAACCGATAATGCCAATGTTTTACTGCGCTCTGAAGTTTTAAACAGAATAAATTCAAGAAAAAAACCAGCTATCATTGTTACCTATCCAACTGCTTTATTCGAAAAAGTGGTTACTAAAAAAGAATTAGAAAAAAACACTTTAAAAATAAATGTTGGCGAAAATTTATCATTAGATTTTGTAAACGAGGTTTTATTCGAATACAAATTTAAACGTGTAGATTTTGTTACAGAACCTGGAGATTTCTCTGTAAGAGGAGGAATTATAGATGTTTTTTCTTTTTCTAATGATGAACCTTTTAGAATTGAGTTTTTTGGTAATGAAATAGACAGTATTCGAACTTTTGATGTAGAAACACAACTCTCTAAAGAGAAGCTGAAAAAAGTTTCTATTATGCCCAATGTAGAAAATAAAACTTTACAAGAAAGTAGAGAGAGTTTTCTAAAATATATTTCATCGAACACCGTTGTTTTTGCAAAAAATATCGATTTATTAAAAGGAAATCTAGATAAATTTTATCAAAAAGCAGAAGAAGCTTTTAATGATTTATCTAAAGAAATTAAACACGTAAAACCTGCTGAGTTATTTTGTGATGGCGCATTTATTTTAGATCAATTACAAGATTTTTCTTTGGTTAATTTTGATGCCAAGAGTCATTCTAAACTTACTTCAGAATCCAACCAAATCATAGATTTCAATACCATTGCTCAACCCTCATTTAATAAACAATTTAATTTATTAATTGATAATTTAGAAGAATATCACAAAGCTGGTTTTACCAACTATATATTTTGTGCAAACGACCAACAGGCAAAACGTTTTCATGATATCTTTGATGATGCAGAACAAGGTTCTACTGAGCTTAGTCGAAGTAAAGTGCATTATGAAACTGTCGTTTTTCCTTTATATGAAGGCTTTGTAGATGTGGATGCAAAATTGGTTTGCTATACAGACCATCAAATTTTTGAACGTTATCATAAATTTAGATTAAAAAACGGGTATGCAAAAAAGCAAGCCATTACTTTACAGGAACTCAACAAACTCGAAATTGGTGATTATGTAACACACATGGATCATGGAATTGGGAAATTTGGTGGACTCCAAAAAATTGATGTTCAAGGTAAAAAGCAAGAAGCAATTAAGCTAGTTTATGGTGAAAGAGATATTTTATATGTAAGTATTCACTCGCTTCACAAGATTTCTAAGTTTAATGGTAAAGATGGTAAAGCTCCTAAAATTTACAAATTAGGTTCTGGTGCTTGGAAAAAAATCAAAGAGAAAACAAAGACTAGAGTTAAGCATATTGCCTTTAACTTGATTCAATTATATGCCAAAAGAAAGTTACAAAAAGGTTTTGCTTTTGGCCCAGACACTCACATTCAACATGAATTGGAAGGCAGTTTTATGTACGAAGATACTCCAGATCAATTTACAGCTACCCAAGATGTAAAAAATGATATGGAAAAAGAACAACCTATGGACAGATTGGTTTGTGGTGATGTTGGTTTTGGTAAAACAGAAGTTGCTGTTAGAGCTGCTTTTAAGGCAGTTGATAATGGAAAACAAGTGGCAATTTTAGTTCCTACAACTATTTTGGCTTTTCAACATTATCAAACATTTACAGAAAGGTTAAAGGATTTTCCAATAAAAATAGATTACTTAAACAGATTTAGAACTGCCAAACAAAAAACGGAAGCTATAAATGGCGTAAATGATGGGGCTGTAGATATTATTATTGGCACACATCAACTCACAAATCAAAAACTAAAATTTAAAGATTTAGGTCTTTTAATTATTGATGAGGAGCAAAAATTTGGTGTTGCTGTAAAAGATAAATTAAAAACTTTAAAAGAAAATGTTGATACGTTAACCTTAACTGCAACTCCAATTCCAAGAACTTTACAGTTCAGTTTAATGGCTGCCAGAGATTTATCTGTAATCAAAACACCTCCACCAAACAGACATCCAATAGAAAGTAACGTAATTCGTTTTTCTGAAGAAACCATTAGAGATGCTATTTCTTACGAAATTTCTAGAGGAGGACAAGTGTTCTTTATTCATAATAGAATTGAAAATATTAAAGAAGTTGCTGGTTTGTTACAAAGATTGGTGCCATCAGCAAAAATTGGAATTGGTCATGGACAAATGGAGGGCAAAAAACTAGAACAATTAATGCTTGGTTTTATGGACAATCAGTTTGATGTTTTGGTTTCTACAACCATTGTAGAAAGTGGTTTAGATGTGCCAAATGCAAATACCATTTTTATAAATAATGCTAATAATTTTGGTTTGTCTGATTTGCACCAAATGCGAGGTAGAGTTGGTAGAAGTAACAAAAAAGCATTTTGCTATTTTATAACACCTCCTTATCATATGATGACAGATGATGCAAGGAAAAGACTAGAAGCCTTGGTTTTATTTTCTGATTTAGGAAGTGGAATTAACATTGCCATGAAAGATTTAGAAATTCGTGGAGCAGGAGATTTATTAGGTGGTGAACAAAGTGGATTTATTAATGAAATTGGGTTTGATACGTATCAAAAAATATTACAAGAAGCGATTGAAGAACTGAAAGAAAATGAGTTTGCAGATTTATATCCAACTGATAATTCGAAACCAAAAGAATACGTAAAAGAAGTACAAATTGATACCGATTTCGAAATTCTTTTTCCTGATGATTATATCAATTCTATTACAGAAAGATTGGCTTTGTATAACAAATTAGGAACCTTAGAAACCGAACAAGAACTGCAAATTTTTGAAACCGAAATTACAGATAGATTTGGAGAAATCCCAACGCAAGTAGAAGATTTATTAGATTCTGTTAGAATAAAATGGTTGGCTAAAGAATTAGGTTTAGAAAAAGTTATTTTAAAACAAAAAAGAATGATGGGTTATTTTGTATCTAATCAACAAAGTGATTTTTATCATACAGAAGCTTTTACAAGGGTATTAAAATACGTGCAACAAAACCCTAAAAGTGTGGTTATGAAAGAAAAAGACACCAAAAATGGTTTGCGTTTGTTAATCACTTTTATCAGAATCGATTCTGTAAAAACAGCTTTATCCATTTTAAATAAAATTTAATGGAAAACTCACACACCAAAAACTTATCAGTATTATTATTAGCAACACTTTTTATAAGTACTTCTGGTGTTTTAGGGAGATATATTGCATTGCCAACTGAAATTATTATTTGGTTTAGGGCTGCTTTAGCAATGGTTTTTATCTATATTTTTTGTAGGTATAAAAAGATAAGTTTAAAAATAAAATCATCTAAAGACTATAAGCCTTTTTTAATTAGCGGAGTTTTAATGGCTGCACATTGGGTTACTTATTTTTATGCATTAAAACTCTCTAATGTTGCTTTGGGAGTTTTATCTTTATATACATTTCCTATAATCATTGCATTATTAGAACCACTTTTTTTAAAAGTTAAATTCAATCCCATATACATTATTCTGGGATGCATGGTTTTATTAGGACTATATATTTTAACTCCAGATTTTGATATAGAAAGTTCGCAGGTAAAAGGTATTTTATTTGGTGTTTTTTCTGCGTTCTGTTATGCAGTTAGAATATTAATTATGAAACAACATGTTGCCAATTATAATGGTACCATGCTCATGTTTTATCAAACAGTAATAATTACTATTATTTTATTGCCAACCTTATTTTTTATGGACTTGTCTGCTTTAGAAAGCCAATTCCCTTATCTGTTATTGCTAGCTTTTTTAACAACCGCAATTGGCCATAGCTTAATGCTACATTCTTTAAAGTTCTTCTCAGCTTCTACAGCTAGTATTATAAGTAGTTTACAGCCTATTTTTGGGATTATTTTAGCTTTTTTATTTTTACAAGAAACACCTTCTTGGAATACTTTTTGGGGAGGAAGTTTAATTTTACTTACTGTGGTTGTAGAGAGTTTGAGGAGTAACAAATAAATTCCTTTAACATAATTTTAACTTTGGCATCTTATTTGATTTTGATTTTAGAAATCTATTTCTATGAACTCAAAATTTAAAATTACCATTCCAAAACCTTGTCATGAAAACTGGAATGCAATGACACCTAAAAAGAAAGGTAAATTTTGCAGTTCTTGTTCTAAAACTGTAATTGATTTTACTAAAAAATCAACCGAAGAAATTCAAGATTATTTAATTGAAAATAAAAACCAACGAGTTTGTGGACATTTTAATAGAGAGCAACTAGATGATATTGTAATTGAAATACCTCAAATTGCCTTTCAGCAAAAATTATCTTTTCAAAAAGCTTTTATTTTGGCTTTGTTTTTTGCGATGGGAACTACGCTTTTTAGTTGCAAATATTCTGATGGAAAAAAACAAAAAATTGAGAATATTATTATTAAAGATTCAGTTAAAATAGATAAAGAAGATGTTGGGTTAATTTTCTCAAAGCTAGATGACAATGATTCTACAGTGACAAAAAAAGAAACTCCAATTAGCTACAACTACAAAAATATTCCACCACTAATTACAACTGGAATTATTATTTGTCCAACTATTCCAAAAAAAGAAGTTGCAATTAAAGGAAAAAATAAAGCTATTAATCCTACTGATACAATTGAAGAAATTCCAATAGAAATAAAAGGTGATATTACGTATGAAGCTGAAGAAGATATTGATGACATTGTTGTTGGTTTGTTAATAATTGAAGAAACTCCAAGGTTTAAAGAGGCTAAAAACTTATCGAAAAAAGAGGCTAAAGCATATTTTGATGAAAAAATGCTAAATTTTTTTAAAGATAATTTTGATGAAAGCTTAACTAGCAATCTTAGTCTAAAAGCAGGGAAATATAAAATATTGACACAATTTATTATTGATGAAAATGGTTTTGCAACTAAAATAAAAGTAAGAGCACCTCACCCAAAACTTATAAAAGAAGTTAAAAATATTTTTCTAAAATTACCACAGTTTTTGCCTGGAAAACAAAAAAATAAAGTTGTAAAAACGAGATATACTTTGCCAATTTCCCTTATAGTAGATTAGTTTATAGTATTGCAAAAAGCTAGCAAACAAGTCTAGCCCAGATTGAACGATTTGTTTAAGCTCTTTTGAGGAACGAAAAAAGCGAGTAGTGAAAGCTGGAAATAGCTTCTAAAAAAATTAAAACAATTCTTGATTTCTAATATCTAAATAGTTACGTTTTACAAAATCTAAAATAGTTTCTAAAATTTCTCCCATATTTTGGCATTTTTTAAATTTAACATCACCTACATATTGTACCAAATGTTTTTTTAAAAGTTCTACATTTTCTGGGTACGAAATCGTATCGTTTTTCATGCATTTAATTAAACGTGAAGTTCTTCTAGGTGCAGTAATCATTCTTTTTGCCATAAAAGAACGCTCTTCGATTTTGTATTGTGTAATGGATTTATTTTGCAATTTTTTACTTACCATTTCAACCATCTTAAAGTTCTCTTTCATAAACTGTAAATTGTAAACTTTAAGGTTTCCTTCAAAAGATTGCTGATCGAAATCGATGGCTCTAATTTTATAAATAATATGATCAAAATCGTGAGTGGGTGTAACAACATAATTGTAAGAACGCATATCTCCTAATAAACGCACCAAGCATCGCTCTTTAAATTTTACGAACTCTTTGGCTATTTGAGATTTTTCTGATTCTGTACATTTGGGTAAAAAATCTCTTATAAAATCATCTCCAGGAATCCCTGCAATGTGTTCTTCTATTAAAGTATCTTCATACACCAAAAAGTTCATGTTGTGAGGAGATAAAATATGTTCTAACTCTAAACCATAAACTCGAGAAGCATCTGCTTTTTTTACATAAAAATAGATAAAATTATCGTTTAAGATATTTCTAATTTTTATTCGGAAAGGTTTTGAGTTACCAAACGTACAATAGTCAATGGCATCAACATTTAAATACGGCATTGCTTCTTCATTACCATCAGAATGAAGCATTGTATATATTTTTTTTAGGCTGTGGTCTATTTCTTCTCTATCCCATTCAGAATAATAAGTTCTTATCCAAAGTGTGTCTTCATCATTTTTATCATACACTGTAATTGAGCCTTGAAAACGCAATAAGTCATCATAAAAAATAGGGATTTTTATATTTCTTTTATATTTTTTGAGATAACTATCCAACATTTCGTTAATAGGAAATGCTGGTTTTTTCTTCGACATTAATTTTCTTGCTTCTCTCATTTTCAAGTTTTGGATAATCTCAAAAGTAAGAATAATTTAATCACTTATTGCCTGATGTTGCTTTTCGTTGAAGTTAAATGAAAAAAAGAATTAATGTTTATGATAATTAGTTTTAAAAGTTATTTTTTAGTTTGATTTTGGAACAACTTTCAGTTTTACACAACATATATGTAAAGCTCACATCATGTATTCAGCAGGAAATTCAGTTCAATCAGTAAAAAAAACTTTAAGATATCCATCAAGAAAAAAAGATCGCAAACTTTTTTTTGATAAAACTAATCAATTTAATATTCTTAAAAGAAAGAATATTTTAAATTCAGAAGATAGAGAATTATCTAATGATGAAATTCAACTTATTAAAGCAAAAATTTATAAACAACGAAAAAAAGAAATGTTATTTAATATGATAACTTTTATCGTTTCTGATTTTTACAATTAATATTTTAAAGGTTTTATTTAAAACAATTTTAGACCTTTTATAAATTAAAAGTTCCTTATCAAAATTGATAAGGAACTTTTAATTTAATTTAATTTATCAATCCTAATCTTACATTTTCTGCAACCAGGTTTTTACTGCAACTTCTGCTTTTATAATTTCTTTTAAATCTGCAATTGCCACACGTTTTTGCTCCATAGAATCTCTATATCTAATGGTTACAGATTTATCGTCTAAAGAATCGTGATCTACTGTAATACAAAATGGAGTTCCTGCTGCATCTTGTCTTCTATAACGTTTACCAACTGCATCTTTTTCATCATAAAAAACGTTGAAATCCCATTTTAAATCCTCCATAATTTCACGTGCAACTTCTGGCAAACCATCTTTTTTAACCAAAGGTAAAATGGCTGCTTTAAATGGTGCTAAAACTGCTGGTAATTTTAAAACTGTTCTTGTAGTTCCGTTTTCTAGATCTTCATCCACTAAAGAATGTGAGAAAACTGCTAAAAACATTCTATCTAAACCAATAGAAGTTTCTACAACATAAGGTACATAACTTTTATTTTCTTCATGGTCGAAATATTGTAATTTCTTTCCAGAATATTCTTCATGTGCTTTTAAATCGAAATCGGTTCTTGAATGGATTCCTTCTAATTCTTTAAATCCGAAAGGAAAATTAAACTCAATATCTGCTGCTGCATCTGCATAATGTGCCAATTTATCATGGTCGTGAAAACGATAATTTTCTGCTCCCATGCCTAAACTTAAATGCCATTTCATTCTGGTTTCTTTCCAGCTTTCATACCATTCTTTTTGCGTTCCTGGTTTTACAAAAAATTGCATTTCCATTTGCTCAAATTCACGCATTCTAAAAATAAATTGTCTTGCAACAATCTCATTTCTAAAGGCTTTACCTGTTTGTGCAATTCCGAAAGGAATTTTCATTCTACCAGTTTTCTGTACATTTAAAAAGTTTACAAAAATACCTTGAGCCGTTTCTGGACGTAAATAAACTTGCGTAGAATTTTCTGCTGATGCACCAATTTGAGTGCCAAACATTAGGTTAAATTGCTTCACTTCTGTCCAGTTGTTAGAACCAGAAACTGGGCAATTGATGCCCAAATCTATAATTAATTGTCTAAAACCAACTAAATCATTTTCTTCTTGAACTCTTGTTAATTCCGCAGTAATTTCATCCATTTGTGTTTGTCTACGAATAACATTGGCATTCGTAGTTCTAAACTCATTTTCATTAAAAGCATCACCAAAACGAGTTTTTGCTTTATCAATATCTTTTTGAATTTTCTCTGAAATTTTCTCTCTAAACTCTTCTACTAAAACATCTGCTCTGTAACGTTTTTTAGAATCTTTGTTATCTATTAAAGGATCGTTAAAAGCATCTACATGCCCAGAAGCTTTCCAAGTTGTTGGGTGCATTAAAATTGCAGCATCTATACCTACAATATTTTCGTGCATTTGCACCATTGCTCTCCACCAATAATCTCTAATATTTTTCTTTAGCTCAACTCCATTTTGAGCATAATCGTAAACAGCACTTAAACCATCATAAATTTCTGATGATTGGAATACAAAGCCATATTCTTTCGCGTGCGATAAAACTTTTTTAAATTGATCTTCTTGTTTTGCCATAATGAGGGCAAAAATAATTTAATTATATGAATTTTTAGCATATAAAAATATACTTTTGTTTAAATAGCTTTCTTAAAATAGTTGCATGAAAAAAATTACCTCAACCCTACTTTTTAGTCTTTTTATTTTTAATGTATTCTTAGCACAAGTTCAAAAAACAAATACTCCAAATTGGGTAAATAAAGTAGAATATAACAAAAACCCTAAAATTGATGAAGCTTCTATAGAACAAGGTCTTTTTAGTTTGCTCTATGAGCAGCAAATAAATGAAACTACTAAAGAATTTCACTTTAGATATGCCACCAAAATAACAGAAAATGTAGGTGTGCAAGCAGGTTCTTCTATAGATATTTTATATGACCCAAGTTTTGAAAGCTTGGAATTTCATTCTATTTACATCATTAGAAATGGAGAATATATTGATAAATTAAAAACTTCTGATTTCCAGTTAATTAGAAGAGAATTAAACTCTGAAAACTATATTTATGATGGCACATTATCTGCAATGTCTAATCTTTCAGATGTTAGAGTTGATGATATTATTGAATATTCTTATTCTATAAAAGGTGACAATCCTATACATAAAGGCAAATTTTTCTATACTTTTTATTTGAACGATTTTCAGCCTATAGGAAAAATTCATTTAAGTGTACTTACCAATAAAAACTTAGATTTTTCTTATAAGAATTCATCAAAAGAATTTAATAAATCAAAAAAAGGAGACTCTTTTTATTATTTATTTTCAGATAAATCGATTAATACAAATGATTACGACCAGAATGCACCTGGTTGGAAATTACAATACAAAATGGCTTTCGTATCTGAATATAAAACATGGAAAGATGTAATTAATTGGGGTGTAAATGTTTTTGATGTAAACAAAAGTTTGTCAAAAGAATTAAAAAATAAAATTTTAGAAATAAATAATGCAAATGCTTCTTCTGGTGATAAAATAAATGCATCACTAAATTTTGTACAGGATGATATTAGATACTTAGGTTTAGAATCTGGAATTGGAGCCTATGAGCCTTTTTCTTCCAGTAAAGTTTTCGAGCAACGTTTTGGTGACTGTAAGGATAAAAGTTTGCTTTTGGTAACTATGCTAAACGAAATGGGCATTGAAGCATACCCAATGCTGGTAAACACCTATCTTAAAAAAACCATTACAGAATTACCTCCTTCTCCAACCGTATTTGATCATTGTGTGGTTAAAGTAATAGATAAAAAAGTGGGTGTGCTTTTTTATGATCCTACCATTGCAAATCAAGGAGGAAGTTTCGATACAAATGCTTTTCCTGATTATAGATTTGGACTTGTATTAAAAAAGGGGAATACCGAACTTGACGAAATTTATTCTTTAACAAACAGTAATGCAGAAGTTACAGATTATTACGAATTAGAAGAAGTTGGTAAAGGTGCTACCCTAAAAACTACCTCTGTATATTTTGATGCACAAGCAGATTATATGCGAAGTTATTACAAAAATAATAGCATTAATTCTATAAAAAAAGAATACGAAAGTTTTTATGCCAATTACTTTTACAACATTAAAAGCAAAAAAATACCCCAATTTAAAGATGATATAGAAAATAACAAATTCACAACTTACGAAACTTATGAAATAGATAGTATTTGGCAAACTTCTTTGGTTACCAACCAAATTATTGCCAGTTTTTATCCATACACTATAATTAATACACTTTCAATGCCAGAAAAAAGAGATAGAGATTTGCCTTTTGCACTTCCTTATCCAACAACCAGAACTCATAAGATAAACGTTAAACTTCCACAAAAATGGAATATTGACAGGGAAAACATCAACATTAATTCTTCTAGTATTTTTTATGATTTCGATGCTAGATATAATGAAAGCAAAGATTTATTATCTCTAACACATATTTTAAAATTTAAAAAAGATCATGTTACATTCGAAGAATTTAACTCTTATTACGATGATGTCAAGAAAATAGACACAAATATTGCTTACAGTTTAATAATTCCTGTAAATGCTAAAAGTTCTTTTAGTTCAGAAAATTGGCTGGAATACTTTGGTATTTTCTTATTTATACTTGTATTCTTATCTGCTGTTTGGTCTGCAATAAAAGTTTATGAATATGATCCTGAACCAAAAATAGAATCCTATTTTGAGGAAAATAAAAAAATAAATGGTTGGTTAATCCTTCTGGGAATTAGCTTATGTTTGTCTCCAATTGGGGTTTTAATAACTTTATTTTCTAGTGATGCAACACTTCTGAATGGGAGCTGGATTCTCTTTTTAGACCCGAATTCTGAGTTTTATAATTTATCTTTAGGTATTGTAATCTTATTCGAAATGGTGGTAAATGTCTTTCTTTTCGTTTACTTATTTCTCTACATTTATTTGTTTTTCACAAAAAGAAGCAGCTTTCCAAAACTTTACGCTTACACACTTATTGGCATTCTAATATTCATAATTTTAGATACTTTTCTAGTAAATTTAATTTCTAATGTAAACACAGAACAGTCAGAAATAAATGAAATAATTAAAAGTTTTTTAAGAGCTGCTATTATATCATCTTACCTGTTATTATCAGATAATGTAAAAGAAACATTTATAAAAAGGCTTGATAAAAAAAATAATTAATTAAAATTCATGAAAGTTCTAAAAGATCTTTTCAATATTTTTTATCCGGATTTATGTGCAGTTTGCGAGCAACAATTGGTTACCAATGAAACTACTATTTGCACAAGTTGCAGACACGATTTACCGCTAACAAATTTTACAGATTATAAAAACAATAAGGTTACCCAAACTTTTTATGGTAAAGTAATTATTGATAAAGGGTACTCTTTATTGTTTTATAGAAAAGAAGGAATAACTCAAAAATTAATGCAAGAGTTAAAATATAGAAATAATGAGGAAATTGGCGTTTTTTTTGGCAATTGGATAGGCAAAATGCTGCAAGAAAATCAAGAATTTAACAAAATAGATTATATAATTCCTGTTCCTTTACATCCTAAAAAATTTAGAGAAAGAGGTTACAACCAAGTAACCAAATTTGGAGAAAAATTAAGTGAACATTTAGAAATACCATTTGTAGAATACAATTTAGTTAGAATTTCTGCTACCAAAACCCAAACACTTAAAGAACGTTTTGAGCGTTTTAAAAACGTAGACACAAAGTTTTTACTTAAAAATCCAGAAAAATTTAAAAACAAAAACATTTTATTAATTGATGATATTATTACATCTGGTGCCACTTTAGAAGCTTGCGCAAAAGAATTTTTGAAATCTAGTAATTGTACAATTAGCATTTTAACAATGGCGTACACAGAATAAATTTTATATTCGCAAATTAGTTGTTAATTTGTATTAAAACTATTGTAGTGAAAACTTTTTACAAACTTATATTTTTCTTAATTGTAATTTCTTTTTTAGCCAACTGCGCTAGAACAGGAAGACCAGATGGAGGCCCAAAAGACGAAGAAGCTCCTTTGTTTGTTACTGCCATTCCACCCTACAAAAGTATAAACTTTAACAAAAAAGAAATAAAAATTAATTTTAACGAATACATTACTTTAAAGGAATTAAATAAGCAGTTTGTAGTTTCACCACCAATGAAAAATCCTCCTTTAATTTCTCCTCAAGGCACACCAAGTGAATTTATTAAAATTGAAATTATAGATACTTTACAACAAAATACAACCTACATTTTTAATTTTGGAAACGCCATTCAAGATAACAATGAAGGAAACAAATTAGAAAATTTTAAATATGTATTTTCAACAGGAGCTTTTATAGATTCCTTAAGTACTTCTGGTACTATTAAAGAAGCAGAATTGCTTGAAACACCTAAAAATGTAAATGTTCTATTGTATAGAATAGACAGTTCTTTTAACGACTCTATTGTGTTTAAAAAGAAACCAAACTATGTTACAAATACTTTAGATTCTACCAATTTTAATTTTACAAATCTTAGAGATGGTAAATATTTAATAATCGCCTTAAAAGAGTCCATTAACGATTATATTTTTAATCCTAAAACAGACAGAATAGGTTTTATTGCAGACACTATAAAGCTTCCAAGAGATAGTATAATTACAAAACCCATTATTTTATTTAAAGAAAATCTACCTTACGAATTTGCAAGAGCAAAAGAAATTACCAAAGGAAAAATTGAATTCGGTTTTGAGGGTGATGGAAAAAATATGGAAATAAAACTAATGTCTAAAGTACCCGATGATTTTAAAAGTGTCTCAAAATTTATGATTGATAAAGACACTTTAAACTATTGGTTTACTCCATTTGAAACAGATTCTTTAAACTTTATTGTAAAAAACAATCAATTTTCTGATACATTAACAGTAAAACTTAGAAAAAACAAGCTAGATTCGCTAGAAATAAATACCTCCACAAGGGGTTTAATTAACTTTAGAGATACATTTTTCATCAACACTAATAACCCAATTATTAGAATTGACACCACTAAAATATCGCTAGTTGATAGAGATACACTTGTTGTAAAATACAAAGCACTAGTATCTAACTTAGAAAATAAAATTGGTTTTATCTTTGATAAAAAACCTCAAGAAAAATATACATTATCTTTATTACCAGATGCTTTTAACGATATCTTTGGCATAAAAAACGATAGTTTAAAATATAGTTTTGGCACTAAAAATATTGATGATTATGGGAGAATAACTATTAATATAAATAATGTGAATTCTAAAAATATAATCATAGAATTACTTTCTGGAAACAAGCAAAACGAACTGATAGAGAGAAGGTTTATTACTACCTCTGCAAAACTTGTTTTCGATTTGTTAGACCCCAAAAAATATACAATTAGAGCTATTATTGATGACAACAAGAACAACAAATGGGATACAGGTAGTTATCTAAAAAAACAAATGGCAGAAAAAATAATTTATCACGAAGCTATTAATAGTACTGAGTTAAGAGCTAATTATTATCTAGAAGAAAACTTTACAATCGAATAAAAAAATTCATGAAAACACCCCAACTTATTATCTTAATTTTAGTAACCTTCTTATTTTGGGCTAAAGCGATATCCGATATTATAAAAACAAGATTTAAAAACGAGAATAGTAGTAAAATTTGGTTGTTAATTGTGTTTTTTGTGCCTGTTTTAGGTGCTTTGATGTATTTTATTTTAAAAAAACGGTTTATTAAAACAAAACCTAAAATATTTGTTTCCAAATTTGAGGACAAGTAGTCTAAAAAAGCTTTTAAATTTATAAATTTAAAGCCTCTTCTAAATCTGCTAATAAATCTTCTACATCTTCAATACCAACACTTAAACGTATTAAAGAATCTGTAATTCCTATTTTTAAACGTTCTGACTCTGGTATAGAAGCATGACTCATTGTTACAGGATGATTAACCAAACTTTCTACACCCCCTAAAGATTCTGCCAACGTAAACAATTTTGTGTTTTCTAAAAATTTAAATGTTGCTTCTTTGCTTTCGTCTTTTAATCTAAAAGAAACCATTCCACCAAAATCTTTCATTTGTTTTTTGGCAATTTCATGGTTTGGATGATTCTCTAAACCTGGATAATAAACTGCACCCACTTTTGGGTGGTTCAATAAAAAATTAGCAACTGCTCTCCCATTTTCACAATGTCTTTGCATTCTAATATGCAAGGTTTTAATACCTCTTAACACTAAAAAAGAATCCATTGGGCCAGCAATTGCTCCTGCTGCAAACTGAATAAAATGAATATCTTTTGCCAGCTTTTCATCTTTAACCATTAAAGAGCCCATAATTACATCTGAATGACCTCCTAAATATTTTGTTGCAGAATGCATTACAATATCTGCGCCTAAATTTAAAGGTTGCTGCAAATATGGGGTTGCAAACGTATTATCTACAGCTATTAAAATACTGGAATCTATGTCTTTTACTGCGAATGAAATTGCTTGAATATCTGCAATTTTCATTAATGGATTTGTGGGTGTTTCAATCCAAATTAACTTTGTTTTTTGCGTAATTGCATTGGTTACGTTTTCAACAGAATTCATATCTACATAACAAAACTCTAAACCATATTTTTGGAATAATTGCGTAAACATTCTATAGGTTCCTCCATACAAATCGTCTCCTGCAATAATTTCATCACCGGGTTTTAATAATCTCAAAACGCAATCTATGGCAGCCATTCCAGATGCAAAAGCAAAACCATTTGTGCCATTTTCTATAGCTGCAAAATTATTTTCTAAAGCAGTTCTTGTTGGATTTGCTCCTCTTGCATAGCCATAACCTTTATGTTTTCCTGGACTAGCTTGTGCAAAAGTAGATGTTTGAAAAATTGGTGGCATTATAGAACCTGTAGCTTCTTCTGGTTTTTGACCACCGTGAATTGTTTTGGTGTTGAATTTCATTTCTTAAATTTTAGACCATTTTTTAATTCTCTAAAAGTTGGCAAAAAAGTGTAGCCCAGATTGAAACGACATCCTTTTTGCTTTTTCAGCAAAAAGATATAGTGGAAAGCTGGAAATAGCTTCTAAATAAACTTTTTAATAGCTCTTATAATTCCATAATGAATGCCTTCGTGAAAATTATTAAACGGAATTGCATTTTCTATAGACGTTAAAGTAAAGCCTGTACTTGTTGGGTATTCTGTGTAATTTTGGAAAATTCCTGCTTCGAAATCTTCTTCTAAAGTGTCTGGCAAACCGATTAACAAGTCTTTTACTTCTTCGAATTCTTCTTTTGTTAAATTGGTTGTTGGCGCTGTTCCTTTTCTGTAAGCTTCAATTAATTCGTCTGGACATAAACAGTCTAAACCAGACAATTTATAATGTAATAATTGCTGAGTAACCACCAAATGTGCCACATTCCAAGCTATATTATTTTTAAAACCAGCTGGAATTTTATGAACATCTTCTAAAGTTAAACCTTCTAACTCTTTTAAAACCAATGCTCTAGATTTTCTTAAAATATCAAAGTGAGTTTTCATTTTTATACTTAATTTTGAAATGTAAATATAATTGATATAAAATGAAGAAAGTATATTTTTTACAAACTTGTGATACCTGCAGAAGAATTTTAAAGGAAGTCAATACAGATGGTTTTGAACTACAAGAAATAAAAACTAATAATATTACAGTTACACAATTAGAGGAAATGTATGCCCTTTCTGGCAGTTATGAAGACTTGTTTAACAAACGTGCGAAGTTGTATAAGGGAATGGATTTAAAAAATCAGGTTTTATCTGAGACAGATTATAGACAGTTTTTATTGAATGAGTATACATTTCTAAAACGACCTGTATTTATTGTTGATAATGAAATTTTTATAGGAAATAGTAAAAAAGTCATTGAAGAATTAAAAGAGAAGATTGGTTAAATCTTCTCTTTTAATTATTTTTTACTTACTGTTAACGCTAGAAATTATTTCTGATAACTCGTCTTTAGTTAAATTTGTTTTTAAGCCAAATAGCACCAATTTGTCATCTTCACTATTTGTTCTAATAATAATTTCTTCTACCAAATTATTTTTCTCTAAAATATAAAAAGCAGCTTTACTGTTGTCGCTTTTTATGCGTGTCATTGTTTTTAAATTGTGCTTTTTTAAATACTTATTAAAATCTTTAGATACAGATTCGTCTTCGTTATTAAAAACCATCAATTTAAAATCTCCAGATTTTTTTATTAGTTTTTGTAAGTCTTCATTATCATCATCATCTAAAAATGAACCTGCTATTGAAGCTGATAAATTGATTGAAAAAGTAGATAGCTCTTTATGTTTTTTATAAAAACTATTAAAAGTGGTTTCTTGGGCTGCAGCATTAAAAATAAAAAGTGCAAATAAAATAGTGGTAAGTAGTTTCATGTTTCTTGGTTTTGTTTTTAAGACGAAACATAAAAGGTTTTGTTACAATTACCTATTTTTCTTTAAAAATTCATTGAAATACCTATACCTAAACCTTTAAAATTTAGATTAAATTCTGGCTGAAAATTACCACTTACTGCAGGTAAACCTGCATTATACAATTCTACAGCTTTCGTAGTTTTTTTATTAAAACCTTTAACAATAGGAATTGTTGCTACTAGTAAAGCAGCTCCTGCTCCTGCTAAAGCCCATTCTGGATCTCCACCACCAATGGCAGTTCCAATAGGAAAACCAATCAAAGCTCCACCAGCAGAACCCAAAATTGTTGCCCAAGTTTGGTTAGATTTTGCAGATTTTACTAAATCAAATGCCTCTTGGTTATCTTTCATAATTTCCTGCATTCGACTTAAGGTTAAATTCTTATCATTTTGTTTAAATTGATACCCGCCAAAAACTTTTTTCATTTCAATTTTTTGTGCATTTATAGTTGATAAACTAAAGATAAAAAAAGCGAATAGTACTAATATTTTTTTCATTATTATTTTAAATTTTAATTCACAAAATTAAACATATTTGTAAATCTGCATTAAACGTTCAGCTTCTTTTTTGGCACTCCAATTTTGTACAATTTCTGCTCTTGCTTGTTTTCCTAAAAACGGAATTTCTCCCTTTATTTTTTTTGATAAAAGTTTTTCTAGTTCAGCAATATTTCCAGTCTCGAATAAATATCCGTTTTTGTTATTTGTAATAATTTCTGAATGCACACCAACATTTTTTGTAGCTATTACAGAACATTCGCAGCTCATAGCTTCTGCAGTAACTAAAGAAAAACCCTCAGAAAAACTTGGAGCAACTACTATTTTTGCTGCTTGATAATAAGAAATAATATCTCTAGTTTCATCTATAAAATAAACTTGATTTTCTATTTCATATTTTTTAGCTATCATTTTTAATGTTGATAAAAATTCTGGTTTATCAACTTTACCCACAATAACCAGCCCCCAATTTTTATGTTCTCTTAAAACTTTTGCTGCCTCTAATAAAACAAGTTGTCCCTTTGCTTTACGAACTCTGCCAGCATTTAAAATGATGTTTTCTTGTACAATATTTTCTAACTTCATTTTTTGATTCGGCACAAACTCATCAATCTTTACTCCATGACCAATAATGGTGTTTTTAATGCCTAAATTGGCACTCATACTTTTTATAAGAGTAATTACTTTATCTGCTTTTTTAAGTAAAAAAAAAGTTAAGCTAGATGGTTTTGTTTCTGCATGTCTTGTAGCAATTAACAAAAATTTTGCCCCTAAAAAACGATACAAAAGCATTTGCATTATTTCGTTGTTTCGATGGCAATGAACCACTATTTTTTGATCAGAAAATAATAATGCTTTTAATTTAGATTTGGCAATATGAGTTCCATTAATATTAGAGCCGTAAACATAGGTTTCGAAGTTATCTGTAAAAAAAGGAAGCACGTTTTCTATGCTTCTAGTAACGCCAGTTTTTCGTTTATGAAAATGTGTATGAATTAGGATTGGTTTCACTTTGTATGTGTAATTGTGTAAAAGTTGAATTGCTTAAAAGTTTAAAACCAACTACCATTTACAGTTGCACTCTTAACCTTTTAAACAATTAAACTTTTTTAAGCAAACTTGCGCTCAATTATTTCCATAAAACGCATTTCTAATTCTTCGTGTTTTGACCAATTATAATCTGGTTTTATCATTTTATTGACAAAGGTTTTAGCTTCTTTATCCGATTTAAAAGAATTTAACTGGGAGACAACTCTATTATAATCTTCTTGGCTGCCATCAAACAAATGTTTTACAAATGCAATTCTATCATTTAAACCTATTTGAATGTTATTTGCAAACTTATCATTTAAAGATTTTGGTTGCGCATTCTCAAATAAATCTGCAATTATATCTACAGAAATTGTGTCTTGTAATTCGTCTTCTAAGGTGGCTGTTTTTCTAGCTCCAACATCTTTTACATCATTCTTAAAATTAGTTGCAGTGTTGTTTTCAGAAAATATCAATTCTTCTAACTCATCAAAGGGTTGTTCTAAAACTTCTTTTACTTTTGTTTCTTCTTTCTCTTGTATTGGCAAAACTTCAAGCTGTTTTTCTTCTATTTTTGGTTCATCAATTAAATTAAAAACCACTTTTTCCTCCACTTTACTTTCGTTCTCAGAATCGGCTTTTTCAGCTATAATTTCACTTTGCGAAACAATTTCATCAAAAGTAATTTCTTCTTTAATTTTATACCCTTCTTCAACTTTTTCCAATAACTCTGCCTTTGTTTCTTTTAAACCAGGTGTAGAATTTACATATTCTTCTACAAACGCTAAAACAGATAATTTTTCATAGATTTCTTTCGATTTCTGCTTCAATAAAAACACATTTTCTTTGTTTTTCATTTGCAAAATGCTGTGTGCTAAACTAATTAAATCGGACTCTAATTTTTTGTGCATAACTTGTTTGTTGCTATTTCTGAATCATGTTCAGAATAAATTATTTTTAACTGCTAAATATTTATAAATTTGCTAAACTCTAAAGTTTATCAATTCGTCTAATAATAAGAACGCTTAAAATTACAAAATGTTTCTTGAAAATACAGTAAATCATACAGAACAATTTGGTTGGATAGAAGTAATTTGTGGTTCTATGTTTTCTGGTAAAACAGAAGAATTAATTAGACGTTTAAGACGTGCTCAATTTGCCAAACAAAATGTTGAAATTTTTAAACCTGCAATTGATACACGTTATGATGATGAGGAAGTGGTTTCGCATAACGATTCTAGAATTCGCTCAACACCTGTTCCAGTTGCTTCTAATATTCGTTTATTAGCCAATAATGTGGATGTTGTTGGTATAGATGAAGCTCAATTTTTCGATGATGAAATAGTGGCTGTTTGCAACGATTTAGCAAATAGAGGAATTCGTGTAATTGTGGCTGGTTTAGATATGGATTTTAAGGGAAACCCTTTTGGGCCAATGCCAGCATTAATGGCTACTGCAGAATATGTAACCAAAGTGCACGCAGTTTGCACACATACAGGGAATTTAGCACATTATAGTTTTAGAAAAGCCCAAAATGATAAATTGGTAATGTTGGGTGAAACTGAAGAATACGAACCCTTAAGCAGAGCTGCATATTACAAAGCTTTTAAAGCTCAAAAACAACAAATCTTATCTAAAAAAGATTCTGAATCTAGTTCAGAGACTCTGAAATAAATTCAGTAAAAAAAAATGAATAACCACGTAACTGTTTTAGAAATTGATGGAAATGCATTAGTGCACAACCTAAATTATTTTAAGCAAAAATTAAAGCCAAAAACTAAAATTTTAGCAGTTGTAAAAGCTTTTGGCTATGGTAGTGATGGTGTGCAGGTTGCAAAATTTTTAGAGGACAAAGTAGATTATTTTGCGGTTGCTTATGCACAAGAAGGTATTGCTTTGCGTGAAGCAAATATTAAAACACCTATTCTGGTTTTACATCCTCAAATACCTACTCTACAAGATATTATCGACTTTAGATTAGAACCAAATTTGTATAACTTTAAAATTTTTAATGCCTTTTTAGAGTTAGCAGATAAAAAACTTTTAATGAATTACCCAATTCATTTAAAATTTAATACTGGCCTAAACAGATTGGGTTTTTGGCATACAGATATTCCTAAAATCATATCAGAATTAAAAGAAACAAGCCATATAAAAGTACAATCTCTTTTTTCGCATTTGGCAGCCAGTGAAGATTTAGAAGAAAAAGAATTTACCGTAAATCAACTAAATAGTTTTGCATACATAGCAAAACAATTTTATACACATTTAGACTATGAACCTATGTTGCATATTTTAAACACTTCTGGTGTTGTAAATTATGCAGAGGCGCAATTTGACATGGTTAGAATTGGAATTGGTTTATATGGGTTTGGAAATGATGAAAAAGAAACTGCTCAGCTTAAAAACACACATAATTTAAAATCTATTATATCTCAAATTCATTTAATAGAACCTGGAGAAACTGTTGGTTACAACAGGGCTTTTGTGTCTAACAAGCAAACAAAGTCAGCTACAATTCCTGTAGGTCATGCAGATGGTTTATCAAGAAAATTAGGCAATAAAAAAGGGTATGTTGTTATCAATAATCAAAAAGCAAATATAATAGGTAATGTGTGTATGGATATGATTATGGTAGATGTTACTAAAATAGACTGTAAAGAGGGTGATACAGTAATTGTATTTAACACTCAAGAAATGATTCATCATATTACAAATGTTTCTGAAACTATTGTATATGAAACATTAACATCCATTTCTCCACGTGTTAAGAAAGTTTTAAAATAACAATTAGTTTAACTATGCTTTTTATTAAAAAGTATATTCTTTATAACTTAGAAAAAAGAAGCTTAATAGGCTGACTTATACCTTTTATCGAATAAATAAAATACCTAAAATTTAATTTTTCTATTTTAGCCATAATTAACTAAAAACACATTAAAATGTTAAAAGAATTTAAAGAATTTATCACAGGTGGCAATGTAATAGAATTTGCTGTTGCAGTAATTATGGCAGGTGCTATTGGAGCAGTTGTTAAAGGTTTTGTAAGTAATATAGTAATGCCTGTTGTAGGTATGTTTACAGGTGGTGTAAGTTTTGCAGATCAAAAATATATTTTATCTGAAGCTGTAAAAGATGCTGCTGGTAAAGTAACAACTGCAGAAAATGCAATTATGTATGGTGCTTGGATAGACACTATTATTAATTTAATTATTGTAGGTTTTGTTATGTTTATGATGATAAAATCTTACAATAAAATGAAAAAGAAAGAAGAAGATCCAGCAGCGCCTTCAGGACCAAGTCAAGAAGATTTATTAGCTGAAATTAGAGATTTATTGGCTAAAAAGTAAACTTCTTAAAAAGAATTACCAATATACAAATCCTGAGTTTTAAAGCTCAGGTTTTTTTTTGACCCTCTGTAAAAAAATGATATTTAGATTGATCTTTTTAAAAATTCATGGTTTTCTGAAAATAATAAATTAAACAGCATCTTATACCATACAAAATTTGACACAAAAACACTTTCTGTTAAAATTCATTCAGGTATAAATATCAACTTTGGTAAAGAAAAAAAACTTACTAAAGTTCTCATTTATAATGCTTAAAAAGAAACAGTAAATTAAATTTAATCTCAATAAAAAACACTATTTTTAGCATAAATTGTGTTATCGTTTATTTGGATATGTAATTCATGGCAATTTTAAAATTGGATAGATTATTTTCTGTGAAATCAAAATTACTTTTATTGGTACTATTCTTTTTTTATTGCATTTCTGCAATAACTCAGACTACCTATACAGAAAATTTCACTGAAAAAGGATATCCTTCCAATTTACCAGAAAATGCTTATTGGAAATTTTATAACGACATTCATCCAGAACAAACAAATTGGAATAAATTTATTCCTGGTGATGGAAATGCCTATATAACTGTAGATGCTGATATTACAAATGATACAGACGACACTTACCCATATCAAACGTTAGTTTTTGGTGGAGTATCAGAAAATCATAGACTTGAAGTAAGAATGAAAGGCGCAGCTGTTGATGGTGGTTTAGCTGCATTTATTTTCACCTATCATCAAGAAGGAACAATATTTAATGAAGTTGATATAGAGGTTGTAGCGCAAGATGGGCAATCTCCAACAAGTCCTCACGAAATTTATGCACCCAATGGTTGGACAGATGCAAGGTTTAACACCTGGAGAAATGCAGACGAAATAACAACATTACCTTTTTCAGGTTCTCAAAAACCAGTTGTAGATAAAGATAATAAAAGAATTTCCTTGATAGATGATGAATTTCACACCTACACAATTGATTGGAAAGAAGATCAAGTAGATTTTTTTATTGACGAAGTATTACAAGAATCTTTTACTTCAAATATTGCTACAGGTTGGTCAGAAGTAATTATTGGTTATAGAAACTTGCCTTGGGCTGGTGATTTTAATTGGACTGGAGAACATACTATGGTTATCGATTATTTTAAAATTGAACCTTTATTAAATACGTTATTTACAAATTCATTTAATAATGATGATAACCAAATTGTTAGGTTATTTCCTAATCCAACAAAAGACAAAATAAACATTGAAATTTCTGAGGATAAAAAAATTCGAAAAATGGAATTGATGAATGTGCTTTCCTCTAAAATAATTCATTTAAATAACTTCAATTCTGATTTTAATTCTTCGAAAGAAATAGATATTTCTAACTTTGCAAAAGGTATTTATTTTTTGAATGTAGTTTTAGAAAGTGGTAAAACGATTACCAAGAAAATAGTAAAACTATAATTTTTTAATCATTAGAAATAATAACTTTTTTATAACCAATAGAAATGTAATTTTAGTTCTAAAATTAATTATTTTAAAAAAATAAATGTCAATTAAAGAGAATAGAGCTTCTTATTTACAAGGAATTACCAGTTTAGCAGTAGATGCTACTTTAGGCGTTACAGATTTGGTAGAAACTATGCATAAAAGAGTGGTTCATCCTCCATTGTTACCATCAACACCCATTCAGCATCTTATTACCAAGATTGCGAGTTTTACATATAAAAATATTAAATTAAGTACGAAACTGGTAGGTAATGGCTTGGATAAAACACTAGAATACTTGGCTCCTTTTTTAGGCGAAATAAAGCCCAACAATAAAAATAATGCGATTCAGGCTGTCTTAAATGGTATAATAGGAGATTATTTAGTACAAAAAGAAAATCCTCTAAGCATTAAAATGCAATTCATACATTTAAATAAAACTATTTCTTTCGATTGTAATAATTTATGTGAAATAATTCCAAACATAAATGGTAAAATTCTTTTGATGGTTCATGGTTCGTGTATGAACGATTTTCAATGGACTAGACAAGAACACAATCATGGTTTAGCAATAGCAAAAGAATTGCACAAAACACCCATTTATTTAAATTACAATAGTGGACTTCATATTTCCGAAAATGGTAAACAACTAAATGTTTTATTAGAAAACCTACTTTTAAATTGGCCTGTACCTTTGCAAGAAATAACTATTATAGCTCACAGCATGGGTGGTTTGGTAGCTAGAAGTGCTATTTATTACAGTAATATAGAGGATAATAGTTGGTCAAAATATCTTAATAAAATTGTTTTTTTAGGAACCCCACATCATGGAGCTCCTTTAGAAAAAATAGGTAATTATATAGATGTTATTTTAGAATCTATTCCTTATTCAAAACCGTTTGCTAGACTAGGAAAAATAAGAAGTTCGGGCATCACAGATTTAAGGTATGGAAATTTGGTTGATCAAGATTGGCAAAACCAGGATAGATTTAAATTGCAAGGAGATAAAAGAGAAAATATACCCTTACCAAAAAAGGTTGAAAGTTACAGTATAGCAGCTGCTATTGGCAAAGAAACAAAATCGTTGACCAAAATAGTTGGAGATAATTTAGTTGATGTAAAAAGTGCTTTAGGGCAGCATTCCAATCCTAATAAAAGCTTAAATTTTAAAAAGGAAAATACCTGGATTGCTTATGAAAATTCACATTTAGATTTATTAAACAATCCTGAAGTTTATTCCAAAATTAAAGCGTGGTTCACAGAGTAGTTCTGATTAATTTTTAAGAATTTCCAAAAACTGGGCTCTATCTATTTCTTGCGCTCCTAAAGTTGCTAAATGATCATTATAAACTTGGCAGTCTATTAATTTGTAATTATTACTTTTTATCAAATGAATAAAAGCCAATTTAGATGCATTCGAAACTTTACTAAACATACTTTCACCACAAAAAATAGCATTAATCTCTACACCATACAAACCACCAACCAACTGGTTATCGAGCCAAACTTCAATAGATTTTGCAATTCCTTTTTTATGTAAATTGATGTAGGCTTGTTCCATATCATCTGTAATCCAAGTGCCTAAACCATCATTTCTATCAATATTTTTACAATTATAAATTACCTCTTGAAATGCTTTATTTTCTGTAATTGTGAACTCATTTTTATTGATGATTTTCTGCATCGATTTCGATACTTTTAAATCCTCTGGAAATAAAACCATCCTTTTTTTGGGGCAATACCATACAATTGGATCATCTTCAGAAAACCAAGGAAAAATTCCATTTTTGTAAGCCAACATTAAACGTTCTTCAGACAAATCGCCTCCCAAAGCTATGATACCATCTTTGGTTGTAAATTTATAATCTGGAAAGGAAATTTTATTGGTAAGCCAAATCATGTTTTTAAATTCATTTTAACAAATTTAATAATTTCATAAAAAAAAAGTTAATGTTTATTTACATCCTAAATAATAAGTATTTTGTTGCTATTTTTGCAGACCGTTTTAATTTTATTTAAAACCTTGAAATGCCAAAAAAAAAGATAGAAAAAAGAAAAAAATCTAAAAAACTGAAAGCAAAGTTAGTGCATAATTATTATGCAAGAACTGGGTTTTATGCTTTTGTTGGTAAAAATTTAAAAAGCGCCATACTTCCTATTATTGGGGTTATTTTAGCAATTTTTCTATTCAATAAATATGTTTATAATATCAATGATGGTTTACATCATTTTACAGAAACTTTTTCCAGAGTCTCTATTTTAATTGTATTTTTTATATCCGAAACTTTATTAGGATTAATTCCTCCAGAAATATTTATTGCTTGGACAAAAAAAACGGATGAACCAATTTTAAACTTGGCTTTTTTAGCAACACTCTCTTATTCAGGTGGATTATTAGCTTATTTTATTGGAAAAGCTTCGTTAAAAATAAACTCTGTAAGACAATATTTAGAAGTTAAAATGGCTAAAAACCTAGAGAATGCTCAAAAATGGGGAGGCATTTTAATTTTAGTAGGGGCTTTGCTACCTTTACCTTTTGCAATTGCTTGTTTAGCTGCTGGAATGATTAAATACCCTTTTAAAAATGTGGTATTCTTTGGCTTGTTTCGATTTGCTAGGTTCGCAATTTACGCCTGGGCTATTTTTCAAGTAGTTCATTAAGTTATCAAATAAAAAAATATGGCATTATCAAATAATGATATTTTCAAAAAATTAAGAGTAGCTCATAAATTTAGAGATACAGATATTATAGATATTTGTGCTTTGGTAGATTTTAAAGTTACAAAAAGTGAAATAGGCTCTATTTTCAGAAATGAAGATCATCCAAAATACATGGAATGTGGAGACCAATTTTTGCGCAATTTCTTAAACGGATTGGTTATTCATTTACGTGGACCAATGCCTAAAAAAGAGAAAAAGGTTTAAGGTTTTAAAAAAAATAGCCTTAAAAATGCTGAAGGAAGAAGAATTTTATTGAATAAAAAAAGAGTGCAAATTTTAAAATTTTGCACTCTTTTTTTTTGTGTTGATTCTTGACTCTAAAAAGTTTTATTTCCAAATAATTATTTAGAATGGTAAATCATCTGGCTCTTCATCAGAAATATCAGAAGCTGGCTCAAACTGATCTACAGGAGGTAAATTTTGTGCTTTTGGAGCGCTTCCTAAATTTTCGATTCTCCATCCTTGAACAGAGTTAAAATATTTAGCCTCTCCTTGTGGGTTTATCCACTCTCTACCTCTTAAATTGATAGATACTTTTACATCTTGCCCAACTTTATAGCTGTTTAATAAATCGCATTTGTCTTGCACAAATTCAATCATAATCATTTGTGGATATTGCTCATCTGTTGTAACCACTAATTCTCTTTTTCTAAATCCATTAGAGCCAAATTTTTGTACTTCTCCAATTAATTTTACTTTACCTATAACTTCCATAATTCTTATTTTAATAAAAGCACGTTCCAAGCACTTTCTACATCATTTTTACTTAAAAACTCTTGAGCAAATGTATGTTTTTTTGCACTTTCTAGCCCAATAAATTGTGGATGTTCTTTTCCAAAGTTATTAACAGTTTCTTCTGCAGGCAGTTGCTCGACGTTTCCTAACATGCCCAAATTATTACCTGTTAAAATTTTACTATTTCGAATTTCCGAAGGAATTGCATCCACTCCAATACCCAAAGTTGAGACTGGTTTAGGAATTTCAAAAAAACCATCTCTTGCTCTTGAGTAATAATTACCTCCTGCTCTTGCCACCAAATCAATTTTATGCTGATCTATAGCTCCATCATCATCTAATACGTCATCAGAAATATGAATCTTTACAACTTCACAAATTATTAAATTTCCTGCTCCACCTTCTGTTCCTGTAAAAATTACATCTGTAACTTTACACTCAAATTGCACAGGAGATTCTGCCACTCTAAAAGGTTTTATTTTATCTGATTGTAACATTGTAAAACCTGCTTTTTCAAACTC
Source organism: Polaribacter sp. (assembly GCF_049276715.1). Lineage (GTDB taxonomy): Bacteria > Bacteroidota > Bacteroidia > Flavobacteriales > Flavobacteriaceae > Polaribacter. Next base: position 76,237 of record NZ_JBASWY010000028.1, read on the forward strand.
GTTTACACCTTCAGGATACTCTGTAGAACTCAAAGACATTTGCTGAACAATATCATAATTTACCACATTTATAACCACTTCTCTTGTTGCCAAAGCATTGTCTAAAGTATGTTTTGTAGTATTATCTCTAACTCTTCTTGCAGGCGAAAATATTAGCGTTGGTGGATTTGAACCAAACACATTAAAAAATGAAAAAGGCGATAAATTTGGATTTCCATCAGCATCAATTGTACTGGCAAAAGCAATTGGCCTTGGAGCAATTGCACCTAATAAATAACCATGTAATTTACCTGTTGATATTTCTTTTGGATCTATAGAAAGCATAATTTTATTTTTAAAGCTGCCATTTATAGTGATTTTCGATGTTCAAAGAAAATTGAATCGAGAAGTTCTCGATACTAATCTACTTCGTTTTCACTTCGTAAATTCACTCGAACTGACAAATAATTTTTACAAACGTAAATATACTATCAAATCTTGAAACGAGTTATATAGTAGAAATGTTATATTTGTTTTTATGAACTTTTTTTCGAATACACTTTTATTTAAAAGAATTACCATTCTTGTCTCCTTTGTAATTGTCTCTTTAATTCTCTGGAATACCTATACTTTTTTTCAGAAATTTAAAAATGAAGAAAGAATTAAAATGGAAATTTTAGCGGAAGCTCAAAAAGAAATTGGAACGTATTCAGATTTAAATGCGAGTGTTAGTTTGCCTTTAAAAGTTATTGAAAACAATAACAGCATTCCAATGATTTTGGTTGATGAACAAGGTCTTATCTTAAATACTCAGAATTTAGACTCCATAAAATCTTTAGATAGTAAGTACTTAGAAAATCAATTGGCAATTATGAAAGAGCAAAACGAGCCAATTGTTATTAGTTATGATGGAAAAAACAAACAATATATTTATTACAAAGATTCAGATTTATTAAACAAGTTAACCTATTATCCTTTAGCATTAATTTTAATTTTAGTTCTTTTTTTAAGTGTTATTTATTTATTCTACAGTTCTAATAAAGCAGCTGAAACCAATAAACTTTGGACAGGAATGGCCAAAGAAACAGCGCATCAAATTGGTACACCTTTATCTTCTCTATTAGGTTGGATTTCTATTTTAAAGATGGAAAAAGTTGATGATACCTATATCAAAGAAATAGAAAAAGATGTATACAGATTAAACACTATTGCAAATCGTTTTTCTAAAATTGGTTCAACTCCAGAACTAAAAAAAGAAAATATTGTAGATATTACAAAACAAGCTTTCGATTATTTAGAATCTCGAAGTTCTAAACAAATTTCGTTTTCATTTTCATCAGAAAGTGATAAAATTTATACCCAATTAAACACAGAGTTATTTGGTTGGGTAATAGAAAACCTAATTAAAAATGCCATTGATGCAATGCTTGGAAAAGGCGAATTAAACTTAAACATTACAAGTGATGTAAAAAAAGTAAAAATTAAAGTTTCTGATACAGGAAAAGGAATGTCAAAAAAATTATTTAAACAAATTTTTAAACCAGGTTTTACAACTAAAAAACGTGGTTGGGGATTAGGTTTATCGCTTTCTAAAAGAATAGTAGAAGACTACCACAAAGGAAAAATATTCGTAAAAAAATCTGAAATTGATAAAGGAACTACTTTTGAGGTTTTGTTGAATAAACTTTAATTCCCTGTCATTCCTGGGAAAGAAGAAATCTGAAACCTATTCAAAATTCCCAGAAATACTTTTTGCTAAACTCACAAACTCCTCGTTCGTAAACTTTACTTTTTGCTGAAATTGCATATCAGCCATCGCATTTATAGGTATTAAATGCACATGTACATGTGGCACTTCTAAACCAATAACACTCATTCCAATTCGTTTACAAAGCACAGTTTTTTCTAAAGCTTTGGCAACTCTGTAAGAGAAATCCATTAAACTTCTATATTCTTCTTTTGATAAATCAAAAATTTTGTTTTCTTCTTTTTTTGGGACCACTAAAGTATGCCCTTTTGCATTGGGGTTAATATCTAAAAAAGCAATAAAATCATCATTTTCTGCTACTTTATAACTTGGTATTTCTCCTGTAATTATTTTTGTGAATATGCTCATAATATTAAGTTTTGCTTGGTGCTTTTTAGTTGGTAGTAAACATAAAAAGAATTCGGGCTTTGGCAAAGCCAAAACCCGAAATTATATTTTTAAAACTTCTTCCATAAAACTGCCAACTACAAGCTTCTTTTTTACCTCGAAATCTCTAAGACTTCAAATTTCATAGTTCCATTTGGCACCTTAATTTCTGCAATTTCTCCAACTTTTTTACCTAATAAACCTTTCCCTATTGGAGAGTTTACAGATAACTTTCCATTTCTAACATCGGTTTCAGAATCTGCAACCAATCTGTATGAAAACTTCATTCCGTTTGTTGCATTTTTAATTACAACATTAGAATGTATTAATATTTTCGAAGTATCTAATTGGCTTTCGTCTAAAATACGTGCATTTGAAACAACATTTTTAAGCTTTGCAATTTTAGTTTCTAAGTGAGATTGCTCTTCTTTTGCTGCGTGATACTCTGCATTTTCACTCAAATCACCTTTATCTCTTGCCTCTGCAATTTCTTGCGTAACTCTTGGACGCTCAACATGTTCTAACTGATACAATTCGTCTTTCAATTTCTTTAATCCTTCAGGAGAATAATATGATATTTCGCTCATTTTCTATCGTTTTAAAAATATCTATTTCTCTGTAAAAATTAAAATTGTACAAAAAAAATAGACATTACCATTTCTGCAAAAAACCCTTTAAGGGCTAAATCTAAAAATCTCAAACCTATAACAGGAATGAGATTGGATTACAAATGTACAAAATATTTGTAACTTGCAATCGTTTTTATAAAAAGAGCATTAGAATATGACCAAAAAAATAATCCTTTTAGTTTCTTTTCTTTTACTAATAAACTGTTCTGATACAACAAATTTAGCGAACTGTATTCGATCTTTTAATTTAAATTTGGTAACAGATTTAAATAATCCAGAATTGATAAACGCGCAAACTCCTGGAGGTTTTGCTCCACTTCCTGGAGGTAATAAAGGTATTTTATTATTTAATAAAAATGGAACTGATTTTGTGGCTTATGATAGATTATGCCCAAGAAACAATTGCACTGCTCCAATGACTTACCAAAATAGGCTTTTAACTTGTACTTGTCATAACAGTTCTTACAGCGTAGATTTTGGAGGTGCTCCTCAAACAGAAGGTTTTGAGTGCCCAGCAATAGAGTATAGAGTTACAATAAACGGCTCTACAATTCGAATCAGCAATTTTTAGTAGTTTCTTATTTTATAGATGCTTATTTTTGCTGAAATACAACAATTTTAAACGTGAAAAATTACTTCTCTTCAAATTTTAAATTAGGTGTTTTAGGTGGTGGACAATTAGGAAGAATGCTATTGTCTGAAACCCAAAAATTTGATATTCATACATCTATTCTAGACAATGCTAAAAATGCACCTTGTGCAGAAATCTGCAACACTTTTGTACTTGGAGATTTGTTAGATTTTGATGCAGTTTACAACTTTGGTAAAACTGTAGATTTATTAACAATCGAAATAGAAAATGTAAATTTAGATGCACTTGATAAATTAGAAGATGAAGGTCTAACAATTTATCCAAAACCGAAAGATTTAAGAATTATTCAAAGCAAAGCAAGGCAGAAAAATTTTTATATTGATAAACAAATACCAACTGCAGAATTTTCTCATTATGCATATTTGCAAGAGTTAATTCATTCTTATGAGAATGATATTATCAGTTTTCCTTTTGTTTGGAAAGCAGCACGTTTTGGTTATGATGGAAATGGCGTAAAAATTGTAAGAAATTTTGATGATTTAAAAAACCTACCAAAAGTAGAATGTATTACAGAAAAACTAATTCCTTTTAAAAATGAATTGGCAGTAATTGTTGCTAGAAATGCGAATGGTGAAACTAAAACGTATCCTATTGTAGAAATGGAGTTTCATCCAGAAGCAAACCAAGTAGAATATGTAATTTGCCCTGCTAGAATCGATTTTAAAATAGCCGAAAAAGCAAGAGAAATTGCTTTAAAAGTAGTGAGTGAATTGGATTTTGTAGGACTTTTAGCTGTAGAAATGTTTCAAACTATAGATGATAAAATCTTGGTAAATGAAGTTGCTCCAAGACCTCATAATTCTGGCCATTATTCTATAGAAGCAAGTTATACCAATCAATTTGAACAACATTTACGATCTATTTTAAACCTTCCATTAGGAAATACAGACAGTAAAGTTGCAGGAATTATGGTAAATTTAGTAGGCGAAGAAGGTTTTTCTGGGGATGTAATTTATAAAAACATAGAAGAAATTTTAAAAATTGATGGTGTTACACCTCATATTTATGGCAAGAAAGAAACACGTCCTTTCAGAAAAATGGGACATGTAACTATTGTAAATTCTGATATTGATAAAGCAAGAGAAATTGCACAAAAAGTAAAAGAAACGATTAGAGTTATTTCTGAGTAATTATTTTTTTAACCAATTCTAATTTAGAATATTTTTTAACGTACTAAAAACTCAAATAAACCAAGAGTAAATAAATCAATTTTTTTTAAAATGAATAAAATAATTTCTTTTAAAACTTCATCAGAAAACAAAGATTTTGAAATTATTTTAGATGAGCAAAAGCAAACTTTTTGGGCAACTGAACAAAAAATTGCAGAACTTTTTCAAAGAGATAGAACTGTTATTTCAAAGCATTTAAAAAACATATTTAAAGAGCAAGAACTTATTCAAGATTCAGTATGTGCAAAATTTGCACATACTGCAAATGATGGAAAAACTTATGATGTAAATCATTATAATTTAGATGTTATCATATCTGTTGGTTATAGAGTAAAGTCTAAAATTGCAACTCAATTTAGAATTTGGGCAACTAATATTTTAAAAGAACATCTTACAAAAGGCTATTCTGTAAACGAAAAACGTTTAGAACAACTACAAAAAACAATTCAACTTGTTCAAAGAGCATCAAAACTCGCAAAAAACACAAAAGATTTAATAGATATTTTATCCGATTATTCTTCTGCATTAGCCATTTTAGATAGTTTTGATCATCAAACACTAACAAAAGAAAATGTAACTAATTTTGTATCTTATAAAATTGATTATAAGAAAGCTAAATCCGCAATAGATCAATTAAGAACAAAATTTGGAGGCTCATCATTATTTGGTAACGAAAAAGATGAATCTTTTAAAAGTTCAATTGCAACCATTGACCAAACTTTTGATGGAAAAGATTTATATCCAAGTATTGAGGAAAAAGCAGCTAATCTTTTATATTTTGTTGTAAAAAATCATTCTTTTAGTGATGGCAATAAACGAATTGCAGCATGGTTATTTGTTTGGTACCTGTATGAAAATGATTTTCTATACAGAGAAAATAATTCTAAAAGAATTTCAAATAACACACTTGTTGCTTTAACTTTGATGATTGCAGAAAGCAATCCAAATGAAAAAGAAATGATGATAAACGTAATTATCAATTTAATAAATTAAAGATGATAGGAATAATAATGGGAAGCGATTCAGATCTTCCAATAATGCAAGAAGCAATAGATATTTTAGAGAGTTTTGATATCCAAATAGAAGTCGATATTGTATCCGCTCACAGAACTCCAGAAAAATTGTTTGATTATTCTAAAAATGCACATTTACGTGGTATAAAAGTAATTATTGCTGGTGCTGGAGGTGCTGCACATTTACCAGGAATGGTTGCAAGTATGAGTCCTTTACCTGTAATTGGAGTTCCAGTAAAAAGTAGAAATTCAATAGATGGTTGGGATTCTGTACTATCTATTTTACAAATGCCTGGAGGCGTTCCTGTTGCAACTGTAGCTTTAGATGGCGCAAAAAACGCAGGTATTTTAGCAGCACAAATTATTGCAACATCAGACAAATGTGTGCTAGATAAAATAATAGCATACAAAGAAGGCTTAAAACTTAAAGTTGAAAAAGCTTCTGAGAGAGTTAGAAAGTAATTGAGTTTTTTTGCAATTACACGATTAAACATTTTCACAATTACACGTTTTAAAAATGAACCCACTTTTACAAGAATTTAATACAGCTCCATTTTCTAAAATTGAAGCGGAACACTATAAACCTGCTATTAAAAAAGGAATTGAAATTGCAAAAGCCGAAATTGATGAAATTGTTAACAATTCTGATGCTCCAACTTTTGAAAACACAACAGTTGCTTTAGATTTTACTGGCGAAAAACTAAACAGAATTACCTCTATTTTTTTTAATTTAAACTCAGCAGAAACGAATGATGAAATTCAAAAAATTGCGCAAGAAGTTTCTCCTTGGTTAAGTGAATTTAGAAACGATATCACTTTAAACGAAAACTTATTTAAAAAAGTAAAAGCTGTTTTTGATGCTAAAGGGCATTTAGATTTAAATACAGAACAGCAAATGTTATTGGATAAACAATACAAAGGTTTTGCAAGAAATGGTGCAAATTTAAATGAAGATGATAAAACTCAACTTCGACAAATTGATTCAAAACTATCTAAATTATCACTGCAATTTGGCGAAAATGTTTTGGCAGAAACCAATGCTTTTGAAATGCATTTAATTGAGGAAAAAGATGTTTCTGGTTTGCCAGAAAGTGTAAAAGAAGCAGCACATCAATTGGCAAAAGAACAAGATAAAAGAGGATATGTTTTTACCTTGCAATACCCAAGCTACATTCCGTTTTTAACCTATGCAGACAATAGAGAATTGCGCAAAAAAATGGCAATTGCTGGTGGAAAAAAAGCATTTCAAGACAATGAATTTAATAACGAAAAAATTGTTTTAGAAATTGTAAATCTTCGTCAGAAAAGAGCGAATTTGTTAGGCTACAAAACACATGCTCATTTTGTTTTAGAAGAAAGAATGGCTGTTTCTCCAGAAAAAGTAATTGAATTTTCGAATAATCTATTGAAAAAAGCAAAACCTACAGCTAAAAAAGAATTTGAAAATTTAGAGAAATACGCCAAAAAATTAGATGGTATAGATGAACTTCAAAAATGGGATGGCGCTTATTATGCAGAAAAACTGAAGAAGGAATTGTTCGATTTAGACCAAGAAATTTTAAAACCATATTTTAAACTAGAAAACGTAATTGATGGTGTTTTCGAAATTGCAAACAGATTGTACGATTTAAAATTCGAAGAAGTTTTTAATATCGACAAATATCATCCTGATGTAAAAACGTATAATGTTACTGAAACTAATGGAAATTTCATTGCTGTTTTTTATGCAGATTATCATCCTAGAAAAGGAAAAAGAAATGGTGCTTGGATGACGAGTTATAAATCGCAACAAATTAAAAACGGAATTAACGAAAGACCTCACGTTTCTATCGTTTGTAATTTTACAAAACCAACAGCTACAAAACCATCTTTACTAACATTTAACGAGGTTACTACATTATTTCATGAGTTTGGGCATGCATTGCATGGAATGTTAGCAAACACCACTTACAATAGTTTGTCTGGCACATCTGTTTCTTGGGATTTTGTGGAATTACCAAGTCAGATTTTCGAGAATTGGTGTTATGAAAAAGAAGCCTTAGAACTATTTGCCAAGCATTATAAAACCGGCGAAATTATACCAATGAAATATGTTGAAAAAATAAAAGAATCTGCAAGTTTTCATGAAGGAATGCAAACCTTACGTCAGTTAAGCTTTGGTTTGTTAGATATGAAATGGCACTCTGAAAATCCATCAGAAATAACTTCTATTAAAGATTTTGAAAACGAAGCTTTTTTAGATACAAAATTATATCCTGAAGTTGAAGAAAATTGCATGAGTACTGCTTTTTCTCATATTTTTCAAGGAGGATATTCTGCAGGTTATTACTCATACAAATGGGCAGAAGTGTTAGATGCTGATGCGTTTGAATACTTTTTAGAAAAAGGTATTTTCGATAAAGAAGTGGCTACAAAGTTTAAAGAAAATGTCTTGTCTAAAGGTGGTACAGAAGAGCCAATGGAATTGTACAAACGTTTTAGAGGACAAGAACCTAAGCCAGATGCATTGCTAAAAAGAGCTGGTTTAATTTAGTGAAAAGTATTCTGTAATTTGTATTTTATTATCTCATGAAAAATAATATTTTTCTTTTTTTACTTTTCTTTTCGATTTCGATTTCATCACAAATTGATATCACAGGTACTGTCTATTTCGAAAATAAGCCATTAGAAAATGTTGCTGTGTATTTAAACAACACTATGTTAGGCACAACAACGAACGAAAAAGGCGAATTTTTAATTTCTGTTAAAGAAGGGCAATATGAATTGATTGTCTCTTATTTAGGATTCAAAAAAATTAATTATGTCCTAAACACATCAACTTATATAAAACCATTAGTTTTTGTTTTAGAGGAAGATGAAAATGTGTTGAATGAAGTCATCATCAAAAAAATAGTTTATGATGATACATGGAAAAATAATTTATACGTATTTAAACAAGAATTTATAGGGATTACAGAACTTTCGAAAGATTGTGAAATTTTAAATCCGGAAGTTTTATATTTTGAATTTAATCAAAAAGAAAACTCTTTAACAGCTTTTGCCAGAAAACCTTTAGAGCTAAAGCATAAGAGTTTAGGGTATTCAATTATTTACGAATTGGAGGGTTTTGAAAGAGGTAAAGACTTTGTAACATTTTTAGGTTACACTCGCTACAAAGAATTAAAAGGGGGTAAAAAGAAGCAAAAACGTTGGAAAGAGAATAGACAAAAAGCATATAATGGTTCTAATCTCCATTTTTTTAAATCTGTTATAAAAAACACTTTTAAGGATGAAGGGTTTATCGTGAATCAGTTTAAAAGAGTTCCAAACCCAGAAAGACCTTCTGAAGATGAAATTAAAAATGCGAGAGAATTAATTAAGTTAAGTAGAAGTTCTATTGATTTTTCTTTAGAAATTGAAACTCCAAAAAATGCAGTAGATTCTGCTTTAGTTATTGTAAAAAAAGCAAGACTGCCTAAATTTAATGATTATTTGTACAAATCAAATTTAAAAAAAGAAGATATTATTGGTGTTAAAAACAATACTTTCTATCTTTCTTTTGACAATAATTTAAGCGTTGTTTACACTAAAGAAAAAGAAGAAATAGGTTACATTACTAGAAACGCTTTTAGTAAAAAACGAGATCCTTTGCCACAAACCTCAAGTTTAGTTCCGTTCAAAAAAAATAGTATTCTAGACAAAAGCGGTGTTTTAGTAAACCCTTTAGAAGTTTTTTTTGAAGGATATTGGTCTTATGAAAAATTCGGAGATTCATTACCTTTAGATTATGACCCTAAAGATATTTCTGAGTAAGCAATAATTTAGTTCGCTTTTTTACTGAAAACTATTTTACATTCTATTTAATTTACCCCTGCATTTTTAGGATTGTATTTTTTACTGTTGCAATAAACTTTTTAAAAAATAATCTTAACAAATAATCCGTTTTATTCGAGGATTACAAATATCACCCTTTATTATTTTTTTTGTTCTATTAATATTCGTTCCTTTCAAAGTAATTCAAAAATTACTTTTCTTTTGATTCAAAATATTGGCTTCTTAAAAATTAAACTAAAATTAAACTATTTGTTTTTTGCAATACTTTTTGCGGTAAACACATTTTCTCAAGAAAATTCAATAGCAAATTTTGAAACTTATTTTGAACGCGCCAAAGAATTAAATAAACTAAGCTTATTTTCTAAAAGTATTATCGAGTTAAATAAGGCTATAGAACTCGCTAAAAAAAATAATCTTGAAAAAGAATATTTGGAATCGAGTGTTTTTTTAGGTGAAATGATGCGAAGAACTGCTGACCATAAAAAAGGAATTGAAATACTAGAAAAACTAAAAAACTCAAAAAATTATCCAAAAATTCATGCTTACAAATTAGGAAGAATGGCTGCATTGTATGCAGAAGGAGGAGAGTATCCTGGAAGGTCTCCAGAAGATTCTATAAAAAAATATTTAAGTACAGGGCTTAAAATTTCTAAAGAAAACAACTTCTATGCTGAGGAGGCTGCAATGAGTAATGAACTAGGTTTCTCTATTCTAAATAGCGGAAAATTTGAAGAAGCTAAACCCTATTTAATCAGGTCTGCAAAACTTTTTAAACAAATAAATGATGAAAATAACTATGTAGTAGTTATGTGTCACCTGCTTAAAATTAAAACTATTGAAAAAAAGTTTATAGAGGCAGATGCCATTTCTAAAGAACTGTTAGACTTAGTAAAAAATAATAATTGGTATGGAACTGAGCAAACTTTATATAGAAATATAGCTGGTAGATATTTAGCAGAAAAAGATTCTATAACTTATTATAAATATGTAACTAAAGAAAAACAAGCTGCTTATCAACTTTTAAATGCGCGTACTAATTTAGAATTATCTTATTACAGAGTTAATTTGGAAACGGATAAATTTAAAAGTAAAGCTTTAACTGCCGAAAATGATTTAATGATTAATGTCCTAAATTTATCTAAACAAAAACAATTTAACCAAATACTATTACTATTTATCATTGTTTTTACTGTTTTAACTATTATTGTTTTTATCCTCTATTCCAAAAAAAATAAAATTGCGAAAAGTTTAGAAATCAGTAATAAAAAATTTGAGCTTTTAATGACTGAAAGCAACCATAGAATTAAAAACAACCTACAAATGATTTTATCTATGGTAGATTATTCTAGTGAAAACTTAGACAAACAACAAACTAAAACATTACATAAAATTAGCAGTAAAATACAAACAGTGGGTGTTCTGCATAAACATTTATATGCAGATATTCACAATCAATTTGTTCATATAGACACTTATTTTAACGAAATAATTTACTTATATACAAAAATGAATTCTAGCAATTTAGTTATAAAAAGCAATATTTTTCCTATTAAAATAGAGAGCGAACGAATTGTATATTTTGGCTTAATTTTAAATGAACTATTGGCTAACACTTTAGAGCATAATTTATCGGAAATTAAAAATGTTACAATTCAAATAACAGAACATTTAAACAAATTCCGATTTTTATATTCAGATAATTCCCCTCACTTAAATTCGAATAAAATAAATAAAGGAGGTATTTTATTAAATCAATTAGTTGAAAGGATTAAAGGAGAAGATTTTACTGTAGATAGAGATCCAGGAACCTATAAATTTTTGTTTAAAGATGTTGAATAAAGTAATTATAATTGAAGATGAAATGTTTGCTTTAATGCATCTAAAAAAAATTATTTCATCATTAGGATATACAGTTGTTGAGACATATTACAATGCAGAAGATTTTTTAAATGAACCTAATTGGAATTTTGATGTGGCAATTGTAGATATTTTACTATCTGGAAAACTAACAGGTTTGGATGTAGCTAAAGAGATTAAAAAAAAACGCAAACCCTTTATTTTCTTAACCGCGAACCAAGATAGTTTTACCATAAATGAAGCCGCAAAATTAGCGCCAGCTGCATACTTGAGTAAACCTTTTCAAAATGCAGAAGTAGAAGCTGCTCTTATTATGCTTAAATTAAAAATAAAACCAAATAATTTAGACCCCTACTTTGTTTTTTTATCTCAAAACGAGCATACGATTGCGCCTTTAACCATAAGAGAAGTAGATGTATTAAAAAATTTAATTGAAAATTCATCGACCGAAATAATTGCAGAAAAATTATTTATTTCTAAAAACACAGTAAAAACGCATATAAGAAATCTTTATTTAAAATTTACCATAAAAAATAAAGAGGAGCTACTTGAAAAAGTAAAAAATATATTCTAATAATTAGAATTAATTTTTTATGATTCTTTTTGAAACAATTCCTCTTGAAGTAACTAATTTAATTAAATAAATTCCATCTTTCAAATGATTTAAATTAATGTAATTAAATTTCTTTTTCTTTTGTATCACAACTTTCCCTAATAACCATAAAAATAAAGATGATTATAATTTATACGCTTTTACTTTACAAACCTATTATAATAAAATTAACAAGAGTAAAATACAAGGGTGAAATTTCTAATCGTTTTATGTGAAAACTTAATTTTAAGACACTTAATATATGCAAGTTATATTTATTATTAAGCTGATGATAATTTCTATTCAAAAACTAAATTTGATAGTGAAAAAGCTACAAACTGTAATGCTAGTTACCATTCTTCTCTTCAATCCATTTACTCATAAACTTTGTAGCTTGTAAAGTTTGATGTTGTAACAAGTTTCCTAAAAAATTCTGAGTTCTATGTTGTTCTAAGTTTTGCTGAAGTACAATAATTTGGTTTATAACAGGAGTACTCAACTTTTCCTTATCATATATATGATTAATGATTTCTACACCTGTTTCTTGATAGTGTTTCCACGTATTTTTATTTCTATACAATTCTGCAGACATCAGAGCAAAGTCAGAAAAATTGTCTTCTATAAAACCACTCCATAAAATACTTTCAGACATTCCTTCTGCACCAATTGTAGTGGTAACACTTGGTGTTCCACAAATCATGGCTTCTGTTAGTTTACCTTTTATACCTGCTCCAAAACGCAAAGGCGCTAATAGTACTCTGGAGTTTTCAATAACTTCTTTGGCATTTTCTGCAAAACCTTTAATAATAAAGCCTTCTTTTTTATTGTGTAATTCTTGTATTTGCTGATTTACATACGCACCATAAATATGAACTTCAACATTAGGCAAATATTCTCTTATTTCACTCCAAATTTCTTCTTTTAAAGTGATCACAGCATCCACATTTGGTTTGTGAAAGAAGTTACCGATAAAAATAAAATTAGTTCTTTCTTCGAAAGGATTCCATTTTTTTATGTGATTTTTATCAATCTTATCCAACAAAAAAGGCAAGTAATACAGAATTTTTTCATCAATTTTAAAAACGGATTTTAGCAAATCCATTTCATAAGTAGAAATAATTAAAGACAAATCGCATCTTAAAATGGAAGCGATTTCTCTTTTTGTATCATCAGACTTTAATAAAGCTTCGTTTGTAAATTCTTCTTCTTTTTTTAACTGTTGATGACGAACTTTTCGTAAAAAGTGTAAATCTTCTGTATCTAAAATTCGCAATGCATTTGGGCAATGTTCTGCAACTCGCCAACCAAATTGTTCTTCTGTCATAAAACGATCAAAAACAACGATAGTTGGGTCTAATTTTAGAATAAAATCATCAAAAGAAGCTGAATTCAATTCAATAAGAACTTCATCAACATTTAAAGAATTTAAGTTCACAGCTTTCTCAGATTTTTGAGAAGCTGATACAAAAGTTACTTTCCAGTGTTGTTTTAAAAATAATTCAATAAATTGCAACATTCTGCTTCCTGCAGCAGAAGAATTGGGCTCAACCCAAACTGATCCAATAATTAAAACATTTTGCGAAATCAACTATTCTAAAGCCATTTGTTTTTTATACTCTCCTTGTACTTTTTTACCCCAAGTAACAATAGCATCAATTTGTTCTGGTGTTAAATTTGCCTCAGAATGCACCCAAGTATATGAATCTAAAGGCATTTCTTTTTTCTCCACTTCTTCATGCAATTCATCCATTTTGTGTTCTTTTTTCTTTAAAGAATATTCACTCCATTTCGAAAAGTCTAAATGTTTTTTTCCGTCTGCAATATGGTCTTCTAGCCAATAGTTTACAGGAGTAATATTGTTATACCAAGGATAATTTGTTTTAGAAGAATGGCAATCAAAACAACTTGTTTTCATAATATTCAATACTTCTTCAGACGGATTTGTTTCTGCCACAAAAGCATTTACAGTATTTATATTTCCATCATTTTTTTCGGGTCTAAAAAATTGAGCAATAATAAAAATCAACAATACTACAAGACCTATTTTCTTAACTATTTTCATCAGATAAAGTTTATAAATTATCAAAAGGTAAATCTACATAATTTGAAGAATATTCTCTAAATTATCCTTATTTTTGTTGTTTAATTTTCCATTAAACACATTATGAAATACGATATTATTGTTATTGGTTCTGGTCCTGGAGGATATATCTCTGCAATTAGAGCGTCACAATTAGGTAAAAAAGTAGCTATTATTGAAAAATACTCAACTTTAGGAGGAACTTGTTTAAATGTTGGATGCATTCCATCGAAAGCATTATTAGATTCTTCTCATCATTTTTACGATGCTGTTCATCATTTTGAAGAACATGGAATTTCTGTTGAAAAACCAAGTTTCGATTTCACAAAAATGGTTGCAAGAAAAGCGAATGTTGTAGAAACAACCACAGGTGGAATTAAATATTTAATGGACAAAAACAAGATTGATGTTTTTGAAGGTTTGGGTTCTTTTGAAGATGCTACTCATGTAAAAATCTCTAAAAACGATGGTTCATCTGAAGTAATAGAAGGGACAAACATCATCATTGCAACTGGCTCAAAACCATCAACTTTACCTTTTATTACCATTGATAAAGATAGAATTATAACCTCTACAGAAGCCCTAAAACTAAAAGAAGTTCCAAAAGATTTACTAGTTATTGGTGGTGGAGTAATTGGGTTAGAATTGGGTTCTGTTTACAAACGTTTGGGTGCAGAAGTTACTGTAATCGAATACATGGATAAAATTGTACCTGGAATGGATGCTGATGTTTCTAAAGAATTACAAAAAGTGTTTAAAAAACAAGGTATTAATTTTGCGACCAGTCATAAAGTAACTTCAGTAACCAGAAATAACGATACTATTGTTGTAAAAGCTACTGATAAAAAAGATAGAGAAATTGAGTTTTCTGGAGATTATTGCTTGGTTTCTGTAGGAAGAAAAGCGTATACAGAAGGGTTAGGTTTAGAAAAAGTTGGGGTAAAAGTAAATGAACGTGGACAAGTAGAAATAAATGACCATTTACAAACTAATATCAAAAATATTTATGCCATTGGCGATGTTGTAAAAGGTGCTATGTTAGCTCACAAAGCAGAAGAAGAAGGTGTTGTGGTTGCAGAATATTTAGCTGGCGAAAAACCACATATCAATTATAATTTAATTCCTGGTATTGTGTATACTTGGCCAGAAGCTGCTGCTGTTGGCAAAACTGAAGAAGAATTAAAAGCTGCTAAGATTGATTATAAAGCTGGTAAATTTTCGATGCGTGCTTTGGGAAGATCTAGAGCAAGTGGAGATTTAGATGGTTTTGTTAAAGTTTTAGCAGATAAAAAAACCGATGAAATTTTAGGTGTTCATATGGTGGGTGCAAGAGTTGCAGATTTAATTATGGAAGCTGCAGTTGCAATGGAGTATAGAGCATCTGCTGAAGATTTAGCCAGAATTTGTCATGGTCATCCAACATATTCTGAGGCTGTAAAAGAAGCTGCTAAAGCTGCTTGGGATGGAAAACCATTGAATGCTTAATAAACTTTAAAATATATTTAGACCTCACAGGTTTTAAAAACCTGTGAGGTTTTTTTGCTTAAAAAATGCAAAGAACTACCAAATCTTTTTCAGTTGATAATATCAAGGATTTTAAACAAAATTTATTGTCTTGGTCACAACAATTCGAAACTGTTATTTGGTTAGACTCTAATAATTACAAACAACAATATTCTAGTTTTGATTGTGCTTTGGCTGTTGAGGAATTCACTTCAATAAAAACCGATTATTTTAATGCTTTCGAGAAATTAAAAGAATATCAAACCCTTACAAAAGATTATATTTTTGGCTACATTTCTTATGATGTTAAAAATGATATTGAGCAACTTTCATCAAAAAATTTTGATGGTTTGGGTTTTGCTGATTTGTATTTTTTTCAACCTCAGAAGTTGTTTTTTATCAAAGGGAATTCTGTTGAGTTTCGGTATTTAAAAATGGTTGATGATGAGATAGAAAGTGATTTTGAAGAAATCCATAAATCCAGAAATCTAACAATCCAAGAATCTAAAAGTGACATCAAAATAAAACTCAGAATTCATAAAGACAAATACAAACAAAAAGTAAACAAGGTTTTAGAACACATAAAAAGAGGAGATATTTACGAAGCTAATTTTTGTCAGGAATTTTATGCAGAAAATTCAACAATAAATCCATTAGAAGTTTACCAACATTTAAACAAAATTTCTGAACCTCCTTTTGCTGTTTTTCTAAAAATGGAACATCAATATTTATTGTCTGCTTCACCTGAAAGGTATTTAAAAAAAGAAGGTAACAAGATAATTTCTCAACCTATAAAAGGCACTGCAAAACGTTTACGCAGTAAAATTGATGATGACAATATTGCCTCTAATTTAGCTAGAGATATTAAAGAACGTTCTGAAAATGTAATGATTGTAGATTTGGTAAGAAACGATTTATCTAAAACAGCCAAAAAAGGTTCTGTAAAAGTAGAGGAATTATGCAAAGTATATTCTTTTAAACAAGTGCATCAAATGATTTCTACTGTGGTTTCTGAAATTGATGAAAACACGCATCCTATTGATGTTTTACAAAGTACTTTTCCAATGGGAAGTATGACTGGAGCTCCAAAAGTTTCTGCTATGAAAATCATAGAAAATTTAGAGGAAACAAAACGTGGTTTGTATTCTGGAACTGTTGGTTATTTTGCGCCTGGAGGCGATTTCGATTTTAATGTGGTGATTAGAAGCATACTTTATAACGAAGAAAAAAAGTATATTTCGTATTCTGTTGGAGGCGCAATTACTGCAAAATCGAGTCCAGAAAAAGAATATGAAGAGTGTTTATTAAAAGCAAAAGCGATGCGTTTTGTTTTACTGAATTATGAATAGGTTTCTATATATTTACAAAATGATCATCAATCAAGAAGAGAAATTTCAACTTGTTTTTAATGCTTTAAAAGAGAAACCAACTGAACAAACTATGTTCAATAAATTTCTGGAAATGTATGCTGATGAATGGAAACAGCTAAAAGTAACTTTTTCTAAATTTAACAGAAGTAAACAATTTGGAAAAACAATTCCTTTACCAAAACCAGAACAATCTCTTAGAAAAGAAATTAGAATTTGGTTAAAAAATCATAAAAATGGCTGAGTTCATTGGTTGTATTTTAGAACTTTATTTAGATATTAAACATTGGTTTCAAATAAAAAAAAGAAGAAAGTTTGAAAAAGAAAACAACCTTCCAAAAAGTATTGTTTGGCATCCAATGACAAAACCTTTTGTTGTTTTTTCTATAATTTTTTTGATATCAGCTTTTATCTTTTTTTCCTTTGTATCAAAAAATGAATTTGAATTAAAAACAAAAAAGAAATTAAATGAAATCTCTGAGATACTTGAAGCAGAAAAAAAAGAATTTGGAAAATACCCTGTTTCTTTGAATGAAATTATCAGAAATAATCCTTTAAGAAAAAATATTACTTTAGATTATTGGAAAAATGAATTTATTTATAGAATCTCAAAAGATTCCTTAAATTACACACTCATTTCTTTAGGAAAAGACAGACAGCAAAATACTTCTGACGATATTAAAATAACTAATTAGCATCCCAAAATATGACACACGACGAATTTCATTTCAACATTTACAAAACCGAATTTTTCGGTCAATATTGGAAAGCCAAAGAAACTAAAGCAGTAATTGTTTTGGTTCATGGAATGGGAGAACATTCAACCAGATATGTGCATGTTGCAAAAAAATTAACTATCAACCACTATTCTGTTGTGGCTTTCGATCATTTTGGTCATGGAAAAACCGAAGGCAAAAGAGGGCATAATCCTAGTTTTGAAGCTGTTTTAGAAAGTGTTTCTAAAACTATTGAAAAAGCAACTACAATTTTTGAAAACAAGCCTATTTTCTTGTATGGACATTCTTTAGGGGGTAATGTTGTTTTTAATTACCTATTAAGAAAAAAACACAATATTAAAGGAGGAATTGCTACTGGTGCTTTTTTAAAACTAGCTTTTGAGCCCCCAAAGCTGAAGCTATTTGCAGGTAAAATTCTGCAAAAAATTGCACCTACTACAACAATGCCAAGTGGTTTAGATGCTACTGGAATCTCTAGAATTGATACTGAAGTAAATAAGTACAAAGACGACCCTTTAATACATGATAAAATTAGCCCCAACTTCGGATTGACCTTTATAGAAACTGGCAAATGGGCTTTAGAAAATGCATCAAATTTAAAAACACCTATGTTACTTTTGCATGGTACAGATGATAAAATTATAGATTATAAAGCTATAGAAGAGTTCTCAAATAAAACAAAAAAAGCAACTTTAAAACTCTATCAGGGTGGATATCATGAATTACATAATGATTTGTGTGCTGAAGAAGTTTTCCAAGATATTATAGATTGGTTAAATACTCAACTATAATTTACTTTTTTTAATAGTATAAATGCTTCAGAAATTTAATACTCATATTGTAAATAATTTTCCTTTTTTAAAGGATAAAAGACTATTAATTGCCATTTCTGGTGGATTGGATTCCGTTGTTTTACATTATCTTTTATCGACTTTAAAATTTGATATTTCTTTGGCTCATTGTAATTTTAATTTACGTGGAAAAGAAAGTGATTTGGATGAAAAATTTGTAAATAAATTATCACAAAAAACGTCTAATCAGATTTTTATAAAATTATTTGATACAAATAATTTTGCAAAAGAACACAAACTTTCTACACAAATTGCTGCTAGAGAATTGCGTTACAACTGGTTTCAAGAATTAGTTAAAGAACATGATTTTGATTATATTTTAACAGCACATCATGCAGATGATAATTTGGAAACCTTTTTAATTAATTTAACCAGAGGTTCAGGTTTAGATGGTTTTACAGGAATTCCGAAAATAAATGGAAATATTGTTCGCCCTTTGTTGCCTTTTTCTAGAGAAGAAATTTTAGAATATGCTCAAAAGAATAATATTGAATGGAGAGAAGATGCAAGCAACGCTTCTACAAAATACACCAGAAATAAGATTAGGCATCAAGTAATTCCTGTTTTAAAAGAAATAAATCCAAGTTTGTTATCATCATTTGAAAAAACGATGGAGAATTTGCAGGAAAGTCAGCAAATTATTGAGGATAGAATTTATAATGTTTCTGAAAATATTATTCAGAAAGATTTCTCGACTGCACTCGGAATTACAAAATTAAGCATCAATAAAATACAACAATTATTAAATCCGAAAGCGTATTTGTATCAACTTTTAAAAGAGTACAATTTTACAGAATGGAATGATGTTTACGACTTGCTTACTGCACAATCTGGAAAACAAGTTTTTTCGAATACACATCGTTTATTAAAAGATAGAGATTTTCTGATTTTATCGAAAAGAGATTTCTCGACTATAGTCGAAATTACATTGGAAATTAAAGAAGATACATATGAAATAAAAAACCCTATACATTTAACTTTTGAAGAAGTTGAGCAAAAATTAGCAGAGAATAAACAAACCATTTATGTTGATAAAGATTTGTTAAAGTACCCTCTAATTGTTAGAAAATGGGAAAATGGAGATTATCTTTATCCTACAAAGATGGAAGGCAAAAAAAAGTTGAGTAAATTTTTTAAAGATGAAAAATTTTCACTTTTAGAAAAAGAAAATACTTGGTTACTTTGTAATGCAGATAACGAAATTGTTTGGGTTGTAAATTACAGACAAGACAGACGATTTTCATCAAACATAGCAACAAAAAATTATTTAAAAATTAGAGCTTTATAATGAAAAAATTGATCATTTTTTTTATCCTTTTATCAACTTTAAGTTTAAAAGCACAAACTGCAGATGAGCCTATAAAAATAGAAACTTCTGTAAAAAAAATATCCAACACAGAGTATGATATTATTTTTAGCGCAAAACTCTACAAAGGTTGGTATTTATACTCTCAATACAATCCTGAAGATGCTTCTTTACCCCTAGAAATTAGCGTTTCAGAAGGAGAATTTGGCTATAAATTAATTGGTAAAGCAATTGAAAAAGATACGTTTAAAAAATATTCTGATGTTTGGGAATTAGAAGAAATTGTTTTTAAAGACAAGGCAATTATTACACAAAGAATTCAGTTAATCAATAAAACAATTACTCAAGTTAAATTAGGATTTTATGGGCAAGTTTGTGAAACTGCCTGTATAAATTTCGATGAAAATTTTACGATTTCACTTACAGGAAAAGATATTATTTTAAATAATTCTGTTGATGAAAAAAGTGTACAATTAACCAACCAACTAAAATTAGATTTAAAAAACACGGAACTTTTAAACAATAGTTCTGATTCAAATTCAGAAAGTTCAAATGGTTTGTTTAGCATCTTTATTCTTGGTTTTGTTGGTGGATTATTAGCACTTTTAACACCTTGTGTTTTCCCAATGATTCCTTTAACGGTTTCATTTTTCACAAAACAATCTAAAAATAAAAAGAAAGGTATTTTCAATGCAATTTTATATGGAGTTTTTATAGTTATTATCTATGTTTTATTGAGTTTACCTTTTCATTTTTTAGACAATTTAGATCCTGAAATTCTAAATACAATTTCTACAAATGTTTGGTTGAATATTTTCTTTTTTGTGGTTTTGGTATTTTTCGCGTTTTCTTTCTTTGGTTTTTATGAAATTACCTTGCCAAGTTCTTGGGGAAATAAAATGGATGATGCTTCTTCTGTTGGTGGCATTATTGGCA
>NZ_JBASWY010000029.1:0-61004 GCF_049276715.1 Polaribacter sp.
CAATTTCTGGATGCAGAAAATACAACTCAAGTTTTTACCAATAATTTAATTGCTTATCATAGAATATTTTCACCTGTAAAAAGTGGTAGAATGTTACTTTCTTCAAAATCATTTGAACTAAATTCTAAAGAATATGATGTGAATATTATGCCAGCCATTGGAACAAATTTCAATCTTTATTCGAAAAGAAATCATGAATATGCAGATGGAAATCAAATTACCCAATTTTACACTTCTATAATTCTAGACAAAAATAATAATGTAGTAAGTGATGGTACTTTTGTAGATTTTTTTATCACCAATAAAAAAGGAAATATTCTTAAAACTTCTGGAACTACCATAAATGGAGTAGCTTTTGCTAAAATGATTCACCCTGAATGGGAAGAAAATTGGAGTGTGAAAGCCTACATTAATGGAATTGCAGAGAGCGATATTTTACAAATTAATTATAAAAAAGTAATAGAAGATTTTAAAGTAATTTTTTCTAAAAATAATAGAAAAATAACTGTTGGTCCTTTAAAAAGTTTTATGAATCAAATGATACCTGATGGTTTACAAGTGAAATTATCTATTTCTAGAAATGGAAAAGTTCTCGATGAAATTGTTAAAAAATCAATAGACGGATTTGTTATTTTTGATTTAAACAGTAACATTTATGAAAACAACACTTACGATTTAACAATAACTGCTGCAGGAATAACCAAAACATTTCAATCTAAAAAATTATGGTAAAAAGAAACAAAGCCATTGTAAGAGGTGTTTTGATGTTGTCTTATATCCTTATAATTTCAATCATTTTATTCTTAATCAGCTCTTTATTAAATTACTTTAATACTGGCGCAGATAGAAGTAAAATTTTACACACAGAAGTTAAAAAAATAGACCAATATCTTCCAAAAATCGATTGGATTTTAAACGGAAATGAAGGAAGAGAAATAAACCAACAAACCCTAAATAGCATAGAAAACGATTATTTAGATGCCTGGTATGTAAAACATATTGCTTACAAAACTAATTTAAAAAATGGCATTGAAGATTATTATACTGATAATGCAAGACAAAATATATTCAATTTTATAACTGAGAATAAAAAACAAAACACCTCTATAGAAAGCACTACTTTAGAACACAAACCTGATATTTTATTTTTTAGTGAAGATGGTCAATTAGTGGTTTTAGAAGATAAAAATGTTGTTGAATATAAAAAGATATTAAAAGATGATAAAATTGTTTTAGAAATATCTGAAGTCTCCAGTTATAAAATCATTTTGCTTTTAGAAGATGGTTTTTGGAGAATTAGACATTTGGTAAAAGAAAGTACAAAACTTTTAGATAAATCTGTAAGCCCCACTCCTATTCATTCTTTAAGTATAAAAGGTATTAATTATTATCCACAAGCAACTCCATGGAATATGTTTGGAGACGATTTTAATATTCAAATTATTCAAAAAGATTTTAATATTATTAAAGATGCCAATTTAAATACCATTCGAATTTTTATTCCTTATGAAGATTTTGGAAAAGCCAAAGTAAGACAAACCAAATTAAATAAACTGAAGCAAGTTTTAGATGCTGCTGAAAAAAGTAATTTAAAAGTTGTAATTACTTTATTTGATTTTTATGGAAATTATGATGTTTTAGATTGGACATTAAATTATAAACATGCAGAAACAATTGTATCAACCTTTAAAAATCATAACGCAATTTTAGCTTGGGATTTAAAAAACGAACCCAATTTAGATTTTGATTCAAGAGGAAAAGAAAATGTAATTTCTTGGCTAGAACATTTAATTATTTTAATAAAAAAAATAGATAAAAAGCATGGGATTACCATTGGTTGGTCTAATATAGAAAGTGCCCATATTCTAGAAGATAAGCTCGATTTTATTTCTTTTCATTATTACGAAGACATCAATAAGTTCGAAAAATCTTATAATGATTTAGCTTCAAAAATCAATCACAAACCCATTATTTTAGGTGAGTTTGGTGTTTCTTCTTACAATGGTTTTTGGAAACCTTTTGGAAGTTCTGAAGAGAAACAAGCCAATTATTATAAAGAAATGCAAAAAATCCTAAGCAAAAAGGAAATTCCTTTTATGTCTTGGACTTTGTATGATTTTGAAGATGTTCCCAAAGAAGTTGTAGGGAAACTTCCTTGGAGAACAAACCCTCAAAAAAGATTTGGTTTTATTAATAGCAAGGGAACTAAAAAACCTTCTTTTGAGTTTATTTCTAAATAACTGAAGGAGTTGATAATGATTTACTAGTATTCAGTTTTGAATTAATTAACTCAAACTCCTCTAAATATATGTTTGTTATTCTTTCCATAGGAAAAGCTGTTGCAGCCTTGTAATTTGCTTTTTCTAACTCTATTCTATACGTATCGTTTGTAACAATAGCCTCAATTGCATTTGCCAAACTTGTTACATTTTCTGGCTCGAAAAACTCTCCTCTGTAACCTTCATCTTTTATTAAAGTGGCTAAATCACCCAAATTAGGCATTACAACAGCTTTACCATAACTACCTGCTTGATGCAAAACGCCTGAACTTCCTGTAGTTGATGTGTAAGGGAAAACAACAACTGCACTTTCATTAAAAATTCTTTCCACTTCACTTTCTTCTACATAACCTGTAAAAGTTATTTGAGGCACATGTTGATAAATCTCTTTTACATTTGCTAAATATCCTATTACATTTGGATTGTCTGTTCCTGCAATTACAATCTCTAAATTTAAACCAGAAGAGGCTCTCACTTTTTCAACTGCTTCAATCATAGATTCTACTTTTTTGTAAGTTCCGAATTTACCAAAAGTCATTATTTTTAGGGCACCATTTGGTAATTGATGTGATGGTTTTTCTGGAATTTCAAAAGTTCCATGAGGAATCATTTTTACATTGTCAACTTTATATTTTTCTTCAAGTATCGTAACATATTTATCCATAGTAACAGCGACTAAATCGGCTTTTAAAATTAATTTTGTTAAGCTTGTTCCTATAAAATTATATATTTTTTGAGCTATTTTATTTGATGTAAAACCTGCACTTTTTAAATCTACTTGTTCTAAAATATTATGTAATAAAACAATGGTTGGTAATTTCTTAATTTTACACACTAATGGTAATGCCAATCCTAAAGCTGCAGCAACTTTCTTATCACCAAATTTCATAAACTGTAAATTGAATAATATTGCATCTGGCTTTAGGTTATTAATTGCCTTGGTAACATTAACAATATTTAAATAGCTATTAAACTTCCAACATTCTTTTGCAGTAATTTTACATCCGTTTTCGGTAAAATTAATATCTTTTCCTTCAGGGGTTTCATCCGTTAACAAAACCAATTCAGTAACTTTTTCACTTTGTCTAAAACTTTTTACTAAGTGATATGCGTATTCGTTTAACGTTACTTTACTTGGTGGATATGCTGTTACGATTGCTAATTTCATAATATATATTTTTAATTATAGTTCAAATTTCAGATTAAATTATGGTATAAAAAGACCAGGTATGCTCAAATACAATTAAGTATAGATTAATGGTTGAAAGGTTTAGATGATGCTATTTGTTCTCTCTTTAAAATTAGATAAGAAGAAGAAAGTAAGTTGCACAATCAATAAAATAACCATTGCAATTATTTGAACATTTACTACTTGCTCTAAAGAAGAATGGAAAAGAATAATTAAGACGATCTGTAACATACCAAAGATTCCTGATAAGAAAACTGGCACATATTTATCTAATGATAAATAGTAGTATGCAAAAATATTAGAGACTGCAAAAATACCAGTAGCTAAGGCATATTTCCATAATAATGATGCTATTTCTAAATATCCATCACCAAATAATATATATATGATTTGTGTCGGAAAAAGATAACAAACTGTAGTAATAGAAATAGCAATAATTGAAATATAACCAACGTATTTCAGTAAAATTGGCAACGTCGATTTTCCATCTTTTTTAAGTTGAACAACAGCTGGTAAAAGCAACATTACAAACATCCATGCAACAAAGTAAACTACTCTACCAATTAATGCTAAAGAGGCGTATAAACCAGCTTCATAAGACTCAAAGTAATGTTTTACCAATAAAATATCGCTGTTGTTAATTATTATTTGTGTGAGTTCATAAAATGCGGTAATCACAAAAAAACCTTGTACCATTTTAGACTCTGTTTTTTCGAGTTTGATAAATTTAGAGAAGGAAATATTTTTGAATTTAAAAGGAATTAAACCAAATAAAAATGAAGCTAAAATTCCAAGAGCAATAATTAAAGAGGATTCTATTTCCAGAAAATAAAGCAAACCAAAGGTAATTACCAATCGACTAATCATTTCTAATTGATAGGTAATTGATAAAAAAGTAAATTCTTTTTTTCCTTGAAAAAAACCTCTATTTACACTCATTAAAAAGTAAAACGGAATTCCAATTCCAAAAACCACAAACATTCGTGCAGACGATGTTTTAAAGAAGGTTTGTAATTCAGATGAAAATAAAATAACTGCCAAACCAAAAAGCAAACCAACTATTGATGCGTATTTAAAGGTGTTTGCTATGAAATTTTTAAACACTTCATTCTCAAATATTACAGAGAATTTCGCGGTTACTAACTGAAAAGTCATGGCTACAAAAGACAAAACCAATAAAAAAGTAATCATTATAGCAGCATCAGCAAATTTTTCAGGACCTAAAATTCTTCCTAAAACCAAATTATAAAGGTAATTTCCACCATTTACTAACAAACCACTAATCATAAAAATTTGCTCTGGAGAAATCTTTTGTCTTAAAGGAATTGAAATTGCCATGTAATTTGTTGTTTTTATAATTAATGGTGCAAATATCTTTCAGAAACTCTAAATAAAAAGTCTTCTGTCGACCAAAAACCATTTTGTATGGCTTAATGATTAAAAGCTAATGCTTAACTTGCCATAGATATTAAAAGAGCATACAATTGAAAAAAATAGCACTACTTACCTTTCTTTTTATGAGTGTTTACATGCAATCGCAAGACATGAAAGAAGGTTTTAATTATTTAGAAACAGGTAAATATAAAAAAGCAGAAACCTTTTTTAAGACCATTTTAAAAGAATTTCCAACCAACAAAACAGCAAGATTGTGTTATGGAAGAGCTGTTGGTTTAAATGGAGATTCTACAGAAGCTGTAGACTTATTTACTTCACTTTTAAACGATTACCCAAATGATTTTGAAGTAAAACTAAACTTTGCTGAATCTCTATTGTGGGACAAACAATATAAGGCTGCAGAAACATATTATGAAAAATTGATTCAAGAAAATAATCAAAGTTTTCCTGCGCTATTAGGCTATGCAAATACATTATCGAATCTTAAAAAATTTAAGGATGCACTTATTTACGTGAATAAAGCTTTGGTTGTTTTACCAGGAAATAATAATGCATTGGTTTCTAAAAAATACATGCGTTTAGGTTTAGCCAATGAGCAAGTAAATGCCCAAAATTATTTGGAAGCAGAAAGTATTTTAAACGAAAATTTTACGGATTTTAAAAAGGATAAAGAAACTTTACTAAACTTAGCAAACTTGTATCTCATTTCTAATCAAATAGATAAAGCTCTAGAAACGTATACAATTATTGGAGAAAACCCAGAGAATATGTTTACCTCTTTAAACGGAACTTCTTTGGCTCATCATTTAGATGGAAATGATAAACTAGCATTAATTACTAGCGAAAAAGCGATGAGTTTGTTAAATGAGAACTCATCTACCACTGATGTAAAACAAACAAAGGAAAGATATATTCAAGCTTTAATTTGGAATAAAAAATACAAATTAGCAAAAACTGAAATTGATATTTTATTTGCAGAAACTGAAACACCAGAAAACTGGATGTTAAGTTTAAGAGCTACTTTAAATATTTATAAAAGTGATTTTAAAAAAAGTATAGAAGATTACAATTTAATCTTAAAAAAAGACAGTGCTTCTTTTGATGGAAATCTTGGAAAAGCCAATGCATTAAAAGCTTCTGGTTATTATATAGATGCTTATAAAAGTGCTGACAATACTTTGAGTTTTTATAAAAACCAGAAAGATGCTACACAGTTTATTAAAAGTTTAGACAAAGATTTTACGCCTTTTTTAGAAACAAACATTTCTTATTCTTTTGATAATGGAAACAATAAAGCCTATTCTTATGCTGCAAATACCGAAATTCCTTTTTCTACAAAATTTAAAGTATTAGCAAGTTATACATATAGAACAACAAGCAATTCTGTAAATAATTTAGCTGCAAATTCGAATAACTTTTTAGCTGGAATATCGTATCAACTTTTAAATAATGTTACCTTTAAAGGGAGTTTGGGTGTAACAGCTTCTAAAGCAGATACCAACGAATTTAGTCAGTTATTAGCAGATGTTTCTTTTAATATAAAACCTTTTAAACTTCAAAATCTAGAAGTAGGATATAAAAGAGAAGTACAGAATTTTAATGCTGAGTTGTTAGATAGAGAAATTGTTCAAAATAACTATTTACTAAATTACAGTTTAAGTACAAACTTTAAATTGGGTTGGTTTACTCAATATTATTTCACCTCTCAGAATGATAGTAATACAAGAAATTTATTATTTACATCTTTGTATTATAATCTTTTAGAAAAACCTTCTTTAAAAGTGGGCTTGAATTATCAGAATATTTCTTTTAAAAACCAAGTGCCAACAATTTATTTTAGTCCGAGTAAATTTTATGCAGCAGAAGTGTTTTTAAATTTGATAAAAGACGAAAATATTGCTAAAATTGATGAATGGTTTTACGAACTAAATTTAGCAACGGGTTTCCAATATATAGAAGATGATAAAAGGCAAAGCACTTATAGAGTTCAGGCAAAATTAGGTTATAAATTTTCTGAACGAGCTTTGCTAAATGTTTATGGTTTGCAGAGTAATATTGCCTCTGCAACTGCTGCTGGTTTTACTTTTACCGAAATTGGATTAAGATTTAAATGGTATCTTTCTAAAAAACCTTTCTATAAAAAATAAAGGTAAAAGCTTTCGCTTTTACCTTTTTGTATTCCTTCTTAAAGTTGAGGGTTATTTGATGATAAACGTTCCAGAATACAACTTGTTGTTATCATCTTTTAATTTATATTTATAAATACCCTTGTTTAATCTTGGAGCATTATAGCTCACTTTTATAGAAGTACCATCTGTATTTATTGTTTGTATATCTACTACTCTACCCAAGTAATCATATACTTGAATAACAATATTTTTAGAAGTTTCTACCAATTGAATAGTGGTATTACTAGAAAAAGGGTTTGGATAGTTTACTGTTTTTTTAGCGTCAGAAACCGTAAAACTATCATTTGATAACACATTTTTATTTTGTCTAAAAGATAATTCACTTACTTCAATTTTGTAAGGTTTATAAGTTGTATAATTTCCAATGATAGAAAAAACTATCGTTTTAATATTGGTAATAGTTGCTTTATTTCCTGATGCATCTACAAAGTCAGAAAAAGCAATTGTGTGCTCAGTTTCTTCTGAATTTGCAGTTATTGTATAACGTAATCTATTCTCCCAAGCTCTATCTTCTTCCTGCATAATTACAATTTCTACAGGTTCATTATTGGTCATTTTAAAGTTTACGAACTCATAATCTCTTACTTCTAAAGTTTGATCTCCAGGTAAAATATGTCTGAATAAATTTATATTTCCTTTAACTTCTCCACTTGCTAGTACATTTCTATCCACTTCATAAAAATCATCTTCATAACTTCTTTCAGATGTAGAAACCTCAAAATTAGAAACTGTTGCATAATCGTTTAAATAATCTAAACCCCAAGGACCATCAGCTAAATACAAAGCATCTATTAAATCTGATGTTTCTGTTTGTAAAGAAAATCCGATATCGAATAAAACACCTGTTTCTATTTCTAAAACTTCGTTGTAAGCACCTGAAAGAGAAAATGTGTTTTTAACCTCTATATGATCTGCTACTTCAGTTTCTGCAATATAACCAACAAAATTAATAGATTGTTCTTTTGTTTTATTAATCAAGTTTAAGCGAACAACTCCATTTGAATAGCTTCCAGATTTTACAAAAACATTTGGTAAAACTTCTTCTTTTATGCTACTTTTCAATCCGTTTTTAGCTGTATGAGTATCTATAATATAATTAGCTATAGAAAAAACTTGCGAATACGAACTACCCCAAATTTGATAATTTTGATAATTTCCTGTTGGATATTGAGCGATGTTCCAAAAGCTAAACAATTCGTTTTCAGAATCATCCATCTTTACAGAAAAACTTAAGCTATATTCTATTTCTCCAGAAGCTCTTTTAATTTTAGAACTTATAATTTGATGTCCTCTTGTTTGTACTGTTCTTACATCTTCTAAACTTGATGAATTTAAACGATCACAAATAATTTTAGAATGATCATAAATATTCCCATTGGTTGCTGTAGCCAAAACTGCTGCAATTCTATTATTCCCTTGATAATAATCAACAGAAAATACCTCTGTAGCATTTGTGATTCCTAATAAATCTTCAGGACTAGAAACTTTGGCAACTTCTGTTTTATACATGCCTGTTTCAGGTAAAAAATCCATTAAAGAAGTTGTATTCGATTTTCTTGAAATTTCGCTTTTATTAAAGTTGCTTTGAAACTGTTTATTAAATTTAGAATTTCCACTTTTTTCTCTCTGAAAGTTTCTTTTAGCAATTAAATCTGCTAAAGAACCATTGCTTTCTAAACCTCCATCATAAGCAGACGTAACATTATTTGCCTCTGTAATATCTGCATAATTACTTGTATTAATAGCTTCATAAGGGTTTGCAGTAACATAAAAAATAGCATCATTAAAATCTTGATCACAATTCGAATAATCTCTTCTAACATCCTCGAAACCAAGTATAATTCTCTCGTTTTTTGGATCTGCTAGTAAAACATTATGGTAACGTAAACTTGGCTCATTTTCTGGATTATAGTCAGGGTTAGAAAATAATTTCCATAAACCATTTCCAACTTTTTGTTGAGATGAACTCCAGGCATTCGCTAATAATACCCAACCAATTCCTGTTCCTGCTTTAAATGAACCTATTTTAACTTTATCACCAACTTTTAGGCCTCCTCCACTGCCAAGTGCTGACACATTTGGAAATATGATGGTAATATCGTTATCTGCAGGTTTACTGCGATTTGTAGCATTTAAATCGTACGTATAAAAACCTAAAACATTTCTATAACCTGCTCCTTCTGCTACAAAAGTTACCCAAACATCTGCATCTTTGGTAATTTGTATATCTGTATCGTAACCAGAAGTAATGTATTGTGGATTGTAATCTGGCACAGGATAAGATTCTGGCAAAGAATTGCTAATCATTTCTTGTGTTTCTACAGAAACTAAATCTCCTGGGTTTTCTAAATATTTTGGAGTTCCATCAGAAGTATATTCTCCTAAGTATTTAAAAGATTGTGCTTGCAAAGAAGCCATTGTGGTAAGTACCAAAACACATATAATTTTTTTCATGATATTTATTTTAATACCACAAAATTATAGCGAAATGATTTTTGATTTTTAAATAATCTGCATTTACAGTTTAAGTGTAGACCAAATGCATGTTTTCTTTAGACTAAGTATTATAATAAGTCTAAACGCTGCATTAATTCTGGTCTTTTTGATCTACTAATGGGAATTACATCTTTCTTAATTAGCACACTGTTATCTTCAATATCAATAATTTTTTTAATATTGATAATGTAAGAACGATGAATTTTAAGAAATAAAGATTCTGGTAATTTTTCTTCTATCTTTTTAAGAGTAGAATGCACTATATACTCTTTATTTTCGGTTTTTATTTTGATATAATCTTTTTGAGCTTCAATTAAATAAATACTAGGTAAATCTATTTTAATTAAACGTCTATCTATATTTACGTAGAAATCGTTATCAATAGCTGGTTTATTATCAGCTTCTTGTTTATTATTTTTGGAAGTAATCGTTTTCTTTTCAGCTTTTAAAACTGCTTTTTGAAAACGAGGAAGCGTTAGTGGTTTTAGAAGGTAATCTACAATAAAATCGTATTCAAAAGCTTCTATAGCAAATTTTGGATCTGAGGTTGTTAGAATTATTTTTGGTGGATTTTTAAGCGTTTGTATAAAGTCTAATCCATTAAAATCTGGCATGTGAATGTCTAAAAAAATAAGATCTATTTCGTTACCATTTAAAAACTTAATAGCTTGCATTGCATTCGAATACTCCTCAATAACATGTAATCCTTTTATATCATCGCAAAGAGTTCTAATAATAACCCTTGCCATTTTTTCGTCATCTATAATAATACAATTCATAAATCTTAAATAGTTTCTAAAAATTCTGAAATTACATTGAGTATTTTTTCAAAATCTTCTGAACCTTCTATCGAAAATTCTCTCAGATTATGTTCATACTCATTTGCAATTTTATAACTTTTCTCCAGGCCAAAAATACTAATTTTATGTTTAAGTTTATGAACATTTTCTTCTATTTTTTTATAATCTAACTGACCAAAACTTTCGAAATAGTCTTTTTTCTCATCAGGAAACTCAGTTTTAATAACGTCTATTAATTGATTTTTTACAGATTTATCTCCTCTTGCAAGACTATCTATATAAAGCATGTTGGGGTTTTCCATATTGTTTTTTTAATGTAAAATAAAAAGTTGAGCCTTGGTAAATTTCTGATTTTATCCAAATAACACCTTCATATAAATTTACAATTTTTTTTACAATAGATAAACCAATTCCTGTAGATTTATAATTATTTTCTAATTTTTGAAATACTTCGAAAATTTTAGAAAAATACTTTTCTTCTATTCCTTTGCCATTATCTTGAATAAAAAACTCGTAATAATCTTCCTTTTCAGAAAAACCGATTTTTATAATTACATTTTTTTTATCATTAAAAGTAACTGCATTATTTATTAGATTTTTAAATAACTGTTCTAATCTATAAACATCACCTTGCACAATTGGCAAATTATTTGCAACTTGTATTTTAATATTTTTTGCAAGATTTAGTTTTAAAATCAGATCTTTTATTAAAATATTTAAATCTACATTATAAAACTGTTTTTCAAATTTAGATATAGATGAATATTCTAAAATACCTTTTACTAAAGTATCCATTTTTTCTACATTATCTCTAATTAAATCTATTTTAGAATTACAATCGTCATTTAAAACTTCTGCATAATCTTCTTTCATCCAGACTGTAATAGCGTCTATGCTTTGTAATGGCGATTTTAAATCATGAGAAACCATGTGAGCATAGTCATTCAGTTCTTTATTCTGACGTTCTAAATTAGATAAAAGTTTATCTCTTTGCTGATTTACTTTTATGATTTTTTTTGTTTGATTATCAATATAATCCACCAATTTTAACGAATCTAAATCGATACTTTCTAAATTATCATCTTTTTCTAATTCATAAAAATCTAAAGTATCTATTACATTTTTTAGCTTTTTAATAACCTCTTTTTGATTGTCTGATTCTTTTTTAAGCTTTTGATTGGCGATAAAAAGTTCGTCTGAACTTATGCTAGTTGCTCTCTGCAACATTGCAAATTGGTTATCTAAAGTGTGATAGGACCTATTTACAGCGTCTAAAAAAGTCTGTAAATCTTTATCTGTTTCAAAATTTTTGGGTAAATATTTTATTATTTGCCTTTTTAAAAGTGAATTCATTATTCGCTTATTAATGTAATAGTCATTGTTTGGTTGTGAAGTTGGCAATTATTTTCTCCATGAAATGGTGCAATTTCTCCATATGAATATAAGCCACAAATGGTCGTTTCATTTCCGATAACATTTAAAACTTCTTCTACTTCTTCTTCTACTCTTTGATCTAAAACTAATTTTCTACCAATACAACTTACTAAAATTGCTAATTCTGCCTTTTTACTTCTTAATTCATTGGCATTTTTAGCGGCAATTTCAGCAGCATTCACAATATTATCAACATTCGTCATCATTAACTGAGCTTTCGAATTTTCAAAAATATCTCCAGCCAAAATCATTGAATTGTCCTCTTCATTTATATTTAAAATAGTTCTAACAATAGATTGTTTATTGTTTTCAGATTTTACTTGAAGCGGATACAATAATGCTGCTGCTGGTAATTCTTTTGATTTTTCTCCTAAATAGGTTTTGTATAAATCTAAAGCGGGTTTATGATCTAATTCATAGAGAATATTTCCTTGAGATTTGGTTACAATTCTTTCAGGTCCAAAAGGCGTCCAACCTCCTTTAATAGAAAAAGAAACCTCTAAGGATTCTCCATAAAAACCTATGGCTACAATTTCTCCAGATTTTGGATTTTCGTTGTAAGCAGCCATTGTTTTTTCGAATCTGGCAGCATCTCCACACAAAGCTCCAGTTATTAGTAAGTTGTCTATGGTTGCAGAATTCATTCCTTTTGTTAATTGACTGCCATTGATAAAACTCCCTTCAGAGAGCACAAGCACATACTTTAAACCATCTTCAGAAAACTGATTTATTAGCGTTTTGCCAGTTTCATAGCTATCAATAGATTTTTCTGATTCAAAAACATTGGTTGTTTTAATAACAAAATTACTTTTTTCAAATTCAATAGCGGTTATGGTTATACTTTCGTCATCTACTGAATGAGAAGTTATATCTCCAGAGGTTGAGCCAAAAACAATATGACCATCTTTAAAAATAGATTTTACTTCTTTATAAATATTAGTGTCTTCTAACAATAATCGGTTTCCAAAAACTAGCACTAATGGCTTTACAAGAATTACATTTTCGGTTAAATATTCCCAATTTGTATCTTTATTTCTTTTGAGTTGTACTGTTTTCATTTGTTATTTTTTAATGGTAAAATAAAATGTTGTTCCAACATTTGGTTCACTTTCTAACCATATAGTACCTCCATATAAATCAACAATTTTCTTTACAATAGAAAGTCCAATTCCTGTAGAATCTTCTCTTTTATTTAAAGATTGAAATATTTTAAATATTTTTTCGTGGTATTTCTTTTCGATTCCAATACCATTATCTTTTATAGAAAATTTGTAAAAAGAATTTTCTTCTGTATAGTCTACTTCTACAATTCCTTTTTCTTTATCTAAAAACTTAAGAGCGTTACTAATAAGATTTTGAAATAATTGTTGAAATTTTGTTGCATCACCTTTTAAAGTAGGTAATTTTTTTAGTGCATAAACTGATGTATTTTCTGGAATTAATAATAATCCTTTAATTTTATTAAAAAGAAGATTTAAATCAATGAATTCTAATTCGTTAACCTCGGATCCTGCACTAGAATATTCTAAAATATTAGAAATTAGTTGTTCCATGGTTTCTAAAGTATTTTCAATTAATTCAAGATTTTGAATCGAAGCTTCATCAAGTTTATCTTTATTATCCATTTTAATCCAAGAAACAAGAGCATCTATGCTTCTTAATGGCGATTTTAAATCATGAGAAACTACATGTGCATATTCTTGCAATTCATCATTTCTTTTTTCTAATTCTTTTAAAATATTTTCTTTCTGATTTTCTAATGCTTTAAAATCGGTAATATCTAAATGAATTCCTATGGAACCTACTAATTCTCCTTTAAGATTGTAGTTGGGAGCACCACTAATTAACCAATTTCTGGTTTCTCCTTTTTTATTTTTTACTTTTATTTCGTAAGAATTAGATTCTCCTTTTATTCGTTTCAAATTTTGTTTTGAAATAACGTCTTCTTCTTCGTTAATTTGAAAAACTTCTCCTCCTTTTTTTCCTATAAGTTCTTCTTCAGAATAGCCAGACATTTCAGAAAAACTTTGATTGATCATTAAAATTTCATCCTCGGTATTTACCTCTACCAAACCTAGATTCATGTTCGCAATAATGCTACTGTATTTTTCTTTTTGGGTTTCTATGCTTTTACTATATTGTCTACTTAAAGTTACATTTTTATAAGTCCATAAATGTCCTTTGTATACATTTCCTTTTAAAATGGGAATAAAATCTCTTTCTAAGATGGTACCATCTATCATCAGTAATTCATCACCTAAAACTTGTTCTTTATTTCTAAGGATTTCATTAATTCTGTTTATAAAAGATTCTGGGTCTTTAAAAAGGTGTTTACTTTGTTCAGATGCATTTGAGCAGTCTTGGCCTTTTAACAATTCTGGAGAAACAGGTATTTTAAAAATTTCGCAAAATTTATAGTTTGTAAGAACTATTTCTCTTTTTTCATTTTCTAATAAAACACCATTATCTAAACTTAAAATAAGCGAAGAAAGTCTGTTTTCTGATTCTATTAAAGCATCTTCTGCTTCTTTGTCTATGGTGATATCTCTTACAATACCTTGAGCTGCAATTGGTTTTTTCTGACTATTAAATATTAAGCTCCCATTTACCTGCACCCACTTAATAGTATTATCTTTAGATATAATTCTTGAGGTATAGTTTGTAAAAAAGCCTTTTTCATTTAATTGATTAAAAGATTCAAAAGCATGTTTTAAATCTTCTTTATAAATTAAATCGGTTACGTTTAGTTTTTGATTTTGAATATCATAGCCAAAAAGATCGACTGCAGCAGCGTTCATCTTTATAACGTTTCCTGATAATTCGATTACCAAATATGCGTCTAATATATTTTCGAAAACACCTTGCAGCTCCGAAGATTTTTCATCTAATAACTCTCCTAATTTAGTGTTTGCTTTTTTAAGTTCTTCGGTTAAATAGTATAATTCAGAAGATTTACTTTCTAAAATTGATTCTGCAGCTTTTCTTGCGGCTTTCTCTCTTTTTATTGCTCTTTGAAGTATGTCTATTTTATCTTGATTCATTAATTTTTGTTGATAATGAACTTCACTTCAGTTCCATCTTCTTTAATTTTTTCTAAAACAATAGAGGCAGTAGATTTGAAATGAGCGAAAGTTTTATTCATAAGACCCAAACCAAAATGATGCATAGCTCTGCTCGATTTATAGATCATTATTAAAGAATCATCCGTTCTTTGTTCTACAATAAAAGTAGGTAATTCTGCATCCGGATATATTTTTCTTACTTCTATATGAATATGGTTCTCTATAGATGCCAACATTTCTATAGGATCTTTATAAGTCTCTAATAAGCCAGCATAACTTCTTTCAATTACACTAAAAAAATGTTCTCCATAAACCAGTAGTAATTGGTCTATTGAAATTGATGTATGCGCGCTTAAATGCTGCAGTAATTGTAACATTTCAGAAAAACTATAAGTCCCAACAGAAGTGTAAATTCCCTGTGATTCTAAATTAGATTTAGATATTATTTCGTCAACTACTTCATAGCCAAACTTATCTTCTACTAAATCTAAAAACTCTGTAAATACAATACCTTTCATCTAATATTTTTTTAATTCATTTATACTCCAATATGCTAAAACTTTTTCTATTTTCTTAACGTAATCCTCGTATTTTAAAGGCTTTAAAACATATCCAGAAACACCAATCTTATAACATTCTTGTAAATCTTTTTGATTATCAGATGTTGTTAAAATTACTGTTGGTATATGTTTTAAATCATCACTATTTTTTAAAATTGATAAAAACTCTATCCCATTTATTTTAGGCATGTTTAAATCTAATAAAATTAAATCAGGTAATTGACTTTTATCTTCTAAAAAATGCAATGCTTCTTCCCCATTTTTAGCTTCAACAATCGAATGCTTTAATTCTAATAATGAAATTGTTCTTTTCATTTTCATTATCTCAATTAAATTATCTTCAATTAATAATACCTTTAAAATTGTTTCCATACCTTTTACGTATATTTAAGTAATAAAATTAAGGTATAAGAATCTCAAAAAATAAAATTAATCATCAAGGAGAATAAAGTATCGACGAAATGCAATAAAGTGTAGATAAACGGATTCTTTTAATTGTTAAGTAACCAGTTGATTAAAATATTCAAATATTTCACCTTTAGAAATGGAGCTACCTTTTTCTATTAAGTCGAAGATTTCTTTATTTCTGTCAGAATCATAGTTTTTTGTTCCCATAAAAATATCTACAGAATTATCCATAGGATTTTGCATTAGCCATTCAAAACCTTTTTGTTCTAATAAATTGATATCCCAATTAATTTTAATAGCAATTCTGTGAATTTTATTGTCTTCGCACTTAAACAAGTTGGCTGTAGTTTCAGAAAAGTGTTCTAAATAATTTGTTTTGGTTAAAACATCTTCCCAAACAATGTCCGAAAAAATATTCATTTCTTCTTCTGCAACTTTAGGTTTCTCTTTTTTAATGGTGGTCCACTCTTTAACATCTATACTTTGACTAGCTAAAAATTGAGCAAACTCATTATGCAAACTTTCAAATTGTTCCTTGGTTAATTGTCTATATTTCATTTTGTAAAAATAAAAAAAGCTCGTTATTTCTAACGAGCTTTTTAAGAATTTTGTTTGTTACTTATTCAGCAACTACCTCAAAAGTAATATCTGCAACTACTGCTCTGTGCAATCTTACAGAAGCTTCGTATTTACCTAATCTTTTTACAGAACCTCCAACAACTTTAATAAATTTCTTGTCGATTTCTGTACCTTCCTTGGTTAAAGCTGCAGCTAAATCTATGTTGTTTACAGAGCCAAATAACTTGTCTCCAGAACCGGTTTTAGATGCGATTTTAATTTCATAACCTTTAATTGTTTCAGCTAATTTATTAGCATCACCAATTAATTTAGCTTCTTTATAAGCGCGTTGTTTTAGATTTTCTGCTAAAACTTTCTTTGCAGATGAAGTAGCTAAAATTGCTTGTCCTGTAGGGATTAAAAAATTTCTACCATAACCGTTTTTCACAGTTACAACATCATCTTTAAAACCTAAATTTTCTATATCTTGTTTTAATATCAATTCCATTGTTCTACTTCTTTATTATTTTAACAAATCTCCTACGTAAGGCATTAAAGCTAAATGACGAGCTCTTTTGATTGCTTGCGCAACTTTACGTTGGTATTTTAATGATGTTCCTGTTAAACGTCTTGGTAAAATTTTACCCTGTTCGTTTACTAAATACATTAAGAAGTCAGCATCTTTATAATCTATATATTTGATACCTTTTTTCTTAAATCTACAGTATTTCGATTCTTTTTTAGTTTCGATGTCTAATGGCGTTAAATATCTAACGTCAGCAGATTTACCGCCTTTTGCTTGTTGTTCTATTGTTGCCATTTCTTATTTTTTAGTAGATTTAACACGTTCAGTTCTAACTTTAGCCCAAGCTGCTGCATGTTTGTCTAATCTAACAGAAAGGTAGCGCATAATGCTATCATCTCTTCTAAATTCTAACTCAAACGCAGCAATTTCTTCTCCAGAAATTTTGTATTCAAACAAGTGATAAAAACCACTTTTCTTTTTTTGAATTGGATATGCTAATTTTTTTAAGCCCCAATCTTCTTTAGAAATCATTTCGGCACCTTTAGAAACCAAATAGTCATTAAACTTTTGTACTGTTTCCTTTATCTGAGTATCAGATAAAACGGGATTCAAAATGAAAACAGTTTCGTAATGATTCATAATTAAGTATTTATTGTTTATTTTTAAGGGTGCAAATATAGTAACTTTTTTATATTTACGGTATCTTTTTTAAGATTAAAAAGTTAACTACACAATGATCTTTCATTTGATTTAAAATACTGATATGCAAATACCTGAAATACCAAACTTAATTCATTACACAATACCCTTTTTTATAGCAACTGTGATCCTTGAAATTATTTTAACTATAAAAGTGAAATTAGAAGATTACGAGTTTAAAGATGCTAGAACCTCAATAGCCATGGGATTAGGGAATGTTTTTATTGGTTTATTTACAAAAAGTTTGGTGTTAGTCTGTTTTCTTTTTTTGTATCAATTTAGAG
This sequence comes from Polaribacter sp., assembly GCF_049276715.1. Taxonomy (GTDB): domain Bacteria; phylum Bacteroidota; class Bacteroidia; order Flavobacteriales; family Flavobacteriaceae; genus Polaribacter. The sequence continues at coordinate 17,880 of NZ_JBASWY010000029.1, forward strand.
TTTTTACAATTCCGTTTGCTTGGTGGTCTTGGGGTATTCTTTTATTTGCAGAAGATTTTTGTTATTATTGGTTTCACAGAATAAGTCATGAAAGCAGGTTGTTTTGGGCAAGCCATGTTGTGCATCATTCTTCTAAAAAATACAATTTAAGCACAGCTTTAAGACAAACTTGGTCTGGAAGTTTTTATACATTCATTTTTTGGTTTCCATTAATTATTATTGGTTTCCATCCAATTATGGTTTTGGTCCAAATGTCTATTAGTTTAATTTATCAATATTGGATTCATACAGAGCTTATTCATAAATTGCCAAAGTGGTTTGAAGCTATTTTTAACACACCAAGTCACCATAGAGTGCATCATGCAACAAATGCACAATATTTAGATAGAAACCATGCAGGTATTTTTATTATTTGGGATAAACTTTTTGGCACTTTCGAGCCAGAAATAGAAAAACCAATTTATGGTTTGGTTAAAAATATAGAAACTTACAATGTTATTAAGGTTGCATTTTTAGAATGGAAAAATATGTTTAAAGATTTTTTTACCTCCAAAACCTCTTTATTAAATAAATTAAAATATTTTATAAAACCTCCTGGATGGAAACATGATGGAACAAGTATTTTATCTAAGGATATTAGAAAAGAATGGGAAGAAAAAAATGGACAAGCATAAACCTTATCCATTCTATATCTTTAAAAACTAAAATCGAAATTAAAAAATACCTTCTAATTCTTTATACACAATTTTTCCTTTTACAATATTTAATCCTTTTGCTAAAGTTGCATCATTTTCACAAGCTTTTTCCCAACCTAAATTTGCTAACTTTAAAACATAGGTAAGTGTAACATTTGTTAATGCCATTGTAGAAGTGTAAGGCACTGCACCTGGCATATTTGCAACGCAATAATGCACAACATCATCTATAATATATGTTGGGTCTTCGTGAGTTGTAGCTCTTGTAGTTTCGAAACAACCACCTTGATCTACTGCAACATCTACAATAACAGTTCCTGGTCTCATTTCTTTTAACATATCTTTAGTTATTAATTTTGGCGCCTTTCCTCCTTTTACCAAAACTCCACCAATTATTAAATCGTGAATTTTTATATGCTGTCTAATGCTATATTCACTAGAAAAACCTGTAATTACATGACTTGGTAAAACATCATTTACATAGCGTAAACGTTTCATATTAATATCTAAAATAGTTACGTGAGCCCCTAAACCTGCTGCCATTTTTGCAGCTTGTACACCCACAACTCCAGCTCCTAGAATTAATACTTTTCCTGGAGTAACACCTGGAACACCACCTAATAAAATACCTCGTCCTTTTACGGGTTTCTCTAAATATTTTGCTCCTTGCTGTATAGACATTCTACCAGCAACTTCAGACATAGGTGTTAATAAAGGCAAAGTACCATCTTCATCTTCTACAGTTTCATAAGCAATACAAATAGATTTACTCATAATCATTGCTTTTGTAAGAGGCTCACTCGATGCAAAATGAAAATATGTAAACACAATTTGATTTTCTTTAATTAAAGGATATTCCAGTGCTATAGGCTCTTTAACTTTTACAATCATTTCACTTTTCGAATAAACTTCTTCTATAGTTGGCAAAATAGTTGCTCCAACTTCTATGTAATCTTTATCAAAAAAACCACTTCCTTCGCCAGCTTTAGATTGCACATATACTGTATGTTTATTTTTGGTTAGTGCAAAAACACCTGCAGGTGTCATACCAACTCTACTTTCGTTATTCTTAATCTCTTTAGGAATTCCTATTATCATATAAAGATTCTATTTGTTTCAGTGTATAAAAATAAACCCAATTTTTGAATCTGTAAAATTAAATACATAATCTTCTAATTATTCTGATTTTGATAAAATATTAACAATAATAACGCAAAATCGATAACAAAAAGTAGTGAAATAAAAAAGCTATTGTTTTCACAACAGCTTTTTATAAAATGACTTTAGATAAATACTTAATTCAAATCTAAACGAATACCCATTGATATATTTCTAGTTTCGGTATTATTAAACAAAGGATTCAAATCATATTTTACATAAAAACTTGTAGATTTATACCCTATATATGTGCTTATACCATAATTAAAAGTATTCATATTAAAGTTGTTGTATTGCACTTCATTTACATCTACTCCATTAAGATTTTGATATTCTAAATATTGTCTAGTTCCTAATTTAAAACCAAAGAAACCTCCTAAACCCAATCTTACAGAATTATTTGTTCTGTCTCTAACTCTTCCATCATCATATATTTTATTTTTAGATAAATCCCATTCTAAATGCATAGGAAAATTCAATTGCACATGCCTTAATCTACTTTCTGTTAAGCTTTCATCAATTCTGGTTTCTATGTTTGTCATGTCTCCATTTTTAACATGTTGCTGGTTGTTTTCTAGACGTAAATTATTCCACAGTAAAGAAAAACCATATTTAAAATAGAATTGCGATGGTTCTTTTGTAAAACGTGTTTTCCATGTCCAGCCCAATTCGTAAAAACGAGAACGCCATAATTGATATTCAGAATTATTTAAAGATGATAGCTTATTATTATTCAGAACATTATTAATACCCATAGCAAACACAAATTGAGTGGTAGTAGTTCTTTGCGTTTTGTTTCTAAACTTCCATCTTTCTTTTCTTTTTTCATTTCGTTCATCCAAATCTCCGTCAGAAATGTTTAGTTTAAAAACTTTTCTACCAATCGTGAAAATATTATCATCATCTTCATCTGTAATCATTTCATCTGAAGAGGCAATCTTTCCATTAGTTTTATCTTGTACTAAAATTTGAAGTAAAGCTTCTTGTTCGCCCACTAACTTTTCTATTCTCCTTGCATGATAAGCTGCAACTTCTTTCTTTAAAGTATTTGCTGTGTCTTCTGTAATTTCTCCTCTTTCTAATTGCTTGTCAATTGCAACTACTTTGCTTTTTAAAGAGTCTTTCTGTTGTTTGGTAATATTTTCTATTCTTTTTGATATTTTGCTCACTTCATCCTCGAAAGTTTTTTCTTGAGATTGGGCAACAGTTGCTACAAACAACACTAGTATAAGTAGTATTCTTTTCATTTTTATGGATTTTAAAATTTTATTGTTTTTTGTTTTTTTTAGAATTGATTATTTCGTTTTAATCATTTCTACTGGCAATTGCAGATGCAATATCGGTTACTCTTCTTTTTAACGATTTCATAAAATTATTCTGAAAATCATCATCATTTATAGTACGCTCTACTTCTGCTAAAATAGTTTCTGGATTTATTTTTAAATTCGATTTTTTGAGCTCACTTTTAATCGTTTTTAAAATATCTTCTCTATTCAAATTGTATTTTGCGTAATATTCTTTTACCTCTTTTGGTGTGTGAGTTACAGCATACAATAAATCATCCGAATTTATTTTTATGCTACTATTTGGGTTTTGTTGTAAGGTTCTTTTTTCTATTTCTTTATTCTGATTTTTAGTGAGAGAATTCCCTATTTCAGTAGAAATAACTTCCTTTTTTTCTTCCACTTTTGCAATGGCCATTTTCTCTTTTTTAATCGGTTTTTCAATTTTAGTTTTAGAATTTTCTTTTGCTGAAATTCCTTTTTTTGCAGCTTCTTTTTGATGCTCTACTTCTACTCCATTTTTCTGAACTAAAGCTTCTTGAACTGGAATTTCATTTTTAAATTTCTCTATTTTTTTATCAATAATAGTGGTATCAATAGGTGTAATAACAATTTCTTCTTTTGGTGGAATTTCTTGTGATTCTTCAGAAAATAGTTGAATTCCTATAGAAACCAATAGTAAAATACTTGCTGCTGCTCCTATATAAAAAAACCAACCGATTTTCTTTTGTTTTGGTTGTTCGCCTAATTGCACAGACAAACGTTCCCAAGCAGAAGCTGATGGCTTAAAAGTTCTGTTTTCGAACTTCTCTTGTATGCTTTTATCTAATTTATTTGTCTCCATTACTAATTTTGTTCATTTTGTAATAATTCTGTTGCAACAATTTACGCGCTTTAAATAATTGCGATTTTGATGTACTTTCAGAAACTCCTAATTTCTCTGCAATTTCCGAATGCTTATAGCCTTCTATGGCATATAAATTAAACACCATTTTGTAACCTTCTGGCAATTGATCTATCAGTTTTTGAATGTCTTCTACAGAAGTATTTTCTAAACTTTCTGTTGCTGCATTATTAAAAACATATTCTTCATCAGATACATCAACCAAGATTTTTTTACGGAGATAAGAAATACAGGTGTTTACCATAATTCTTCTTATCCAACCTTCAAAACTTCCTTCGTGTTTGAACTTGTGTAAGTTTTTAAAAACCTTTAAAAACCCTTGCAATAGCAAATCTTCTGCATGATGTAAATCTTTTACATATTGCCTACATACACCCAACATTTTAGGAGAATGCTGCTCAAACAATTGCTGTTGTGCTTCTCTGTTGTTTACAATCGCTTTATTGATGAGCGATTTTTCTAGGTTATGCAATGGTATAATTTTCAAGCCTCTTGATTTGGTTTTGACTGCCTTACAAATATATAGACTACAAAAGTTTTAAAAAGGTTGCTTCAACCTTAATTTTTTTTAATCAAATAAAAAAATCTTGGTATAAAATTTGATATATTTAGGTAACTTATAACCACTATGAAAACTAAACTTACCTTATTTCTTCTATTAATTCCTATTTATATTTTATCACAAACAACTTTAGAATTAGAATTAAAATCCATTTCAGGTTTTATAAAACACAACAATAAAGCCTTAGAAAATGTAACTATTTTTGTCGAAAACACCACTAGATATTCTGTTTCTGATGCAAAAGGTTTTTATACTATAAAAGCAAAACCAGGCGAAATACTAAGTTATAGTTATGTAGGTTTTGAGACTCTAATTGTTTTACTCGAAGATGTTACAAATACTCTAAATATTGATTTAAAACCTGAAAGTATTCCAAAATCTCCCAATATTAAAAAAACACCAAAATTAGGTGAAAGTACTATTGGAGATGAAATACAAAACTTTTTAGCCTTAAAAATAGAGGTAGAAACACTAAATAAAGATGCTACTTCTTTAACCAGAGCTATTGAAGAAAAACTACCAAATGTACTTGTAAGATTGAACAAATATGGTGAAGAAGTTTTGTATATAAAAGGGAAAGAGTTTGATGGTTCTGCAATTTGGGAAATTGATAATTATCAATATGATATCCCTTTTCCTGTATACATCTCAGAAGTAAAAGAGCTTTTTATTTTAAATCAAAAAAATCAAAATCCAATTATTAAGGTAAAAACAACTATAGATTACAGCAAATTGAAAAATGTAAATTTTAATAACTATTATTTTACTGATGATGATTTTTATAGTAATGATGCCATTAAATATGATAAAATTAAAAAAGATATTCCTTTTTTAGATAAATATAAAGAGGTTTCAAATGCAACAGAGACTTTAGACTTATATACAAAAACTTATACAGAAGATAAGGCCAATACCAACTATCATCTAGATATATTTAATTTTTTTCAAGAAGAAAAATTAAGTAAATCTCTTTTAATTAAGATATTAGAAGATTATGAAGTTTTTGCAAACCAAAACTCAGAAGATCTAAAAGCAGTTGCCTATAAATATGAAGAATTAGGCCAATTGGAAAAAGCTATAGAAATTTACAAAAAAATTATTAAAATAAGACCTAACCATAGACAATCCTATAGAGATTTGGCAAATGTTTTTTTAGAACTAAAAAAATATAGAGATTTCTGGTTCACTTATAATTATTTTTTAAATAAAGGTTTTAAAATTGAAGACAATGATATTGGAGAAGTTATTACCTCTGAAATCATGGCTACTTATAACTTAGACCAAGAAAATGAAAGTAATAGTGTTCAAAAAATTAATATTAACGAGCCTAGTAAAAATATTGAAAGTGATGTGCGAATTGTAATAGAATGGAATAGTACAGAAGCTGAATTTGTGCTAGAATTTGTGAATCCAGATGCTGAAATTTTCCTTTTAGAGAATTCTTCAAATCATAATTTAGAATTAATTATGGATCAAAAAATAAAAGGTTATACTTCTAAAGAAATTTTTATAGAAGAATTGGCTAGTGGGAATTATTTATTGAATTTAACTTATTTAGGTAATAAGCAATACAAACCAACCCTATTTAAAATAACTACCTATTACAATTGGGGCAAACCCAACCAAACTAAAAATATGGATGTATTTGAGTTTACAACAGAAAATATAAAAGCACAACTTTTAAAATTGGATCGTAGAAAACTTTAATAAGCATCCACATCAATAATAAATCTTATGGGGCTAAAACTTAGTTTTGTTAGCGTAAATAGGTAATTTATAAAATTAAAATAGAAATTTTAATCTAACAAACGCTCAATAGAAATATCTTCGTCTAAATCTTTCCAATGAATACCTTCTCCATTTCCAATAAATCTCCAATTATTTAATTGTTCTTTTGTTGCATTTCTTAACGAAACAAACCATTCTAAAGGCACAGAGAGTTCTCTGCCATCTTCTAAAAAAACAGTCATTTTGTTTTGGTCAAAAACTACGTCTGTAGCAAATCTTGATTTATTGATTGTTAAAAAACTCATTCCATTTATTTGTAAATAATTCTCTGTTTTCTGAAACTAACTTACGTATTTCAGTTACTTCTGATGCCTTAAACCTTCTTGAATATACTAATTCTACAAATGGTTCTAAATTAAATTTAGCTGTTTTATTTTCTTTTTCAATATGAACATGAATAGGCAAATGATCATTTGCATAAAAGAAAAATCGAAAACCATTTAATTTTAAAATTGTTGGCACAACTCAAATGTAATCATTCTAAAATAAAAACACAAAATTTATTGTAAACTGATTTACAGAAAACTCAATTTTTTTTTAATAAGCATCCACATCAATAATAAAACGAATAGGTCTAAAATCTTTTACAGCTTCAAATGTATTTTTAATTTTAGAGACTTGATTTTTAGTGTTTGCTAAATTCTGTTTTGGAGGAATTTTAATCACCAAATTCTTAATGTACTGATTTCTAATTCTGGCAACTGCTGGCGCTGTTGGTCCTAAAACATGTTCTCCAAAAGAATTATAAAGCGCTTTAAAAAGCCAATTAACTCCAGAATCAACCTTATTGTAATCTCTGTGTTTTAAAGTAATTTTTATCAATCTGTAATAAGGAGGATATTTGTATTGCCAACGTTCTTGCAACTGTTCTTTATACATTTCTATATAATTTGTAGTAGAAACTTGTTGTAATATTTTGTGATAAGGATTGTATGTTTGAATGGCAACATTGCCTTGCTTTTTAGTTCTTCCTGCTCTCCCAGAAACTTGCACCATCATTTGATACGCTCTTTCATGGGCTCTAAAATCTGGGAAGTTTAGCATGGTATCTGCATTTAAAATACCTACTAAAGAAACATTATCAAAATCCAATCCTTTAGAAAGCATTTGTGTGCCTACTAAAACATCTATTTCTCTCGCTTCAAAAGCACCAATTATTTTCTGATATCCGAATTTTCCACGAGTGGTGTCTAAATCCATTCTTCCTATTTTATAATCAGGAAAAAACTCTTTAAGTTCTAACTCAATTTGCTCTGTTCCAAAACCTTTGGTATCTAAAGTATTACTTCCACAAGCTGCACAGCTATTGGGCATTGCTCTTTGATAATTGCAATAGTGACAACGTAATTCATTTCTAAATTTATGAAATGTTAAACTTACATCACAATTTGGACATTGAGGAGCAACTCCACAGGTTTTACATTCGACTACAGGCGAATATCCACGTCTGTTTTGAAATAAAATTACTTGTTCTTTTTCGTCTAAAGCTTCTTGAATTAATTGTAGCAATCGATCAGAAAAATGACCTTTCATTTCCTTTTTTCGTTGCTTTTCTTTTACATCAATAAGTTCAATTTTTGGCAATTGCACATTATTAAAACGTCTATTTAACTCAACAAAACCATATTTATTTTGTTGTGCATTAAAATAACTTTCTAAAGACGGAGTTGCAGAACCTAACAAAATTTTTGCATTGTGTAATTTGGCCAAAACTATGGCTGCATCTCTTGCATTGTATCTTGGTGAAGGCTCGAATTGTTTGTAGGAAGTTTCATGTTCTTCATCAACCACAATGAATCCTAAATTGGAAAAAGGTAAAAATATAGACGATCTTGCTCCTAAAATAATTTGTGCTTTTATTTTGTTTTCCAAAACGTTGTTCCACACCTCTACTCTTTCGTTCATAGAATATTTAGAATGAAACACAGAAATCTGATTTCCAAAATAAAATTGTAAACGAACAATTATCTGAGTTGTTAATGCTATTTCTGGTAATAAGAATAAAACTTGCTTGCCTTCATCTAAAACCTCTTGAATTAGCTTTGTATAGACTTCTGTTTTACCAGAACTTGTAATTCCGTGTAAAAGTGTTACGTCTTTTTCTTTAAACGTCTCTTTAATTTCAAAAAGTGCTTTTTCTTGAAACTCATTTAAAACCTTTAAATCATTTGTATCTCCTTTAAAATTAATTCGATCTGTCTGAATTTCATAAAACTCAAAGATATTTTTATCTACCAAAGATTTTAAAATTGATGATGAAACATCTGCCTTTTCTTCTAAATCTTTTGCTTTTATTGGTTTTTTTGTTGATGATAACTGGAAAAAAGTTAACACTGCGTCTCTTTGTTTTTTGGCTCTCGAAAGTTCTTCTAGTAAAGAATTAAGGGCATCATCAGAATTGTAATGAGGTTGTAAACGAATATATTTTACCAATTTAGGTTTGTACTGTTCGTAAATTTCTTCTTTAATGTAAATAGCAGATTTTTTTATCAACTCATTTACAATAGGCATTACTTTTTTTTGTCCTAAAATAGCTGCAACTTGATGAATCGTTAATTGAGATTGATGCTGTAAAGCTTCAAAAATTAAAAACTCATCATCGCCTAAAATATCTTCGTTTTGGAAAGCTTCGTTCTTATAAAGAATCGTTTCACTTTCCAATAAAAAAGCAGATGGTAAAGCAGCTCTATAAACATCTCCCAAAGCACACATATAGTAATTTGCAAGCCATTGCCAATGCATTAACTGGTGTTCATTAACCAAAGGGGTTTCATCTAATATTTGATGAATTTCTTTCGCTTCATATAAGGTTGGTGCATTTTTATGAATATTAAAAACCAAACCTGTATACATTTTAGATTTACCAAAAGAAACAGCAACTCGCATACCTTTTTGCAAGAAATTGGCTTCGTCTTCAGTTACAAAGTACGTAAACGTTTTCTTGATGGGAATAGGCAGTATAACATCTATATAATTGATAATCAATGTGTTTTTAACAGTGGGAATAAAATATTTTGAAGTAAAATAAATAAAAAACAAAATTAAAAAAAAATCGTATATTTATGCACATTTATATATTTTATATTTAACCCCCAAATATATGACCGCACAAAATTGGAAAGAACTAGGGAAATTTATCAGCATTTACAATAACGATATTTTTGTTATTGATAAAGGAAATTCAAAAGAAACTATAGTAATATTAAATGGTTTCCCAACATCAACCTATGATTATCATAAAATTATAGATGAGTTAACTGAAAACTACAGAGTTATTATTCATGATCATCTTGGTTTTGGTTTTTCCGCAAGACCTAAAGGCTTACAATATTCTATAATAGACCAAGCAGATATTGCACTTAGACTATGGTCTGAACTAGGTTTAAAGGAAGTTACAATTTTGGCTCAAGATTCTGGGAATTCTGTTGCTAAAGAAATTTTAGCACGTAAAAACAATAATCTAACTCCAATAAAAATAAATGAAATTATTTTAACCAGTAGTGGAAAAAGATTAGAGCATATACAAATGTCTAACATTTCTATAATTCTAAATAATAATAAAATAGGACAATACATCTCTATATTAAAAAATAAAGGACTCAAAAAAATTGAAAATTTATATACTACAGATAAACAAGAACTAGAGATTGATCAGGATGATTTAAATGAAGAATTTAATCATGATGCTGAAGTAAGAAAAATTCAAATTACAAGTAATTATATAAAAGACAGTTATGTCTATTTTCATAGATGGACAGAGGGTTTAAAAGACTCTAAAATTCCTATTAGAATCTATTGGCAAAAAAGTGACCCAATTTCTATGAAAGAAATAGCAATTGTTTTAGCTTCAGAGAAAATAAATAAGAATATAGAATGGATTGAAAATTCTAGTCATTTCTCAATAATAGAATCTCCTAAAAGTTGGTTACATTTAGTTTTTGATCATAATGGAAGTAATAATAAAAGATCAAAATACGCTGCATTCTTTTAGAACTATAAATTTTATTTGTTTATGAACTCACAAGAATGGGAAAATAAAGGCTTTTATATTAAAGCGTTTAATAAAGAGGTATTTGTAATTGATGCAGGAAATAATAAAACAAATACCCTTTTAATGCTTCATGATTATGCAACATCTTCATTTGATTATTACAAAACTCTAGAGAAATTATCTAAACATTATAGAGTTGTATTAATAGACTTAATTGGTTTTGGAAATTCAGATAAACCACTGGATGAATATTTTACCATAATACAACAAACAGATATTGTTTTAGAAACAATAAAAATATTGCAAATTAAAAAGCTTACTTTATTTGGCCATGGTTATGGTGCACACATATTAAATGAAATAATTGTAAGAAAAAATTTAGAACAAATAGAACTATCTATTGAAAAATTTATTTTCTGTAATTTGCATATGAAAATAAATCCAGCTAAAATCACATTTTCTCAACTTAAAACGTTTATACAAATCCAAAAAATGCCCATAGCCATGCTAAGTTCTGTTGGTATTTATAAGAAAAAAATAAAAGAATTGTTTTTTAACTCAGAAAAAATATCTGATAATGAGTTAGAACAAATGTGGAATTTAATGCAAAAAAAATCTGGAAATCATGTAATTAATTATTTTAGTAATTACATCGAAGAAAGAAATACATTTTGGAATAGATGGTACAGAGCTTTAAGAAACTCTAAAATGGCAATTAAAATGATTTCATCTAAAGATTCTCCTATAGCTTTACCAGAAATGAGTGAAATTATATCAAATGAAATACCTGATAATAAAATTTTGTGGATTAATAATTCTGGACATTTTCCAATGTTAGAAAACCCAGAAGAATTGGTTGAATTAATTTTAAAAGACAGAAAGTAAAAATAGCATATTTAATTTTGAAAGGAAATAATAATTATAAAATCACTAAATTAGATAATAATCTGATTTTATGAATAGTTTAGACTGGAAAAATAAAGGAAAATTTATTACCGTTTTTAATAAAAATGTTTTTGTAATTGATGAAGGTAAATCTGATGAAACACTAGTTATTCTTCATGGTTACCCTACTTCATCCTTTGACTACTATAAGGTTCTACCAGAACTTTCTAAAAAATACAGAGTAATAATTCATGATCATTTGGGGTTTGGTTTTTCTGATAAACCCTTAGACTACTCCTACTCTTTAATTGAACAAGCAGATTTTGCCTTGCAGCTATGGAAACAATTAGGTGTACAAAACGTAACTTTATTAGCACACGATTATGGAACTTCTGTGGCTACAGAAATTTTGGCAAGACACAACAAACAACAAATTAATTTACAAATAAATACTCTTATTTTATGCAATGGATCTGTGCATATAGAATTCTCTAAACTACGCACCATTCAGAAATTATTAAAAAATAAGATTACTGGAAAATGGATTGCAAAATTGACCAATTTTAGTATTTTTAAGAAAAATATGCGCACTATTTATTTTGATAAAACCCAAGTTTCTGATGAAGAATTAAAAGAAATGTGGTTACAATTAGAAAATAATGAAGGCAGAAAAGTAATTCATCAATTAACAAATTACATAAACGAACGCTATTATTTTTGGGACAGATGGATTGGAGCTTTGCAAGAAACCCAAATTCCTACTAAAATTATTTGGGCAAAAAACGATCCCATTGCTGTTCCTAAAATTGCTGAATTATTGCACCAAGAAATACCCAATAACCAATTATTTTGGATAGAAAATTGTGGGCATTTTTTAATGTTAGAGAAACCAAAAGAATGGTCTGAGTTCATATTTAAATAAGCTAATAAAAAAAATGTTATATTTTGATATTTTGAATATAAAATTAGTAACTTAGTGCATGATATTAAACATCATACTAAAGACCCCCATTTTAATGCTTAAAATTAAAAAAAAAAGTAGATTAAAAACAATACTTTTTATTACAAGTATTTTTATCTTGGTAAGTAGTTGTACAAAAACTTCTAAAAAACCAGATGAAAAACAAAATTCAAAACCAGTTTATGCCAGCGATGTTACTCCTTTTTTTAATGATTGGAAATTAATTTTAGGTGATGGCTCTAATGTAGGGTTTGCAAATAATTTTGAACATAAAGATTTCTTTTACACTGTAAATGATGGTGAAAATAATTGGGTCGTTTACAAAGCGCCCAATGGAGGTAATACTCATGGAACATCAAACAATACTAGAACAGAATTAGCACAAGTTAAAAAATGGTATCCAGCAACTGCAGATGATCAATTAACGGCTACACTAAAAGTAATGAATGTGTCAAGTACTGGAGATGCCAGAGTTGCAGCTTCTTATGCTGTTGTTGTGGGTCAAATTCACAGTGCAGATGGTCATGAAAACGAGCCCTTAAAAATATTTTACAAGAAATTTCCAGGACATAAAAAAGGTTCTGTTTTTTGGCATTATGAAATAAATACTGCTGGTGATGACAATTCTGGAAGATGGGATTTTTCTACGGCAGTTTGGGGAAATGATTTTTCGGTTGTTGGAGAAACAGAAAACACCTATCCAGAAGAACCCAAAAATGGCATTGCCTTAGGTGAAGAATTTAGCTACGAAATTGTAGTTAAAAATGGTGTTATGATCTTAAAATTTACCAGTAAAAAGCATGAAACAAAACTATTTTCGAAAAACCTAATCGAATCAGAATATACTACAAAAGCAGACATTCCTCTGCAAACACAAGCTTTATTTGTGCCAATAGGACAAGATGGAGTTGAAAAGGAAAATGGGTATGCCAATGAAGGTTGCTTCTTTAAATTAGGTTCTTACAACCAAACCAATGGAAAATCGCCAGAAGTAAATAAAAATTGGTGTTCAGGAGCCGAAACACATAATGGAGATATTCAAAAACAATATGCAGATGGAAACTATGCAGAGGTTTGGTTTAAAACTGCAAGTATTGTAGTAAGTAAAAATGCTGTTTCTAATGAAGGTTATTTTACTAAAAACGATTAGGTCATATTTTTTAAATAAAACTGCTCTACTTTTTCTCTAGCCCAAGGTGTGGTTCTTAAAAATTTTAAACTCGATTTATAGGATGGGTCATTTTTAAAAGCATTAATATTTAAAGAATAACCCAATTCTTCCCAACCATATTTTAAATATAATTGTTCTAACATTGTAGCTAATTTAATGCCATGTAAAGGGTTATTTGGTTGTTCGTTGCTCATTTATGTGGTAGCTATTTCTTGAATTTCATCTGAACTGAAAATCGATTTATTGTTTGGTTTGTTAGCAAGTAGCATCATACAACTAGCTATTTTTTCTGGATCGATCATTTTATATTTTTTAAATCCACCAATTAAAAACGGATTTAAAATTGTCATCATTCCTTTTCCAATTCGCTCTCCTACTCTATTTTCATTTCGATTTCCACCAATTAAAGAGGGTCTTAAAATAATAGTGTTTTTAATGTTTTGTTGCAAAATAGCATGCTCCATTTCACCTTTTGTTCTGTTATAAAAAATAGCACTTTTTGCATCTGCTCCCATAGAAGATATTACAACAAACGTTTTAATTCCATTCTTTTTTGCCAATTTTGCTGCATTCACAGGAATTCCGTAATCAATGGCTTTATAGCTGTTTTTATCTTTTGTTTTGGCAGCAGTTGTACCAACGCAACAAAACACTTCATCTGCGATAAAGTCTTTTGAATGCTGGTCTAATTGTAATACATCTATTAAAAATTCTTGTATTTTCTCTGAATTTAAATCAACCTTATTTCTAGAAAATAATTTTATGCAACTATAGTTTTTATCTGCAATTAATTTTTTTAACAAAATGTTTCCTGTTAATCCTGTTGCTCCTAAAATAATGGCAGTTTTACCCATTATTTATCTAAATCTGGTAGCAGAAAATCGTCTAAAACAGAATTTTTTGCCATCATTTTTTCTATTTCTTCGGTAGTTCTTGGTGCTTCTCCAGATAAATTTACAGGACCATTTTTGGTAACTAAAATATCATCTTCAATTCTTATTCCAATTCCCCACCATTTTTTATCACAAGGACTTCCATCAGGAATGTAAATTCCAGGTTCCATGGTAACAATCATATTTTCTTCAAAATTACCATAATTTCCAGGATCGTGAACGTCTAAACCAATATGATGCGAAGTTCCATGAGGAAAATAATTATGTCTTTCATCCACAGATTTTATGATCCCCAGCTTGAATAAACCTTCGTTAATAATTTTTATGGCAACTTGTCTTGGAGCTTGCATACTGCCACCAATTGTGTACAAAGCAATACCAGCCTCTTGAGCATCGTAGACCAAATCGTAAATTTGTTTTTGTTCTTTGGTAAATTTTCCATTTGCAGGTATTGTTCGAGTTACATCTGCAGTAAAACCTCTGTACTCAGCACCTAAATCCATTAAAACCAAATTGTTACCAACTTTTGTTTGATTATTTTCTATATAATGCAAAATACAACCATTGTTTCCTGCGCCCACTATAGATGGATAACCTTCGTATTCTGCCCCATATTTTTTGTATACAAATTCATGAATTCCTTGCAACTCAGTTTCAGACATATGTGGTTTCATGGCTTTCATTACTTCTATTTGCCCAATAGCAGAAATACGAACAGCTTTTGTAATTAACTTTATTTCAGCTTCTGTTTTAATTTCACGCATGGTAGCTAAATTTCCAGGTAAAAAATTTAAATCGATATTCGTTTTTGGCTTTAAAGCCAATGATATTTTCTGTTGAAATTCTTTTTTTAAATCGTCTGTTTCAGCAGCTTTATAACCTTTAATTAACTCATCCTCTTTAATTTCTGATGAACGTTCTGCCAATCTATCAATAATACTAATTACGTTGGCACTGCTTTCTATAGGTGTTTCTGATATGTTATTGTAAACATATTCTTTCATTCTCGAAAGATACAAAGATGGGTCATAACCCGCTTTTTCTTTAAATGATTTCACCAAACTATACACATCTGCACCTCCTAAATTTCTATAATCATCGTTAAATTTCTCGATAAATACTTTATCATATTTTTTAAAATCAATGTTGTTTTCTAAAAACTGATCAGCATCCATAGCCATTTCAAAACCCAATTCTTTAGTAGCACCGAGAACTCCTAAACGTTTTCCATTCCATTGTTCTGCTCTTTCGTCTCTTTTTTGCACATATAAAATTTCGTTGTATGTGTTTCCTTTTTCATCAGTTTGATTTTCCGAAAACAACACTAAAACCCCATTTGGCTCTCTATAACCTGTTAAATAATAGAAATTAGGATCTTGATGAAACACATAATCGACATCATTGGCTCTATTTCTTAAAGGGTTTGCAAAAACCACAGCAACAGAATTTGCCGGCATTTTAGAACGCAACAAATCTCTTCTTTCTTTATGAAATTCTTTTGATAAATAATCAGTAGGTGTTTGAGAGATTCCTTTTAAACCAAGTGACAAAAAGAAAACAAGTATAATTTTAGAAATTTTCATAAGATAAATAATCAAAGTTTTACCAAATGTAATATTATTTCTTTTTTGATTGAAAATATTAACAAATTATTAGTGATTGATTATTGTATATTTTTCAATAATTTAGCCAAAAATTAAAGAAATCTACAAATGAAAGACATCACATTAAAAGAAGTTCACGAAAAATTTGGCGCAAAAATGGTTCCTTTTGCTGGTTATAATATGCCTGTTTCTTATGAAAGTATTAATGTAGAGCACGAAACTGTAAGAAATGCTGTGGGTGTTTTTGATGTAAGTCATATGGGTGAATTTTTAGTTTCTGGCGAAAATGCCTTGGCATTAATTCAAAAAGTAACTTCCAATGATGCTTCTAAATTAGCCATTGGTGATGCACAATACAGCTGTTTTCCAAATGAAACTGGAGGAATTGTGGACGATTTAATTTGTTATAGAATTAAAGAACATCAATATTTATTGGTAGTAAATGCTTCTAATATAGAAAAAGATTGGAATTGGATTTCTAGCTACAACAAAGACTTTAATGCGGATTTAAAAGATTTGTCTGAAGATTATTCTTTGTTAGCAATTCAAGGTCCGAAGGCAGTGGAATCCATGCAATCTTTAACTTCAATAGACTTGGCAACAATTCCTTTTTACAAGTTTAAAATAGGCGATTTTGCTGGCATTGAGCATGTAATTATTTCTGCAACTGGTTACACTGGTTCTGGTGGATTTGAAATTTATTGTAAAAATAGCGAGGTTGAGCAAATTTGGAACAAAGTTTTTGAGGCTGGAGCTTCTTTTGGCATTAAACCTATTGGTTTAGCAGCCAGAGACACTTTGCGTTTAGAAATGGGTTATTGTTTGTATGGAAATGATATTGATGATACCACATCACCTATAGAAGCTGGTTTGGGTTGGATAACAAAATTTACAAAAGATTTTGTAAATGCTGAGGCTTTGGCAAAACAAAAAGAACAGAAACCAGAACGTAAGTTGGTAGCCTTTGAACTCGATGAAAAAGGAGTTCCAAGACATGGTTATGATATTGTAGATGGCCATGGAACTGTAATTGGAAATGTAACTTCTGGAACTATGAGTCCGAGTTTAGGCAAAGGAATTGGAATGGGATATGTACCTGCCATATTTGCGTCTTCAGGCACACAAATATACATTCAAGTTCGTAAAAACGCGATTTCTGCAACTGTAGTAAAATTGCCTTTTTACAAAGGATAATTTTCATATATAAATATACAGAACCTCACTTTTTGTGAAGTTTTTGTATTTATTACAAGCCCAAAAATTAGTAGGAATTGTTTGGGGAGTAACGTTCGTTTATTTACTTCGAAGTTTTACAAACTATTGCTTTTACTATATAAACCATATAAATGAAAATAAAAACTTTGAATTTATTGGTTTTAATACTGTTAATTTTAAAGTGATCATTTCTAAAATAAGACTATATAATTTTAAACATTATGAATAGAAATGACAAAGTTATTTCATTCATTAAAAAATTGGCTTGTGAATATTTTAGGATAGAAATAAAACGAATAGCAAAAAAAAGTAAACTCTAATTGTGGTTTTCAGAAGATAAACGTAATCTTGCAATCCAATAAAAGGCACTACATACATGCAACAAAAAAAATATACGTTAGTCTGGGAAGATCAATTTAACAATAATGAATTAGACCAAACAAAATGGAATAGACAAGTTGAAGCTGCAGGAAGATTTAATGAGGAATGGCAAAGATATACAGCTGATATTAAAAACTCTTACATAGAAAACAATCAATTAGTATTAAAAGCAATTCACGAAAGTGAAACTCATGGTTTAGATCAATACAGTTCTGCTCGTTTAAATACCGCTGGCAAATTTGATTTTACCTATGGTAAAATTGTAGCAAAAATGAAATTACCAAGTGCAAAAGCCATTTGGCCAGCTTTTTGGATGTTGGGTTCTAATATTGATGAAAATGGTGGTGATACACTTTGGCCAATGACTGGTGAAATTGATATTCTAGAACTTTGGGGTTCTGTGGATGCCAGTGTTGTGGAAGCAAACGTACATTATGCAGATGTTAAAGGCAAACACACTCAAATGGGTGCTATTGGTTATCATTTATCAAAAGGGACTTTTACCGAAGATTTTCATGAATTTGAATTGGAATGGACAAAAGAGGAAATGATTTGGAAAGTTGATGGCAACACATATCATACTCTAAACATCACCGATAAAAAATATTACGCTTTTCATAAAGACTTTTTCTTATTGGTAAATATTGCTGTTGGTGGCGAATTCGCTGGTTATCCAGATGATACAACTCCTTTTCCACAAGAAATGTTAGTAGATTGGATTAAAGTTTATCAACTAAACTAAAAAAATGTTCATAAAAAAAGCCTCTATATTTTGAATATTGAGGCTTTTTAATTTTATAAAATTACTTTTAAACGTTAAAGCGAAAGTGCATTACATCACCATCTTTAACTATATAATCCTTACCTTCTACTCTCATTTTACCAGCTTCTTTTACTTTGGCTTCTGTACCATAAGTAACATAATCTGTGTAGGAAATAGTTTCGGCTCTAATAAATCCCTTTTCAAAATCGGTATGAATTACACCAGCAGCTTGAGGAGCAGTTGCACCAATTGGTATGGTCCAAGCCCTAACTTCTTTTACACCTGCTGTAAAATACGTTTGTAAGTTTAGTAATTTATAAGCAGAACGAATTAAACGAGATACCCCAGCTTCTTCCAAGCCCATATCTGCCAAAAACATCTGTCTTTCTTCATAATCATCTAGTTCTGTAATATCTGCTTCTGTTCCCACAGCTAACACAATTACTTCTGCATCTTCATCTTTTACAGCTTCTTTTACTTGGTCTACATAGGCATTTCCAGAAACTGCCGAATTTTCATCAACATTGCACACATACAACACTGGTTTTGCAGTAATAAATTGTAAAGGATGAATAAATTCTAATTCTTTATCAGTAAATTTTATAGCTCTAATAGAAACTCCTTTTAGCAAAGTTTCTTCTACTTTTAGTAAAACAACCAATTCGTCTTGCGCTTCTTTATTACCAGTTTTTGCAGTTCTTTTAACTCTTTCTAAACGTTTTTGAACCGTTTCTAAATCTTTTAATTGCAACTCAATATCAATGGTTTCTTTATCTCTAACAGGGTTTACAGAATTATCAACATGAATAATATTATCATTATCAAAACAACGTAACACATGCAAAATAGCATCTGTTTCTCTAATATTTGCTAAAAACTGATTTCCTAATCCTTCACCTTTACTAGCTCCTTTTACCAAACCTGCAATATCCACAATCTCTACAGATGTTGGCACAACACGTTCTGGGTTAACCAATTCTTCTAACTTTTCTATACGCTTGTCTGGTACATTTACAACACCAATATTTGGCTCAATAGTACAAAATGGAAAGTTTGCACTTTGCGCTTTTGCATTTGATAAACAGTTAAACAAAGTTGATTTTCCTACGTTTGGTAATCCTACAATTCCAGCTTTCATTTTCTTAAATTTTGCGAGTGCAAATATAATTGTTTTTTAAGCATAAAAAATCCCAAATTTAACATTCAGGATTTTTTGTCTTTTTATCGATTTTATAGAATAAAATCTTTTTCTTTTATTTCTGATGCATAAATCGTTGTTTTTCTAACAACTCTTCTTCAGTTTCTACATTATTATCATCTGGCACACAACAATCTACAGGACAAACTGCAGCACATTGTGGCTCTTCATGGAAACCTTTACATTCTGTACATTTATCTGCAACAATGTAATAAATTTCATCAGAAACCGGTTCTTGATCTTCATCTGCGTTTACCGTTTTTCCATTTGGTAAAACTGCTTTTCCCTTTAAATCTGTTCCATCTGAATATTTCCAATCATCTGCACCTTCATAAATTGCTGTGTTTGGACATTCTGGTTCACAAGCGCCACAATTTATACATTCATCTGTTATTATAATTGCCATAATTTTATATTCTGTTTTTGTACATTTGCAGTTGCAAAAATAACCCCAAAATTATAGACAACCAAATAAATGATTAGTATTCAAAAGAGAATTATTGCATTTACAAAATTAGGCGACTTTTTAAGTCAATTTTCTATTGATGAAATAAAGAAAAAAGAAAACATTGAACATAATGATTTGTTTTTTGATGGATTTTTATATCAAATAAAATTAGCTGAAGAAAGAAATTCTTGGTTTACAAAAGATAATATTTTATTCTCTTTATGTAGTTGGTCTAAAGTTTTAAATAATAGCAACTTAGAATCACTTATAAATAGTGTTTCTTTAAATATAAATACATCAAAAAAAGTAGCCATTGTCATGGCTGGAAATATTCCTTTAGTAGGTTTTCATGATTTTTTATCCGTATTAATTTCTGGTCATACTGTTTTGGTAAAACAATCTTCTAATGATAAATATTTACTACCCTTTTTAGCTAAATATTTAGAATATGTAGAAGAGGGTTTTAAAGGGAAAATAATTTTTACAGAGGAAAAGTTGATCGATTTCGATGCTGTAATTGCAACAGGTAGCAATAATACTGCTCGTTATTTTGAATATTATTTTAAAAATAAGCCTAGTATAATTAGAAAAAGTAGAAATTCTGTGGCTGTAATTACTGGGAATGAAACTGAAGAAGATTTTCAGAAATTAGCAACCGATGTTTTTCAATATTTTGGATTAGGTTGTAGAAGTGTTTCTAAATTGTTTGTGCCTAAAGACTTTAATTTCGACGCTTTTTTTACAGGTATGTATGAAAAAAAAGACATGATTAACAATGCAAAATATGCTAATAATTACGATTATAACAAAGCAGTGTATTTAATGAGTTTGTTTGATTTGTTAGAAAACGGATTTTTAATGATTAAAGAAGATAAAAGTTACTCCTCTCCTATTGCCACTGTTTTTTATGAATATTATGACAATCCAATCGATTTAAAAATAAAATTACATCAAGATAGAGAAAAAATTCAATGCATTGTTGCCAAAGATTTTATAGAAAACGAAGTTGCTTTTGGGCAAACACAACATCCAAAATTAACAGATTTTGCTGATGGCATAAATACATTGGAATTTTTATCGAACATATAACTTGGTTTCAAGTTGATTGTTTTCGGTTATAAGTATTACTGATAAACTTTGAAACTTTGAAACTTTGAAACTTAAAAGAAATGAAAAAACATAATTTTAGTGCAGGCCCTTGCATACTGCCTCAAGAAGTGTTGCAAAAAGCGTCAGAAGCGATTATCAATTTTAATGATGATAATCTCTCTTTAATAGAAATATCACACAGAAGCAAACCTTTTGTAGCTGTTATGGACAAAGCACAGTCTTTAGCTTTAGAGCTTTTAGGTTTAGAAAATAAAGGATACAAAGCATTGTTTTTACAAGGTGGTGCAAGTATGGAATTTTTAATGGTTGCTTACAATTTATTAAATAAAAAAGCAGCTTATTTAAACACAGGTACTTGGTCTGACAAAGCCATGAAAGAAGCAAAAGCATTTGGTGAAATTGTAGAAGTTGCTTCATCAAAAGACAAGGGTTATAACTATATCCCAAAAGGATATTCTATTCCTAAAGATGCAGATTATTTTCATTGCACAAGTAACAATACAGTTGCTGGTACTCAAATAAAAACGTTCCCAGACACCAATGTTACTGTAGTTTGTGATATGAGTTCAGATATTTTTTCTAGGCAATTAGACTTCGAAAAATTCGATTTAATTTATGCTGGAGCTCAGAAAAACATGGGACCTGCAGGAACTACTTTAGTAATTATTAAAGAAGCTATTTTAGGTAAAGTAGCAAGGCATATACCTGCAATGCTAAATTATCAAACACATATAAATAGCGATAGTATGTACAATACACCTTCTGTTTTTGCTGTTTATGTTTCTATGCTCACTTTAGAATGGTTAAAAGATTTAGGTGGCATCCCTTTTATAGAAGAAGTGAATAATAAAAAGGCAAAATTGTTATATGATGAAATTGATAGAAATCCCCTTTTTAAAGGTGTTGTAGCCAAAGAAGACAGAAGTACCATGAACGCCACTTTTGTTTTGACAGACGAAAGTTTGAAAGAAAAATTTGATAGTATGTGCAAAGAAGCAGGAATTGTTGGCATCAATGGACATAGAAGTGTTGGTGGTTATAGAGCAAGTATGTACAATGCATTGCCACTTTATAGTGTGCAAGCTTTGGTAGATGTGATGAAAAGCTTAAGCCTATTCTAAACGCTCCAAAGGAAAGGAACTATTACTTTTGTGATAAAAATAACGTAGAAAAAATACTTTTTTAAATTGATGAAATTTAAAGAAAAAACAAAATTGAATAAATAATAAATAAAACTCCTTCCCTTTGGGAAGGTTGGGATGGGTTTATGAGAATATTAGCAAACGACGGAATTTCGAAAAGCGGAATTGAAACTTTAGAAAAAGTAGGTTTTGAAGTAATTACAGTAAAAGTTGCTCAAAATCAGTTAGAGAATTACATTAACGAACATAGTATTGATGCCCTTTTAGTAAGAAGTGCAACCCAAGTACAGCAAGAATTAATTGATGCTTGCCCTAGTTTAAAATTAATTGGAAGAGCTGGAGTTGGTATGGATAATATAGATGTAGAATATGCAATAGACAATGGTTTGCATGTAATTAATACTCCAAATGCATCTGCGAGTTCTGTTGCAGAACTGGTTTTTGCACATCTATTTGGAATGGTAAGATTCTTACATTCTTCGAACAGAGAAATGCCTTTAGAAGGTGATACGCGTTTTAACCAATTAAAAAAAGCATATTCACAAGGTACAGAGTTAAGAGGAAAAACATTGGGAATTATTGGCTTTGGTGCAATAGGACAAGAAGTTGCAAAAATTGCCTTGGGTGTTGGCATGAAAGTTCTTGCCACAGACAATGAGGTTGAAAGTGCGCCAATTTCTATCGAATTTTTCAATGGACAAAAAATTACCTTTCAGATAGATACCATCGAAAAAGACCAATTATTAAAAGAAGCCGATTTTATCACTTTACACACACCAGCTCAAGAAAAGTATATTATTACTTCATCAGAAATTAAGAAAATGAAAGATGGAGTTGGAATTATTAATACTGCAAGAGGTGGAATTTTAAACGAAGTTGACTTGGTAAATGCCATTGAAGAAGGAAAAATTAAGTATGCAGCTTTAGATGTTTTTGAAACAGAACCAACACCTGCTGTGCAGTTATTAATGAATCCAGAAATTTCTTTAACTCCACATATTGGAGCATCAACTACAGAAGCACAAGAAAGAATTGGGCTAGAATTGGCAAATCAAATTATACATTTATTAAAATAATTTTTGTTCTTCATCAACAAAAAAAATAAGATTAAAAACAAAAAATGGCAATTGTAAAACCTTTTAAAGCAGTAAGACCTAACAGAGATAAAGTGGCTTTGGTATCTTCTAAATCTTACGAAGCATATACTCCTGCTGAATTAGGTGCCAAATTAGACTTTAATCCGTATACATTTTTACATGTTATAAATCCAGATTATAAATATCTTCAAGAAATTTCTGCAGAACAACGTTTTCAATTAGTTCGCAATCGTTATTTAAGTTTTAAAGAGCAAAATATTTTTATTAAAGATAAAATGCCTGCTTTTTACATTTATGAAACTGTGAAAGAAAATACTTCTTTTTGCGGAATTATTGCAGCTACAAGTATAGAGGATTATGATACTGATGTAATTAAAAAACACGAAGGCGTTATTAAAAGAAGAGTTTTACTTTTCGAAAATTATTTAAAAACCACCGGTTTTAATGCAGAACCAGTTTTGTTAACTTTTAAAGATGATGAAACCCTGGCTGAAATTATTGATCACAAAAAACAAGAAAGACCAGAATACGAATTTTCTACAACCGATAAAAAATTGCATAAACTTTGGTTGGTAATCGATGATTCTACGATTGATAAAATAACCAAAACTTTTCAAAAAATAGAAGCTTTTTACATTGCAGATGGCCATCATAGATCTGCTTCTTCAGTACTTCTAGCAAAAGATTTGGCGAAAAAAAATAAAGAGAATAATGGTTTGGAGGATTATAACTTTTTTATGAGTTATTTAATTCCTGAATCGCAATTACAAATTTCTGAATTTAATAGGTTTGTAAAAGATTTAAATGGTTTGTCTTTGGAAGGTTTTCTGCAAAAAATAAGCACTCATTTTATCATTGAAAATCGTAGACAACAGATATATGTTCCCTCAGAAAAACATCATTTTAGCATGTATTTAAATGGCGAATTTTATTCGCTTTATTTAAAAAAAGACAACTATAAATTTACAAATGCTTTAAGTAAGTTAGATGCAGAAATTTTATTCAAGTTAATTTTAAATCCTATTTTAGGTATAAAAGATTTAACTAATAACGATAGAACTGGTTATTCTGACACAAAAACAGATATTCTCTCTATTAAAACATTAGTGGATAAAAATTTGTATAAAGTAGGTTTTGGCTTGTTACCAACAACCGTAAATGAATTAAAAGAAATTGCAAATGCAAATTTAAAAATGCCCCCAAAAACTACTTATATTCAGCCAAAATTAAGAAGTGGTTTAACCATGTATGAATTTTAACAAAAGTTTGTCTTTTTGAAATTGTTAGGAGTTTTAAAAAACAATAGTTTAGAGTTATGATTAAAGAAAACCTTGAAAAAATAAAAGTTACTTTGCCAGAAAATGTAACCTTGGTTGCAGTTTCTAAAACCAAACCTATTGCTGATTTACAAGAAGCATATAATGCTGGTCAGCGAATTTTTGGTGAGAATAAAATTCAGGAAATGGCCGAAAAACATGAAGCTTTACCCAAAGATATTCAATGGCACATGATTGGTCATTTACAAAGCAATAAAGTAAAATATATGGCTCATTTTGTGAATTTAATTCACGGAATTGATAAATTTAGCACCTTAAAAGAAATAAATAAACAAGCAAAAAAACACAATAAAGTAATAAATTGCTTGTTACAAGCAAGAATAGCTGAAGAAGAAACAAAATTTGGTTTATCGTTTGTTGATATCGAAGCTATTTTATCATCAAAAGAAATGGCAGAATTACAGAATATTAAAATAATAGGATTGATGGGAATGGCTACTTTTACTGATGACAAAAATCAATTGACAAAAGAATTCTCATCACTTAAAATTTTTTTTGATAAATTAAAAACTAAAAATTCAGAATTAAAAACTTTATCAATGGGCATGAGTGGAGACTATGAATTGGCAATCGAAAATGGAAGTACGATGATTCGAGTTGGAAGTTCTATATTTGGCCATCGAAATTATAATCAATAAATCCCTCAAAAAAAGAAAAATTGTACGCTATTTTAGACATAGAAACTACTGGAGGTAAGTTTAACGAAGAAGGAATTACTGAAATTGCCATTTATAAATTTGATGGCTATGAAGTTGTAGATCAATTTATTAGTCTTGTAAACCCTGAAAAACCTATTCAAGAATTTGTTGTAAAACTAACTGGTATTAACAACAAAATGTTACGAAATGCACCAAAATTTTACGAGGTTGCAAAACGAATTGTAGAAATTACGAAAGACTGTATAATTGTTGCGCACAATAGTGCTTTCGATTACAGAATTCTGAGAACAGAATTTGAAAGATTAGGTTTCGATTTCGAAAGAAATACTTTGTGTACTGTAGAATTAAGTCAGCAACTCATAGAAAATTTACCATCTTACAGTTTAGGAAAACTCACAAAAACTCTTGGAATCCCTATAGTTGATAGACACAGAGCAAATGGAGATGCTTTAGCAACAGTGCAACTATTTAAACTTTTATTAGAAAAAGATTCCAAAAAAAGCATTATTCAAAGTTCTATAAAATATTTTGATAAAAGACTCGAAAAAGAAAAATTACAGAACTTAATTGAATCGATTCCTTCGGTTTCTGGTATTTTTTATATTCATGATTTAAATGGAAAGGTGATATATTTAGGTAGAGGAAAAAATATAAAAAACGAGATTAATGGCCTTTTCTTAAAAAGCACGAGACGTGCCGTAAAAATTCAAGATAGAGCTGAAACTGTTTCTTTTGATAGAACTGGTAGCGAATTATTTACGCGATTAAAATATTATTTAGAGTTAGAAAGTTTATCTCCAAAATTTAACTTTAAGAAGAAATTTAAAATTACCAAAGAAAACTTTAATAATGACAATTTTATTATTGTGGATAAAGGAAGAGAAGCCGAAGAAAAAGCAATTATTTTAGTAGAAAATAATCAAGTTTATGGTTTTGGTTACACAGATTTGTCCTATCAACAAAACGACCTTTCTGTGTTAAAATCGATTTTAACCATTGTTCCTAACAAAGAAATATCTAAAACGGTTATAAAAAACTATTTAAATAAAAGCAAAGTTCAAAAAATAGAGCGATTGTAAAAAGCCATCTTTTTAATATTTTTAAAATACGTCATTTGACGTATTTTTTTTTTATATCTTAGTTTTGATATTTGTAAGGTAACACTAAAACATTCAAAATGAAAAAATTAACGCTACTCATTTTTGGTTTATTCTTAACAAACATTTTCTCTCAAGATAATTTTGGAACAGGTTTAAAATTCGATGAAAATCTGTATGAGTCTATCACCCAAACTGTACCTTTAGTAACTAGAAGTTTTACGGCTTTGCCAAAATCTTTTAGTATTAAGGGTTATGCTCCTACCCCACAAAGTCAAGGTCAGCAAGGTTCTTGCGTTGGCTGGGCAAGTGCTTATGGCGCAAGAACTATAGCTTATGCCATAAAAAATAACTGGAACTACAACACTGCTAAAATCAATCAAAATACATTTTCGCCTGCATATGTATATAATCAAATTAAAGTTAATGATCAATGTCAGGGTGCATATATAGAAAATGCAATGAAATTGATGAATACCTATGGAGCTGCAAAATTATTAGATTTTCCTTACACAGATAAATCTTGCACTTCTATACCAAATTCTTTTACAACATCAAAAGCAAAAGAAAATACTATTTTAACTTACGAAAGATTGGCAAGATGGACAAATCCTGACAATTTAGTAGGTAAAGTTAAAAAAGCAATTTCTAGCAAACAACCAGTTGTAATTGGTTTGTTTCAATATGATAAACTAATTGTTGATAGCCAAAATGTATGGATTCCGAATTCTGGAACTCATGGACATGCTATGGTTGTTGTTGGTTATGATGATAACAAAGCTGGAGGTGCTTTTGAAATTATGAATTCTTGGGGATCAAATTGGGGCCAAAATGGTTTCTTTTGGATAAAATATGCCGATTTTGAAAGACAAATAAAAACAGCATATGTTCTAATTGACAAAGAAGATAAAGAGGAAATAAAGATTGATACTAATAATAACAACCTTTATACTTCCAATAAATTAGGAGGTGAATTAACATTAAAATTAAGCAATGGAAACAATATGCCCATTAGTTTGGCTGAAGGAGCTACAAGAAATTTTAATATTGTAAAGGCGACAAAAACGACTTACAAAGTAAATAATACCTACAGCTCTGGAACGCAATTTAGAATCTATTTAAAAAGCAAGCAGAAAGGTTATGTGTATTTAATTGGTTATGGTTCTTCAGATAAATCTGTGAATAAATTATATCCTTTCGATAATTTTAGCGATTATTTCAGCTACACAAATAGCGAAATTGCATTACCAAATGAAGACTATTTTATAGAATTTGATAACAACCCTGGAAGAGATATTCTTTGCGTTTTATACAGCAAAGAAAAACTAAATATCGATGATATTGTAAATAAGGCAAAATATGGTTCTGGAGATTTTGTTTCGAGAGTAAAAGACGCTTTATCTTACAATATGTTTAAAGGTACAGACATAACTTTTAGCAAAGAAAACATAGCTTTTGATGCAACTTCTACAAACCCATCAGCAAAAGTGGTACCTATTTTTATAGAAATGAACCATCAATAAAAATTAGATTATGAATATTTTAAAAAACATTACTTTTCTTTTATTATTCATTCAATTCTCAACATTTTCTCAAAACTATGTTTTCGAAGAAAATTTTGATGGAACTACTTCTTGGCCTGAAGGGAATAACGAAATAAGAGAATTAAAAATTTACAATGGAAGATATTATTTCGATCATAAAGAAATGGATAACAATTGGCAAGTTAGCTCGCCAACTTCCAGATTAAATACCACAGAAGATTTTGAGATTGAAACATCTATTCAGAAAATTTCGGGTACAGACAATTCTGCAATTTCTTTTTTGTTCGATTATAAAGACGCACAGAATTACAGAGAATTTGGCTTTTCTACCAATGGTTACTATCGTATTTCAGAGTCTATAAATGGCAATTATTCAACCATACAAGCCTGGACAAAATCAGATAAGGTAAAAACAGGAAACTATGGTGTTAATGTTCTAAAAGTTCGAAAAAAAGGAAATACAGTTACTTTTTTAGTAAATGACGATTTTCTTTACAGCATGGATTATCGAGTTTTTCTAGGCGATAAATATGCAATTACGCTTTATAAAAATCAAAAAATTTCTATAGATTATATTAGAGCACAGCAATTATCATCTTCGAATAACAACAATTTAATTACTACAAATAAAACGATTCTTTTTGAAGGTTTTAATAATAATGATAACAATTGGGCAATGAAAAACTCTCCAGAAGTAAGTTTTGAAATGAGAAGTGGTGATTATGTTTTAGACCATAAAAGAGACAAAGGAGGTTGGAATTCTACAATTGAGAAAAAAATTGACACACAAAGAGATTTCTCTATAATTGGGCAATTCAAAAAAATTAGCGGAATTAACAATAATGGTTTTGGGTTACTTTTTGGTAGAGAAAACAACGATAACCAACACGAATTTTTTATTACCTCTGGAGGTTCTTTTAAAATAAAAGAGGTTGCAAATGGAAAAGCTAACTATTTAAAAAATTGGACAAAATCCAGCTATATCCAAACAGGTAATAATGCAATTAATTACTTAAATGTAACAAAAGAAGGCAACACTTTAAAGTATTACATTAACAGTAATTTAGTACACACCAGTTATTCCTTTAAATTTTATGGAGATAGAACTGGCTTTATTGTTTATGATAGACAAAGAATTAGTGTTGGCTATTTAAGCATTATGTATTCAGATAATAACACAAACAATATAAACATTAACAACAATAATAACAATTTAGATGTTATTTTATCTGATGATTTTTATTCGAATATAAATAATTGGAGTACTTCAAATAATGAAACTGTAAATTTTTCCTTTTCGAACGGAAATTATAATTTAGAACACAAAATAGATGAAAAAGGATGGTTAACACATATTGACAAATATTTTGATACCTCCAAAGATTTTGAAATTGAAACAAAATTCGAACATATTTTTGGAAACACAAATGCACCTTATGGAATTCTTTGGGGTAAAAAGGACACCAACTATTTTCAGTTTTTAATTACTGCTACAGGTTATTATAAAATAAATAGAGTTGTAAATAATAAAAGTGAAGATATTGTAAAATGGGTAAAATCTGCTACAATAAACGAAGGTAGTGGAAAAAGTAACATTGTTAAAATAGAAAAAGATGGCGATTTTTATAAATTCTATATCAATAATACCTACATCACCAAAATAGATTTTGAACCCTTTTATGGCACTGGAATTGGTTATGGTGTTTATTACAAACAAAAAATTTCAGTAGACTATTTAACAATTAAAAATGTAAAAACAAACAATTACAAACCAATTGTTAACACCAAAACGCTTACTGCACCTTTATACGATAGTTTCGACTCGAATATAAATGATTGGAATTTAGAAGATGCAACCAATTATTCTGTAGACATGAGTAATGGTCAATTGATTCTAGCCAGAAAAACAAAAGGCGGAATTTTTATTAGCAGAGATTTAGATATAGATACCAATAAAGATTTTATTTTAGAAACTGCCATCAGCGAAAAAAACACCTCAGATGGAATGTATGGTTTTACTTTTGGAAGAAAAAATTCTGCAAACGAATTTACCTTTCTTTTGTCTGGTAATGGAAGTTACAAATATAGAAAGTTTGAAAACGATACGTATTCAGAGATTATTCCTCTAACATCTTCATCAGCAATAAAAACAGGAGAAAACCAAGCTAACAAAATAAAAATTGTAAAATCTGGAAAACTACTCAGATTTTATATTAACGATCAATATGTAAACGAAACAGCCTTCGAAAACTTTTTCGGAAACAAAATTGGCTACACTATTTATTTTGATAGAAAAATTGCTGCAGATTATTTAGACGTTAAATACCAAACCATTAGCTATAACGATCCTCCTACTGTAGTTATTACAGAACCAACTGTAGAGCAAGAAAGAGGTTTTAAAATTGTTGAAGCAAAAAGAATTTTGGTGAAGGGTAGAGCCACAGATGCAGATGGTATTTTTGAAATAACCGTAAATGGTATAGAAGCAAATGTTTCTAGTGATGGAACTTTCACAGCAAATGTGCCTCTAAAATATGGTAAAAACGATTTAATTGTAAAAGCAACCGATTTAAAACAAGCTTCATCAACAAAAACGTTTGTAATAAAACGCTCTTCTCCAAATATCGATAAAGAAGATTTTACAGAAAATACTATTGAAGAAAAAATAGATATTGGCTTTGGAAAATATTACGCCTTAATTATTGGCGTAAGTAAATATACAGATACAACCATTGCAGATTTGCAAGACGAACCTACAAAAGATGCACAATCTTTAGCAGATGTTTTAACAGCCAAATACAGTTTTGCTAAAGAAAATGTAACTGTGCTTAAAAACCCAACAGAAAATGAAATTAATAGAGAATTCATTAAACTAAGCAGAACAGTTGGTGCAAATGATAACTTAGTTATTTTTTATGCAGGTCATGGAAATTACGATAAAGTGAGTGAAAAAGGCTATTGGATGCCATCGAACGCAAATATGGAATTCGAAGAAAACATCATTTTAAACACCAGTATTGTAACCTATATTAAAGCCATACCTTCTAAACATACCTTACTTATTTCTGATGCTTGTTTTAGTGGAAGTATTTTAACCAGAACCCGAAGTTATGAAAAAGCTTCGAACGCAGTAAAAGCTAAATATGCCTTACCAAGTAGAAAAGCAATAACAAGTGGTGCTTTGGAAACAGTGCCAAACAAAAGTGTTTTTATGGAATACTTGATAAAAAGATTAAATAATAATACAGATCTTTATCTTTCTGCAGGTCAGTTATTTAATATGATAGAAGACCCAGTAATAAACAATCCTGTTGGCGATAAAATTCAAAGACCAATTTACGCACCCATTAGCAGAACTGGTGATGAAGGTGGAGATTTTATTTTTATAAAAAGAAACTAAATCAATTTAATTTTTTATACAATTTCAGCTCTTGATTCATATATTTGAATTAAGAGCTTTTAATTTACACTCTTGATGGGAAAGTGTCAAATAAACCCAAAAAAAACTTAATAAAATTATTATAACACCAGTAATTTTAGTTAAAGATTTGAACACAATTACACCAACATCAATTTAGAAATAACTTCACTACCCAGTTCTTCATTCATCATTTTTATAATTTTCTCTTTGCCATAACTCAATTCCTCTCTTAAAACAGAAGAAGATAATTGTATCACTAAAGTTTTGTTTTGCAATTTTATAGAGGTTGTATGGGTTGCAACTCCTGGTCCCATCATTTTTATCCAAGTTTCTTCCACTTTAATTTTTTGCATTCCCTTACTCAAGTTATTTTCTTTAATGAAACTGTTCATTAAATCTTGAATTGAAAAAGAATCGTTTTCTCTTTTAGACATTATTGTTCGCTTTTAGCTTTTGGCTATTTGTCTTTTGCCAGTTTTTATTCTGTTTATTTTTCTTAAAAATTTAAACTACTAAAACTATAACTTAAAAATTTGATACGGTTTGTTGCTTTGTTTTACAATTTTCTCTGTTCTTTCAGAATGTGTATCTGTTATAAATATTTGCCCAAATTCGTCATTATTTACCAAATCTATAATTTGTGAAACTCTATTTTCATCTAACTTATCAAAAATATCATCTAGCAATAATATAGGTGTTACGTTTGATTGTTGTTTGATAAAATCGAACTGAGCCAATTTTAAAGCAATTAAATACGATTTTTGCTGACCTTGAGAACCAAATTTTTTAATAGGGTACTCTCCTATTTCAAAACTCAAATCATCTTTATGAATGCCTGAACTTGTATATTGTAAAATTTTATCTTTCTCTAAAGATTTTTTTAAAACTTCAGTCATTGAAAAATCATGCAATTGACTTTTATAAACCAAATTCACAACCTCTTTATCTCCAGAAATTATTTGATATTTATCATTAAAAATTGGAATAAATTGCTCTAAAAAAGTTTTTCTTACCTCATAAATTTTAGCTCCAAAATTTTCTAATTGCTCATTGTAAACACTTAAGTTTAAAGTATCGAAGGTTCTATTTGCAGCAAAATATTTTAATAACGCGTTTCTTTGAGAAACTACTTTATTGTAAGAAATTAAATCTTGTAAATAACTTTTATTTTGCTGAGAAATAACACCATCAATAAATTTTCTACGAGTATCACTGCCTTCTGTAACCAAATCTCTATCAGCAGGAGAAATAATTACCAAAGGAATTTGACCTATATGTTCTGAAAACTTATCGTAATTTTTGCCATTTCTTTTTAAAACTTTTTTCTGACCTTTTTTTAAACTACAAACAATGGTTTCTTTTCTATCATTTAAAAGGTATTCTCCTTCAATCATAAAAAAACCTTCTCCATGTTTTATATTTTGCACAGCCACAGAATTAAAGTAACTTTTGGCAAAAGACAAATAGTAAATAGCATCTAAAATATTCGTTTTTCCTACGCCATTATTACCCACAAAACAGTTTATTTTCTGATGAAAATCAAAAGTTTGTGAACTAATATTCTTAAAGTTTACAAGAGAAATTTTTTCTAAATACACGTAATAAAATCAATATTAAAAAGAATGTGCAAATTATCGAAAATTTTGCAAAATAACCCCTTTTAAAATCCAATTAAAAAAACTATTTTTGTCGCCACTAATTTTTTAAGAAAATATGGCAACATACAAGAAGAAATACAAAGCAGAAGGTAAAAAAGAAGCAAATCAAATAGACGAATCTGAATTCGAAACTGCTGGTGTTTTAAATACTTTAGATGAAACTGCATCTAGATCTGAGCAATGGATAGAAAAAAATAGCAAACCATTATTTTACACTTTAGTGGGTATTGTAGTTGTTTTTATAGCATATATGGGTTATAACAAATACATTGTTGAGCCAAATGAAGTAGAAGCTTCTAACGAACTTGCTTTTCCAAGAAAATATTTTGATGAAGCTGCAACTGCTGGTTCTGGTATAGATTCTTTATTAGTTTTAGGCTTAGAAGGAGCAGATGGTAAATATGGTTTTATTGATATCGCAGATTCTTACAGTAATACTGATGCAGGAAATTTAGCGAATTATTATGCAGGAATTTCTTATTTGCAAATGAAACAATATGAAAAAGCAATTGATTATTTAGGCAAATTTAAATCTGATAATGCTACTTTAAATGCTGTTGCATTAGGTGCAATTGGTGATGCCTTTTCTGATATTAACCAACAAGAGGATGCTTTAGAATATTATGAGAAAGCTGCGAATGAAAAAGCAAATGAGTATACAACTCCTTTATTTTTATACAAAGCAGGAAATACTGCATTATCGTTAAAAAAATATGATAAGGCAGAATCTTTATTCACAAAAATTAAAGAAGAATATCCAACTTCAGACCAAGGGACTGATATTGATAAATTTATAAATGCTGCAAAATATGCAAATTAGTTATTGGTTGTTGGTTTATAGTTTTTAGTTACAATCCAACAACCAAAAGCTAAGAACTAAAAACCAAAACATGGCAACAACAGATTTATCTTACTATGATAAAGCAACAATCCCAAATGCGAAAAATTTTCGATTTGGGATTGTTGTTTCTGAATGGAATCCAGAGATTACTCAAAACCTAAAAAAAGGAGCTCTTGATGCTTTATTAGATTGTGGAGCGACCAAAGAGAATATTATTTCTTGGGATGTTCCTGGAAGTTTCGAATTGGTTTATGGATGTAAAAAAATGATTCAATCGCAAAAAGTTGATGCTATTATTGCCATTGGAAATGTAATACAAGGAGAAACAAAACATTTCGATTTTGTTTGTGAAGGTGTTACTCAAGGCATTATAGATTTGAATGTAAAATTCGATATTCCTGTAATTTTCTGCGTGTTAACAGATAATACCAAACAGCAATCTTTAGACAGATCTGGAGGTAAATTAGGCAACAAAGGCATAGAATGTGCAGTGGCTGCTGTTAAAATGGCAGCAATTAAAAATTTTGGTAGAACTTCGGAAAGTATTGGTTTCTAATACTTTTACAATCAGCTATTTTTAAGAATACTTTTAACATCATTTCTTGATGTATTCCCTTTTATTCTTTAAATTTGAGCAGCTTTTAAATTGGTACAATAATTGATTTTTACAAATAATTATGTAACCAATTATTTTCGAAACTATGGGATTTTTAAAAAGAACGAACAAAAAATTTGATTATCAACCTCGATATTATAAAGGAGAAGGAAGTCCTTTTAAGATTGAGCATAAGTTAGATAAGTTTAGAAAAACAGCTGGAAAAAACAAAGGTTTAAAATCTAAATTTACAGAGGCTATTGGGGAACTAAAAAGTGGTGATAAAGGTGTTAACAAAACTATTATGTACATTATTATTATTCTCGTTCTCGTTTTTTTATACATCATAGATTTTGATGTATCAATCTTCTATTCAAAATAATGTCAGACATCATTCAACTTTTACCAGATCATGTAGCAAACCAAATTGCTGCAGGAGAAGTAGTACAAAGACCTGCTTCTGTGGTGAAGGAATTGCTCGAAAATGCTATTGATGCTAGTGCTACAAGTATAAAATTATTACTAAAAGATGCAGGTAAAACCTTAATTCAGGTTATTGATGATGGCAAAGGAATGAGTGCCACAGACGCTAGAATGTGTTTTGAAAGACATGCTACATCAAAAATTAAAAAAGCAGAAGATTTATTTAATTTGTGTACCAAAGGTTTTAGAGGCGAAGCTCTAGCCTCAATTGCAGCAATTGCTCATGTTGAATTAAAAACAAAGCAAGAAGATGAAGATGTTGGAACCAGCATTAAAATTGAAGGCAGTAAAGTAATTTCTCAAGATTTTATTTCTACCTCAAAAGGTACAAGTATCGCTGTAAAAAATTTGTTTTACAACATCCCTGCAAGAAGAAATTTTCTAAAATCAGATACAGTAGAAACCAGACATATTATAGATGAATTTCAAAGAGTAGCTTTGGCACATCCAACAATTGCTTTTTTGTTACATCATAATAACAACGAGGTCTATCACTTAAAAAGCAGCAATTTAAGACAACGAATTGTAGCTGTTTTTGGGACAAAAATGAATGAAAAATTAGTTCCAATTGATGAAAAAACAGACATTGTAAACATTCATGGTTTTGTTGCAAAGCCAGAATTCTCTAAGCGAAAACGTGGGGAACAATTTTTCTTTGTAAACGATCGATTTATAAAAAGTGCCTATTTAAATCACGCAGTAATTAGTGCTTTCGATGGCTTGCTAGAACAAGGCTCACATCCCTCCTACTTTTTATATTTAAATGTTCCAACAAATACGATTGATATTAACATTCATCCCACAAAAACAGAAATAAAGTTTGATAACGAAAAGGCTTTATATGCCATGTTAAGAGCAACTGTAAAACACAGTTTAGGGCAATACAATGTGGCACCTGTTTTAGATTTTAATAGAGATTCTAATTTAGACACACCTTATCATTTTAATACAAATTCGATAAAAACAAGTTCTCCAAAAATTACAGTAGATCCTGATTTTAATCCTTTTAAAGAAGTTGAACAAAAGGAAATTCGCTTTCCATATAAAAGAGAACAAACCACTCAAAGTTGGGAATCTTTGTATACATCTACAAGTAATTCTGATGAAAATCAGGAAGAATTATTTAGTAGCCAACAAGAAACTAAAACTCAAAAAACCTTTCAAATTCAGCGTAAATATGTAATGAGTTTGATAAAATCTGGAGTGGTTTTAATTCATCAATCAATGGCACATCAACGTATTTTATATGAAGAGTTTTTAGAAAGTATTACTGTAAAAGAAGCCAACAGTCAACAATTGTTATTTCCTGTAAAAATATCGTTTTCATCACAAGAAATTGAAATGATTTATACCATAAAATCTGAACTAGAAAATGCAGGTTTTTCTTTTGATGAGTTTACGAAAGACAGTGTAACCATAAAAGGAATCCCTGTTTCTGTTACAGAAAGTAAAATTACTATTATTCTAGAAGAACTTTTAAATGATATGAATTTGGAAGTGCCAGATGCAAGTTTTAGTCATTTTGATGTTATGGCTAAATCTTTCGCAAAAACATTATGCATAAAAACTGGAACACAACTTTCTGAAAAAGAGCAAGAAAGTTTGGTAAATAATTTATTTTCTTGCAAAGAACCTAGTATTTCTCCTTTTGGAAAAGCAACGTTTAAAACCTTAACCTTAAACGAGATTGATAATTTATTTAATAGTTAAAAATGGGTAAAATTACAGACGCTATAAAACATCTAATAATTATAAATGTAATATTTTTTATTGCGCCTCAGCTGCTAAAATTAGATTTCACAAACCTTTTAGCATTGCATTTTCCTAAGAACCAGCATTTTGGAATTTGGCAATATGTTACACACATGTTTATGCATGGCAGTTTTGCTCATATATTATTTAACATGTATGGTTTATGGGCTTTTGGCACTCCTTTAGAACAAATGTGGGGAAAGAAAAAATTTATTTTCTTTTACTTTTCTGCAGGAATTGGGGCTGGTTTAATTTACACTTTGGTTAATTATTATCAGTTTAATGGAATTTATGAATTGTTTATAAATGCAGGTTTAAGTAATGCAGATGTGATTTCAATATTAGAAAAAGGAACGACAGCTGGTTTTAATTTAAATGATGCAATAACACAAACACAATTTGATAAAATTTACGATTTATATCATACACCTGCTGTTGGTGCTTCTGGTGCAATTTATGGAGTTTTAGTAGCTTTTGGACTCTATTTTAAAGATGCAAAATTAGCGTTGATATTTTTTCCAGTGCCAATTGCAGCAAAATATTTTATTCCTGTAATGATTTTAGGTGATTTGTTTTTTGGAATGACAAAATATTCTGTTGGTAATATTGCCCATTTTGCGCATATAGGTGGAGCTTTAATAGGCTTTTTGATTGCTTACTATTGGAAAAAAAATCAATTTAAAACTAGTTTATGAGTTTTATAGACGACATAAAAAATAGATATTCAAAAGGTAATATTGTAGAAAAACTCATTTACATTAATATTGCTGTTTTTATTTTAACCCTGTTAATAAGTGTAATTCAAGGTTTGTATAAAGGGCAAGTAAATTGGTTAGTTGAGTGGTTTTCTTTAGACGATGATGTAAATTCTTTACTAAAAAAACCTTGGTCTATAATTTCTTACGGCTTTTTGCATGCCGATTTTTTACACATTTTAATGAACTTGATAGTCCTTTATTTTATTGGAAACTTGTTTATTGAATATTTTACCCAAAAAAAGTTGTTAAGTTTCTATTTCTTAGGAACCTTTTTTGGTGGGATTTTTTACATTTTTAGTCAGAATTATTTTCCGCTTTTTGAAGGTAGATCTTCTTTATTAGTAGGTGCTTCTGCAGGTATTTCAGCAATATTTATAGGTATCACTACATACATGCCTAACTATCAATTAAAATTACGTTTTATAGGTTTTGTGAAACTCTGGTATTTAGCTGCTTTTTGGATAACATTAGATGTTTTAGGTTTAATTGGAGGAAATGCTGGAGGGCATTTTGCACATTTAGGAGGTGCTTTATTTGGCTATATTTATGTTGCAAAAGCCGGTAATAAAAACATAAATTTGTTTGATAAAATTGCATCTATTTTTACACAAAAAAAATCACCTTTAAAAACGGTATACAAATCAAACGAAAAAAGAAAAGCAACAGAAACCACAGATTTTACCCAAAAACAAATTGATGATATTTTAGATAAAATAAGTAAATCTGGTTATGATACTTTAACAAAACAAGAAAAAGAATTTCTCTTTAAACAAGGAAAAAAATAGCTAAAAAAAGAATTCCCCAACGTGAAAAAACTATCATTAATTAACAAGATTATTTTTATAATCAATTCGATGTTTGCAACAGTTTTGTTGCTCTCTTATTTATTACCTTATATTTCGCCAAAATCATTACCAGTATTTGCAATTTTAAGTTTATTCGTACCATTCCTAATTATTTTAAATATAATTTTTGTTCTGTATTGGTTAATCAATTTAAAAAAACAACTGCTTTTATCGTTTATAATTTTGGTTATTGGATGGTTTTTTAGTGCAACTTTTTATAAAGTTTCTGGGGTAAATTCTTCTTCCAATACTGATTTAAAAGTGATGAGTTATAACGTTAGAATGTTTAACCATTGGAAATGGATTAATGACGAAAACATTTCTAAAAATATTAGTGATTTTATTGCCGAAAAATCTCCAGATATTTTACTGTTTCAAGAGTATTACACTTTAGAAAAACAACAGATTAACTATCCATATAAATATGTAAAAACTAAAAATAGCAAAGCTTTTATTGGTTTGGCTATTTACTCTAAATTTCCAATCATAAATTCTGGTTCATTAAATTTAACCAACACTTCTAACAATATTATTTATGCTGATGTTTTAAGAAATAAAGATACCATTAGAGTGTATAATTTGCATTTACAATCTTTAGAATTAAATACTGACAAAGAAAATTTTGGTCAAGAAAATTCTGAGAAATTAATAGCGAGACTAAAAGAACGCTTTAAAAAACAAGCAGAACAAACAGAAAAGTTTTTAGAGCATGAGAAAAACTGGAAAGGAAAAAAAATAGTTGCTGGCGATTTTAATAACACCTCTTATTCTTGGGTTTATAATCAAATATCAAATAACAAAAAAGATGCTTTTGAGGAATCTGGAGTTGGTTTTGGAAAGACTTTTAATTATTGGTTTCCATTAAGAATCGATTTTATTTTAACGGATGAAGATGCAATTATTAATAAATTTAACTCTTTTTCAGAAAAAAATTCAGATCATTTCCCTGTTCTGGCTAAAATAAATTGGGAGAATTAATTTGTAAAACCATATTCACGTTCTACTTTGCAAATTCTTAATTGGTATTTTTTATACCATTTTTCTCTACCTAAATTTCTTGCTTCTGTATGTTCTACGTTGTTTTTCCAAGCTATAATATCCTCTTCTGTTTGCCAATAAGAAACTGTAATGCCTATTTCATTTCTTGCAGATTCTATGCCTAAATATCCTTTTTGCATTTTTGCTAATTCTTCCATTCTTTCTGCAGTTTCTAAATAACCTTCTAAATTATCTTCAACTATAGTAGAGAAAATAACAGCAAAATAAGGTGGTTTTAAATGGTCTACAATCATAATTTTAATTCGTATTTTGTTTCAGGCAATTTTATATCATTACTAATAAATTTTTTAACAATTTTAAAATTTAATCTTTCTAAAATTTTAGCTGAAGCTTTATTTTCATCAACAACATAACCCACTATTTTTTTTAATCCTATTTTTCTGCAATAAGAAATAGTGGCTTTGCAAATTTCGAAACCATACCCTTTATTCCAATATTCTTCTAAAAAACGATAACCAATTTCATCCTCTTTGCCATCTTTCACAAGGGCTAAAGTTCCTACGAATCTACTATCCTTTTTTCTTTCAATAGCATAAATCCAAAAATTATTATCTACAATATCATATTTATTGATGAGTTCTAGAATTTCTTTTTTGTGTGCTGATAAAGATTGCACTTCACCATCTGCAAATTGCATCACTTTTGGATTACTTTGCATTTTATGAAATGAATTTAAATCACTTAAAATCAGTTTTCTAACAATTAATCTTTCGCACTCAAAAATCATTAATAATGTTGTAAATTTGCAGTCCTTAAAAGTACAAGAATGATTGCAGATAAAAAAGTAGCTTTTTACACATTAGGTTGCAAATTGAATTTTTCTGAAACATCTACTATTGCTAGAAATTTTGTGAATGAAGGTTTCGATCGTGTAGATTTTTCAGAAAAAGCAGATATCTATGTGATTAATACTTGCTCTGTTACAGAAAACGCAGATAAGCGTTTTAAATCGATTGTAAAAAATGCACTTAAAATAAATGAAGATGCTTTTTTAATTGCAATTGGTTGTTATGCACAATTAAAACCAGAAGAATTGGCTGCTGTTGATGGTGTTGATTTGGTTTTAGGAGCTACAGAAAAATTTAATATTACCAGCTATATTAACGATTTAACAAAAAATGATGTTGGTGAAGTACATTCTTGCGAAATAGCTGAGGCCGATTTTTATGTAGGTTCGTATTCTATTGGTGATAGAACTCGTGCTTTTTTAAAAGTACAAGATGGCTGTGATTACAAATGCACCTATTGTACAATTCCTTTAGCACGTGGAATTTCGAGAAGTGATACTCTAGAAAACGTAATTGAAAATGCCAAAGAAATTGCTTCTAAAGGTATTAAAGAAATTGTTTTAACAGGCGTTAATATTGGTGATTATGGAAAAGGTGAATTTGGCAACAAAAAGCACGAACATACTTTTTTAGAATTGGTAAAAGAATTAGATAGTATTGAAGGAATTCATCGTTTGCGAATTTCGTCAATTGAACCAAATCTTTTGCAAGATGAAACTATTGATTTTGTTTCGAAATCGAACTCTTTTGTGCCTCATTTTCATATTCCTTTGCAATCTGGAAGTGATGAGTTATTAAAGAAAATGAAGCGTAGGTATTTACGCCAAACTTATACAGATAGAGTTTATAGAATAAAAGAATTGATGCCAAATGCTTGCATTGGTGTTGATGTTATTGTTGGTTTTCCTGGAGAAACTGATGAACTTTTTTTAGAAACTTATAATTATTTGAATGAATTAGATATTTCTTATTTGCATGTTTTTACCTATTCTGAAAGACCCAATACAGAAGCTGTAGATTTTGATGGAATTGTACCAAAAAAAATACGTACAAAACGCAGTAAAATGTTACGAGGTTTATCTGTTAAAAAAAGGCGAGCTTTTTACGAAAGTCAGTTAGGAAATACATTAACTGTTTTATTTGAAAACGAAAATAAAGAGGGATATATTAACGGATTTACAGAAAACTATGTAAAAGTTAAAACTCCTTGGAATCCTGAATTGGTAAATACTTTGCATTCTATTACCCTAACAAAAATTGATGAAGATGGATTAGTTCGATTCGATTTTGAAAACAAAAAAGCAACTGTTTAATTTGGCACTACAATTGCAATAGCTTTTATATACTTTAAAAATTATGAATGAGTAAAAAACACATATACCTTATTCCAGGATTGGCTGCTGGGCCAGAAATTTTCGAGAACATCGAGCTCTCTACTGAACTTTATACATTGCATTATTTAACTTGGAAAAAACCTTTGTCTGTAGAAGAATCTATAACCAATTATGCAATGAGAATGACCGAAGATGTTGTTCATGAAAATGCTGTTTTAATAGGGGTTTCTTTTGGTGGAATTATTGTGCAAGAAATGAGTAAATTTATAAAGACAAAAAAAATAATTATCATTTCTAGTGTAAAATCTAAAAAGGAACTTCCAAAAAGATTTAAAATAGCAGCAAAAAGTAAAATTTATAAGCTATTTCCAACCAGAATTGTAACAAACTTCGAAGATTATGCTAAGTATTTTGTAGGTAAAACTTTAGAAAGAAAAGCGAAAATTTATAAAAAATATTTATCTGTTAGAGGTAAAACCTATATTAAGTGGTCTATTGAAAATGCAATTAATTGGCCACAAGAAGAACCTTTAGAAGGTGTTGTGCATATTCATGGAACAGTTGATGAGATTTTTCCAATAAAAAATATTAGCAATTGTATTCGAGTTGAAAATGGAAATCACTCCATGATTATTACTAAAGCAAAGGAAATTTCTAAAATTATTCATGAAAATTTAACTTGCTAAAGCCACTTCTTATTCTTAAATTTAACCAACAAAAAATTGTATCATCATGAATAAGTTTTTAAGAGTATTTTCTATACTAAGCGTTGTTTTAATAACGTTTTTATTTATAAATGCTATCAATAAAGAAGAAGTAGAGCCTACAGAAAATACGCACAAAAGCTATAAAATAAAGGCATTAAAACTGCCTGCGAATTTAAATTTAGCTGGTGAAAGCGTTCCTTTAGAAATCCATGATGTTAAAGAAAGAATGGACAGAGAATTACTAGTAAATACCTATTGGCAATCGAATGGTTTATTGCTTTTAAAAAGAGCCAATAAGTACTTTCCTATTTTAGAACCACTATTAAAAAAACATGGTTTACCAGACGATTTTAAATTTTTAGCTCTAGCAGAAAGTGGTTTTACCGACGAAACATCCTCTGTTGGTGCAGCTGGTATGTGGCACTTTATGAAAACTACAGGCAAAGAATATGGTTTAGAAATTAACGATAATGTGGATGAAAGATATAATATCGAAAAATCTACAGAAGTAGCTGCGAAATATTTAAAGAGTTCTTATGAACGTTTTGGTTCTTGGACCTTAGCTGCAGCATCCTACAATGCTGGTAATTACGGAATTTCTAAAAGAATCGAAGCACAAAAAGTAAATAATTATTATGATGCGCTTTTGCCAGATGAAACAGAACGTTACGTATTTAGAATTCTTGCTTTAAAAGAAATTATTTCGAATCCAGAAAAATATGGTTTTGTTTTTGATAAAAGTGATTTGTATACTTCAGATAAAACAACTATTATAAAAGTAGATACTGCCATTACTAACGTTACTGATTTTGCTAGGAAATTTGGAATTACTTATAAAGAACTAAAAATTCACAATCCTTGGTTGAGAGAAAATCACTTAAATAACAACAGTAGAAAATTATACGAAATTAAAATTCCTGTGAAGTAACTACTTTCTAAATGATAAAAAAAAGCTTGAGAAATTTCTCAAGCTTTTTTTTATCATTTAGAAAGTAGTT
>NZ_JBASWY010000030.1:0-66407 GCF_049276715.1 Polaribacter sp.
GGTTCTGGTAAAACCTTAACTTCTTTTAAAGCAAGTCAAATAATTATGGATTTGCCTTCTGTAGATAAAGTTTTGTTTGTGGTAGATAGAAAAGATTTAGACTATCAAACCATGAAAGAATTTAACAGTTTTAAAAAAGATAGTGTAGATGTTACCAACAATACCAATAGTTTGGTAAATCAGTTAGCAGACGATTCTAAATTGGTGTTAACAACCATTCAGAAACTAAATAATGCGATTTCTAAAAATCAATATGATAAAAAATTATCTAGTTTAAAAAGTAGGAGAGTAGTCCTAATTTTTGACGAATGCCATAGAAGTCAGTTTGGAGATACACACCAAAAAATAACCAATTATTTTACAAACTCTCAACTTTTTGGTTTTACAGGAACGCCCATATTTGCAGACAATGCTTCTAAAAACGATTTAGGGAAAAGAACAACCAAAGATTTATTTGGAGAATGTTTGCACAAATATGTAATTACAGATGCCATTGCAGATGACAATGTTTTAAAATTCGGAATTGAATATATTGGAAGATACAAACAAAAGGGGAGAACCTTATTAGATATTGAAGTTGAAGATATTAACAAAGCAGAGGTTTTTACAGATGAAAAACGATTAGCAAAAATTGCAGATTATATTATTGCGTATCATGGTCAGAAAACGTTTAATAAAGAATATTCAGCCTTATTTGCAGTGTCAGATATTAAAACGCTTATAAAATATTATGATATTTTTGCAGCCAAAAAATTAAAAGGAAAACACAATTTAAGAATCGCAACCATATTTTCTTATGGAGCAAATGAAGCAGATACAGATGCACAAGATTATTTACCAGATGATGAATATCCGAATGCAGCAGAATCAGAACTCACGTATAATGCTAGCCATTCTAGAGAAAAATTAGATGCATTTATTGCTG
The DNA here is from genome assembly GCF_049276715.1 of Polaribacter sp. Lineage (GTDB taxonomy): Bacteria > Bacteroidota > Bacteroidia > Flavobacteriales > Flavobacteriaceae > Polaribacter. Next base: position 926 of record NZ_JBASWY010000030.1, read on the forward strand.
ATTATAATAAAATGTTCAACACTAGTTTTTCTACTAGAGATTCTGTACAATTTGAAAACTACTTTAAAGACATTAGTAAACGTTTAAAAGACAGAGAAAAACCGAGTTTTAATGATGCTAAAGATCGTTTAGATATTGTGATTGTTGTAAATATGATGTTGACAGGCTTTGATGCAAAAAAAGTAAATACGTTGTATGTAGATAAAAATTTAAAACATCATGGTTTAATTCAAGCTTTTTCTAGAACCAATAGAATATTAGGTGAAAAAAAATCTCAAGGAAATATTTTATGTTTTCGGAACTTAAAAAAAGCTACAGATGAAGCCATTACATTATTTTCAAATAAAAATGCAAATGAAACCATTTTAATTCCACCTTATGAAGATATTGCAACCAAATTTGATGAAGCTTTAGTTGCATTATATAAAGTTACTCCAACCTATAAAAATGTAGATGATTTAATAGGAGAGGAGCAAGAACTCCAATTTGTACAGGCTTTTAGAAGATTGTTAAGAGCAAAAAATGTGTTAGAATCTTATGTAGATTTTAATTGGGAAGATTTAGGTATTGATGAACAAACTTTTAACAATTATCAAGGTAAATATTGGGATTTACACGATAAAGTTAAAATGAATAATCAAGTTCAAAAAACATCGATTTTAGATGATATCGATTTTGAATTAGAATTGATTCATAGAGATAACATCAACGTAGTTTATATTTTACAATTATTAGCACAATTAAAAACTTCTAATAAAACAGAAGCACAAAAACAGAAAAAAGCCATTATTGATTTATTAGGTGGAGAAATTAAATTAAGAAGTAAACGAGAACTCATAGAAAAGTTTATTGAAGAAAATTTACCAAATATTAAAGATGTAGATTCAATTCCAGATGAATTTGAGAAATATTGGCAAGAACAAAAAGTTTTAGCATTGGCAAAAATCTGTGAAGAAGAAAATTTGGATAGAAAACAATTCAATTCTTTAATTGAAAGTTATACCTACAATGGACAAGAACCTATTAGACAAGATGTTTTTAAATGTTTAGACAATAGACCCAGTATATTAAAGGCTCGTGAAATTGGAGATAGAATTATATTAAAGATGAAAAAGTTTATTGATGTGTTTATTACTGGAATGACTGGGTAATATTTAAAATTAAATAAAAAATCAATTTATAAATCTGTAGCAAAGAAAGTTATTGAAAAAGGGGGTTTTTAACGTTGTTGTATAAGATTTTTTGCGTGTTTTAAGCACCTAATTTAGCAAATAAAAACCGAATAGAAAGTTCGCGAGGACCTTCGTAAATAGACTAGAACTAGCAATAAATTATATCCGGTTTTGTGGTTAGTACATTCTAAATACTTATTTGCTTTTTTCAAACCATAATTTTCTAATACGTTCATTTGAAAAAGTCAATCCAATTATTTGATTAGATATATTTCTGACAAATTGTAACGTCTTGTAATTTTTATTATCAGAAGTGAAAATATCTTTTTGAATCGGTAAGAACTCTATATCTTCAAGTCTCGAATGCTCTGCTATAAGCTTCCCATCTTTTATTTTAAATCTATAATATGTCTCAAGCTCTTCAGAATAAAAACCACCATTGTAAGGTTCTAAATTGACATTAGTATATCTGAGCATCACTAATGGTGGTTTTTCATTTACGTGAAATTCTAATTGAGGTTCATGATTTTTATTTTTATTAAATACTACTGTAACATCTTCTGTATCTCCCAACATCTTAAATTTATTCCGATCTATAGGAACAAGCTTCGATTCACTTTGTTTTGATCTGAAGTACATTAAAGTATCATTCTTTATATAAATTTTTCGCTTATATCCTTCATTTGGCTCCCAATAGTCGCCTTCAAATTCTTGAAGCTCTAAGTTAGATAGACTTATAAATTTTTCTGGATTTGGTTCAAATATGTTTTTCTTCTCTATTTCTTTAAAATAATCTTTTAAATATAAATTAACAATTCCGAATGCTTGATTTACAGGGTCGATTGAGGACGTATTTGCCAACACTATAACAGATAATTTATGCTCTGGCACACGCACAAAATAAGCTTTGTAACCTGCATCAGAACCTGAATGAACAAAGACTTTAATTCCTTGATATTTACCAGTAATTTGGCCTAAGGCAAAACCAGCTACATTACCATTATTAAGTTTTGGTTGGGTGTTTAATTTTTCAATAATAGCCATACTCCCTACTATTGGATTTTCAAAATTTAAAGCCCATTTCGCAAAATCTTTGGCAGTAATGAATAGACTTGTTGGTCCGACTGTTGCATAGCTCAAAACACTTTTTTTAAATTCGTTATCTGATTCATGATAAGAATACGCTCTGTTTTTTACAATTTTTTCATGATCTTCATAAAACTGTGTGTTATCCATACCTAGAGGATTAAAAATTCTATTTTTTGTAAACTCTGCAAACGACTGCCCTGAAACACGAGCAACAACCTCTGCTAAAAGTGTAAACCCTGTATTGGTATATAAATCTTCGTCACCTGGTTTAAAGTTGAGTTCTTTCTGTCTCTCAATTAGTTTTAGAATATGATTTGTAGTGATAACATCATCAAGACGAAAGCCAGCCATTTTTAAAAGACCCCATTGGTCTCTTAATCCGCTGGTATGACTTGCTAATTGCTCTAGAGTGATAGTATTTCCAAAATCTGGAACTTCAGGCACATATTTTCTAATATCATCTTTAAGTGATAACTTCCCGTCTGCTTCTAAAAGTAAAATAGCAAATGCAGTAAACTGTTTAGATAATGATGCTGCATGAAATATGGTATTTGGTGTAATAGGAATATCATATTCCATATTAGCACTTCCGTAACCTTTTAAATATATAACCTTTCCCTCTTTTATTATAGAAACCGCTAGACCCGGTTTTTGAGAGTTTTTCCATTGTTCAAAGACAGCATCAATATCTGTTTCTGTAACTGTTTTTGTTATCTTTTTCTGATCTTGAGAAAATGCGTTCAGTATTGCTAAAAAATAGCATATAACCAATGCCACAAGTTTAAGTTGTTTAGTTTTCATGTTATTTTATTTAAGTTAAGGATGATTTTTTCCTGCAGAGGCTATGACTCTGCATAATAATTATTAAAAAAATAAGTGCTGCTTATTTGAGTTGTCTTAAATAAATATTTCCTTTAAGATTTTGTATGTTAATTTCAACGCCTCCGTTATTAATTTTACCCTTTAAGGCTCTAATATTCGTTGCCTTAGGCTTTTCTTTACCCAATTCTATGTCAAAATCAGAATAAAACTCACCTCTAGGTGTTTTAGCGCTAATGTTGGCAGATGCGTCTGAAGGCATTCTTATATCAATATCGCCATTATCAGCAACTATAGACGTTGGGGACGACTGATTCAGTATAGAAAAAAAAACAGTGATATTGCCGTTACCATTTTCTGCAACAATTGGTCCTGTTAAGTTTGAAAGTATCGTTGCACCTTGATGATTTACAGCTTCAATTTCAGAGCTAAATCCGTCAATATAAATTTCATTATTCGCTAAACTTTCTACGGACATATTCATGCTTTTTGGCAAATGAATGACCAAATTAGATTCTCCTCTTACGCGAAGTCCTGTAACCATTAAAAATTTACCTTCTTTTATAACTTCGACACCATAACTGGTGTTATTATCACCTCTGCCTGTTATTTTCTTGAGTCCTATTGATTTTTCAGAATCTATATCTCTATAGTTCTCAGACGCTTTTATAAGAAAAGTAGTATCATTATGTGCCTTAACCACAATAGTGGTCTCTGAACTTATAATCACTTTAGTAATGCCATCTAAGGGCATCGAAAAGTCTTGTGCAAATATCGTTGCTGTTATTAAAAATAGAGCAAACGATGTGAATATTTTTTTTTTCATCCTAAATGATTTGTTTTAATTCTAGATTAATTTGTTCTTTAATATAACTTGGTGTTTCTTTGTTTTTAAGTAGTTTTTCCATGGCAGGAATTACACGCTTCTCTTCAATATCTACTAAAATTTGAATGAGTTCTATTTGCATATTAGCATTCTTTTCCTCTTCGAGGGTTTTAATTAATGCTTGTTTAACGGTATTGTTTTTTGCAAATTTTGCTAATGCATTTGCGGCTGCTAATCTCACATTAGTATGTCTATCATTGTTCATTTTATCTATGAGCAATCGCAGAATTTTGTCATCTGGCTGCACAAAAGCTTTGGCATAACTGACCGCTTGTAGACGTTTACTGGCAGATTCGTTTTCCATAAGAGATAACGTAGCTACTGTCTGTATTTCTTTTTTTTCTTGTTGTAAGGTGGCTATTTCTTTTACTTTATACATGTTGTCTTTATAACTACCATAGAGATAGCTAGAAATCATTAGTAGAATCGTAGCAGCTACTTTTAATATTGACTTAAATACTCTATTATTCGCTTTTAATGGTATCAGTTTGGAAGTTTTTAAAGCCAATTTTTCTTTAGCTAACATTTTATTAAAATTGAGTTCTAACTCTTTATCAGGAAGTTCTTCTTGAACCTGTTTTATTGTATCAATAAGATGATTAAATTCTTGGTGTATTTGCGTGCAACTTAAGCAACCCTTAAGATGTTCTTTAATTAATGTTTTGTTCGCTTGATCTAAATTATTATCCTGATAGGGAATAATAAGGTGTTTCATTTCTTTACAATTCATGGTGCTTCGTTTTTAAAAAATAACAATCCTTTAATTTCTGCATAGCTCTATGCATTTTTGTTTTAACGGCTCCTGATGTAGAGTTTGTTATTTCTGCAATTTCTTGATATTTCAAGTTTTGGTATTTACCCATAACAATAAGTTCTCTATCACTACTGCTTAACTGATTTAGTGCAAAATTTAATTGTCGAAGGTTACCCAAAGGCTCTGATTTAGTTTCATTTATTTGATATATATCTTTTAAATCTTTGTCGTTTAGACGCTGTGTCTTATTTTGAATTTTGTAATGATCTTTACAATGATTTCTTGCTATGGCATAAATCCAAGATGAAAATCTGTTTTGTCTATATGTTTTCCTATGTTTTAAAACTTTATAAAAGACCTCTTGAGTTATATCTTTACAAAGATCTTTGTCTCTTGTCATTTGAAAGCAGAAATTATAAATCTTAATACGATACCGTTGAAATAAATAGTGCATCACGTCTAGATTTCCTTCTCTAACGAGTCCCATCAATTCTTCATCTGTTATATTTTTCAATCGTTAAATTTTAATGTCTTATATGTAATACTCAAAAAAATAAAAAGGTTACATAAAAAATGATTTTTAATTAAAGACTAAAGATTATGATAAGAGTGACATTTAAAATAATGCGACTAGAATATAGTTTTTATTTCAATTCTAATTTAAAAGTATGAAGAGTAAAGTGAAAATTAAATGTAGAGCAATTTGTTGTTAGTATTAACCACAACTAGCATATTTTCTTATAAAACCTAATCTTAAATGTAAGATTTAGATCTATAAACTTATGTTTTATTCATTGTTAAAAATAAATAAAAAATAGGCACTAATTTGCTAAAAGTAAAAGTTATTATTTGTTTTTTTTAGCATCATTTATACCAATATAAACCTTGTTGTATTTTCCTGATGTAAGAATTTAAAAGCGAGAAATATGTTATTATAGCTACCTAATGCATTTGTAGGAAAGAGCATTTATTGGTAAAACTGCATTTTTACAACATGTTTGTGGATGGTTAGTTGCGGCCAAGAATAAGATTTATATGCTGCAATATAAGATAGTAACATGTACACAAAGATTGTGTTCCTATATAGCAATAGTAATTAAGTATACACGACTTAAGTGAGCATAGTAATAAAATGTTTTTTAATTATCTTTAATCCATTGTAACCAATCAAAAAGAACTTCTGATAAAAAGTCTGTTTTCTGATTTTCTTTATCTGGGTTTACTAATTGGTAATTGTGGCCTAAACCAATATAGTCATTAAATGTGATGTGCTTAATTCTGTCTTTAATGGTTTCAATCCTAAACATGTCTTGATATGGACTTGACTCATCTTTAGTGCCATAGGATATTAAAACAGGAATACTCAAACGCTTTAAAATTATATTTTCGTTTTGTGAAAATGAAGAAAGTGTTAAGTTAGAATCTCTATTCGGATTTATATAATTAAATGGATCTTCTACTGCTTCTTTCCAATATCTAATAATTTTTTCTACCCTTGGATTTTGCTCATTGGCTTCTTTCATACGTTCCTTATGCAACATAGCCAATATAGTTGAATAATAGGGCAGACCACTTGAATATATTAAATGAGTGGCCTTTATAGTTTTGTCGCACATGGAAAGTGCAATACCACTTCCTTGCGAGTGGCCTGAAATAACTAATTTAGAAGTATCTACCCAATTTTCTTTAAATAAAGAATCAATGACTTGAAGGTTGCGTTTTACGTAATAATCTAAATTATTATTTTTTAAATATTTTGTAGGATATATATATTCTTTTTTATTAATAAAATATTCTTTACCATCCACCAGACTATCTATATGCGCTATTAAAGGAATACCAGGTTTATTTACTATAACAAGGTGATATTCGTTTTCTACAAAACCCTCTTCAAGAGTTGAATACTTTACACGATGTGTACCATTATGAATAATTAGTGGTACACCCAAAGAACCTTGAACGGAAAACAAAAGCGGCTTTTTCTTATTTTCGTCCCCTTTTTTAGATTTTATTAGCACATCAACTGTATCTGCTTCAATTATATATTGCAAATGTTTAAAGCCAAATTTTTCAGGATTTTGAGCATAGGTTTGAAAACTAAACATCAAAATCAATAAAGTGTAAATCGTTCTCATCATATTTAAATTTGTTACAACTGGTATATATAACTAAAAAAGATATTTATATACTTCATATTTGAATCTATAAACTTATGTTTTATTCATTGTTAAAAATAAATAAAAAATAGGTACTAATTTGGTAAAAGCAAAAGTTATTCCTTTCGTTTTCTTTAAACATCATATTTATTAAATTAAACCAACGGTATTTTATATGATGTGTAAATTACGCACAGCTTTTATGTTTAAAAGCTAAAAGTTTTAAGCACTTCCGATAATTATCTATACGACTAGTTGTTTTTTAAGTTAATAAAAAATAGTAAATCACTGCCCAAATTGCTATAAAGAATAACTTGCAAGCATACTATTGTCTAAATTTAACGAAGAAAATGTTTGGTTTTTAACTTTGTTCTTTGTTGGCCTTTGTTATTTTTCAAAAACAATTTTTCCTTCCTTTATTGTTTTTAGGACTTGTATATCTTTTATTTCTTCGGACTTTACTTTTAAAGGATTTTTATCTAAAATCACTAAGTCAGCTAATTTTCCATTTTCAAGACTACCTTTTTTGTCTTCTTCAAAGTGTTGATAAGCCGACCAAATAGTAATCGCTTGCAATGCTTGGTATGGTGTTATTCTTTCATCAGGTCCAATAATTTTTCCTGAACGAGAAGTCCGTTCTACAGCTGTCCATAACACACGCATTAAGTTGGGTAAAGCAACAGGTGCATCCGTATGAATAGTGACATCTAAACCTTTGCTTAAGGCTGTTTTAACAGGGCTGATATGCTGAACTAAAGAATCACCAATTAATTGTGTATGCCAATCTCCCCAATAAAATGTATGAAGAGGAAATAAGGATGCAATCATATTCATTTCCTTGGCTTGGTCTAATTGGTCTTCTCTTATATATTGGCCATGAATAATCACATCTCGTCTACCTTCATTTCCATATTTTTCTTTTAATGGCTTCAGGGTTCTTATGAGCTGGTCAACTGCTGCGTCTCCATTTGTATGTGTAAGAATTTGCCAGTTATTTTTAAAGCCTTTTTCAAATATAGAAGATAGAACACTATCATTAGGAATTGCAGGATAACCACTATAGTGATGAGGCATTCCTTCTGGTGGAATAAGATACGGTTCTGTTCTCCAGGCAGTTCTTCCTTGTGGCGAACCATCTAGTGTTACCTTCATTCCCCCAATTCTAAATTTATTAATGTAATTTTTGTTATTCCATTTACTAGTCATGTGTTTATCCACAAACATGTAATCGATATAGCTTATCACATCAATTTTATATTTATTCCTTTCAGCCATTGCTACAAGTATTTCTTGATTTTGCATAGCTCTACCTTCTTGAGCAGTAGTATAGCCATAAGACAGCGCCATTTCTTGTCCTGCTTCAAAAAATTTTATTATAGCCTTTTCTGATTGAGGTGCTATAGCTTGCAGCATATATGGAATTGCAGCTAGTTCTTCTAAAACACCATTTGGTTCTGTAGAATTGTTTTCACGTCTTATAATTCCGCCTTCAGGATTTTTACTATTTTTATCAATTCCCAATTTCTCTAGACCTTTTGAGTTTACCACTGCAAAGTGCCCTGAAATATGTGTTATCATAATTGGAAATTCTGTACTTACTTTATCCAAGTCGTGTTTGGTAGGAAATCTCTTTTCTTTTAGGATTGAATCATCGAAACCAGTACCATAAATCCATCCCGTAAATGCTCTATTTTTAGACGTATTCCATTCCTTAAGAACTGAAATTAAAGTTTCCATGTCATCCACATTGGCATCTGGTGAAGCTAATAATTGCGCACCAATAGCTTGCGCACCAAAATTAGCAAAATGACAATGACCATCTATAAAACCAGGCACCAGCGTTTTTCCTTTAAGGTCAATCATATTATGACCTTTACCAGCAACTTTCATTGCTTCTTCGCTAGAACCTGTAAAAATAATTTTCCCATCCTTTTCAACTATTGCATCAACATAATTGGGTGAATTACCAACCATGGTAAGAATATCACCATTGTAATACACGGTTGATAGATTTAATTTTTTAGATTCTTCGCAAGAATAAAAAAGAGTTATACCTATAAGTAGTAGTAAGATTTTTTTCATGATAGTAGTAAGGTTTTTGATTATTGCCAACTTTGTTTTACAAGATTCGTTGTTTTGTATAAAGAATAAAGTTAGTAAATAATTACAGACATAGAAAATATGCGAGGATTTTATTAAGTAGGCTAGAAGCAAACAATTAATTATATACGCCTTGTGCTTCGTTATTTTTTAGTTACTTTAATTATCCAATCCATTAATTCATCTTTATTGATTTCATTCCAAGTTGTCTGTGTATTTCGATTTTCGGATGGATTGTATTCTGGTTGTAAAACAATTAATTCCGTATTTTCATTTCCTGCAAGTTCTAATTCAGCTAAAAAGCCAACTATATCCGTCGAATTGTTTTCATATAAGGTTCTATAGTACTTTTTTAGTCTATATTTTATTTTAGGCTCAATATAAGCTCTAACAGCATAATTTTTATAAAACTTAACATTCTCATTATTTTCATCAGAGTAGCTATAAGTTGAGAAATTGTGGTAATGCTCTTGGGCTGTTTTAGGTGTGCCTTTCAAATTGGTTTCCAACATAAAATTCATAAATTTTGGCTCCCAAAGGTCAATTCGATTGATTTTTATATCTCGTTTGTGTTGTTGCCATTTTCTTGTCCAATCTAAAGTAAAATCACAAATAACAACTCCTTTTATGTTAACCTGAAAATCATAATCTCCCTTTTTTAAAAATTCAATATATTTCATCGCTCTATGACCAACTAAACTTGCCCCTAAAAAGAAAATGTTTTTATTAGGTAAATGATGTTTATGAAACACTTCTTGAATTAAATTATGAGTAGAATTCATAGATGATTTAGAAAAGTAAAAGTCTAAAGGGATTTCAGTTGAAATTGATACTACCGCAAAGTTATTTTCATATGCTTGAGCATACATCTGCCTTGAACTAAAATTCTTTTGATCATACTTTGAGTCTTCGAGGAAAATAAGCACACCTTTTATTTCCTTATTTTCAGGAAGCATTAAGGTATAACCTTTTTGAATAAAAGGCAAAAAGTCATTTTCGCCTATTCCAACTTTTAGACTATCATTTTTTAAGGGTTCGTAATATTCAACTATTTTCTGTGAAAAAGATTTGGCGCTAAAAATAGCAAGGAAGAGTATACATAATACCTTAAAAGGTGTTTTCATTATCATCTGTTTTAATTACGCAACGTTGTTGTACAAGATTAGTTGCCTTGGTTAAGCAATGTATTTACTAAATAATTATTGACAAAGAAAATCCGCAAGGTCTTTAATAAGTAGGCTAGAACTAACAATAAATTATACATGGCTTGTTGTGCTTTGGTTATTTTTCAATTTCAAGATCAATTAACTTAATTATTGTTTCCATTTCTGAAATTAAGTTTTCACCTTCTCCAATTATAATTCCCAAATAGCCGATAGATTCTCCTAAATGGTTACCATGTTCAACTGTTTTGATCAAATTATTATTTATTAAATTCAGTTCTTCAGCAGAGTGTTTGTATTCAGGAATATTCGCAAAAGGGATTCGAGCTTTTTCAAAAATATCTATTTTCTTTACTTGTAGGTCTAAATAGAGTATTTCGTCTTCCGAATAATCGGCTAATAAATCATGCCATTTAGACAGTTTATAGCGTAGGGTTTTATTGGATATTTTATTTATTAATCCAGAAGAAATGAGAGAGTTTATTACACCTTGAGAAGGATCAAAAGTATTTGCAGCAAATCCATTATTGTTCCTGATCAAAGAATATTCTGAAAAAGTTGCTTTATTATACATTAATAGTTTGATGTATTTAGATAAGTTTAATTTCGATTCTTTTTTAGTATTTATATGAGTAGTAAATACCTTTTTGTTATTATTAAACTCCTGTCTCAAATCTACCAATGTTTGTTTTTCAAAATTGTAATCTTTTTGAAGTTCATTCCAATTATTAAGACTTAAAGCGATTAAAATTCCAATAACCACAAGAAGAATTTCTCCAATGGCATATTTGAAATACTTCCTAATTTTATTTTTTTCCATAAGGTCGAATCTAATTCGTCTAAAAAATTTAATCATAATCTATTTCTCGAGAAAGTGGAAATCTTCTTGGTTGGTTGTTATGAAGTATAAAATAGTTGTACGTTGACTTCGTCGAATCTTCGATTTGGTTATTTATTAATATTTTCATCTATAAGTTCAATAATATGCTCTAAAGTTCCCTTTAGCTCTTTTTCTTCTTCTAATCCATCTTTTCTTTGAAAATAAAAAAGATGGTTTGTTGCCCATCTAAATTCTGGATGCTCATATATTGATTTTACATTATATCCTAGATTTTTTCCATCTTTAACAATCATGGCACTGGTCCAAGCTGATTTCATCAAATCATCTCTTTGCGCCTCAATTTTTCTTGTGTTTTCTATAGCATCTATTGTCAATTCCTTTAACGATGCGAGTAAATATTTTAGTTCCTTATTAGAAAGTTGATTGATTTGTCCTGATGAGATAATGGAATTAAGTATTCCATTTTGCGGATCATAAGTGACGTTCCAATTAATTTTTCTGATTGATTCATAAAACAGAGTATCTGACATTTTATCAAAAGCTGCTCTGTCTTTAAAAAGGGCTCTCATTTCTATTGCGGCTTGAAAGGATTTTTCGTTTTCCGTAATTGCAAATTCCAAAGCTTTCAGATTTATTATCATTTCTTGCTTAAGGTCTTTAAGAATAGACTGTTCTGCATTTTTAAGCTTTCGGTCTTCATTCCAACCATTAATAGATACTGCTATAAGGATTCCAATAATCACCAAAACAATCTCACCAATTGCATATTTAACGTATTTACCTGTTTTATTTTCCATAAGTAAGTTTTGTCTAATTTTTCGAAAGAATTTTATCATTGGTCTTTAGGTTGCGTTAATCGAATAATCTCATTGATGTGATTTCCTATGGGTTCTTCCTCTATGGCTTTGATAATACCTCTTATAAGATCTCTTCGGGACATTATCATATTTTGAGTTTTTCTTGAAGACAATAAATCTTTAATAATTTCTTGATCTCTACTGACAAGATCGGAGTTTTCTAACCAATGAGGTCCTAATTGTTCATTATTAAATTTAAAAAAAGCAATTTCTTCTTCTTGGTAGTCCAATAAAACATCTTCCCAAGAGACGAGGTACTTTCGTAATTCTTCATCCTGTATTAATTCAAGCGAATTAGAATTGATTACCGACTTTATAGAACTGGAATATGGGTTATAGCTAATTCCTTGTACTGATGGGTAGGATTGGAAAGCCGCTATTTTCGCAGAGTCTCTCTCTATAGGAAACAAAGCAATTCTGCTGTTTAAAGTGGCAAGGTTTCTATAGTTTATGGCTTTAACAGTATCAAACTGAATTTTATTTTGGACAAAATCTCTATGGATATTATCTAACAATTTACGCTCGCTAATACCGTTTTTTCTATTGTCATTCCAATTATTAATTGAAAGCGCTATTAAAATTCCGATAACAACAAGCACAATTTCTCCAATGGCATATTTAAAGTACTTTACAGTTTTGTTTTCCATAAGTAAGTTTTGTCTAATTTTTCGAAAGAATTTTATCATTGGTCTGTAGGTTTTGTTAATCGAATAATCTCATTGATGTGATTTTCCATGGGTTCATCCTCTATGGATCTGATAATTCCTCTTATATTATTTCTTCGGGTTATAATCATATTTTGAAATTTTATGGAATTTCTAGAGGCTAGGTTCATTGCAGTGTCTTTTAATGTAAAATCGAATACATCTCTGTAATAAGGCCAAAGGAAGTTATCCAAATAATCATAGTATGTGTTTTCATTTTCTTTATAGTCGCGAAAAACATCTTTCCAAGAAACCAAATATTTCTGTAACTCTTCATCTTGAATTAATTGTAGCGCATTTGAATTGACTACAGCTTCTATAGAGCTAGAATATGGATCATAGGTCATGCCTTGTATTTGTAGGTTGTATTTGTAATAAGCTGCATACTTTAAAGAATCATTACCTAAAGGAAACAAAGCAATCAATTTTTCCAATCCGTCAAGCCCTCGATAGTGAATGGCTTTCAGAGAATCAAAATCCACTTTGTTATGGACAAAATCTCTATGGATATTGTCTAACAATTTACGCTCGCTAATACGATCTTTTCGGTTTTGATTCCAGTTGCTTACTTGTAAGGCTAGGAGTATCCCAATCATGACCAGCACAATTTCTCCAATAGCATATTTAAAGTATTTTCCAGTTTTGTTATCCATCAGTAAGTTTTGGCGAATTTTTCTAAAAAATTTAATCATAGGTTATGCGTCTTTTTTATAAATACGAAAGCGACTATCTTCACAAAAGGTTTGCAAGACCTTTGATTTTGCTTTGCAAAATTGTGTTGCGATAATCGAAAGATTTTTATCATTTGGTCGTTTTCTAGTATTAAAGCAAAACTGGTTTATAAGAGTTTGTGTTATAAACTGTTTTTTTTATTCTGAAAAATAAATAAAAAATAAATCATAATTTACATTTACCTGTTTGAATCCTTTCAAATGTAAAATATTTATTTTGCATAACAAATTCCATTAAAATAATGGGTTTTGTTAATCTATGTAAGATGGCTAGAAACCATCCATAAATGCCAAGAATTTTAATTTTACTTAAGTACTATAATGTTCTGCGTTATGTTACTTTGCTTTGGGTTAAAGCGAGATTAAATCTTCAATTTTTCTTTTATTTTTTTTCTTCTCAAATCTTTCTTTAAAAATATAATGGAATACGCTTTTTACGAAACGACGATAGGAGAGTAGTGAAATGTGTATGGAATGGAATATTCCTCTATATTTACAATTATTTTTAATATTTTTTAAATGGAGAAAAAATCAGAAAGTTTAGATACCCTTTCATTATCAAAAATGAATGAAATAATTATGAGTCTTTTAGAAAAAGAAGGATATCATAATTTAAAAACCCCATCAGTTAATGTGATTACTGGGGAAACAAAAGAAGGGTTATCTTTACTTACTACTACTTTTTATATATATCAAAAAACTCTTTCTGGGAATAATGCTGAAGTAAAAAAAATAATTGAAAAATTAAAACTCACAAACAAAGCTACAATGCCAAATTTAATGGTATTAGTTACAGGGTTTACTGTTTCAGGATCTGTTGATACACAAATAAAAAGAGGTTTAGAATTTAATTTAAATATTATTCAAAGAGATCAATTATCTGATTTAATAGATACTCATTTTCCTAATTTTTGGATGTATCAAAATTTTGATTTAGTTAGCTATGAAAAATATTTTTTAGAGGAAATGTCAGAAAAGTCTGCATTATTGAATATTCAAGGTCTTGAATCCAAAGCTCAAAAACTTATTAATATTTATATAAAACCAAGAATATTTGAGATAAAAGGAGATTTACAAAGTAACAGAACTCAATTAAACAGAGTTAGCGAAACTGATATTTTGAAAAGAAAGGAATCTTGCATAATTGAAGGAGATACTGGATCAGGAAAGAGCACTTTATTAAAAGAAATTGGACGTTTACAAATAGAGAAACAAAAGGATTTAAAAACACTACCAATTTTTATTTCTCCAATATTACTTTTCAATTCAAATTTTAATGTTGAATTAGTAGCACAAAACCTATTAAAAGGCAGAGTAACTGGCGATTGGAATCAAATAATAAATTCTTATAGTTTATTGTTTCTTATTGATAATATTGATGAATTTGAAGAAAGTGAACAAAAAATTGTTGTTGAACAACTTAATGAACTATCAAAATTAGAAAATATACGATTTATACTTTCAACAAGATCTATAAAAACTGGTAAATTAAGTTCTTATTGCAAGGGAGCTAGTTTTTTTCAAATAAGAAAATTTAACGATGTACAAATTAAGGAATTTGCTTCGAGATTTTTTAATAATGAAGGTATTGCTACTGATTTATTAGATGCTCTTGAAGATTATAGAATACTAGAACGATTACCATTAACTCCACTTTCTTTATCTCTTATAGCTTTAGTTTATGAAAAAGAAAACTATGAAATACCGGCAACAATTTCTGATATCTATGATAATTTTAATCAACTTATATTAGGTAAAATCACAGCTACTAAAAAATTCGAAATTATTAATTTTAACTTTAGAGAAAGAATATTATCAGTTTATGCTCTTGAGATTTTAAAAAATAATAAAAGCCGTCCATTTTCAAAAACTAAATTTATAACATTTTTTAAGGATTATTTTACAGCTAAATCAAGCGAAGTCCATACAAATGTTATTGAAGATTTTTTAGAATTTTTTATTGACAATTCTGGGATCTTAAAAATTGAAGAAGACGAATTTGTGAATTTTTCGCATAAATCATTTCTCGAATATTACGCATCAATAGAAATTTTCAAACATAAGAGAAGTTTAGAAAAAGATTTAGTTGATAATTTTCTTGATTTAAATTGGCAAAATGTTGCGATATTTTTTGCTGGACAATCAAAAGATATGCCTGATTTTCTTAAAGAAATAATGGAAAAAGTCAGAAAAGCATCAAGATTAGATGAACATAATAATGCTATTTCAGGTCTTGGTTATTTATTACAAGCATTATATCAAACAGATAATAAAATCCGTGAAGAAGCTGTTTTGTTATCATTAAATCAAAGTTTAATACTTCACGAATGGTACAAAAAAATAATTTCAGATGGTGATATTTTATTCTTTAAAAAAATGAAATTGCCTTCATTATCTCTTTTTAATATGTACTTTTTTTACTTAAACTTTTTATCATCTACTCTTAAAGAACCTTTAAGTTTAGCTTTTAGCCGTTTATTAGAAAAGTATAAAAAAGATGGAGAAACAAATGTTGGATATCAATTACTAATAATCTCTGCTATTTTTCATTCAAAAAGAATGAATGATTCAACCTATCTTCAAACTTTATTAGATGACACGTTGATTCTCAAGGATCCTTATCTAGTTACTGTTGCTGAATATGCATTATATTTTAATAGTAGCTCTGATCATAAAGAAATTAAACTTCAGTTACATAAGGCTTATAATAAAATGAGTGCTGTAACAAAAGAATTAATAAATTTACCTGCAACTAGATTAAGATTTTCTAATTTAGATTTAATAGAATCTAATAAAAAAATAACTTTAATTACAGAAGGACCAACTGATGCTGAAATTTTAGAACATGCTTTTACAATTCTAACAAATGGAAAAATACCTTATTGGAAAGTTAAACCCGCTGGAAATAAGGGTGGTGGAGCAAAAGAAGTTAAATTCATATTAGATAAATCAAAGCCTTTAAATGATGATGATGATACGATTATTGGATTATTTGATCATGATACAGAGGGATTAAATCAATTTGACGGTTTACAGTTTGAATATTATAAAGAGTATAAAAGAGTAAAAAAAATGAAAGGATCTCATATTTATGGGGTTAAATTACCTGTTCCAAAATCTCGCGAAATATATATAAAGCAAGAAAGAGAACATCAATATTTAGCTATTGAACATTATTTTGAAGATGAAATATTGAAAAAATTTGAAATCACAAAAAAATCAGGAATACCTGATATTTACAAAATTAAAGATGCTAGTGGCTTAAAAGTAAAGTTTTCTAAACATATTAAATCTATAAAGGAAGCTAAAAATTTCAAAAACTTTATTCCATTATTTGAAACTATTGATGATATATCTGGTTCATCTGAAATAGATTATCAAGAATTTATATAATATTTTCAGTTGCTACTTGGATAAAGCACTGGCAAATGGTCTAATATAAATTTGGCAAAACAATAGGTGAATGAGCGTAATATTTTAGAGAGTTAGCAACAAATACTATTGATAATCAAAAGTTTAAAATCATTTTTTGTTACATACCAAATACCAGATTCTACGTAATTATAATTAATACTTGTTGACGAATTTTAAAACACCCTCAGAACAATGTTTATTTGTATGTTCTAAATTTTATGGGATATTTTACATAATAGAGAATTATAGCTATCAAAGCATTTGTACTATAATTTATATTATGTAAAATAGAATATTTCAAAACCCCACTACTACATATGTTGGGTATAATAATTATAATCTTTTAAAATAACACCAATAAACTCTTTATCACTTTTATGTACAGACTTTATTTCGGTTACTTCCAATATTTTAGAACGCAATTTTATTAAGGTTTTATAATCGTTCAATTTATTCGCGGTCTTAAAAGTTTCTTTGATAATTCTTGCGTCATTATCGGACAAACGAATTACGTTTGGATATGTAGGTACATATTTTTCTGTGAGCGTTTCTAAAATGGTTTGCGAGAATTTTACATCATCTTTTAGATCTACTACAATTGTATTTGCAATAAGATCTCCAAATCTTTGTCCTTTATCTGTAATTAAAATTAATAAAAAACCAATAAATTTTCCGAATAAAAATAATAAAACCAATAACACTTCATACTTATCAAAACCCAACAACTGAATATAAATAAACAACAATGCAAATAAGTTGAAATCTACAACTCTTAAAAACCAACGAATTACATAATCTGTAATCGAAGGTTTAAAACCATCAATATTCAACACTTTAATGCTCAGTAACTTTTTTCCAATAGTTTGTCCATCCATTAAAATTTCTGAATATAAGGAGTAAAATGTAATTGGTGCAAAAAATAACACATCCAAGGCTTTAAGCGTCCAAGTATCTCCATCTACACCCGAATCAAAAAGACCGATATTAAAGATTTTCATCCCAAAGTACAAATAGCCAAACTTTAATATGTTGTCTACAACAAAGGCCCCTAACCTTTTAAAAACAGATGCTAACGTAAATTTTATATTTACATTTTGTGCAGTTTTTATTTGGAGTGTTTTCATGCAATGGTTAAATTCGCTCTATATGAGAGAGGTCGCTTTTATTAAGCAAAATAAAGAAAAATGGCTCGAATTTGAACATTCTTTTCTAAATAAAGAGAAAAAAAGTCCAGATGATGTGGCTAACTTGCATATTAAAATCATGAACGATTTGGTTTATGCCCAAACCTATTATCCTAAAAGCAAGGTTACCAGCTACTTAAATAAATTGGCAAAAACAAGTTTCGATACTGTATACGATTCAAAAAGACGAGATCGTAATATAATTTTGTACTTCTTTTTAGAAAAAGTACCACTCCTCTCCTACAAATACCGCAAATATTTCTATATCTCCTTTATTTTTTTCTTTGTTTGTTTTTTTATTGGGTTAATTTCTACCTTTAATGATGAAACTTTTGCTCGTCAAATATTAGGCAATTCTTATGTAGATCAAACCTTAGAAAACATAGAAAGTGGAGATGCCATGGCTATTTACAAAAGCGGAAGCAATTGGGCAACCTTTATTGGTATTTACGATAACAACCAAAGAGTGGGCTTAAATATGTTTTTATCAGGTTTATTTTTAGGAATTGGCACTTGTTTCTACATTGTTTACAACGCAATAATGGTGGCAGTTTTTCAAGCTTTTTTTTATCAACAGAATACTTTATTAGATAGTTTAAAAGGAATTTGGATTCATGGAACCTACGAAATTTTCGGAATGATTATAGAAGCTGGAGCTGGTTATATTATTGGAGCTAGTATTTTATTTCCAGGTACTTTAAAACGATTTCAATCTTTTAAAATAGGCGTTAAAGAAGCTTTTTATATCTTTCTCAGCACCATTCCTTTTACCATTATTGCAGCATTTTTAGAGGGTTATGTAACAAGATATTCCAATAGAATGCATCCTATTTTTTGCTTTGCTATTATTTTCTTTTGCCTCATAACCATTAGTTATTACTATCTTATAATGCCTTATAAAGTGGCACAAAAACACAATTTAAGGTAAATGAAAAAAATACTTACTTCCCTCCTCTTTTTAATAGCTTTCAATGGCTTTGCACAAGAAATAGATGAAGCTATTACAGCGAATCAAAAAGACACGATTGTCTATAAAATGTCTACAGACATAGCAGAGGAAAGGGTGTTTTCTAATCATTTAAACGAAACTTATTCAGGGCCTGATTTTGAATATACAGAAGAAGAAGTAGCAAAGAATGCCTCTTTACCAAATATGGGTTTCTTAAGTTCTTTTATCTTTTTTATGAGTAAAGTTTTCCCTTTGCTCTTGGGTGTCTTTTTGGTATTTGTAATTCTAAAAGTAGCACTGAATATAGATGTTCGATTTTGGAAAACTAAAAACAGCAATAAAAAACTGAGTGAAAAGTTAGTGTATACAGATGATGAAATCCACGAAGTGAATTTATCTTTTTTACTGCAGAAATGCATTCAGGATAAAGAATTTAGATTGGCAATTCGTTACTATTACTTAACCGTTTTAAAAGGATTATCAAATAAGAAACTAATTGATTATCATAAGGATAAAACCAACGCAGAATATGCTTTCGAAATAGAAAACGAAGAAATGCGTAATCAATTTTCTTATCTTTCTTATATATATGCCTATGTTTGGTATGGAGAATTTATAGTAGATGAAAACAGCTTTAAAGTGGCAGAAAATAAGTATCAATCTTTTTTAAAATCTATAGTTTGATGCTACTAAAAAACCTTTCTAAACGATTCCATTTTATCAGTTCAAGTAATTTTGAGTTACGAAAAATAGTATCGAAAACTATTTTGTTTTTAGTTTCTTTAGTATTGCTAACCAGTTGTAAAAAAACCAATTGGAGCGAAAACTTTAGAGAAAAAGAGAAAAGTCCTTTTGGCACCTATATAGCTTATAAAGAAGCCACTAACCTCTTTAAAAATGAAAAAGTAATTCTTTTAAAGGAAAATTTTTACGATTATCTTTTTACCAATTACGAAACCAAAAGAGCAGATTTTGGCAATTATATTATTATAAAAAACAATGCAAATAAACTACCTGCAGACGGAATTAACGATTTATTAGCCTTTGTTTCTGATGGAAATACAGCTTTTTTAGCCCTCAACTATTTTAACGAAGATTTAAAAGAAAAGCTAGAAATAACCACCAACAATTTAGACGAGGATAAATTCGGAGTGATTGATTTAATTTCGATGAAAGGTGAGTTTTACTTAAATGATAAAAAATTCGAGAATCAACCTTTTACTTTCGATAGAAATATTAGAAGACACTATTTTATAACTTATAATGAGAACAATACCCTAGTTTTAGGAACCACCAAAATTGATGGGGAAAAAGTGCCCAATTTTTTAAAGATCTATCATGGAAAAGGAGCGATTTATGTGCATACCAATCCTGTGGTTTTTACCAATTATTTTCTCTTAAAAAACAAAGAAACCTATTCAAGTCATTTGCTGTCTTATTTGCCTTCTTCTACCCTATTCTGGGATCCACATACAAAATACAGCAAATACTCCAAGCAAAGAGAAGATGATAGGCAATCTGTCTTTAAATTTTTCTTACAACACGAAACCTTAACATGGTTTTTATTTGTTTCTTTAGCAGGTTTATTGCTGTTTCTTTTTTTTAATGCCAAGAGAAAACAAAGAGTTATTCCTATTATAAACCCTTTAGAAAACACCACAGTTGCCTTTACACAAACCATTTCTAGCTTGTATTTAAAAGAGCAAAATCATAAGAATTTGGTCGATAAAAAAATAGTGTATTTCCTAGAAAAAGTAAGAACAAAATACTTGCTAGATACCAGCAATTTAAACAAGGCTTTTATAGCAAATTTGGCAGCCAAATCTGGCAATGAGATGCACCAAACGAAGTATTTAATAAATTCAATTATAACTTTACATAAGAAATCAGAATGTACTCAAGAAGAACTCCTTGTGTTGCACAAAATGATTCATACATTTTTAAAAAAATAAGATATGGAAACACCAAATAACGAAATAAATCCGGAAGAAAATTCAACAGAAATAACATTCGAAAACCGAATTGATTTATCTGAATTACAAGCAAGTGTTTTTAAGATAAAAGGCGAATTGCAAAAAGTAATTGTTGGGCAAAAAGAAATGATGGATTTGCTACTAGTTGCCCTGCTTTCTAATGGTCATGTGTTAATAGAAGGTGTGCCAGGAGTTGCCAAAACTATAACTGCAAAATTACTTTCTAAAACCATAGATATCGATTTTAGTAGAATTCAATTCACACCAGATTTAATGCCTTCAGATATTTTAGGAACGTCTGTTTTTAATGCTAAAATTTCTGATTTCGAGTTTAAAAAAGGGCCTATTTTTTCGAATATGATTTTAATTGATGAAATCAATAGAGCACCTGCAAAAACGCAAGCTGCCTTGTTCGAAGTTATGGAAGAGCAACAAATAACTATGGATGGCGTTTCCTATAGCATGAGCGAACCTTTTATGGTTTTAGCTACCCAAAATCCTATAGAACAAGAAGGAACTTACAGATTGCCAGAAGCACAATTAGATCGATTTTTATTTAAAGTAATTGTAGAATATCCAACATCAAATGAAGAATTAGAAATTATTGTAAGAGAGCAAGCTTTGGTAAATACTACAAAAATAAGTAAAATCGAAACCGTAATTACTGGTAGTAAAATTTTGGAATATAGAAGTTTGGTAAAACAAATTAAAATAGAAGAAAACTTGTTAAAATACATTGCAAATATTGTAGTAAATACACGCTCAAATTCGCTGTTGTATTTAGGAGCTTCACCAAGAGCGAGTATTGCTATTTTAGCAGCTTCTAAAGCCTTTGCAGCAATTGATGGTAGAGATTTTGTAACACCAGAAGATGTAAAAAGAGCTACAATACCTGTTTTACAACATAGAGTAATTGTTACTCCAGAAAGAGAAATGGAAGGAGTTACCAGCAAACAAATAATAGAACAAATTATTGAATCAGTAGAAATTCCGAGGTAAATATTTTCTGTCATTCCTGCTTTCACAAGAAAGACAAATAGATTTTAAAATAAAAACAATTAGGCGATTAAACTTTTAAACATCAACTTGAAACACTTCTACAACACTTTATTTTTAAACACTCGTTTTTTCTATTGCATAGCAGCCTTAGCTGTTTTGTTTGTGGTTGGTTTTTTTGTTCCTTTTTTGTTTGAAGTTACAAAAGTGCTCTTATGGATGCTTTGCACTTTAACCATTATAGATATAATTCTTTTATATAGAATTAAAAACGGAATCGAATTAAAGCGTTTGCTACCTGAAAAACTCTCTAATGGAGATGAAAATAAAATAGCTATTGAACTTAAAAATAAATACACTTTTGTGGTTCATCTATCTTTAATTGAAGAGATCCCTTTTCAATTTCAAAAAAGAGATTTTATTTTTAATCAAATTCTAAAAAGTAAAGAAGAAAAAACACTTTATTACAATCTAACTCCAAAAGAAAGAGGAGTTTATGTTTTTGGAAACATCAACGTGTATACTAGTTCTTTGTTGCAATTGGCTACAAAAAAACACATTTTAGGTGATAAAAAAGAACTGAAATGCTATCCGTCTTTTTTAAACTTAGGTGAGTTCAATTTAAAAGTTTTCAATAGTTCTAGTGTTTCTTATGGAAATAGAAAAGTTAGAAAAATAGGGAATTCTTTAGAATTCGAACAAATAAAAGAGTACGTTTCTGGTGATGACATTCGAACTTTAAACTGGAAAGCAACTGCGAAAAGAAGTCAATTGATGGTAAATCAATTTATGCAAGAAAAATCGCAATCTGTATATACAATTATTGATAAAGGACGTGCAATGCAAATGCAATTCGAAGGCTTAAGTTTGCTAGATTATGCAGTAAATGCAACTTTGGCTATTAGCAATATTGTGATTAAAAAACAAGACAAAGCAGGTATGTTAACGTTTTCTACAAAGCTAGAAGATTGGGTGGTTGCAGAAAGAAGAAATACGCAAATGGCTTTAATTTCGGAAGCTTTGCACAATATAAAAACCAATTTTAAAGAATCGGATTTTGGCACTTTATATAGCATGGTTAAAAGAAAAATTAAACACAGAAGTCTTTTAATTTTATTTACAAATTTCGAAACTATTGATGGTTTAAACAGGCAACTGGCATACCTAAGAGCTTTGGCAAAAAACCATTTAGTAGTAGTTGTTTTCTTTAAAAATACTGAGCTAGAATCGTTAATAAACTCGAAAGCAAATACGACTCAAAAAGTCTACGATAGTATTATTGCAGAGAAATTTATGTTCGAAAAAAAGAGAATTGTAAACGAGTTAAAAAAATACGGAATACAAACTGTATTAACCAATCCAAAGGATTTAACTGGGAACACTATCAACAAATATTTGGATTTAAAATCGAGAGGATTATTTTAAATATTTATTACTTTCGTAATCTTAATTTAAGTTATAAAAAATTGATATGAATTGGTATTTAAAAGTTTTAAAAGAGTACGTAACCTTTACAGGTAGAGCAAGAAGAAAAGAATTTTGGATGTTTACTTTGTTTCATTTAATTATCGTTTCAATTCTGGTTTCTCTTATTGTACTTTCTTCAGATGGCTTTTTTTCTGCTAGATATTCTTCGGAACCGCAAGCACCTAGTATATTTTTAATTATTCTCTTGGTATTATATATTCTTGGAACTTTTTTACCAGGATTAGCAGTTACTGTAAGAAGGTTGCATGATACTAACAAAAGTGGTTGGTGGTATTTAATTTCTTTTGTGCCTTATATTGGCTCATTTATTATCTTAATATTTACTTGTATGGATAGCTATCCTAGACAAAATCAATGGGGAGAAAATCCAAAGGGAATTGGAAATAATAGCTTAATTGATCAAATAGGAACTGAGTAATTTAAGGCCTTAAAGCTTTCCAACTGCCATAATAAACAATGGTAGTTCGAATACTACTGTTTAGATGCAAAGTAGCAGAATTATTAGCGAATAAAGTTAAGGTGGCTTTTAAACTTTCGTTTTCAGCCTTTAAAGTATAAATAATTGAATAGCTGTTTTTTTTAGCATTGAACTCTTTTACTACTTTTTTAGGAGCGCCTTCAAAACTCAAACCATTATCAGCTCCATAAGCTCTTGGCATTTGTAATTCCCCATAATAAGGCAAATCTAATTGAATACTATCTTTTTGTACTCTAAAATAGTTCGGGATATTTACCAAACTTATATTCGCTGCATTACTTCCTGGAGGAAGTAAATTTTCAATTCCTCTAACATTTGCAAAAGCAACAGGGTTTGCAGAATTCGCATTCATTTCAAATAAATTATTTTCTACGGCATTTTTTAAACTTTCAAGTTGCTCAAGAGATACTATTTTTTTCGCAGTGGAACAACTGGAGATAATAACTAAAACGAAAAGGATTAAAAAACGGTTCTTCATTTTGATTGTTTTTAATAAAACTTAGAAAAAATGTATCAAATTTAATACCACATTTCTTTTTTTTGAATCTATATTTGGACATTAAAGATAAAGTATTCGTATGAATTTAGAAATCATTTTTGAAGATGAGTATTTACTCTGTGTAAACAAACCTAACAATATATTAGTGCATCACGCTTTTCACTCGAGAAATGTTGCAGATGAAGATTCTTTATTACAAATTATAGAAAACGAAAAAGGATTAAAAGTGTACCCAATTCATAGATTGGATAGAAAAACATCAGGCATTATTTTGTTGGCAAAACAAACTTCATATGTTTCTAAATTCCAAGAATTGTTTACCAATAATCAAATTCAGAAAACCTATTTTGGGGTTGTTCGTGGTTTTTCTCCAGATTCAAAAACAATCGATTCTCCTGTAAAAGGGCGTGATGCAAATGTGCACAAAGAAGCCTTAACAGAATTGAAAACTTTAGAAAAAGTCACCTTAAATATTCCTGTAAAACCTTATGATTCCTCTAGATATAGTTTGGTAGAATTATCTCCAAAAACGGGTAGAATGCATCAATTAAGAGTGCATGCCAACAAAATTAGTCATCCTTTAATTGGTGATGCCAAATATGGAGATAAAAATCACGATATGATGTTTGAACAAAATTTCGGTTGGAAAAACCTTTTTTTACATGCAGGTAAATTAGAATTTACACATCCTTTTACATCAGAAAAAATGATTTTAAAAGCATCTTTTCCTAATGATTGGATTTCTTTATTTGAGGAATTTGATTGGAGAAATCCGATTTTATAAAACTATTATTTCACAGAGTTTCAAAAAGAAAAAAACACAGAGATTCACAGAGATTTTTTTTAAAAAAAACTCAGTGAATCTCTGCGCTTACTCTGAGTTTCTCTGTGTAATTACTATTGCTCAATAGACTGCGAATCGAACCCAATGAGTTCCCCGTTTTCGAAAGTTGGAGAAACTTCTATAGGGTTGCAACAAACCTCACAATCTTCGATATAAGTTTGTTGCCTTACACTACTGTCTAAAATCATCGAAATTTCTTCCCAACAATATGGGCATTGAAAAAAATACTCTTGTTCCACTACTACTCTATTACTTTTAAAACTAGTTTTCCGTTTTTATCACCAGAGAATAATCTATTATAAGTTTCTTGAAAGTTTTCTATGCCTTCGTAAATATCTTCTCTAGATTTAAGTTTGCCTTCTTGCATCCAAATTCCCATTTGTTTTGCAGCTTTCCCATAATCTTTAGAGTAATCCATTACAACCATTCCTTGCATTGTAGAACGTGTAACCAATAAAGTCAAATAATTACTTGGGCCATCAATTTTCGATTTATTATTGTATTGCGAAATTGCTCCGCAAATAACAACTCTTGCATGCATTCTTAATTTACTTAAAGCTGCATCTAAAATTAAACCTCCAACATTATCAAAATACACATCAATTCCTTTTGGGCATTTTTTCTTTAGAGCTGTATAAATGTTTTCAGATTTGTAATTTATAGCATCATCGAAACCTAATTCATTAATTAGATAATCGCATTTATCTTGTCCTCCAGCAATACCAATTACTGTGCATCCTTTAATTTTTGCAATTTGTCCAACGATGCTTCCAACAGCACCTGCAGCTCCAGAAACTAGAACAATATCACCATCTTTAATTTTACCAACTTCAGTAATTCCAAAATACGCTGTCATTCCTGGCATTCCTAAAGTACCAATATACATTGGCATTGGCGCCAAACGTGTATCTACTTTATACCAACCATCTCCATTTGTAATTGCATATTGTTGCACTCCACCCCAACTTGTAACTACATCACCAATTTCAAATTTTGGATTTCCATTATTTTTAATCACTTTTCCAATAGAACCAGCTCTCATTACATCATCTATTTGCACAGGAGGAATATATGATTTGGTATCATTCATCCAACCACGCATTGCAGGATCTAAAGAAATATAATGATGTTGCACTAAAATTTCTCCTTCTTCTAATTCAGGAATTGGGTTTGTTTGTAATTGCCAAGTATCTGCATCTGGAGTTCCTGATGGACGTTTTTTAAATATAATTTGTTTGTTATTCATGAGTTGTTTTTTATTCGGATGCTAAATATAATTAATAATTATGGATTTCTTGTATCGCTTTTGTTAAGGTTGATTTCCCTAAATATTGTTTTTCTAAATCTGATTGAAATGGAATTGGTGTTTCTAAACTTGCCACACGTTTTACTGGCGCATCTAAAAATTCAAAACAATTCTCTGTAATTAATGCTGAGATATCACTTGCAATTCCACCAAAAAGAGAATCTTCTTGCACAATAATTGCTTTTCCTGTCTTTTTTACTGATTGATAAATAGTCTCTGTATCTAAAGGTTGTAAAGTTCTTAAATCAATTACATCACAAGAAATCGCTGTTAAAGTTTCTAATGCTTCTAAAACCCAATGAACTGCAGCTCCAAAACTTATAATTGTTAATTGAGTTCCTTCTTTTAACAATGCTGCTTTCCCTATTTCTAAAGTAAAATAATCATCAGAAACATCTTGATAAACAGATCGATACAAACCTTTGTGTTCAAAAAATAACACCGGATTTGGATCGTTAATTGCACTAATTAACAAACCTTTTGCATCTTGAGGAAATGCAGGATATACTACTTTTAAACCTGGTGTTTTTGTAAACCAAGCTTCATTGGTTTGGCTATGAAAAGGGCCAGCCCCCACTCCTGCTCCACAAGGCATTCTCACAACAACATCTGCATTTTGAGACCATCTATAATTCGATTTTGCTAATAAATTTACAATAGGATTAAACCCTGATGAAACAAAATCTGCAAACTGCATTTCTACAATAGATTTCACGCCATTAACAGATAAGCCATAAGCCGCAGAAACTATAACAGATTCGCAAATTGGTGTATTTATAATACGTTCTTTACCAAATTTTTCTACAAAACCATCTGTAATTTTAAAAGCTCCTCCATATTCTGCAATGTCTTGTCCCATAATTACCAAATCAGCATGTTTTTCCATCGATAATTTTAATCCATCAGAAATAGCATCTATAAAACGTATGCTTTTTTTGGTTGATAAAGGCTCTATTTCTTGATAATCGAACGATTTATAAACATCATTTAACTCTGTTTCTAAACTGGGGATTATTTTTTCTTCATCGAACGCAATTTGAAGATGTTCATTAATTTCATGAACAATTTCTTCTTTATAAGAAACTTCAATTTCTTCAGTAAGTACCCCTTTATTTTTTAAAAATTCCTGATAATTTTCTATAGGATCTTTGGCTGCCCAATTATCTAACAAATTTTGAGGAACATATTTTGTACCACTTGCTTCTTCATGGCCTCGCATTCTAAAAGTTTTGAACTCCAATAAAATAGGTCTTGGATTTTTACGTACACTTTTAGCCAATTCATTTATTTTAGTGTAAACTTCTAAAATATTGTTACCATGAATAATATGGCTTTCCATTCCATAACCAATTCCTTTATCAGCAATATTTATACAATTAAACTGCTCATTTACAGGAGTTGATAATCCATATCCATTATTTTCCACGCAGAATAAAACAGGTAAACTCCAAACAGAAGCCACGTTTAAAGCTTCATGAAAATCACCTTCACTTGTACCTCCTTCACCTGTAAAAACAGCGCAAATTTTGTTATTATTTTTTAATTTATTGGCAAGAGCAATTCCATCTGCAATGCCTAATTGTGGTCCTAAATGAGAAATCATACCTACTATATGATAATCTTGAGTACCAAAATGAAAACTTCGATCTCTACCTTTTGTAAACCCATTCATTTTTCCTTGCCATTGAGAAAATAATCGATGCAAAGGAATGTCTCTAGAAGTAAATACACCTAAATTTCTATGCATAGGTAAAATATACTCATCATTTTCTAGAGCTAAAGTTACTCCTACAGAAATAGCTTCTTGTCCAATACCCGAAAACCATTTAGAAATTTTCCCTTGTCGTAAAAGAATTAACATTTTTTCCTCAATTAAACGAGGTTTTAGCATTCTTTTGTATAAATATAATAAGGTTGAATTATCGAGCTCTGAATTTAAAGTATATTCAATTTTGGAAGACATATATTATATATTTCGTAATAGTAACAAACATACATATAAAGAATTTTATTGCATAAAAAAATCCTTATCATTTTAATTGATAAGGACTTTTTAATATCGTTGATTCATTCGGTTTATAAATCTGCAAAAATAGCGTGCATCATACGTTTTTTATCATTAATACTTTCTTCTAAAGCAATCATAGTTTCAGTTCTGTTCACTCCAGGAACATCGTCTATTCTATAAATAATGTCTTTAGCATCGTTTGTGCCTTTTGCTCTCACTTTACAGAAAATATTGTATTTACCTGCTGTTACATATGCAACAGTAACGTTTGGTATTTTTCTTAAATTTTCTATCACACTTTGTGTCATCGAAGTTTTCTCTAAATAAACACCCACATGTGCTATAAAAGAATAACCCATTTTTTCGTAGTTCAAGGTTAGAGTAGAACCCTGAATAATACCCTCATCTTCCATTTTTTTTACACGAACGTGAATGGTTCCTGCAGAAACTAAAAGTTGTTTTGCAATGTCTGTAAATGGCGTTCTTGCATTTTCGATTAAGATGTCTAAAATCTGATGATCAATCTCGTCTAAGATAAATTTTTTCATTTTTTATGTATTATTCAATTTCTCATACAAATTTATGAATTAAATTTAACTAAACAAGCATAAAGCTAACAAATACTTAAATAATATTACCTTCGAAAACGATTTCGTTATGTCCTATTTTACCTTTCAAGTCAATTTCATCTACTTTTTCTAATTTTGACACTAATTGTTCGTCGATAATTTTATCTACATATTGATAGGCTTCTACTTTTTTTGTAGCTGAGTTTCGATGAATTACATCAAAGAATATTTTTTCGTTATTAGGTATTTTAAAATATGCAGTATACTTTGTAAAATCATTTGAAATTGCAATATGATGCAATCCTTGCAAAATAGCATAAAAGGTATATTCTCTTGAAATTTCTCTTGGATAATCATTTGGATAATGTCCAGATTCTATTAAAATAGTATTGTAACCTAATTTTTGGAAATTATCGCCAGTCGCTGTTGGATAAAACTCATCTGTGTATCTGCCTACAAAATTCGGAATCATTTGTTGTAACGAATCATTCATTGCTACAATAACGTTCATCGTTTGCTTTCTGCCTTCTGTTAAAGCCCTTGTTTCTTCCTCTGAAGGTGCTAAAAATGATATAGTTGCTGGGTTCTTTGTGCCTTCCACACCAAAAATGGTTCTCTGATCATGTAAATTGAAACAAAATTGTGGATTAAATTCTTCTAAAACAGTTCTTAAAAGTTTGCTTTCTTTCGCTACTCTATCAACAGCATCTCTATTTAAATCAACATTATTTGCATTTACTCTTGTATATGCTTTTGCTCCATCAGGATTTAACATCGGTATAAAAAGCAACGTGCATTCTTTTAAAATGGTTTTAAATTCTTCTGAAGTTGAATTCGAAAAGCAATTAAACAAATCAAATAAAGCTTTGGTTCCTGTACTTTCATTTCCATGCATTTGGCTCCACAATAAAATTTTCTTTTTACCTGAGCCAATTTTCAAAGTATAAATAGGTCTTTCTTGTTCAGAAAAACCGAGTTGATTTATTACAAAAACAACCTTGTGTTTTTCAAATAATTTTTCAATATCATTAAAAGTAATCCACTTTCCAAATAATGAAGTTTCCTTATGAAGATTAAAAAATTCTTTTAAAAATTTTGGTGTTAAATTACTCACGGTTGATAACATTTAGAAAAGCAAATTTACATGATTGCAAACTAGCATCCAATTGTATTGTTACAAATGTAAATCTGTAAGATTTTACAAATGTAAACATCTGAAAAGCCAAGTTTTGTTACTTTTGTAAACAAAGAATTGTCTTTTGTCATTAAGATTTAAGTTTGCAAATAAATCAAATTTATAGAATATTATATTTTACATTTAAATTATTATTTTTCAATTATTTATAAATTTCATTTAAAGTATTTATTTAATATATATTTTATTTTAAAAAATTAAAAAACAATATATTTTGATAGGGATTTTTATTGATTTACATTTGTAATGCAATATTTTTTTACAATGATAAACAGTACAGAATTTACAGCTAGAATTAAAAAAGTAATGGATTATCACGATTTATCTGCGTCCTTATTTGCAGATAAAATCGGTGTTCAACGTTCAAGTATTTCGCATATTTTATCTGGCAGAAATAAACCTAGTTTGGATTTTATTTTGAAAATAACTTCCGAATTTAATGATGTAGATATTCATTGGTTGTTAAATGGAAAAGGTACTTTTCCTAAAAACATAGTGACAGAAAACCCTACTTCTACTCCATCTTTATTTTCAGAAAATGAAATTTCTAGTGATAAAAAAAGAATTGAAAAAATAGTCGTTTTTTATGCAGATGGAACTTTTGATGAGTATAAGAAATAGTTCTGAGTTGGAAGTTGGAAGTTGGAAGTTGGAAGTTGGAAGTTGGAAGTTGGAAGTTGGAAGTTGGAAGTTGGAAGTTTAGAAAGAAAAATAAATCAATTCGTTTTAGACAAAATTTTAAATGAATTTTTTTAACAAATTTCCACATCAATTCTTATTAAAAGAAACTTTTAAATGCAATAATTAACTCTTCAAAAAACTTGCAATCAAATTAGGTTTTAGTGTAACTTTTGGCACTTTAAAATCGAAATAGGTATCTAAAGGAATCTCAAAACCTTTATAATTTAAATAATTGCTTAAAGCCAAGTTTAAACCTTTACTATATAAATGATGCTCTGCTCCTGTTGGGTCTTCATGAAACAAATCATTTTCTGCAAAACCCTCGAATTTTGGACCTATAATTTTAATATCAAACTTATCAGGATTTTTGCCTACAGGACTATGACTCGTGCACGCAAACTGATGCCAAAAAGCAGACTGAATGCATCTGTTTTTAAACAATTGACGCACAACTTCTAAAGAATCAATGGTTTCTTGTGCAGTTTCTGTTGGGAAACCGAACATTAAATAGGCATGAACCATGATATTTTCATTAGAAAAAGCTTTGGTAACTCTCGCAACTTGTTCTATAGTAACCCCTTTTTTCATCTTTTCTAACAATCTATCTGAAGCTACTTCCAAACCTCCAGTTACAGCTATACAGCCAGATTTAGCTAACAATTCACATAATTCTGGGGTGAATGTTTTTTCAAAACGAATGTTTGTCCACCAAGTAATAAACACTTTTCTTTCAATCAATTTGTTTGCCAAAGCTCTGAGCATTTTTGGTGGTGCAGCTTCGTCTACAAAATGAAAACCTGTAATCCCAGTTTCCAATATTAATTGCTCAATTTTATTCACCAAATCATCTGCAGTGGTGTTTTGATAATTGCCAATGTAATCTAAAGTTACATCGCAAAAAGAGCATTGTTTCCAATAACATCCATGAGAAATGGTGAGTTTATTCCATTTTCCATCAGACCACATTCTGTGCATTGGATTCATCACATCTAAAAAAGACAAGTATTTTTCAGTTGGCAAACCCACATAACTTGGAGCTGGCAAATTTTTATGATGAAAAATTGTATTTGGTTTTTTATCAATATAAACAACCTTTTTATTTTTGCAGATATACGTTCTTTCTAGTTGCTCCTCTCCTATTTTTCCGGCTAAAAAATCCGTAATTTTTAATAAGGGTCCTTCACCATCATCTAAGGTTATAAAATCGATATAATTAAATATTCTTGGATCTGATAATCGTCTTAATTCTGTGTTGCAATACCCACCACCAAAAGCAATTTTAAGATTTGGAAACTCAGTTTTAAGAAACTGAGCACATCTTAAAGCAGAAAATAAATTGCCTGGAAAAGGAATGGTAAAACAAACTAAATCGTAAGCATCTTTTTTTATTTGTTCTTCCAACAAATACAGCATTTCATCTTCTATCAAGGTGGTTTCGAATTGTAAATATTCATCAATTTGATCAAAACTAGAAGCTGCTCTGCCTAATTGTTCTGCATATCTTGTAAACGAGAAAAACTCATCTACGTTAGCGTTTATAAAATCGCCTAACTCTTCCACAAACAAAGTTGCCAAATGTTTTGCTTTGTCTAAAATGCCTAACGTTCCAAATTCTGATGTTAAATTATTTTTTAGTTTGATGATTCTATGACCTTGAGGTAAAAAGTGTTTTTGTGCAATTTGATAGGCTGCTGTTACTTCTTGCACACGCAAATAATTCATGACAACATCTACTTTATTGATGTATGCATCTTTTTGTTGATTAACCAAAGGAAAATCGTTATTACCTAACATTTCAGCTTGTTTAAAAATTGCTGATATAAAATCTTTGGTAAAAACGGCTGTAAACAACTCGATACTTAAATCCATTTGAGTTGCTTTTACATTTTTAGAGCCTAAAAACCCTTTAATATAGGCAGTTGCAGGATAAGCCGTATTTAATTGCGTAAAAGGTGGTGTTATTAAAAGTACGTTTACAGACATAAAATTTGATGAATCACAAAGATACTATGTGAAATAGAAACTATTACAAAAAAAACAGTTGGTTTTTTTTAGATTCGTTTTAGTCTTAAATTTATTAAAAAGGGTGTTTTTCCTGTTGATTTTTTACTTTAAAAAAACTAATTTAGCTAACTATTGATATAAGACATTGAAACGATTTTATATCAGGTTATAAGTTAGCGGTAATTAAAAACTAACACCGATAATCTTATTTGACAAAATAACGTATCTTTGCACAGTACAACAGATAAACCTTTATCTAACAACACTTTCTTATTTGATACTTATTTGACAAATGACAGAAATAGAACTAAAATCACTTATAAAAGAGCTTGTGAGTTATTCGCAGGAAACCGAATGGCTTGAATTTAAATTAAACTTTCATTCTAACGAAGAAATTGGAGAAAGAATTTCTGCATTAGCTAATGGTGCTTGTTTAAGTAAAAAACCATGCGGATTTCTCATTTTTGGAGTAGAGGATAAAACCCATAACATTAAAGGAACTACTTTTAGAGTAAAATCAGCAACAAAAGGTAATGAAGAATTAGAAAACTGGTTAACCCAAAGACTTGACCCAAGAATTGATTTTAAAACGTACGAATTTGAATACTCAGAGGGTATATTTATTAGTATGTACGTAATTCCTTCAGCAGTTAATAGACCTGTAAAATTTCTTAACCAAGCATATATTAGAATAGGAAGCTACACTAGATTACTTAAAGAATTCCCAGACAAAGAAACTAAAATTTGGAATAGAAAAGATAATATTAAGTTTGAACTTCAATTAGCTAAAGAGAACATTGACGCAGATGTTGTTGTTTCTCTATTAGACACACAATCCTATTTTGACTTATTAAAACTTCCATACCCTTCTAATAGACAAGGTGTAATTGATAAGTTTGTTTCAGAAAAATTAATCAATAAAAAGTCAAACAAATTTTCAATAACAAATTTAGGAGCAATATTATTTGCCAAAAACCTAGAAGATTTCCCTGACCTAAAAAGAAAAGCAATTAGAGTTATAGTATATAAACACAATAATAAAATTGAAACTGTAAGAGAACAAATTGGAGGTAAGGGATATGTAACAGGCTATCAAGGATTAATTGACTGGGTTAATAGTCAATTACCGGCAAATGAAGAAATAGGAAAAGCATTTAGAGATGACAGAAGAATGTATCCTGAAATAGCAGTTCGTGAATTATTGGCAAATGCTATAATCCATCAAGATTTTGAGGAAAAAGGTTTTCCTATGGTTGAGATTTTTTCTGATAGAATTGAAATTACAAACCCAGGAATACCACTAATTACTCCAGAACGTTTTATTGATGAATACCAATCTAGAAATGACATATTGGCTGACTTAATGAGGCGACTAGGGATTTGTGAAGAGAAAGGTAGTGGAATTGATAAAGTTATTTTTTACAATGAAATTTATCAATTACCAGCTCCTGATATTTTAATTCAAGAAAAACATACTAAAGTTATAATGTACTCTTATAAAACTTTGAATCAAATGGACAAAAAAGATAAAATAAGAGCTTGTTATCAACATTGTTGCTTAAGATATGTCTCAAACGACAAAATGACTAACCAATCATTAAGAGAGCGATTTATAATAGAAAGTAAAAATTCAGCAATTGCTTCAAGAATAATCAAAGAAGCCTTAAACGATAATGTTATAAAGGAAGATGACCCTGAAAGTAATTCGAGAAAATATAAAAAATACATTCCTTTTTGGGCATAATTCTTATTTGA
Organism: Polaribacter sp.; assembly: GCF_049276715.1. GTDB lineage: Bacteria > Bacteroidota > Bacteroidia > Flavobacteriales > Flavobacteriaceae > Polaribacter. The sequence continues at coordinate 35,541 of NZ_JBASWY010000030.1, forward strand.
TGGTTATTTGATATCAACAAGCACAACAAAATATAAATAACTGATAATCAATCGAAACTAATTTGATGGAATAATAAACTACCGCTAACAATATATAAAAAACATAGGGCGTTTGTGTTAAATTCAAAGTCTGTGTAATTACAAAGTCCGCTAAATATAAAATTTAGCATTTAAAGAAATTTAAACACGAAATATTTATATTTAGCTCATTAATAAACCGAGACAAAGTGCTTTTTAACTGCCCTACTATTCTTATACAAGAACGCTAGCTAATTATTTAAAAATCTACAACAACTTCGCCATTGCTTTTTTAATAATTTCTGTATTTCTGTCTCTGTTCGATTTATTGGCTTTCTTTTGATCGTCAATCATTGTGCGCATTAAGTTTATGCAAACTTTATCGAAATTAAAGGCTTTGAACTCTTTCCCTTTTACAACCATATCATCAACTACATTCTGAATTGCTTCTGAGTTATTGCTTTCAGAAATTTGTTTAAACGCTTTTTGATATAAGACTTTTGTAGCATCGTCATTTGCTAAAAACATGCCAGAAACAACTGTTTTTGCAATAAATGGCAATTCTAACTCATCTTTTTCTTCGATAAAAATCTGTGTTAGAGGTGTTGCTAAAATTTGACGAACTTCGTCTGGTAATTCTTTCGATTTTTTTATAGCCAATTCTTTATCAACATAATACATAGAAACCAAAGACTTTCCTAAAACCGAATACGATTTACTTTCTAAACCTTTTGCAAAAATAGATTTTAATTCTGGGTCTGTTAATTTCCCTAAAGTATTTATGGCTTCTGCTTGAACAACAGTTTTTGAATCGTTATTTGCCATTTGCATAATTTTTCTAATGGCATCTTTTTTAGAAGATTTGTTAATCAAATCTATTTGCTGCAAAGCCAACATTCTAATTTTATAGGATTCATCCTTTAACGCATCTACAACTGCATTGAAAGCATCTTTATCTTCTTGCCTTTTTACAACTTGCAACAGTGCTTCTCTTCTATGCGCATAATTGTCTGCATTTTTTAACTGAAAAATATAATCACTTAAAATCTTGTTTTCATAAATAGTACAAATTAAAACATTGTCTGCATTTACCTGAATTAAACTAGGTTGCTTGTTATATGGAAATGTAAAAGAAGCATCATTTGCCTCCACAAAAACATTGTGTCTGGTTCTTTTATTTCCTTCGAAAATATCTATGGCAAAAGGAAACTGAAACGTTTCTCCTTGTAATTGAATGATGTTTACAGTAACTGTTTTTCTTAAAGTATTGTAATCGTAAGAAATTTCGATGTTAGGATGCCCAGCACCAAAATACCATTGGTTGAAAAACCAATTCAGATCTTTACCTGTCAATTCTTCAAAAATTAATCTTAATTGATGTACTTCTGCAGTTTTATATTTATAAGTGTTTAAATATCTGTTTAAACCCTTAAAAAAAGCATCATCACCTAAATAATTTCTTAAATTATGTAAAATGGCTCCACCTTTATTGTAGCTTACCAAATCGAACATATCTTCCTTGTCATCATATTTAAAACGAACCAAATCTTTGGTTTCATTCTGTCCGTTTTTATAGGTTTCTACTTCCTCAAAATAGTGCATTTCTGCAGCTGTTTTTCCGTATTTATACTCAATCCATAAATACTCGCCATAATTGGCAAAAGATTCATTTAAAGTAATGTTAGACCAACTTTCTGTGGTTACTAAATCGCCAAACCAATGATGAAAAATTTCGTGAGCAATCGTATTTTCTTGCACATTTTCATCAATTAATTGTCCTGGTTTTTGGTAAGCTTGTTCTCCATGAACCACAGCTGTGGTGTTTTCCATAGCCCCAGAAACGTAATCTCTCACTACAATTTGGCTGTATTTGTTCCAAGGATATTCTACACCTAATTTGTTAGCGAAAAAGCCAATTATTTCTGGAGTTAAGCCAAAAATATCTTTTGCATACGATGCATATTCTTTTTCTACATAATAATTTACAGGAATATTTTTGTAAAAATCTTTGACAATTTCGAATTCGCCAACGCCCATAAATGCTAAATAAGGTGCATGTTTTTGATCGAATTTCCAATAATCGGTTCTGAGATTTCCGTTTTTAGTTTGACTTACCAATTCTCCATTAGAAAGGGTTTCGAACTTATTAGGAACCGTAATATAAATTTCTTGCGATGTTTTCTGATTTGGTGCATCAATAGTAGGAAACCAAGCAGAATTGGCTTCTGTTTCACCCTGTGTCCAAATTTGGGTAGGTTTATTTTTATCTATACCATCTGCATTTATAAAATACAAACCTTTAGCACTTGTAATTGCTTTGCTACCTTCGTCTTTTACCTTTTCTGGTTGTGCTGTATATTTGATGTAAACCGTAAATTCTTCGTCTTTTTGATAAGTTTTTGGCAGGTTTATCAATAAATCATAATCATCATAAGAATAAGTCAGTTTTCTATTATTTAGAGAAACTTCATGAATTAACATGGTATTTGCATCTAATGTAATTTTATCTGTGCTATAAAAATGAGGTTTTGCAGTAATCCAAGCTTCACCATTCATGGTTTTATCACTAAAATTAAAATCTACTTTTAACTTTGTGTGCACTAAATTGTGAATTTTTTCTCTCTCTGGTTTATAGCTACTTGTTATTTGCGAAAAACAAACGTTGGACAAGAATGCGAATAAAACAAATACTATTTTTTGAAACTTCATAAAGGTTATTTTCTTCAAGACTCAAAAGTAATAAATATGATGATAGTAGCTGTTAATGAGCAGTTAAAAATGATTGGGAAGTTTTGATTGAGGTAAAAAATAGAATAATGAAGGATGAGTTTCATTTGAATGTAAAAAAAAGCTGAATATAAAGATTTTAATTCTTTATGTTCAGCTTAAAAATTTTAAACAAATAATTTATTTGTTGCCAAAGTTTTTGGCAAAGCTTTCTAAACTACTGCCATCCATTTTCATACTGTTCATCATTTCCATAATTTTTGCAGGATTCATGTTTTCTCCTAAAAGTCTTGCAACTCCCACTCCAGCCTCATCTCCATAACCAAAAGCGATCACTTCGTCTATAGAATCTGTATTTCCTGTATAATAAATTTTTACGTTCATGCCTTGCATTTTCATCGACATTAGATTTACATAATCATTATTATCTGTGAAAATGTTTTTTAATTTCGCTTTTTCAGTTTCGTAAGCTGTTGTGTTTTCTGTTGTTTTTGGCAAAAAAACAATGTTTATTTTTTTGATACTTTTCATTGTTTCTTTTACATCATCAGAAACATCAGCTTTTGCAGAAAGTACAGAGCTTATGGGTAAATCTCCTGTATAGAAACCTTCTTTTCCACTAGTATCTACTAAATAACTTTGTAAAGATTTTTCGTTTTTACAAGAACTTGCAAAAAGTACTAAAAACACCAAAGAGCATATTGTGGTTAATTTTTTCATTTTATATGTTTTAATTAATTCAAAGTCAGGTTAAAAACCCGACTTTGAACTCTTATTTTTATTGATTTTCTTTTACAATCTTATCTGTAAATTCAGACATCTTGTTAATGTCTATGTTGCCAGTTAAAGACATCACCATTGCTTCAGACACTCCTTTCGTTTTTTTGTCTATCCCTTTTATAAACATTAAAACTTCGCTCACGTAGTCTTTGTTTTTAGTTGCTTTTACATAGATTTTAATTCGAGAATCGTCTTCTTTAATTCGCATTAACTGCGTTAAATTAGATTTTTTTATTGCTGAATTTACCATGTTTTCCATTTTTGTTGCTATGTCTAAATTCTTTGTAGAAAACATTTTAAATTCGTTTAACTCGTTAATCATTTCAAAAGCTTGCATTACTTCATTTTCTTTTCCATCCGTGTTTTTTGGCTTAAACTTGTTTAATAACTCGAATGCATCTTTGGTTACTACAACCATATCTACTCCATCCATATCTTCTAAACTATCGAAGATCGATTGTGCGTTTGACAACATTGGTGCTAATACAAACGCAACTAATACTATTATTTTTTTCATAATTTCTAATTTACTTGGTTTTACTAATTTTTACTTGGTTTATTTTAATGCTCTGTTTACGGTGTTTTCGTGGATATACAATTGTGCTACTGCATCTTCTCCTTTTTTAAGATTTGTAGACAACAATTCAAATCCTTTCGTTATTTGGGCATAAATTTGTTCTGCCTTTTTTCTTTGCTGATATTCTTTGTATTCTTGTTGACCAATAAATACGCTAAATAAAAGCACTACTGATGCTGCTACAGATAACCATTTAAAGTTTCTCTTATTCGATTTTTTAGGTTCTAACTTTATGGTTTTTGTATACGTTTCATCTTTTGTAATCGCAAAATAATTAAACATATACGCATACTCTTGTAAGTGTGGAGCAACAGAACCTTCTTTAAAATAGTGTTTTAAGGCTGCCTCCTCTTGCAAAGTAGTTTCTGCATTTAAGTATTTTTCTACTAATTTTTCTATGTTAGCTAACTCCATAGTTGTGTTTTTTAATTAATTCTTCTCTTATTGTTTTTCTTGCTCTAGATAAAGCTACTCTTACTGCTGTTGGTTTCATATCTACCATTTTGCAGATTTCATCAAAATCATATTCTTCAATATCTCTTAATTGAATAATTATTTTTTGTTGTTCTGGTAATTTTTCTATCAATAAGTGTACTTGGTTTACACTATCTTGATATTCCAATTTTTTATCTAAAGACGTTTCTTTCTCTTTGTAATTACTGTGCACTAAGGTTAAATTACTTGCTTGTTTACTTTTTAATCTGTCATAACAATAATTTTTTGTCATGGTCATTGCAAATGCTTCAACATTATTATAATCAGCAATTTTGTCTTTATTTTTCCATAATTTAAAAATAAGTTCTTGCGTAGCATCTTCTGCTTCCTCTCTAGAAACTAACAATCTTTTTGCTAGTCTAAAGACTTTATCTTTAAATGGTAAAACAACTTTTAAAAAGTCTGATTGGTTCATTATTCTTATTTGTTTTTCTGATATTTTTTCATCTCTTATATCAGGTTTACATATTTACGACGACTAACATTTTAATTTGTTACAAATCCATAAAAATAATACCAATTATTATTAAATTGCGTTATTGTTTAAAACAAAAATTATTTATGATTCGTAAAAACTTATATAAAGCAGTTTTCTTTTGCACCTTAATTCTCTCTTTAAGTTGCTCAAAATCTGAAGATAATATTCCAACAAATTTAGAAGTGCACGACTTTGTTTGGAAAGGTTTAAATGCTTATTATCTATGGCAAGGTAATATTTCAGATTTACAAGATAGACGCTTTAACAATCAAAACGAATTAAATAGTTATCTATCTGGTTTTGCAACTCCAGAAATTTTATTTGAAAGTTTATTAAACAGACCTGAAGATCGTTTTTCTGTTATTGTTGATGATTATATTGCTTTAGAAAATTCTTTTCAAGGTATAAATCTGAGTAATGGAATGGAGTTTGGTTTGGTGAGATATAGAGACAATCCTACCAATATTTTTGGATATGTACGTTATGTAGTTCCTAATTCTTCGGCTTCAACTGAGAATGTTACAAGAGGTATGATCTTTACTACTGTAAATAATATGCAACTTACAGAAACAAATTTTGGTGATTTACTTTTTGGCAGTAATACAACCTATACTATAGGTCTTGCAAATTATAATAATGGGAATCCTATAGCAAATGGAACCGCGATTACATTATCTAAAAGTCAGTTGCAAGAAAATCCTGTTGCGATCTCTAAAGTAATTACAGATGGCACACAAAAAATAGGGTATTTACTATACAACCAATTTGCTGCAAATTTTGATGGACAATTAAATGCAGCATTTGCTAATTTTAAAGGAGAAAACATCAACGATTTAATCATCGATTTACGCTACAATGGAGGTGGTTCTGTAAACACAGCAACGTATCTTGGAGGCATGGTTACTGGACAATTTACAGGACAATTATATTCGCAACAAGTTTGGAATGAGAAAGTGATGGCTGCAAATCCTGCAAGTATATTTCTAAATAATTTTACAAATGAAATTAGAAATACAGATGCCAATGGAAATGTAGTTTTACAAGAAAGTATTAATAGTTTAGGGCTAACAAGAGTTTATTTTATAGTAACTGGTAGCACTGCTTCTGCATCAGAATTGGTTATAAATTCTTTACGTTCTTATATTGATGTGAATTTAATAGGTACAAAAACAGTTGGAAAACAAGTGGGTTCTATCACTTTATACGATTCTGATAACAACTTTAGAAGAACTGGAGGTAACTTAAATCCAAATCATACTTATGCAATGCAGCCTATTGTTTTTGAAATTTCTAATAAAGATAATGTAAATGTACCTTTAGGATTTGCACCTGGAACTACTTTGCCAGGAATTCAATTATCAGAAAATTATGGCAATTTGGGAATACTTGGAGAACGTTCAGACCCATTATTAGATAGAACCTTAATTTTTATTTCTACTGGTGCAAAAGGATTTCAAACACAAAAAAGCAACGGTTCTGAAGAAATTTACAACTCAAAATTAGCAACTCGTGCAAGTAATGACATGTTTGTTGATGTAATAAAATAACTAAAAAAATCCAGCTAAAGCTGGATTTTTTTGTTAGTATAAATTGGTTTGATTTTATTCCTATTGATTCGAAATTTTTATATCTAAACCAAATTCGGCATTTATATTTTTTATAAAATGAGTGGCTAATAAATGTGATTCTTTTTCTGCATTTTGATGAATAAAAAAATGAACATTCTCTAAACCAGCATTTACCCATTCTCTTAGTTTTAAAACCCATTCATCTAACCTGTTATAATCTAATGGATGATTTGCACCTACAAACCTTATAAAAGCTTCGTTATTTGTTAATCTATTGTGAACCATATCTCTTCTGCCAGCAGTATCTACCAAAACATTGGCAATATTATAATCTTCTAAAAGTTGTGATAATTTTTGACTCTTTTTCTTAAAAGCAAACCAATCTTTATGACGAGCTTCTATAGCCAAAGGAATATTTTTAGGCCAACTTTCTGCAAAATATTTCAATACTTCAAAATTCTTAGGACTAAAATTTGAATTTAATTGTACAAAAATAGTTCCTAATTTTTCTTCCAAGTTACTAAAGTTTTCAATATAAGAATTCACAACTTCTTCCACATCTTTTAAACGTTTTCCATGGCTAATTTCCTGACCTAGTTTGGGAAAAAATTTAAAACCATCTGGAGTTTTTTCTTTCCATTTCTCAAATTGAAGCCCAGGAAAATTTCTATAAAAAGTATCATTCAACTCAATAGAATTAAACTGCTGCGAATAATATTCTAATTCATCTTTTGTTCCTTTAGGATAAAATCCTTTTAAATCTAGTCTATTCCATTTTGCTGATTCTACAAAAAAAATTAGTTTTTTAGGTTGATTAACTTTCTATAAAATATCAAACGTTTTAGGATTTGTTTCTGGTAATGAAAAATCTATCTTTTCTGGATTCTCAACTTTTCCGAATTTCATTTCGTTATTATTTTTAATTTTAAATCATAAACATCGCTCAAACCCTCGTCAATTTCTTGATCTGTTAAAACATCGGGTCTAAATTCACTCATTAATTCTTCCTGTTTCGATTTCGCGTAATTAAAACCAGATTTCCACCATTTTCGCATCATAACTTGATCAAAAACCAAAGAATTTGTGGTTAAAACTGTTGGTGTGTAATACAAATTTAACTTTACATTTTTATTGGTTGCTGCTAATTTTCCAATAGTAATATTATGTCTTTCTACATGCGTAAGCATAAAATCGAACACATCAAAAAGCAAAGAAAATGGGTTTTTAGAAGGTATTCTGTTAAACTGAGTAACTTCGGTTTCTAAAATAATGGCATCAATTTCTGTGGCCCCTCTTAAAATAGCTTCTCTAATGGGCACCAAAGATCCAAAACCACCATCTGCATATTGTTGCCTATCTTTTTCGAGAATACTCATAAAAGGAACATAGTTACAAGAACCCCAAATCCAATCGCAAAAATCTTCGTAAGTACAATCATTACTAGATTTATATTCAATTTGATTGGCAGTTAAATTAGAAACTGTAACCACAATTTCTTTATGGCTTTTTACAATTTCTTCATACATATTTTTGGTGATATTTCGCTTTATCAAATTATGTAAATTCTTACTCTCTCCAAATGTTTTTCTACCTTTAATAAAGTTAATCAGTACGTTAAAATGATTGATACTTATCACTTTTTCTCCAGCAACTCTTTTAATTTTAAAAGGGTTGTTATTAAAAATAGTTTTTTGATTTACGTTGGTGTACAATTCTTTTAATTCATCTAACATTCCCAAAGCTAGATGAGAAACCATTAAACTCCCAGTAGAAGTGCCCAAAAATAAATCGTAATCTTTGTTTTCTTTTTTCATTAAATATTGTGCAACGCCACCTGCAAATGCTCCTTTACTTCCTCCACCAGAAATTACCAACGCTTTTTTCATTAACTCAAAATGATTTGTTTATTTTCGTTAAAAATATTAAAAATGCAAAGAATACTTCTATATATAATCATAATTGTTTTTTATGTTGCTTGCAAAAATGATTATTTACCAAGAAATATTTCATCGGTAACAATTAAAGAATTTAAAAAAGATAGCACAAGCATTAGGGCTATTCATGTTATTGATGAGAACACCCTTTTTTATGCAGGTTCTAATGGAGATATTGGTTATACAAAAGATAATGGCTCTATTTGGAATACCTTATTTATAAAATACAAAAATTCCATAATACCCCATTTTAGAAGTTTGGCAAAAAATGGAAAAGATTATTTTGCCCTTTCTATTGGAAACCCAGCTTTGTTGTATAAAATTTCTGATGGAGAATCTACTTTAGTTTATTCTGAAAAAAACGAAAAAGTATTTTATGATGCCATTCAGTTTTTTGAGGATAACATTCATGGTATTGCAGTTGGAGATCCAACAGAAGATTGTGCATCTATTATTTTAACTGCTGATGCAGGAAAAACTTGGAACAAAATTTCTTGTGAGTTTTTACCAAAATTTGAAGAAGGTGAAGCCTTTTTTGCTGCAAGTAACACCAATATTAAAACTATTGGAAGCACAGTTTGGATTGCTTCTGGAGGCACAAAAGCACGCATTCTAAAATCGGAAGATTTTGGCCAAACTTGGCAAATTTTTGAAACACCCATTATTCAAGGAAATGGTCCTCAAGGAATTTATTCTATGGATTTTGTTGATAAAAATAATGGAATTGTAATTGGTGGAGATTACTCTAAACCTTTAGAAAACAAAGCCAACAAAGCAATTACCAAAGATGGTGGAAAAACTTGGAAATTGGTTGCTGATGGAAAAAACCCGAATTATAAAAGCTGTGTACAATTTGTGCCAAACACAAATGGACAAGAAGTTTTTGCAGTTGGTAAAACTGGAATTTCTTTTTCTAATGATGCTGGAGCTACTTGGAAAGAAGTTTCTAAAGATAGCTATTACACCATTAAATTTGTTGATAAAAATACTGCTTGGTTAAGTGGAAATGAAAAAATTGGAAAATTGGTTTTAGAATAATATTAATCTGTAAAAACTGTGTCTAACTATAATTATATTCTTTTTTTAATAGCCTCGCTCCTATTTTTTTCTTGTCAAAAAGAATTTAAGATTACTGATGATTTTAATTGTGAAACATCAAATTTTAATAATGTAGAAGTTGTAGATGATGTTAAAAATTTATTTTCAGTTGAGTTGCCAAAAAATTGGAAAATAAATTTATATCAAGATGAAGTGCAATCATCGATATTTGCAGCAGATACAACCAAACAACTTACAGAAACAGTTTTATTAGATGTAACTTACATCAACAATAGAATAAATTTTGACGAGACTTTTTTATTAAAACAAGAGCAAGAAAACTTGGCTAATAATTTGATTAAAATAAAATCAAAAGAATTTATCTTTTTAGACAAACCATCAATTTATATGCTCTATAAAGGTAAAAAAAGAGGTTTTAATTATCAATTTTGCAACACTTTTATCAAAATAAATGAATCTAATTTTATACTGATAAAAACAGAAATTTTTGGAGATTCTTTGGTAAATCAACGATTTTGCAAATCATTTTCATTAATTGAAAACATCAAATTAAAAAATTAAAATGATGGATTTACAACTTATTAAATAGCTATCTTTTTTTTAGTAAAAAATTAGTAGTTGCTATTTTTTAATGTCAAGATAAATCAGGGTTTTTACCCTTAATATTCAAGAAAAAACCTCTTAAAAAAGCGAAATCCTTCTCTTTATCATTGGTCGCATAAAAAGGTTCAGAAATTTTTATTTGTTTTTTCTCAAAATCTAAAGTAGCCATTACAATAGGCACATTTGCACCTTTAGCAATGTAATAGAAACCTGTTTTCCATTCTATAACTTTTTTACGAGTTCCTTCTGGTGATAAGCCTAATCTGAACTCTTCTTTCGAGTTAAAGATTTTAATAATAGCATCTACCAAATTACTGCTCTTACTTCTATTTACTGGTGTGCCACCCAAAGCTCTAAAGAAAAATCCGAAAGGTCCATTAAAAAGTGAATCTTTACCAATAAAATGAATCATAACTCCAGAAGCCATTCTTGCTAAAATAGCAATCGGAAAATCTACCCAACTTGTATGAGGGGCTGCAATTACTACATACTTTTTTGGTGTTTTTGGAAAATCACCATTCAACCTCCAACGTAAAACTGTAAATAAAATAAAACTTGCGATTTTTTTCATTGTTCCTTTCTACATAAATCTTTATTAAAACTCAATTTTTGAGTTTCATTTTGGTTATAAAAGTTATAAATTTAAGGACTTAATTTGAAATGATGACAGATTTGATAATTTACTTTTTAATAGCACTGATTTTTAGTTTGATAGGTTTTTTTATTTCGAAACTATTGTTAAAATTAAACTTCGAAAAAGCAAAAACTTTTATAGAAAAAGAGAAATCTACTTTAGAAGAACGAGTTGCTTTGTTGCAACAATCTAAAGAAATTGTTGAAAACACTGTGACTGAGTTGCAAAAAGATGTCAAAAACATTCAACAAGATAAAGAGATTTTAATATCAGAAAAATCGACTTTAACTTCTGAATTAAAAAATTTGCAACAAAATTTTGATGAAAAATTAGGAGAAGTCTTAAAATTAGAAGAAAAGTTTACCAAAGAATTTGAGAATCTTGCTAATAAAATTTTTGAAGATAAATCCACAAAATTTACACATCAAAATAAAGAAAATATCACTAATATTTTAAATCCTTTAAAAGAAAAAATAGAGAGTTTCGAAAAGAAAGTTTCTGAAACTCAAGAAAAAAGTACAGGTATGCATTCTGCTTTAAAAGAGCAACTTACGCATTTAAAAGAGTTAAATTTACAAATGAGTAAAGAAGCTGTAAACCTTACAAATGCTTTAAAAGGAGACAGTAAAACACAAGGTGATTGGGGTGAAACTCAGTTAGAATTATTACTTGAAAAAGCCAATTTAACCAAGGACTTACATTATTCCACACAAGGTGGTTATAGAGATGATGAAGGACGCTTAAAAAAGCCGGATTTTATTATAAATCTTCCAGATAATAGGCATTTAATTGTAGATTCTAAAGTTTCTTTAACCGCTTACGAAAGTTATTTTAGTGCTGAAGATGATTTGCAAAAAGAAGTGTTTTTAAAGAAACATATAGAAAGTTTGCGCAAGCATTTTAAAGATTTAGGAGAAAAAAAATACGATGCTTTGTATGAAATTAATTCTCCAGATTATGTGTTAATGTTTGTACCCATAGAACCTGCTTTATTAATTGCCTTAAACAAAGTTAATAATCTCTATTTAGAGGCGTTAGACAGAAATGTAGTATTAGTTTCTACATCCACATTATTGGCAACTTTAAGCACAGTATCTTCTATGTGGAGACAAGAAAATCAAAAAAGAAATGTTATAGAAATTGCAAAACAAGCAGGCTCTTTATATGATCAGTTTGTAAATTTAACAGACGATTTAATTAAAGTAGGAAATCAATTAAAAACAGTACAAGGTAGTTACGACTCTTCTATGAAAAAACTAACTGGTAAAGGGAATTTGGTGAGAAAAGTAGAAAAGATAAAAGAGTTGGGAGCAACTGCATCTAAAACCTTCAATCAAAATTTATTAGACAGAGCAACTTCCGAAGATTAATTTGCTTTTGAGTTAAAAAATGCTTATATTAAAAATAGATTTAACATTAATGTTATAATCATTTTTAACAGTAATAAATAAAAGCAATGAACATGAAAGATAATAATGACAAGTTAAAAGACAACAAGGATAAGTTGAATGATAACAGCGAAAAACTCTATGATACAAGTAAAGAGGCTCAAAATTTAAAAGAACATGAAGAACAACTGGAAGGTGGTTCTGAACATGAAGATGGTACAAAAACGATTCATACAAGTGAAACAAGAATTTTAGAAGGTACTCATAGAGAAGTTTTAATTGGAAAAAATTTAGAAGAAATTGAGAAATTAAAAGAAAAGCAGAAATCAATTGAGAAAACCATACTTGATAAATTAACTCGCTAACTGAAATTTCAGAAAATCATTAATAACAAAGGTAAATTAGATAAAATGGTGGGAGAAATTCAAGAAAAATTCGGTAAAACTAAAGATAAAATTGCTTAGAAAATTAAAAATTGATAATCAACCTCTAAAATAAATATAAAAGCACCAAATTAAATTTTGGTGCTTTTTTTTATACTTCTTGTTTATACTTATTTACCAGTTTGCCAACAGTTAAACCTTGCACAATTATCGAGAAAACAACAACTACATAGGTGATTACTAGAAATAAATCACGATGCATTTCTGCTGATAAACCCAAAGCTAAAGCAATAGAAATTCCGCCTCTTAAACCGCCCCAAGTCATAATTAAATTTGTTTTTGGTACAAAATTTAATTTATTTTTAAAAATAGTAATGGGTATAAATAAAGAAAGATATCTGCACACTAAAACAATCGGAATTGCTATTAAGCCAACCAAAATATATTTACCTTCGAAAACTAAAAGCAACATTTCCATACCAATTAAAACGAATAGAACAGCATTTAAAAGAATATCTAGTAATTCCCAAAATTTATCAACATATTTTTCTGTAATTTCAGACATTGAAGTAGCTCTTACAGTATCATTACCTACAATTAAACCAGCAGTAACCATTGCCAAAGGTGCAGATAAATGCAATTTATGTGCAATTACAGTTCCACCCATCACTGCTGCTAAAGTTATAATGACTTCAATATCGTAATCGTCTATAGACCTTAAAAGTCGGTAAGTTACCCAACCTAACAAACCACCTAAAGCAATTCCACCAATCACTTCTTGTCCAAATAATTGAAAAACATCAAAAGTGGTGGTGTTGTCAATTCCTGTTTTTGCAATCTGAAAAATGGTTAAAAAAACGACAACTCCTACTCCATCATTAAACAAAGATTCCCCAACAATTTTAGTTTCTAAATTTTTAGGAACTCCTGCTTTTTTTAAAATTCCAAGAACAGCAATAGGATCTGTAGGAGATATTAAAGCTCCAAATAACAAGCAATAAATAAAATCTACATTAAAATTAAGAATTTGTAATATATAGAACATGCCAATTCCAACTAAAAAGGTAGAGGTTAAAACCCCTAAAGTAGAAAACAATAAAATTGGCCAACGTTGTATTTTTAATTGTTCGAAATTGGTATGTAAAGCGCCTGCAAATAATAGGAAACTCAACATTTCATCTAACAAAACCGATTTAAAATCGATGCTAGAAATTATGGATTTTTCTAAGTTTAATAAAGTAGGATCAAAATAACTGAATAGCAAAACACCCAAAGTAAAAATGATGGTAATAATCATTAAACCAATGGTATTTGGCATTTTTAAAAACTTTACATTCAAATAACCAAAAACGGCTGAAAGAAATATTAAAACTGTTGCTATAAAATAAGTATCCATAAAAAAGTGTTTCAAATTTAAAGATATAAAAAAGCATCAAGATTTTTCTTGATGCTTCTATTTTTATCAATAATTTATTAATTACATTACAAATAATCTTCTTGCGCTCATCATTTCTGAAACACGCTCTCCAATTTCATGCAATTTATCTTCATTAGCAGCATTCTGTATTGCTTCATCAATAAAAGCAACTACTTGAACCATGTCTTGCTCTTTTAAACCACGAGTTGTAATTGCAGGCGTTCCAACACGAATACCCGAAGTTACAAAAGGAGATTTATCATCAAAAGGAACCATATTTTTATTTACAGTAATATCTGCTTTACCAAGCGCAATTTCTGCATCTTTTCCAGAAATATTTTTATTTCTTAAATCGATTAACATACAGTGATTATCAGTACCACCAGAAATTAAATTATAACCTCTTGCTACAAACTCAGCAGCCATTTTTGCTGCATTTAGTTTCACTTGAATTTGATATTCTAAAAACTCATCTGTTAAAGCCTCACCAAAAGCAATTGCTTTTGCAGCAATTACATGTTCTAAAGGCCCTCCTTGATTTCCAGGAAAAACAGCAGAATTTAATAAAGTAGACATCATTTTTGGTTGTCCGTTTTTTAAATTTTCTCCAAACGGATTTTCGAAATCTTTACCAACCATAATAATTCCTCCTCTTGGTCCACGCAATGTTTTGTGCGTTGTAGAAGTTACAATATGGCAATGAGGAATAGGATCGTTTAAAATACCTTTGGCAATTAAACCTGCAGGATGTGAAATATCTGCCATTAAAATTGCACCCACAGAATCTGCAATTTCTCTAAAACGTTTAAAATCGATATCTCTAGAATACGCAGAAGCACCAGCAATAATTAAATTTGGTAATTCTTCTGTAGCGATTTCCTGAATTTTATCATAATTTAAAACACCTGTCTCTTTTTCAACTCCATAAAAAGAAGTTTCATATAATTTACCAGAAAAGTTTACAGGTGAACCATGAGTTAAATGGCCTCCATGAGATAAATCGAATCCTAATATTTTATCACCAGGTTTTAAACACGCTGCAAAAACAGCAGTATTTGCCTGAGAACCAGAATGTGGCTGCACATTTACATATTCTGCCCCAAATAATTCTTTACATCTGTCAATAGCAATTTGCTCTACAATGTCTACAATTTCGCAACCTCCATAATATCTTTTTCCAGGATAACCTTCTGCATATTTGTTGGTTAAAATAGAACCTTGTGCCAGCATTACTTGATCGCTTACAAAGTTTTCTGAAGCTATGAGCTCTAAACCATTTAATTGTCTTTCTTTTTCCTCCTGAATTAAGTCGAAAATTTGATTGTCTATCTGCATTATTTGTATAATTAATTAAGACATCAAAAATAAATAAAAACGATTTCTAAATGAAGCTATTTCTGTGATGTTTTCAACAAGTTATTAATATTTATTCTTAATAGATTAAAGTAATCTTAAAATTACATTTTTCATTAAATAATTGTTTTAAAATGATAAAAATTTATGTAGGTTTGAGGAAATATAAATTTACACGAATGATTATCACAGCAAATAATCCGAAAAGAAAATCTTGGTTAAAAGTAAAGGAAAATTCAGATTTCCCAATTCAGAATATTCCTTTTGGAGTTTTTATCACTAGAGATGATATTATTACTATAGGAAGTAGAATTGGAGATTTTGCCATCGATTTAGGGGCGTTTCATCAATTGGGCTATTTTGAAGGAATTCCTTTAACAGACGATATGTTTCTGCAAGATAATTTAAATGATTTTATTGCAGATGGTAGAAAAACATGGAGATTGGTTCGTAACAGAATTGCAGAAGTTTTTGATGTAACCAATGGTTCTTTAAGAGATAATGCAGTACATAAAGACAAAATTATTTTTAGAATGGATGAAGTAGAAATGTTGTTGCCAGTTGCTGTTGGCGATTATACAGATTTCTACTCGAGTAAAGAACATGCTACAAACGTAGGTTCTTTATTTAGAGATCCAGAGAATGCATTGTTGCCAAATTGGTTGCATATTCCTGTTGGTTATCATGGAAGAAGTTCTTCTATAGTGCCTTCTGGAACCAAAATTAGAAGACCTTATGGACAAACCAAACCTGCAGAAGGAAGCAATACTCCAGGTTTTGGCCCAACACAATTATTAGATTTCGAATTGGAAATGGCGTTTATTACTACAGATGCCAATGTTTTAGGAGAAAGAATACCAATAGAAGAAGCAGAAGAATACATTTTTGGTTTGGTACAATTTAACGATTGGTCTGCAAGAGATATTCAAGCTTGGGAATATGTGCCTTTAGGTCCGTTTTTAGGTAAGAACTTTGCTTCTACAATTTCTCCTTGGATTGTGACTTTAGATGCTTTAGAACCTTTTAGAGTTGCCAACCCTAAACAAGTTCATGAGCCTTTGCCTTATTTAAAACAAGAAGGAAAAAGAAGTTACGATATTCATTTACAAGTAGGTATAAAGCCAGAAAATGGTGAAGAAACTGTAGTTTCCAAATCGAATTTTAAATATATGTATTGGACCATGGCTCAGCAATTGGCACATCACACAGTAAATGGTTGCCCAGTAGAAGCTGGAGATATGATGGGTTCTGGAACAATATCTGGCCCAACAAAAGACAGTTACGGTTCTATGTTAGAATTGACTTGGAAAGGACAAAACCCTATTACTTTAAAAGATGGAACCACGCGTAAATTTATAGAAGATAATGATACTGTAATTATGCGTGCACATTGTAAAAATGATAAAGTACGTATTGGTTTTGGAGAATGTATAGGTAAAATATTGCCTGCGAAATAAAAAGGCAATGACTTCAGATAATTTTTAAACCAAAACTTGTATAGTTTTGGTTTTTTTATGCAATTTTTTTAAAAAATTATTATAAAAAAGATTAAATTTGTCTTCAATTAGATACACTTTATGTTCTTTATAGAAAAAACACAAGAATTTAACAAATGGTTTAAGAAACTAAAAGATATTAAAGCAAAAGCTAAAATTCTTTTTAGAATTCAGAAATTAGAAAATGACGCACATTTTGGTGATTATAAATTTGTGGGTGATGGAATTAAAGAACTTAAAATAAATTTTGCAAAAGGTTATAGAATTTACCTTAAAGAAAAAGAAGGTAAAATTATAATTTTATTAATTGGAGGTGATGAATCTACGCAACAAAAAGATATTGATAAAGCCAAAGAGATTTGGAAAACATTAAATAAATAAAATATGGAAACTTCAAAATTTGATATTGCTGATTATTTAGACAGCAAAGAAATGATAGCAGAATACCTAAACACTGTTTTAGAAGATGGAGACAATGCAGATGTTATTGTTGCAATAGGACATATTGCAAAAGCTATTGGAATGACTAAAATTTCTGAAGAGTCTGGTTTAAGCAGACCTAGTTTATACAAAGCATTATCTAAAGGTGCAAAACCACAATTTGCAACCATTATGAAAGTATTAAAAGCTATTGGTGGTCAGATACAAGTAAAACCATTAGCTTCTTAAATTTTATTAAACAAGATGATAATAAACATTACAGATAATAATAAGATTCTAAAAGAGAAACTCAATTTAAAACTGCCTGATTTTGTTGTTTTAATTAGTAAAGATTTTTTTGTAGAACAAACCCAATTGCGTTAAAAGATGGAACTACGAGTAAATTTATAGAAGATAATGATACTGTAATTATGCGTGCACATTGTAAAAATGATAAAGTACGAATTGGTTTTGGAGAATGTTTGGGTAAAATATTGCCTGCGAAATAGAAGGCAATGCCTTCAGATAATTTATAAACCAAAACTTATATAGTTTTGGTTTTTTTGTTTTAAAAAAAAGGGGGTTTTCCTGTTTGTTTTTTTAGATAAAAAATCGGAACTTGCTAATTTATGATCATAATTTATTAAAACGATACATATCAGGGTAAGTTGTAAACTATTTAAAAACAACATAAAAAGATAATGAAATATTAATGTTAAATTTGTTCCCTCAATAGAATTAGAGTTATGAAACTTAAGTCAATCAAATATATTAACAATGAACAAGAATGGGGATTCGAAAAAATCAACTTTTTCGACCTAACTCTTCTTGTTGGTGTCTCTGGAGTTGGAAAAACTCAAATATTACGTTCAATTTACGCTCTTAAAAAAATTGCAACTGGAAGTAATGAGAATGGTGTTAAATGGGAAGTTGAACTTGAAACATTAAAAGGTAACATTTACTATTGGAAAGGAGAATTTGAAAATCTTAAATCTAAAGAGGAACTAATTACAGATTTTTTCGACTCTGGTAAAGATGAAATAAAACCAAAAATAGTATTTGAAGAAATCTTTTTGAATTCGGAAAAAATAATTGAAAGAAATCTTAATAGATTTATTTTTAATGGCAATGAAATGCCAAAATTGATTTCCACAGAAAGTGCTATAAATATTTTAAAAGAGGAAGAACTAATTTCTGACCTTCACGAAAGTTTTAAATTAATCATATACAGAGACCATACAGAAAAAGAAGGTATTCGTTTCAGCAGATTGAGTATTGAAAAACTAAAAAACAAATACAAGACTTTTCAGCAAATAAAAGAAAGCGAATTAGAAACTTTTGATAAACTAGCTTTAATCTACGAAATGGAGGAACCTGTATTTCAAGAGATTAAATCACGTTTTATTGATGTTTTTCCTCAAGTAGAAGATGTAAAAGTGGAACCAATAAAAGATAACGAATTATCTAACTTTATTTTTGAAGCTACCATCATACAGATTAAAGAAATTGGTGTTCAAAAGTGGATTCCTCATAATCGAATGTCCTCAGGTATGTTGAGAACACTTCTTCATATTGCAGAAATGTATCTCTGGAATGAAGGTACAGTTATTTTAATTGATGAATTTGAAAATAGTCTTGGTCTTAACTGTATTGATGTTCTAACTGAAGATTTAATATATGATGACAACAATGTTCAATTTATTGCAACAAGTCATCATCCATACATTATCAATAAAATACCATTTGATTATTGGAAAATTGTAACAAGAAAAGGGGGGACAATAAAAACTTTTGATGCTAAAGAATTTGAGATGGGTAATTCTCATCATGATAGATTTATGAGTTTAATAAACCACCCTTTTTATAAGCAAGGTATTTCATAAATGAATTTATACTTTATATTGGAGGGTGACAAAACAGAAGTTCTACTATATCCTAAATGGATTAACTATGTGCTTCCTAATTATTCAGAAATTAATTTTGAAAATCAAGCCACTCAAGATTGTTATTATATTTTTTCTGGTGGTGGAATACCTTCTATCTACAATCATACAGTAAATGCAATAAAAAACATTAATGCTAACCCTATTTATGACAAACTAATAGTTTGTCTAGATGGAGAAGAAATTGGAGTTGATGCCAGAATAGATGAAATAAAAAATCATATTTTTGATTCTGGAGTTAAGTTAAATGAAAACTGTGAAATACATTTTGTTGTTCAGAATATCTGCATTGAAACTTGGTTTTTAGGTAACAAAAAAATAGTAAAAAAAGTACCTGTAGGTTTAAAATTAAGAGAATTTATAGAACATTACAATATAATAGAAGAAGACCCTGAATTAATGAAGAAAATGGCATTGTATAGAAATAAAGCCCATTTTCACTATTCTTACTTTAGGGAAATTTTGAAAGAACATAATTTAATTTATAGAAAATCAAAACCAACAATTGTAATGGAAAAATCTTATTTCCAACAGCTTGAAAAAAGGGTAAATGAAACAGAACATCTTCCCACGTTCAAACAACTAATAGATTTACTTTACTCTCTTACCTAATAAATGATTGCACACAAAATTGTGTAAAAAAAATTCTAGTAACAGCTAATTAACGAAAATGCTTGTGGTCTCTATATCTTTGATTTATTAACTAACTTTAGTTTTAAACAAAGTAACTAAGAATAAATAAAGATATTACCAAAACCAAAAATAGCTCTGAAAATTCAGAGCTATTTTTAATATCTATAGTAATATTTATAAAGTTTTAATCTTCATCATCTTCAATATCATCTACATCTATATCTGCATCTTCATCAAAAGAATCTTCGTCTTCTGCGTAATCTTCCATAGTTTGTTCTAAACGATCACTAATTTTAACTAGGTAAATAGTATCATCTGTTCTTACTTCTATCGCTTTTACAGTTTCTCCTTTGGCATTTTTAAAAGAAATAATATCTCCATAATCATATCCATCAGGATATTTGTCAATTAACATATCTAATATGTCTGTGGTTAACTTTGCGTATTCTACGATTACTCTTTTCATTTTTTTTAGCTGTTAATTTCTAGATAACGTATATTTTAATGGGCTCTTTGATTTTCAAAAATAATAAAATTTAATAAACAAATGTCATTTTAATTACATTTCTAAAAGATATGCAAAAATTAGCGGTGCAACAATGGTAGCATCACTTTCTATGATAAATTTAGGTGTGTCTATATCTAATTTTCCCCAAGTAATTTTTTCATTTGGCACAGCTCCAGAGTAAGAACCATAACTTGTTGTAGAATCTGAAATTTGACAGAAGTAACTCCAAAAAGGCGTGTCTGTTCTTTCCATATCTTGATACAACATTGGTACTACACAAATAGGGAAATCTCCTGCAATTCCTCCTCCAATTTGGAAAAAGCCAATTCCGTTTTTAGAATTGTCTGTATACCAATCAGATAAGAATGTCATGTATTCAATTCCAGATTTCATGGTAGTTGCTTTTAACTCACCTTTTAAAACGTAAGAAGCAAAAATGTTACCCATTGTAGAATCTTCCCAACCAGGAACTACCATTGGTAAGTTTTTTTCTGCAGCTGCATACATCCAAGAATCTTTAATGTCTATTTCATAGTATTGCTCTAAAACACCAGATAACAATAATTTGTACATATATTCATGTGGCAAATAGCGTTCGCCTTTTGCTTCTGCATCTTTCCAAATTTTAACAATATGTTCTTGAATTCTTCTAAAAGCTTCTTCTTCTGGAATACAAGTATCTGTAACTCTGTTTAAGCCTTTTTCTAATAAATCCCACTCATCTTGTGGTGTTAAATCTCTATAATTAGGTACTCTTTTATAGTGCGAATGAGCTACTAAATTCATCACATCTTCTTCTAAATTGGCACCTGTACAGGAAATAATTTGTACTTTATCTTGGCGAATTATTTCTGCAAAAATCTTTCCTAATTCTGCTGTACTCATAGCACCAGCCAAAGAAACTAGCATTTTAGAACCTTTGTTTAATTGAGCTTCATATCCTTTTGCTGCATCTACCAAAGCAGCTGCATTAAAATGTAAAAAGTATTTTTCTATAAAATTTGTAATTGGTTTGCTCATTTTTATTTTTTATTTTTTGAATCTGGCAAATGATTATTATCTGCCATTAAAGGTGCATTAAAAAACTCTGGAAAAACTGCAAAATCTGATCTGTAAGCAGAAACAGAATCTACAAAAAACTCTGCATGTTCCATTAATTCTTCCAAATCTTTATACAAACGCATTTGCCATTGAATTAAACCCAAACGTACAACTGTTTTTTTAGTAGTCGCTTTTTTAGATTTTTTCTGATAGTAAATGTTATCCCATTCTAATAAAACTGCAAATTCTCCAGAATTGGCATCACCTTCTAAATAGCCTTTTAAGATTTTCGACGGATGAAAATCATTTGAGATTTGAAAGTTTAAAACTGGATCATAAATTTCTTTACGTTTTACTTTTTCTAAATATTCTTTTGGTGATATTGTTTTAGAAAATTTATGATAATTTGGCATTCTACCACCAAAAACGATTCCTCTTAAATTTAAGGTTTCACATAATTCTTTTCTGTAATCGTACAATCTTCTTCCTAAACGTAAACCACGAAAGTCCGATTTTATAAAAACGTCTATTCCATACAGAACATCACCATCTTTGTCATGAGTACTAAAACTAAAATTACCTGTTACATCTTCATAGGTGTGTCCTTCATCAAAACTATCGTAATCTACAATAATGGAAAGTGCACAACCTGCAAACTGGCCATTTATTTTAATAACAACCTGACCTTCAGGAAATTTTTTAATTAAATTTTCTATTTGAGATTCTGACCAATATGTATTTTCCATACTGGCATAAATCTCAATCATTGCTTGTTTTAGGTCTTGATAATCATCAATCGTTAAATACTGCAATTCTATATTTTCTATTGTTTTTATCATTAAATTAGATTAAAAATCGTCGTCATCATTTTTAAATTTCGACAATTTACTAAAAGGGTTGACACTGTTATCATCTTCATTTCCAATATCATAAGAGTCGTCATTTGAAGCAAACTTATAGCTTAACATTTTATAGAATAATTTTGCTGCTAAAGCATTTGAAGACTTGTCGTTTTTATTTGGATTTAATTCTACCATATCAAAACCAACTACGTTTTTCTCATCAAAAACTCTTTTTAAGAACTCTAAAGTTTCGTAATAAAACAAACCTCCTGGTTCAGGATTTGTTACAGATGGCATAATTGATGGGTCTATTCCATGCAAATCGAATGTAATAAAAACATTCGTACTTAATTGATCTACAACATCATCCATCCAATCTTCGTTAACAGCCATTTCATGGGCAAAGAAAACCTTGTCTGAGTTTATTTCTCTTTTTTCTGAAATATCCATACTTCTAATACCTACTTGTACCAAATTGGTAGAAGAATTTGCTTCGTACATTGCACAAGCGTTGTTGTATTTAGAACCATCATATTCTTTTCTTAAATCTGTATGTGCACCAATGTGAAGTACAGATAAACTGCTAAAACACTCATTAAAAGCTCTTACAGTTCCAATAGAAATAGAATGTTCTCCTCCAAAAATAGTTACAAATTTATTTCTATTAATGTACTTTTTTGTGGTTTGATGTACTTCTTCTACAACTTTTTTTGGCGAATCGTTTTCTGAAATTGCATCTGCAATATATACACCTTCTTTAAATGCTTCAGAGTCTGTTTCAATATCATACAATTCAATATTCTCAGATGCTTCGAAAAAAGCTTCTGGACCACTTACATCGCTATTCTGCGCATTACTTGTTCCATTATAAGAAACAGGAATTATTACAATTTTTGATGTAGACAAGTTTCCAAACTCTTGTGGAATACCTGCATAATTTTTAGTTGTTTTCATTTAATTAATTTGAGTAGAAAAACATTTTTTATTTTTGGATATTTCTTATTTCTTTTTATTTATTAGCTGTATCTGCATAGCCTAAAATAGAGAGTAACTCACTACTTTTTTGTTGCTCTTTAAAAATCTTTGTAGTAAAATTTCCATTTTCATCTTTATCTATCAACAGATGTTTTGGATGTGGAATTAAGCAATGCTGCAAACCGCCAAAACCACCTATAGATTCTTGATAAGCCCCTGTGTTAAAAAATCCAATAAACAAAGGTTTATCTTTTTCGTAGGTAGGCAAATAAATTCCATTTATATGCTGTTCAGAGTTGTAATAATCATCACTATCACAAGTTAAACCACCCAATAGAACACGCTCATATTTCAAATTCCATTTGTTAATTGGCAACATTATAAAACGTTTATTAATTGCCCAAGAATCTGGTAAAGTTGTAATAAATGATGAGTTAATCATATTCCAACGTTCTCTATCATTTTGTCTTTTTTGATATAAAACTTCATAAATCGCTGCACCAGATTCTCCTACTGTAAAGCTACCAAATTCTGTAAATATATTTGGTACATCCACATTAGCCTGATCACAAGCTGTTTTTATTTGATATACAATTTCATCAATCATATATTCGTAATCGTAATCAAAGGCCAAAGAGTTTTTTATAGGAAAACCACCACCAATATTTAAGCTATCTAAAGTTGGACAAACTTTTTTAAGGTTGATGTAGACGTTTAAACATTTCATCAATTCATTCCAATAATAGGCATTATCTTTTATACCTGTATTAATGAAAAAATGCAACATTTTTAATTCAACTTTCTTATTATCAGCAACTTCACGCTCATAAAAAGAAACGATGTTTTTATACCCAATACCTAACCTAGAAGTATAAAACTCAAATTTAGGTTCTTCTTCTGAAGCAATTCTAATACCAATTTTAAACTTTTTCTTAGTTTCTTCTTGAATTAAATCAATTTCTTCGAAATTATCTATAATTGGAATGCAATTTTTATGTCCAGAATTAATTAAAGCACCAATATTTTCAATGTATTGATCACGTTTAAATCCGTTACAAATTACATAGGTTGTATCCTTAATTTTGCCTTCTTTCTTTAAATTATTTACAATGTCAATATCAAAAGCTGAAGAAGTTTCTATATGAATATCATTTTTTAAAGCTTCGTTTAAAATATGTTTAAAATGAGAACTTTTTGTACAATAGCTATAAAAGTATTTACCTTTATAGTCATGTTTTTTCATACTTTTTTGAAACCAACCTTTTGCCTTGTTAATATTTTCTGATATTTTAGGCAAATAGGTAAATTTTAATGGAGCACCATATTTAGAAGTTAATTCCATTAAGTTAATACCATGCCAAAAAAGTTTGTTGTTTTCTGTATGAAATTCCTCTTGTGGGAAATGAAATGTTTGATCTATTAAATCTGTATATTTAGTATTCACTTTTGATCTTAAATTATTATAAAAAATTAGTAACAACTAAACTAAATAAAATAGTTTAGAAATATAGTTTGAAAATATATTTTTATAGAATAATTTTTAGATAAACAACATGAAGTTTCGAAAAAAGCAACAAATTATACAGATGATTAAATCTTTTCATCATAATTTTTTTGCGACATTTCTTGCAGGTTTCACAACCATTTTTAGGACAAATAAAGATTTCCTTCAATGTAGATAATAATATTTAACTTTAATAAGCAAAACAAAAATATATTTTTTTTTTATAATAAATCGAAAAACAATAAAAAAGTAATTATTTTATTAAAAGATTAATCTTCAGGAGGATGTCCATGTATTTTCTCGAAATCTTCATCAAAATTAGTGCGTAAATATGTATTCAATTTTTTCTTGTAATCATCTTTTAACCAAGTAACAAAATTGTGAGTACTTTTAGAAATGCATTTTGCATATCTATTAATTCTGTCATCAATCTCCTCTCCTAATAATTTTGCTAAAATTAAAGCATCAAAAACATCTTCGCTATTTTCAATACACATTTTTGCATGATGTTCTATCGATTTTTCTAAAACCCTCTTAGAAGATTCTCCAGATCTAATCGTATCTATATAAACATATTTTACGTCAAAATACGTGTCTTTCGACTTTGCAAACTCTTTTTTTACATCCGTAGGCAATTCATATCTAAAGCTACTCTCTATTTCCTCATCAGATAAAATTGCATTCAAATAATAATCTGGAGCTCTGAACATTTTTTGCCAGTCTAAGTCTGCTCCCCAAGGTCCAAATCTGTGAAAATTATTTCCTAAATCTATAACGTCAAACGTTTTCTTATCACCAAAAATACGCGAACCACGTCCAATCATTTGGTAATATAAAGTTAGAGATTTTGTTGCTCTATTTAAGATAATTGCCTCAATACTAGGCTCATCAAAACCAGTAGTTAAAATACTTACAGAGGTTATAATGGCACCTGGCGTTTTATGAAACCATTTTAAAATTAACTCACGCTCTTTTCTTGTATTTGTATTGTCTAAATGTGCAATGGGATAACCTGCTTTTTTAAAAGCATGAAATACTTGGATAGATGTGTTAATTCCGTTATTAAAAATTAGTGTTTTCTTACCTTTTGCAGTTTCTTCGTAAGCTCCCACTAGCTTGGAAAGCATATCTGAATTTGTATATAAATCTTCAGAAGATTTTACAGTATAATCTCCATTTGCACCAACTTCTAAAGAAGTTAAACCTACATTATAAGAATACAAATTTGCTTGTGCTAAATACTCATTTTCTATTAACTCTTGTATAGATTCACCAACAAATAACTCCTGATAATTCTCATACATTGGTAATTTAATGTTAGAACTTAAGGGTGTTGCAGTAACTCCAAGGATAAAAGAATCGTGAAAAAATTTAAAAATTTTAGTAAAAGAATTGTAATGCGCCTCATCTACAATTACCAAACCAATATCAGAAATGTCTAGTTTATCATCATTTAATCGATTCTTTAAGGTTTCAACCATAGCAACAAAACAATCAAAGTCTTGCTGATCATCTAATTTCGCTGTAGAATTGATTATTTTATTGCGAACACCAAATTCGCGAAGCATTTTAGATGTTTGCTTACTTAACTCAATTCTATGAGTTAATACCAAAACTTTTTTCTTAAAAGTTTGTAAATACCTTCTTACAATTTCAGAAAAAATAACTGTTTTTCCACCACCAGTTGGCAGTTGATATAACAAATGATAGTCTTGAGCTGCTGAGTCGAAAACTTTAAAAATTTCTTGTAAAGCATCTTTTTGATACCCATATAACTCTTTTCCTGATATATTTTTCGAAGTCGTAATCTCTGCCAAACGTTTTAAAATTTAAGATACAAAAATAAGACTTAAATAAGGTTGTATGCAAGTTATACTAAACAAATCTTGTTAAATTTGTTTGAGTAATGTCATAATGTGAGGCATTGTGCACAGAAACCTCGTTTTTAATGATTAATAATTGTGGCGATTGATGAATTACTTGAAAAGTATAACCAACTTCATCAGATATATTTCTATAATTTAATAAATCTAAATAATAAACCTTTAAACTTTGATGCTCTTCTGTAAAAAGATTTTCGAATTGCTTCATAACCATTCTACTAATTCCACATCTGGTAGAATGTTTAAAAATTAAAACCGGTTTTGTTTTAGAAGCTTCTTTAATTTCAGCCAATTGTTCTAAAGATGTAAGAGGAATCCAATTTAAATATGACTTTTTTTCATCTTTTGGTTTTTCATTTTCTTTTCCTCCAAACATGTTATTAAATATGCCCATTTTGTATTTTTAAGTATTAGAATTTACAAAGATAAGAAACTTTAACCAGTCAAAAAGTCAGTAAACACAATACTTTTCAAGACATTTTGACTTGTTAATGAGTTTAAAATTAGATGGTATTAAAATTGCTACATTCAACTTGAAAAAGTAAATATTAATTTCAAGAAATTTAATTTTTCTTGATTCAAAAAATATAAAATGAATTTAAATAATTATACAACAAAATCGCAAGAAACCATTCAAATGGCGCAACAATTGGCGCAAAGTTTTGGTCATAATCAAATAGAAAATGAGCATATATTTAAAGCTTTAACACAAGTTGATGAAAATGTACTGCCTTTTTTATTAAAGAAATTAAATATCAATACTGATATTATCAATCAGATTTTAGACAAACAATTAGAAAGTTTACCTAAAGTTTCTGGTGCAGAAATTATGATTTCTAGAGAAGCTGGAAAAACATTAAATGAAGCAGCAATCATAGCAAAAGACATGAAAGATGATTATGTTTCAATTGAACATTTAATTTTAGCTATTTTCAAATCGAAATCTAATATTGCTCAAGTTTTGAAAGACCAAGGAGTAACCGAAAAACACTTAAAAGCCGCGATTGAAGAATTGAGAAAAGGTGAAAGAGTTACTTCACAATCGCAAGAAGAAACTTATAATTCGTTAAACAAATTTGCTAAAAACTTAAATGAATTGGCCAAAAACGGAAAATTAGATCCAGTAATTGGTAGAGATGAAGAAATAAGACGTTTGCTACAAATTTTATCACGTAGAACAAAAAACAATCCAATTTTAGTTGGTGAGCCTGGAACTGGTAAAACAGCGATTGCAGAAGGCTTAGCACACAGAATTGTAGATGGTGATGTGCCAGAAAATCTAAAAGATAAACTCATTTTTTCTTTAGATATGGGAGCCTTAATTGCGGGTGCAAAATACAAAGGAGAATTTGAAGAACGGTTAAAAGCAGTAATTAAAGAGGTAACAAACTCAGATGGAGATATTGTGCTATTTATTGATGAAATTCATACGTTAGTTGGTGCTGGAGGTGGACAAGGAGCTATGGACGCAGCAAACATTTTAAAGCCAGCTTTGGCAAGAGGTGAATTGCGTGCAATTGGAGCAACCACTTTAGATGAATATCAAAAATATTTTGAAAAAGACAAAGCGCTTGAAAGACGTTTTCAGAAGGTAATTGTTAATGAGCCAGATACAGAAAGCGCCATTTCTATTTTAAGAGGAATTAAAGAAAAGTACGAAGCACACCATAAAGTTCGAATTAAAGATGAAGCTATTATTGGTGCAGTAGAACTTTCTCAGAGATATATTACCAACCGTTTTTTACCAGACAAAGCTATTGATTTAATGGATGAAGCTGCGTCTAAATTACGTATGGAAATTAATTCTAAACCAGAAGAACTAGATGTTCTAGACAGAAAGGTGATGCAGTTAGAGATCGAAATTGAAGCAATAAAACGAGAAAAAGACGAAACGAAGTTAAAATCGCTTCGTTCAGATTTGGCAAACCTTAAAGAAGAAAGAAACGAAATTAATGCAAAATGGAAATCTGAAAAAGAAATTATAGATAACATTCAGAACAGCAAAGCCGCTATAGAAAATTATAAAATTGAAGCAGAAAAAGCAGAACGTGAAGGAGATTATGGAAAAGTTGCTGAAATTAGATATGGTAAAATTAAAGAAGTTCAAGAGCAATTAGAGGGTTATCAAAAAGTATTACAAGAAAATCAAACAGGAAAATCTTTAATTAAAGAGGAAGTTACATTAGAAGATATAGCAGAAGTGGTTGCAAAATGGACAGGAATTCCTGTAACCAAAATGATTCAATCTGAACGTGAAAAATTGCTAAAATTAGAACATCAATTACATAAAAGAGTGGTTGGACAAGAAGAAGCAATTGTTGCTGTTTCTGATGCTGTAAGACGTTCTAGAGCTGGTTTACAAAACCCAAATAAACCAATTGGAAGTTTCTTGTTTTTAGGCACTACAGGTGTTGGAAAAACAGAACTGGCAAAAGCATTAGCAGAATATTTATTTGATGATGAAAATGCCATGACTAGAATTGATATGAGCGAATATCAAGAGCGTCATTCTGTAAGTAGATTAATTGGTGCACCTCCAGGTTATGTTGGCTTTGACGAAGGTGGACAATTAACTGAAGCTGTAAGAAGAAGACCATATTCTGTAGTGCTTTTAGATGAAATTGAAAAAGCACATCCAGATACTTTTAATGTTTTGTTACAGGTTTTAGATGAAGGAAGATTAACAGATAATAAAGGGCGAGTTGCAGATTTTAAAAATACCATTATTATTATGACTTCAAATATGGGAAGTCAAATAATTCAGGAAAAATTTGCAGACCCAAAAGCAGATTTAGAATCTGTAACTGAATTAGCAAAAATAGAGGTTTTAGCATTGTTAAAACAATCTGTAAGACCAGAATTTTTGAACAGAATTGATGATGTAATTATGTTTACACCATTAAATAAAGCTGATATTTTTAAAATAGTAAAACTGCAAATAGAACATTTAAAGAAAATGATTGGCAAACAAGAAATCACTTTAGATGCTACAGATGAAGCAATTGCATATTTAGCAAAAAAAGGATATCAGCCAGAATTTGGTGCAAGACCTGTAAAAAGAGTCATTCAGAAAGAAGTTTTAAATCAGCTTTCTAAAGAAATTTTATCTGGCAAAGTAACCACAGACAGTATTATTTTGTTAGATGCTTTTGATGATCAATTGGTTTTTAGAAATCAGGCTGATTTAATTGAACAATAATTAAAGTTAGTTGATAAATTAATTAGTTTCGAAAAAGCGATATTTTAAAAAGTATCGCTTTTTCTTTTTTACCTATATTTGATTTTTAATTTATCAATATGAAAAAATATTTATTTTTACTTGCTTTTGCTTTTAGCTTATTAATATCTTGTATTTCAAAAGAAAAAGTTACCACTACTTCTTCTACTACAATATATTATTTAATTCGTCATGCCGAAAAAGATAGATCAGACAAAACGAATAGCAATCCAAATTTGAATTTCGAAGGTGAAAAAAGAGCTCAAAATTGGGCCAATTACTTTAAAGATATTCAAATAGACGCTGTATATTCTACTAATTATAATAGAACTATACAAACTGCAACACCAACAGCACAAACTAAAAATTTAGAAATCATTTTTTACAATCCTACCAGAATGTATGATTCTATTTTTCAAAAAGATACAAAAGGAAAATCAGTTTTAGTGGTTGGTCATAGCAATACAACTCCTTCATTTGTAAATAAAATTTTAGAAGAAGAAAAGTACGAAAACATCTCTGATACTGATAATTCTAAATTATTTATTGTAACTATTCATAATGATAAAAAAACAAGTAAAGTAGAAAGTATAAACTAGTTTAATAGCTCAACTTCTATATTATTTAAAATAATTTCAGAGACCTTTTTTAGTTGATTATTTTCAAAAGCGGCATCTAAATACATCAACTCAATTGACTTGTTTTCAGGCTTATAATTTTGGTAATCTACGAACCGAATTCCTTTTTTACTGCATTGTTCTTTTAAAGCCCTAAAACGTTTTCCACCACCATTTGTGTGATAAGAATAGGCTAAGTAATCAATTAAAAAATTATCTTTTTCTATCAAATATATAAAAATATCCTCAAAATCTTCTCCTCCTCCATTTTCAGAAAAAGAAATTTCTATTTTGTAGTAATCTTTTCCTTTTATAGTTGATGGTTTTAATAGCTTTTTACGAACAGCCTTATCATTTAATCCATAAGGTAATAC
>NZ_JBASWY010000031.1:0-2075 GCF_049276715.1 Polaribacter sp.
GTACCTGGCTAGTCACGGGGGGCGCAGGTTATATCGGCTCGCATGTTGTTCGTGAATTGCAATTAGCGGGTTTTCAGCCGGTAGTGTTTGATGATTTTTCGGCAGGATTGCATTTACGTATTCCACAGGATGTGCCAGTTGTCGAAGGTGATATCGCAGATACCAAGGCGCTACGAGCGGCGTTTACTAAATTTGAGGTCACCGGAGTCATTCATCTTGCCGCGAAGAAGGCCGCGGGCGAGTCAGTGGACCTGCCCCTGTATTACTACAAGGAAAATGTCACCGGATTACAGAGCGTGCTTGGCGCAATGGTTGATTCAGGCATAGATAATTTTGTGTACTCCTCTTCAGCCGCGGTATACGGAACTCCACAGTCAAATCCGGTGAAAGAAAGTGAACCTTTCAATCCCGAATCCCCGTACGGTGAAACAAAAGTTATCGGTGAGTGGTTGGCCAAAGACTTGGCCACCAGCAATGCACTGAACTGGGTCTCATTGAGATATTTCAACGTTGCCGGAGCCGGCAGTGACGACTTGGGTGATAACAGCGTGAACAACTTAATCCCGATGGTTTTCCAAGCGCTCGAAATCGGTGGGAGACCTAAGATTTTTGGAGCGGACTACCCGACCCCAGACGGAACCTGTATTCGTGACTACATCCATGTAGTCGATCTGGCTGGGGCCCATGTTGCTGCAGTTAAAAAGTGTGAAACCGGCCGAGCAAATCTGGCAATAAATGTTGGCCGTGGAAGTGGAGTGAGTGTCCAAGAGGTCATGGACTCAATCGCAGGGGTTATCGGGCGCGATATCAGCCCCGAAGTTGTGGGCCGCCGAGCCGGTGACCCAGCCGCCACCTTCGCCGATGTGGAACTGGGTGAGGCCGAATTGGCATGGTCGGCGCAGCGAGATCTAAACGACATGGTTTCTTCGGCGTGGAGCGCCTGGCAATCCGCACACCGATAGGCTGGGACTATTCCACCGAAACCAGGAGAGCTAGTGGCCCGCGTCGTCGTAAACGTTGCACTTAAACCCGAAATTCTTGACCCTCAGGGCCGCGCAGTTCAAGGCGCCCTTGGTCGGTTGGGTCTTAGCGGCGTGATTAATGTTCGTCAGGGAAAGCAGTTCATCATCGACCTCGATGGTGAACTCGAGGGTGACCGGGCTGATCTTCTGGAAAAACTGGCGGGGGAATTGCTGAGTAATCCAGTAATCGAAGACTTCGCCCTCACGGTTGAGAACTGATTTTGTCCGCCCGTATTGGTGTCGTAACTTTCCCCGGATCACTCGATGATGCAGATGCTGCCCGAGCAATCCGGATTTCCGGGGGAACTGCGGTAGCACTGTGGCATGGTGATGCTGACCTGCATAGTGTTGACGCGGTCGTCCTTCCGGGTGGATTTTCCTACGGTGATTACTTACGCTGTGGAGCGATTGCAAAGTTTGCCCCCGTCATGTCTTTAGTGATTGAGAAAGCCCAAGTTGGACTCCCAGTCTTGGGGATCTGCAACGGATTCCAAATTCTGTGTGAGAGCCACCTTCTGCCTGGAGCCTTGACTCGAAACGACCACCAGTATTTCATTTGCCGTGATCAGAAGCTACGAATTGAAAGTACCGATACCGCGTGGACAAAAGACTTTGCACTTGGTCAAGAGATCGTGATTCCATTAAAAAATGGTGAGGGCGGTTACGTTGCAAGTGAAGCGGTTCTCGACGAACTTTTTGCCGAAAACCGAGTGATTGCGACTTACCAAGGTGGAAATCCAAATGGTAGTTACCGCAATATTGCTGGAATCTCGAATAAGGCTGGCAATGTTGTGGGTCTGATGCCGCACCCCGAACATGCGGTTGAAGCGTTAACCGGTCCAACAACCGATGGAATCCCCTTCTTCACCAGCGTTCTGAAGTCTCTAGTTGGAGCGCCATGACCGACTCGGTAAATACCGCCCAAGAAAGTCCCGACACCGAACAACCATGGGCCGATCTGGGTCTAAGGCAAGACGAGTACGAAAGCATCAAGGAGATTTTGGGCCGGCGCCCAACAAGTAGCGAGCTAGCTATGTATTCGGTGATGTGGAG
>NZ_JBASWY010000032.1:0-23401 GCF_049276715.1 Polaribacter sp.
AGATTTTCTTTCCTATTTTTTTGATATCAGTATATTTTAAAGTTAAAGTAA
The DNA here is from genome assembly GCF_049276715.1 of Polaribacter sp. Lineage (GTDB taxonomy): Bacteria > Bacteroidota > Bacteroidia > Flavobacteriales > Flavobacteriaceae > Polaribacter. Next base: position 52 of record NZ_JBASWY010000032.1, read on the forward strand.
TAAAGACTAATTCTATCAAAAATATTGCCAGTCTAAACAAAGAACGTGCAAATTTAACAAACAATTAAATTTCTATTATTAAAAAACAAAGCCGTGCATAAAATTATACTTAATTTTGCAATAATTTAACTTTATTTAATGCAAAAACCCATCTACATTTTAGGAATAGAATCTTCTTGCGATGATACAAGTGCTTCTGTTGTTTGCGATGCAAAAGTGCTGAGTAACGTTATTGCAAATCAAGAAGTACATGCAAAATATGGAGGTGTAGTTCCAGAATTGGCATCAAGAGCGCATCAACAAAATATTGTACCTGTAGTTCAACAAGCATTAAAACAAGCGAATATTTCGAAAGAGCAAATCTCTGCAATTGCTTTTACAAATGGCCCAGGATTAATGGGTTCTTTATTGGTAGGCACTTCTTTTTCTAAATCTTTAGCAATAGGCCTTAAAATTCCTTTAATTGATGTAAACCACATGCAAGCGCATATTTTAGCGCATTTTATTGATAGAGAAAATACTAAAATTCCGCCTTTTCCTTTTATTTGTTTAACCATAAGTGGTGGTCATACACAAATTGTAAAAGTTACCAATTATTTTGAAATGGAAATTTTAGGAGAAACCATAGATGATGCAGTTGGTGAAGCGTTTGATAAATCTGCGAAAATTTTAGGATTGCCTTATCCTGGAGGACCTTTAATAGATAAATATGCTCAGTTAGGAAACCCAAAAGCTTATAAATTTACCAAACCTAAAGTAGGCGAACTAGATTTTAGTTTTAGTGGATTAAAAACTGGAATTCTTTATTTTATAGAGAAACAACAGAGAATAAATCCTAATTTTATTGAGGAAAACTTGAATGATATTTGTGCTTCTATACAATTTACCATTGTAGAAATTTTAATGGATAAATTAAAAAAAGCGGTTAAAAAAACAGGGATAAAACACATAGCCATTGCTGGTGGAGTTTCTGCAAATTCTGAAATTAGAAAAAAATTACAATCGGCAGAAAAACATTTTGGATGGACAGCCTACATTCCTAAATTCGAATACACAACAGACAATGCAGCAATGATTGCCATAACAGGTTATTTAAAATACCTTAATAATGATTATGCTGATATGTCTGTTGCAACAAAAGCTCGATTAAAAGTTACAGAATAATAAATGAAAAACCCGAAAAACAGATTTTTATTTAACGTATACTATTTCCTTTTTTGGGTTGCTTATTTTATTTTTGCGCGTGTTTATTTTTTACTTTATTATTTTGTTAAAACAAAAGAATTAGATGCTTCAACTATTCTTAAAACTTTTGCTTACGGTTTACAATTAGACCTTTCTTTTGCAGCCTATTTATCTTTAATCCCTTTTTTATTAATTATTTTTACTGTGATCTTCAATCGTAAAATAATTGGTAACATTATAAAGTGGTATACAATTTTGCTACTTGTTATTATTAATTTATTGTTACTAATAGATGCTGGTTTGTACCAAGCTTGGGGCATACGATTAGACGTTTCTCTTCTTCCTTATTTAAATACGCCAGAATTAATGATATCATCCGTATCTAAATTTCAACTGATTTCTGGAATATTTATTTGGATTTTACTCTCCTATTTTTTCATAAAATTATATTCAAAATTACATCTAAAAAATATCGAGAAAATCAATTTTGGAAACTGGTTAGAAATACCTCTATTTTTACTGATAACTGCATCACTTATTTTACCTCTCAGAGGCGGTTTTCAAACAATACCAGTAAATCAAAGTAATGTTTATTTTTCCGATAAAATGTTTGCAAATCATGCAGCCATTAATTTTATTTGGAACTTTTTTAATACAATTACATTTAAAACAGATGGTGCAAATCCATACAAATACTTTGATGATAAAACTGCTTTAAAAATTATAAATAGCACAAGAAATAAGCTTTTAAATGCTGACAAAGATTCTATTTTAAACACCCATAAACCCAATGTAATTTTAATTCTTTGGGAAAGTTTATCTGCCAAAATTGTGGGTAGTTTGGGTGGTGAAGCTAATGTTACTCCCAACCTAAATAAACTTTCTAAAGAAGGGATTTTGTTTACCAATTTTTATTCTAATGGAGACAGAACAGACAAAGGTATTCCTGCTATTTTAAGTGGTTATTATCCACAACCTGTGCAGCGAATTATGCGAATGCCCAACAAAACTCGGAATTTACCAATGTTGCCAAAAAAAATGATGGAATTAGGCTACAATACAACTTTCTATTATGGTGGAGATTTGAATTTTGGCAACATGAATACCTATTTAAGAAATGCTGGAATTACCAATTTTGTTGATGGAAATGATTTCGATAAAAAAGATTGGAACTCTAAATGGGGTGCTTATGATGATGTTTTTATGAAACGTTTAGAAAAAGATTTGACAACAGATTTACAAGAGCCTTTTTTTAAAATTGCTTTAACATTATCGAGCCATGAACCCTATGAAATAAAAGGAGAATATAAATTTGGTAAAGAAACGCACGATAATCTGTATCGAAGTTCGCACTTTTACACAGATAAAGTAATTGGCAATTTTATCGAATTTGCAAAAAAACAAGAATGGTATAAAAACACTTTAATCGTTATCATGTCAGATCATGGACATAGCTCACCAGAACATAAAGGCCCTTACTTTTCTCCTAAAAAATTTAAAATTCCTATGGTTTGGTTGGGTGGAGCGCTTCATCAAAAAAACATTGAAATCGAAACAGTTTCTAGTCAAGTAGATTTTTCTTACACTTTATTGGATTTATTAAATGGCGATAAAAAAGATTTTGTTTTTAGTAAGCACATTTTTAATTCTTCAGAGAACCAATATGCGCATTATACTTTTAACAAAGGATATGGAACTTTGAATAAAAAAGGCATTTTTATTTATGATTATATTAGTGGAAAACCTATTTTAGAGGCTGGAAAAAATACAAAATATTTAGATTCTTTGGGCAAAGCAATCACGCAAAATTCTTACGAAGACTTTTTAAAAAGGTAATTTTTATTACATCTGTTAAAACGAAAATGAATGAATCATAATTTAAAATTAGAATTACACGAAAAAGTAATTACCAAATTATTTGATATAAATAGTGAATTAATCATTTTTGATATTGGTGCTTGTGAAGGTTTAAGCAGTGTTCGATATCTTTCTATTTTCGAAAATGCCAAAGGGTTTGCTTTTGAGCCATTGCCTAATAATTACAAACAAGTTTTAGAAAATAAGGTTAAAAATAAATTAGACAATTTACATGCGTTTGAACTTGGCTTATCTTCTAAGAAAGGTGAAGCCACGTTTTATGTGTCTTCTGGAAAACCACCAAATAAAGACAAGCCTACAGATAATTCTACCGATTTTGGAAACAAAAGTTCTTCACTTTATAAACCTGGAAAAACAAAAGAAGTGCATCCTTGGCTAGAGTTTAAAGAATCGATTACCATAGAAACAGAAACTTTAGAAAATTTTTGTAAGAGCCATAAAATCAATTCAATAGATTTTATTCACATGGATGTGCAAGGTGCAGAATTATTGGTTTTAGAAGGTGCAAGTACTTTTATTAATAATATTAAATCTCTTTGGTTGGAAGTAGAAAAAATTGAACTCTATGAAGAACAGGCTTTAAAAAGTGATATTGAAAAATTTCTAACAAAACACAATTTTATCTGCATTCTTAATAAAGTTAACCATATTGCTGGCGATCAATTTTGGGTTCAAAAAAGCTATTTTGACTCGCTAAATGAGAATGTACAAAAAGATTTAAAAAACATAAAATCGAAAACCGAACTAAAATCGAAAGCCTCTAGTTTTGTTGGAAATCTAAAAATGTCTCTTAAAAAAGTGATAAAATCATAGAAAAATAAATAGTTTTTAATCTTTAGAACTACTCATAACCTTCCATTTCCTTGTCGTAAAAAGCTTCAGCTTCCTTAATTAAATCATTTAGTTCGTTTGCCAAATCTTCTTCACTTTCACCAGACAAATCTTCAAACCACTCAATTTCATCATCTTTTAGATTGATCATAAAACGTGGGAATTCTGTATGTAAAATAAAAATATCTTCTGGATAGTTGCTATTATCTGCCAATAAAAATTTAGGTAAGTTCATGTTTTTGTTTTATCAATTTTAAAGTTAACGAATTAAATCTTATAAATAGTAATATAGATGCAGTTGTTAAACCTGCTAAAAGACCAAGCCAAATGCCAAAACTACCATACATGTCCTCTTTCCCAAGAAAATAGGAAACAGGAAAACCAACAATCCAATAAGATATAAAAGTTAAAATAGTGGGTATTTTAACATCTTGTAAACCACGTAAAGCTCCTAAAACCATCACTTGTATACTGTCTGAAATTTGAAAAATAGAAGCTGCTAATAATAGTTTTCCTGCAATTGCAATAACTTCCATGTTATCAATATAATTTTCGGCATCATTTAAATCGACATAAATTTTAGGAAATGATGCATGAAAAATGAAGAAAATAATCGCAAAAAATGTGGCTAAAATTAATCCTAAAAAGAAAATTGAAAAGGCAATTCTGCGCAACTCTTTATAATTTTGTAATCCTTTTTGGTTTCCAACTCTTATCATAGAAGCTACGCTTAAACCCATAGCTACCATAAATGTCATTGAAGATAAATTTAAAGCTATCTGATTTGCTGCTTGCGGATTTTTACCCAGCAAACCACTTAACCAAATTGCAGAGGTAAAAATGGCAACTTCAAAAAACATTTGCATGGCACTTAAAGAACCTAAATTGATAATTTTTTTAATGGTTAAAATATCTAAAACAAAGATTTTTAAATTGCTCATAATACGTTTCGAACGTTCTTTACGATACAACAACCACCACAAATAAATAACCATTACCACTCTAGAAACTAAGGTACCATAAGCTGCACCCACAATACCCATTTCTGGAAAACCAAACTTTCCGAAAATTAATAGATAATTCAGAATTATGTTTACAATATTGGCAATTAAAGTAGCATACATTGGGTATTTAGTCATAGACATTCCATCACTAAATTGTTTAATTGCTTGGAAAATTATTAAAGGAATTAAAGAAATAGCAACCAAATCTAAATACGGAATAGCTAATGCCACAACTTCTTCTGGCTGCTGCATTAAATACATAAATGGTTTAGAAAAGAATACTAAAAGAAATAAAACAAGACCTAAAGTTGTGCATAAAAACAAGCCATTTTTATAAGTAGATCTTGCCTGTTGCAAATTATCTGACGAATCTGCTTCTGCTATTAATGGTGTAATTGCTGTAGAAAAACCAATACCAATAGACATGGCAATAAACATAAAACTGTTTCCTAAAGATACTGCAGCCAATTCTGCTGTACCTAATTGCCCAACCATAATATTATCTACAAAAGCAACAAAAGTATGCCCTAACATACCCAACATTACTGGTGCTGCAAGTCGCCAATTGTATTTAAATTCTGAGGTGTAAGCTGATAAATTCAATTAAAATTTTATTTTTTTTGACTGCGAAGATACAGATTAAAACATTGTTCATTTAATTTTATGGATGGCAAGTTTTAACTTAACTTTTAGATTTAATTAGTTATTTTTGGAAATATTTAAAAACTAATAAAATGGCAGATATTACATTAAAAGGAAATAAATTTAATACCATAGGTAACTTACCAAAAGTAGGTTCTAAAGCAAAAGATTTCAAATTAACAGCCGTTGATTTATCTCACAAAAGTTTATCAGATTATGCTGGAAAAAACATCGTTTTAAACATTTTTCCAAGTGTAGATACTGGAACTTGCGCAACTTCTGTTAGAGAATTTAATAAAAAAGCTTCTAATTTAACAAACACAGTAGTGCTTTGTATTTCTAAAGATTTACCTTTTGCTCAAGCTCGTTTTTGTGGAGCTGAAGGAATTGAAAATGTAGTGATGCTGTCTGATTTTGCTACAGGTAAATTTGGACAAGATTATCAATTGGATATTTTAAACGGACCATTGGCACATTTGCACTCAAGAGCAGTTGTGATTATCGATGAAAATGGACAGATTGCTTACACAGAGCAAGTATCAGAAATTGTAGACGAACCAAATTATGAAGCTGCGTTAAAGGCTGTTTAAAATGAAAAATCCAAAAGATAGCTTTTTAAGGGGTAGAATTCGAAGTTTAAAATTTGCTTTTAAAGGTTTCTGGATTTTAGTATCTACAGAAGATAGTATAAAAGCACAATTATTCTTTGCCTTTATTGCTACAATTTTGGGATTTTATTTTGATATTTCTGCTGCTGAATGGTCTGCACAAGTAATTGTCATTGGGCTAGTATTGGTGGCTGAAGGTGCGAATACTGCCATTGAAGAAATGGCAGATTTTGTGCATCCTGAGTATCACAAAAAAATTGGTTTAATAAAAGATATTGCAGCAGGTGTGCCAACAATAGCAGCATTAACTTCTTTAGTAATTGCATGTATTATTTATGTGCCAAAAATTATGATTCTATTTTAACTTGGTTATCCATTTAAAGCTGGTTATACGTTTTTTTAGTTGAGAGATTGTTAATATAGAATTATTAATAAAAATTTCTTGAATTAAATAAATAGCTTTTAACTCGTTATAAAAAACCCATAAAAATAGTCCCTTAACTCACCTTCTGATTTATTTGCTTAAACAAAACTTTAATGAAGTAATTTATTATCTTTACTGCCTTTAATTTAGAAATATTTAATGGCAAAAAAGAAAATAACAACTACTAAAACAACAAGTACTTCTAATGCAGAATCTTCTATTTTTTCTTTTTTAAAAACTAGACAGACCAAAACAGTACTCGCAATATTTTTAATGTTGTTTTCTTGTTTTTTATGTATCGCATTTATTTCTTTCTTTTTCAATTGGCAAGAAGACCAAAGTACCTTAAATTATATAACCGATAAAACTGTAAAAAGTAAAAATTTATTGGGTAAAATTGGAGCAAATTTAAGTCACTTTTTTATTTATAAATGCTTTGGTTTAGCTGCATTTATTATTGCAATTCAGATTTTTTTAACAGGATTTTACATCTTGATTAAAAAGAAATTCTCTAAAATCATCATTTCCTGGAACTGGAGTTTATTAGCCATTTCATGGATTTCTGTAACACTCGGTTTTCTGCATAAAAAATATGCTCTTTTATCGGGTATAATTGGTTTTGAAATAAACGATTATTTACAAACATTTGTAGGTAAAACAGGTTTGGTAATAGGATTAATTTTTCTGTTTATTAGCTATATAATTATTCGTTATAAAGTTACTTTTGATGCATTTATCGAAAAAATAAAACAAAAAAGATTAGAAAGAGAAGCTAAAAAATTAGAAGATTTAGAATTAGCTGCAGAAAAGTCTTTGAATGAAATAGAGGGAAAAAACGATCAACAAGAACTAAAATCTGAAACTAAGAAGGAAAAATCTGAATTTGAATTATCGCTTGAAAATTTAAAACCCACCATTTCTAAATATTCAGATGTTTCTAGAAAAAACGAAGAAGTAACTTTAAAAATAGAAAGAGACACTGAATCTGATGCTGAAATTAAGGAAATTATAGAAAACCTAAAAGAAGTAGAAATTGATGTTGCCATTGGTAAAGAAGAAGAATCATCTACCGAAAATTTATCAGATAAAATTTTAAAAGATTTTGGAGAATTTGACCCGACTTTAGAACTTTCAAATTTTAAATTTCCAACATTCAACTTATTAAAACAATACAATGAAAGCATTTCTATAGACCCAGAAGAACTGGAGGCTAATAAAGATAAAATTGTAGAAACGCTTAAAAATTATAAAATTGGTATTGCAGAAATTAAAGCAACTGTTGGACCAACTATTACTTTATACGAAATTGTGCCAGAAGCAGGAATTCGTATTTCTAAAATTAAAAATTTAGAAGATGATATTGCATTGTCTCTATCTGCATTGGGTATTCGAATTATTGCACCCATTCCAGGAAAAGGAACCATTGGTATCGAAGTTCCGAATAAAAAATCGACAGTAGTTTCTATGCATTCTGTAATTTCATCAAAAAGATTTCAAGAATCTCAAATGGAATTGCCAATTGCTTTGGGTAAAACAATTTCTAACGAAACTTTTGTGGTAGATTTAGCCAAAATGCCTCACTTATTAATGGCTGGTGCAACAGGACAAGGAAAATCTGTGGGTTTAAATGCTGTTTTAACATCACTTTTATATAAAAAACATCCAGCAGAAGTAAAGTTTATTTTAGTAGATCCCAAAAAAGTAGAATTAACTTTATTCAATAAAATAGAACGTCATTATTTAGCAAAATTACCAGATGTAGAAGAAGCAATTATCACAGATACTACCAAAGTTATTCATACTCTAAATTCACTTTGTATAGAAATGGATAATAGATATGATTTGCTAAAAGCTGCCATGGTTCGTAATATCAAGGAGTACAATGCTAAATTTAAACAACGAAAATTAAATCCGAATGAAGGGCATCAGTTTTTACCTTATATCGTTTTAGTTATCGATGAATTTGCAGATTTAATTATGACTGCTGGTAAAGAAGTAGAAACACCAATTGCACGTTTAGCACAGTTGGCAAGAGCCATTGGAATTCATTTAATTGTAGCTACTCAAAGACCTTCTGTGAACGTTATTACAGGTATTATTAAAGCAAATTTCCCTGCAAGAATTGCGTTTAGAGTAACATCGAAAATAGATTCTAGAACTATTTTAGATGCTGGTGGTGCAGATCAATTAATTGGACGTGGAGATTTATTATACACAGCAGGAAATACATTAACCAGAATACAGTGTGCTTTTGTAGACACACCAGAAGTAGAAAAAATAACAGATTATATTGGTTCTCAAAAAGCCTATGCAGAAGCTTATCAACTACCAGAATATACAGATGATGAAAGTGGCACAAGTATTGATATTGACATAGAAGATAGAGACAAACTCTTTAAAGAAGCTGCAGAAATTATTGTTACAGCGCAACAAGGATCTGCTTCTCTTTTACAACGAAAATTAAAATTAGGCTACAACAGAGCTGGTAGATTAATAGATCAATTAGAAGCAGCTGGTATTGTTGGTGGTTTCGAAGGTAGTAAAGCAAGACAAGTTTTAGTGCAAGATTTTGTAGCCTTAGAACAATTATTAGAAAACGAAAAAAAATAAAAATGAAAAAAATAATAGTATTATTTACAAGTCTTTTTTTTATATCCATTACATTCTCACAAAGTTCCAAAGAAGCAAAAGCAATATTAGACGAAGTATCTCTTAAAATGGGTGCTTACCAAACAATGTTTATTGGTTTTAGCCAAACTCTTATTAATTTAGAAGCAGGTATTAAAGAAGGAGATGAGCCACCTATTAGAGGCGAAATTAGTTTAAAAGGAGAAAAATACAGCCTTAACTACTTAGGAAATAAGTTTTTATATGATGGTAAAAAATTGTATGTAATTAATAACGATGAAAAAGAAATTTCTATTACAAATGGCGATTTAGATGGCGATGATGGTTTTATTTATCCTTCTAAACTATTAACTTTTTACAAAGAAGGTTACAATTTTAAAATGGGTAAACTAGAAAATTTAAGTGGTAGAAAAATTCAGTTTGTAACTTTAAATCCTATTGATAGCAATTCTGACATTGTAAAAGTAGAATTAGGTATTGATGCAAAAACAAAACACATTTATAAATTGACTCAAACAGGCTCTAATGGTGCAAAAACCATCTTTACCATAGACGATTTTAAAGCAAATCAAATCTTATCTGAAGGCTTTTTTACGTTTGATAAGAAAAAATATTTAAGTCAAAATTTTACCATAGATTAATTAATTCCAATTAACAGAAAATTAATAGCATCTTTATAATTAAGATGCTATTTTTGCTTTCGATGAAAATTTTAGATAAATACATCTTAAAAAGTTTTTTTAAACCATTCGCAGCAACATTTTTAATTGTGTTGTTTGTTTTGGTGATGCAAACACTTTGGCAAACCTTCGAAAACATTGCTGGTAAAGGTATTAGCCTTATTTTTATTTTAAAATTTTTATATTACACAACCTTAATGATAATTCCGCAAGCCTTACCAATTGGGGTTTTATTATCATCCATTATGGCATTGGGTAATTTGGGTGAGAATTACGAATTCGCTGCAGCTAAATCTGCTGGAGTTTCGCTTCAAAGATTGGTAAGACCCATTGCAATCCTAGCTATTTTTTTAAGTGGAATCAACTTTTTGTTTTTAAATAACGTATATCCTTATGCTATTTTAAATCAATCCAATTTATATTTAAACATCAAAAAGAAAAAGCCAGCATTGGCTCTGGTTGCTGGTAGTTTTAATTCAGATTTACCTGGTTATCAAATTAAGTTTGATGAAAAATATGGAGAGGATGAAAATTTATTAAAAAAAGTATTGATCTACGATTTAACAGGTGGTAGAGGAAATCAAAAAGTAATTACTGCAGAAACTGGTAAAATTATTTCTGAAGAAGGTAGTAGATATATGACCTTTATTTTAAATGATGGTAATTATTACGAAGAACACGTGAAAAATGCAAGAACACCTTCGAAACGCGCAAAAATGTCGGCTTCAAGTGCAACTTTTAAAGAATATGAATTTAATATAGATATTTCATCAATTGTAGGTGGTGATTTAGATAGTAACAGTGTTAAGAATCATTTTAGAATGTTAACTGTAGAACAACTAAAAGATACCATTCCTGTTTTAAAGGCTAGATATGATGAAACTTTAAAGGATCGTTCCAATAATGTTTACACAAGTACTTATGCCAATAGATTATACAAATACCCAGACTCTATAAAAACAAAAAATGTAGACAGTACGTTGTTATCGAACTTCGCATTAAAAGAAAAAATTTCTATTTTAAATGCTTCAATAAGTAAAACTAGTAGAGTTTTAAGTAATTTAAGTAATTACAATCCGGCTATAAAATGGGAAAGAAAAACGCTCAACTTTTTTGATACAGAATATTACAATCGAGTCGCCTTTTCTTTATCATGTTTCATACTTTTTTTTATTGGAGCACCTTTAGGTTCTATTATTAGAAAAGGGGGATTTGGTTTACCTATGATTTTGGCAATAGCCATCTATGTAATCTATTTTTTCGCAAATACTTTTGGCAGAAATTTAGCAGAAGAAAGCACTATATCTGCATTTTTAGGATCCTGGATATCCTTCTTTTTAATGGTTCCTTTAGCAATTTTGCTAACCAGAAGAGCCACCAAAGACAAAGGTTTGTTTAATTTAGATTCGTTTTTACAACCCATTACCAAACTATTCAAAAAAATAATACCAAAAAAATCGAAATAATTTATAACGATGCAAACCAAACAGAAAACTACAAAATTAAACACCATAGAAGAGGCTATTAACGATATTAGAAATGGTAAAATTATAATTGTTGTAGATGATGAAAACAGAGAAAATGAAGGTGATTTTTTAGCGGCTGCAGAAAAAGTTACTCCAGAAATGGTCAATTTTATGGCAACTTATGGTCGTGGCTTAATTTGTACTCCATTAACAGAAAAACGCTGTAAAGAGTTAGAACTTGGAATGATGGTGAACAACAACACAGATCCTATGGAAACCGCTTTTACAGTTTCTGTAGATTTGCGTGGAAAAGGCGTTACCACTGGTATTTCTGCAGCAGACAGAGCACTTACCATAAAAGCTTTAATAGATAAAGAAACCAAACCTTTCGATTTGGCAAGACCAGGGCATATATTCCCTTTAAAAGCAAAAGAAGGTGGTGTTTTACGAAGAACAGGACACACAGAAGCTGCCATCGATTTTGCACGTTTAGCAGGTTTACAACCTGCAGGTGTTATTGTAGAAATAATGAATGATGATGGAACAATGGCACGTTTACCTCAACTTTTAAAAGTGGCTAAAAAGTTCGATATTAAAATAGTTTCTATTGAAGATTTGGTGGCTTATAGAATGGAACACGATTCTTTAATTGAAAAGAAAGAAGACTTTGAAATTGAAACTCGTTTTGGTAAATTTAGATTAAGAGCTTATGAGCAAACTACCAACAACCAAATACATATTGCATTAACAAAAGGTTCTTGGACCAATGAAGATGGAGTTCTAACAAGAATAAATTCTACATTAGTTAATAATGACATTTTAGGAACTTTAACAAATAATGCAGATAAGAAATTAGACCAAATGTTTAAAGTTGTAAATGATGAAGAAAAAGGAGCTATCCTGTTTATCAATCAACAAAACCAGTCTAAAAATTTATTAAATAGGTTACATATTTTAAAAGAAAATCAGAAAAATGGTGAATTAAAAGCGCCTGCCATTGCAATGGATCATAGAGATTTTGGAATTGGAGCACAAATTTTACACGACTTAAACATTAGTAAATTAAAACTTTTAACAAACACCCAACAAACCAAAAGAGTGGGTATGATTGGTTATGGATTGGAAATTATAGACTACGTAACTTATTAATTGGAGCAATCAAGTTTGGAGTTAGGAGTTTGGAGTTAGGAGTTTGGAGTTTGGAGTTAGGAGTTAGGAGTTAGGAGTTAGGGAAAATAAAAAAATTTAGAAATTTCAGATTTGAAACTTTGAAACTCTGAGCCTTTGAAACTTTGAAACTAAAAAACAACAACTTCTCTCCCACTTTCTAATTCCATGGGGTTTTTATCCTTTTGAAATAATCTTGCTGTATAATTTCCTTTTAAGACAATTTCATCTCCAAAAACTTCCAACCAACTTCCTTCTCGTAAACCTAAAACCGAAATTTCGTTAAAAACATGAAACTCTTTAATTCTAGTTTCGCGAGTTTCACCCATATGTTTTGAGTCTTCTATTGGATCTAAATAATGTGCGTTAATATTAAAAGGTATGCATCCTAAAGTTGTAAAACTTGGTGGATATACAATTGGCATATCATTGGTATTCATCATATTAACTCCACAAATATTACTTCCAGCACTTGTACCTAAATAAGGAGTTCCATTTTCTAATGCCTCTTTTAAAGTTGATAAAACATCATTTTTATACAATTGATTTACCAACTCAAAAGTATTTCCACCTCCTGTAAAAATTGCCTCTGCCTTTAAAATAGCTTCTTTCGAATTTTCGAATTGATGAATTCCAATTACATCCATATTTATTTTAGCAAAAGCTTCTTTCGCTGTTTTAGTATAAGTATCATAAGAAATGCCACTTGGTCTTGCATAGGGTATAAAAAGAACGGTTTTTACATCCACAAAAAATTCTTTTAATGTTGGCAATAAATATTCTAAATAACTACTTCCATGAATGGTAGATGTACTTGCTATGATCATTTTTTTCATTAAAAAAGATATTTAAAATTTAATTCCGTAATTTCGTTCACATGCAATTAACAAATTACAAAAATTAAAATTATGAAAATGAAAACTATGAAAATAAAAATGTCAATCCTAGCTTTATTTGTATTATTAATATCTTCATGCAGCGTATCAGACGATTCTGCCATAGAAATTACTTCTAATGATTTGGTTGGTACTTGGACTGCCAGAAGCGCAACCATAGATGATGTAGTGCTTAATGTAACAGCACCAATTACTACTACACTAGTTGGTAGCGGTTTTGGAAAAAACTTTAATTCTTCACTTACATTCTCAGAAAATCCTAATCAAGTAGCTGTTGCAGGACAATCTGATTTTGAACTTACGTATACAGATTTACTTGGTACAGAAACAACTGAAACTTTAACTTTTGATAATATTTTCTTTAATAATAATTTCGGTTTAACAAATGGCACTTGGACTTTAAATAACAATACACTTACCTTAAATGAAGGGGGCGAAATAATTGAAATACGTATTTTATCATTTAGCAATGGTCTATTAACATTCGAAACAAATGTAAACCAAGCCATAACCCTTAATGGGGTTACTTCTACTGTAGTTGGTGTAGCAAATATTCAAATACGAAAAGACTAATTTAGGTTAATTAACTAAAATTTAAAGCTATGAAACTTAAAAATTTAATTTTAATTACACTTTTCGCTGTCTTTATATCTTGTGAAAGTGACAACAGTTTAGATGTTTCCATTACTGATGCAGACTTAATAGGCACTTGGAATATTAAAGACCAAACAATGGATGGAAATTTAGTATATACTGCGAATGGACAAACTTTAACTGCAACCCACAGTGCTTTTTGCAAAAGATATAAGTATGACCCTAACTTTTAATAACTCGCCAAAAACAATGAGTGCAGCAGGCGAATACCCTTTAGTTGCAACTGTAAGTGCTGCAGGGCAAAACCAAACAGATGAACAATTAGTAGAAGCAAATACAGATCCGTCAGAAAACCCAACTTGGGCTTTAAATGGTAACAATATTATTTTGAGTAATGATAATAATTTGCCTGAGAATTTAATAGGATAGTTTTAATGGAAAAACTTTAACCTTAAAATCTGTGATTAAAGAAACGGAAACAGATAATGGACAAACAGCAACAATAAATGCTACCATGTATTTTGTGCTAGAAAAATAAAATAAAGGTTCCATAAATTCTTAAAAGCATCATAAAATTTATGATGCTTTTTTCGTTTAACAAAACTTTATCAATGCATTAATAGATTTTTAAGAAGCGCTCTCCTTTTCTTTGCTTCAATGAAAAATCGACTACTACTCTCTTTTTTGTTCTTTACACTTTTGACTCTCGGTCAAGAGCAAAGAAAACTTATACAAGGAATTGTTTTATTAAATAAGAATCCCATTTTTGATGTTCATGTTGTAAATAAAAACTCGAATCAAGGAACAATATCTAACGATTTTGGAGAATTTGAAATCCCTGTTGTAGAAGGAGATACACTTCAATTTAAACACATAAATCTAGAAGTTGCTGAAATTTTTATCACTAAAAATCATTTTGAAAACAGTAAAATTGAAGTTCATCTGGATGAAAAAACCTACGCTTTAAATGAAATTACTTTAGAAAAGCAAAAAAGTATTTTTTATGTAGATCCACAAATAATGCCTCCACCAACTGTAAATGCAAAAACTCTAAATCTACCATACGCAAACGTAAAAGTTAAAAAAGATTATGATGTGCTAAAAATTAGATCTGGAGCTGTAGTTAGTTTAGACAATTTATTAAATTCTTTAAATGGAAATAACAAACGTAGAAAAGAATTACAAAAAGTAACATTAGAAGATTCCGAACTTGTTAAAATAAGAAAGCATTTTACAGACGATTTTTTTATTACAGATTTAAACATTAAGCAAGAAAATATATATCCTTTTTTAAACTATTGTCTCCAAAAAAATATTATTGGTTATTTTAAAGCCAACAATACTTTAAAGCTAACTAGAATTTTAATGGCAGAAAGTAAAACGTTTCCTTTAAAAGAGGAATCAGAAATTCGAATAGTACAGAAAAATTAATATTTTTAACATAAGTTTAAAAGCAATTTTAGATTCCTTTTTCGCTTTAATTGTTTACTTTGTCTACCTTAAAATAGAACATGCTTAAAAAACGACTTCTTACGCTTATATTTCTTATAAATTGCCTTTTTAGTTTTTCTCAAGAGAGAAATAAATTAATAAGTGGTGCTGTTATAGATTCTATTGGTGTTGTAAAAAATGCAAACATTATTAACCTAAATACAAAACAAGGTACTTTTTCTAATGATGATGGTTTGTTTCGAATTTTTGTTTCAGAAGGCGATTCTTTAAGCTTTTCTTCAGTGCAACATTTACCAAAAAAAATATTCATTTCTAAAAAAATTATTGAAAATAAAGAAATTAAAGTCCTTTTAAAATCTAACATATATGAATTGAACGAATTCGATTTAAAAAGACACAACTTACAGGGCAGATTAGGCATTGATGTAAAAGACGTAAAAAGAGACAAAAGAGATTCTTTACTAAGAAATGTGATGGATTTTTCGAATGTAAATTTTAAGCAAAAAGACTTTACTGTAGATGAAATTGAAAGAGTTAGACCCCCAATAGTAAATACAATGGAAGGTGCAATGCCAATGATTGGTGCTGGAGCAACTGCAACGATTCCTTTTAAATATTCAGAACGTTTGTGGGCCTTGCGTAAAAACTTAGCGCAGAAAAAAGAATTTCCTTATAAAATTTTATCAGAATTGGGCGATAAGTTTTTCTTCGACGAACTAAAAATTCCAATTGATAATTACTTCCATTTTCTAGAATATTGCAATCCTTTAGGCATTGAAAATTTACATAAAAATGGAAATGTATTAGAAGTTATTAAAATTTTGCGTCAAGAAAGTGTTTCTTATAAAGAAATCATAAAAAATGAGTAATTTGGCTCAATAATTGATTTTTATCATTTTATGAACATAAACAAAACAATTCTCCTTTTATTTATAATTCCGCTTTTCTCTTTTTCTGCACACAAATATTATTTGAGTTTAACTCAGATACATTATAAGACAGAAGCAAAATCTTTACAAATTATTATCAACGTTTTTATGGATGACATAGAAACTGCTTTAAATAAAGATTATACTATTGATTTGCAATTAACTACCAAAAAAGAATTAAAAAATAATGATGTCTATTTTGAAAAGTACTTAAAAGATAAACTTTCTTTTAAAGTAGATGGAATTGCAAAAGAATTCAACTATTTAGGCAAAGAATACGAAGGAGATTTGGTGTATTTTTATCTAGAAATAGAAAATATTCCAGAAGTGAATACCATAGCTATTTCTAATAAAATATTAATCAAACACTTTCCTAATCAGCAAAATTTAGTAAAATCTAAAGTTAATCAAAAAAATAAAAGTGTTTTGTTAACCAAAGAAGAAAACACTGCTATATTGCAATATCAATAATCACTAACATTAAAACTACAAACATGAAAAAAATCGGATTTTTACTCTTTTCTCTTGTTTTTGTTTCTGGTGCTTTTGCTCAAATTACCAAGCAAGGACACACGAATCAAAATAAGTTTAGACAATTAGACCATGAATTACCAACACCCAATTTAGAAAGAACAGCATCTGGTGCTCCTGGAAAAGAGTACACACAACAAAAAGTTGATTATGTAATGGATATTGTTTTAGATGATGATAAAACAAAAATTACAGGTAATGAAACCATTACCTATCATAACAATTCTAGAGATAATTTAGCCTATTTATGGGTGCAATTAGACCAAAACATGAGAGCGAAAGATTCTAAATCTCCAGATATTTCTACCAGCTCAATTCCAGATAAAGCAATAAGCAAAAGTAGATTTGACAGAAGTTTTCCAGAAGAACTTTTTGACGGTGGTTTTAATATTATGAGTGTTACCAATACAGATGGTTCTAAATTATCTTACACTATAAACCAAACCATGATGCGTATTAATTTGCCAAAACCTTTGGCATCTGGAGCAACGTTTAAATTTAATATTTCTTGGTGGTACAACATCAACAATCATAGAACTGATGGTGGAAGATCTGGTTACGAACATTTTGATGAAGACAATAATAACAATTACGTAATTGCCCAATTTTACCCAAGAATGTGTGTTTATGACAATGTAGAAGGTTGGCAAAACGATCAGTTTTGGGGAAGAAGCGAATTTGCTTTAGAATTTGGAGATTTTAGAGTAAATATCACAGTACCAGAAGATCATATGTTAGGGGCAACAGGTATTTTACAAAACGAAAGCGAAGTTTTATCTAAAACAGAACAAAAACGATTGGCAGAAGCAAGAAAAACGTTCGATAAACCAGTAATTATTAGAACACAAGAAGAAGCTACAAAAATCGAAAAAACAAAAGCAAAAGGGACCAAAACTTGGAAATTTTACGCAGAAAATGTAAGAGATTATGCGTTTGCAACATCAAGAAAATTTATTTGGGATGGAATGGCTGTAGATATTAATGGCAAAACTGTAATGGCGTATTCTTTGTATTCTAAAGAAGCGAATCCATTGTATGGAGACCATTCTACAAGAGCAGTTGCACAAACTTTAAAAACCTATTCTAAATTTACATTCGATTATCCTTATCATAAAGCAATTTCTGTTGATGGACAAATGGGAATGGAATATCCTCAAATTTGTTTCAATCCAGGAAGACCCGATTTAGAAGATGGTGGTTATTCTGATAGAATGAAATACAGAATGATAAAAGTAACCATACATGAAGTTGGGCACAACTTCTTTCCAATGATTGTAAATTCGGATGAAAGACAATGGACTTGGATGGACGAAGGTTTAAATTCTTATATGGAAATGCAGGCAGAGTTAGATTATGATAAAGATTTTCCTATTACAAGAGGTTATCCTAAAAACATTGTAAATTATATGTCTGGAGATCAATCTATGATTGCACCAATTATGTCTCAAGGAGATCATGTATATGAGTTTGGTAATAACGCTTATGGAAAACCTGCAACTGCTCTTTGGATTTTAAGAGAGACAGTGATGGGCAAAGAATTGTTCGACCACGCTTTTAAAACCTATTCACAAAGATGGATGTTTAAACACCCATCACCAGCCGATTTTTTTAGAAGTATGGAAGATGCCTCTGGTATGGATTTAGATTGGTTTTGGAGAGGTTGGTTTTATACTACTGATGTTACAGATATTGGTATAAAAGGTGTAAAAAAATACAGTACAAATACTATTGGTGATGCTATAGAGTTTGTAGAAGACACTTCTGCAGGTTTAGGCTTTTCAAGCAAACAATCAAAATATCACTATGAAATTACTTACGAAAAACCAGGAGGTTTGGTAATGCCCATTATTGTAGAATTTACGTACAAAGATGGTACAAAAGAAAAGAAAACCTATCCTGCAGAAATTTGGAGATTAAATGATCATGAAATTACCAAAGTATTTTCGTCATCAAAAGAAATAGAAAGCATGGTAATCGATCCAGATTTAGAAACCGCAGATGTAGACTTATCCAACAATAGTTTTCCAAAACAAACTGCCAATAAATTTGATCAATTTAAAGAGAAAATAAAAGGGTAAAATTAGTTGGCAGTATTCAGTAGGCATTATTCAGTAGCAGTATGCAATGAACTGTGGATTTGAGACTGAAAACCTAAGGCTTACAAAAAAAGATAAAGGTTTGTTAAAATTTTAACAAACCTTTATCAATTTATCTACTTATCATTAATTTAGTGCGAATTTTTTAAATCAAACCACAAACATGAGAAAAATCAGTTTATTATTACTTTCTTTATTTGTTATCACTTCAGCCATAGCTCAAGAAAAACAAGAAGAAAAGAAAACACAGCAGGGTCATACAGACCAAAACAAATTCAGACAAATGAAAGACGTTTTGGCTACACCAAATGATCAGCATACAGCTTCTGGGGCTCCAGGTCATCAATACACACAACAAAAAGTGGATTATGTAATGGATATTCGTTTAGACGAAGCAAACAACAAACTTTATGGTGATGAGAAAATAACGTATCATAATAATTCTAAAGACAACTTAACCTATTTATGGGTTCAGTTAGACCAGAATATGAGAGCGGATGATTCTAAAACTCCTTTAGCACAATCTACAGGTGCAGCTGCATTTATTACTCCAGAAAATTTTAAGAGCACCTATATGACCGAAAAGAAAGGTTTTGGTTTTAATATAGAAATGGTAGAAAGTGATGGAAAACCATTATCGCACACCATTAACTGGACAATGATGAGAATCAATCTTCCAAAAGCTTTGGCTCCTGGAGATGAATTTGAATTCAGAATTAAATGGAACTACAAAATAAACAACTCTGTAAAAGATGGAGGACGTTCTGGTTTTGAAGATTTCCCTGATGGAAACAACAACTACACCATAGCTCAATTCTTTCCAAGATTGGCAGTTTATGATAATGTAGAAGGATGGCAAAACATGCAATTCTGGGGACGTTCTGAATGGGCTTTAGAGTTTGGAGATTATGAAGTTAAAATTACAGTACCTGCAGACCATATTATGGAAGCTACAGGAGATTTACAAAACAGTAAAGATGTTTTAACCAAAGAACAAAGAACCAGATACGAACAAGCAAAAAAATCTTTTAAAGATCCTGTATTTATTGTAACACAAGCAGAAGCAGAACAAAACGAAAAAGGACGTGCTACAAAAATGAGCACTTGGCATTACAAAGCAAATATGGTGCGTGATTTTGCATTTGCAACTTCAAGAAAATATATTTGGGATGCTATGGCTGTGAATATTAATGGTAAAACTATTATGGCTACTTCTTTATATCCTAAAGAAGGAAATCCATTATGGGAAGAGCATTCTACAAGAGTGGTTGCCAATACTTTAGAAGAATATTCTAAATTAACATTCGATTATCCGTACTCAAAAGCAGTTTCTGTGCATGCAGACAGACAAGGTATGGAATACCCAATGATTTGTTTTAACTATGGTCGTCCTGAAGCTGATGGAAGTTATTCAGAAAGAACTAAAAACGGTATGATTGGCGTAATTACGCACGAAGTTGGTCATAACTTTTTCCCTATGATTGTAAATTCTGATGAAAGACAATGGACTTGGATGGATGAAGGTTTAAACTCTTTTGTAGAAATTTTAGCAGAGTTAGATTACGATCCTAATTTTAACACAGGAAACTTACCAAAAGACATTGTACGCTATATGGGTGGAGACCAAAGTAACATCTCTCCTATTATGTCTCAAGGAGATTATGTAAAACAATTTGGACCAAATGCCTACACAAAACCAGCAGCTGGTTTGTACATGTTACGTACAACCATTATGGGACCAGAATTATTTGATCATGCCTTTAGAACGTATTCACAAAGATGGATGTTTAAACACCCAACACCAGAAGATTTTTTTAGATCTATGGAAGACGCTTCTGGCGAAGATTTAGACTGGTTTTGGAGAGGATGGTTTTATACTACAGATGTTACAGACATAGGTATTAAAGAGGTAAAACCATTGTATTTAACAGACAAACCAAGTGAAAGAGTAACCAAGTTAAAAGAGCAATACAAACAATATTTTGATAGTTTAGGAGAATTGGTTTACATTACAGATAATAAAGAGGAAGCAAACCCAAAAGCTATGGATAAATATGCTGATGGTAAAGAAGTGCCAACTTATATTTATTCTGTAGAGTTCGAAAAACCAGGAGGTTTGGTAATGCCATTAATTGTGCAATTAACTTATGCTGATGGTAGCACAGAAAAACAAACGTTCCCAGCACAAATTTGGATGAAAGATGATACTTCTGTAAAAAGAGTTTTTTCTTCTACAAAAGAAATTACCAACATTACAGTAGATCCAGATTTAGAAACAGCAGATGTAGATACTTCGAACAACAGCTGGCCTAAACCACAAACTGATAAATTTGATCAGTTTAAGGAAAAAGTTAAAGGATAAAACTTTTATTATTTTGAACATAAAAACCTCGCAATTGCGAGGTTTTTTTATTTACTAGCCCAAAAAGATAATTTAAACGGTCATTTTAAGCGAAGTCGAAAAACATATATAGTTGCTTTTCAATAAAAAAGATTTCGACATTAAAGTTCAAATAACAAAGATTAATACTTTTTAGAGAGCTTCTTTTTATTTGCTAGCCCAAAAATTCGTCTGCAGTGTTTGGTTGGCAATTTTCGTTTATTTACTTCAAAATTTAGCAAACTATTGTTTTTACCTAAAAAAGAAATGAAATGAAAATGAAGACTTTGAATGAATTACTTTTATACAAACCCTTATAAGGTTTAACTTCCAATTATTTTTAACAGGTAAAAAATTTAAAAATGAACATACAATTTTCCTAAAATATAAAAATTAGGATACATTTTTCTTAAAAACCTGAAATTGAGCCTTTTTGTTGAAAACTAAAGGGGTTTTGTGAATAAGTAGGTCTTTTTATTCTACAGGAATAACCCTAGTTTTACCTCGTAAGTAATTACACAAAAAAAGCCGTAAAGTTTGTGGCTCTACGACCCTTTTTTTAAAACGGTAACACTGTTATTGTATTACGTTTCGATTTGCAATCTCAAAACTACAATACTTCTAGCAGCTTACCAAAAATTATTTTTTTAATTTTTAAATACAGATATCCACAATGTCTGTTGATAACTGCGTATGATTTAAAATTACAAATTAGAAGGCTCCTGCACGTTTAGCGTGTGGTTTAGAATACTTAAAATTCGGAAGTACTAACGCATTTTTATGTGGAGCATTACAAACCGTTTCAACTAGGGTTTTTTATGGCTACCCTTTTGCAAAGCCATGTATTTTAAACTTTATATAATGAGTATCATTTATAAAACGTTGCCTAGAAAAAATCCTCAGGACTTGGCAGCACCTGAAAAATTTTATGCGGCTGTAGTAGCCAATGGTAGTGTAGATTTTGAAATGTTGGCAGAGATCATATCTGAGCAATGTACTGTAACAGAAACCGATTGTTTGGCTGTTTTAAATGTTTTAGAGCAAAACATTGTTAGAGAGTTAAAACAAGGACGCATCGTGCGTTTAGGCAAGTTGGGTAATTTTCAAGTAAGCCTAAGTTCTGAAGGTTTTGTGACCGCAGATGAAGTTTCTGCGAATGCTATTACCAAAGCCAGAATTTTGTTTCGGCCTGCCAAAAAAATGAGGAATTTATTAAAAAATTTATCATTTAGTAAGGCTAGTTAACACCCTTTTTTATAAGAGTGTTGGTTTTTAAAGCTCCTTTTTAGGAGTGTTTTAAAACCCCAAGAAAACAATTGTTTTCTTGGGGTTTTTGTTTGTAGTTACGTCCGTACGCAAGTTTTATTGCATCCGTATGCGATTCAAATTGCCTCTTGAGGCAATTTTTATTCGGTTTTGAGGCAGTATTTTTTACAATCTGGTGTATTTTTTAGCTTTTTAAGCTTGTAAACAGTAGTTTTTAGCATTTAAATATGCTTGGTTTGTTTGCCACAAAATAAAAGTTATTAACAATTTTTTAGAATTGTTAAAATACTTATAAACAATGCAATCGTAAACTTTTACCATTTAAAAATAGTGAGCCTTTACCCTACTCACCTGTTTTTGGTAAATACCTATAATTTTAATGAATTGAATTTTAATTCATTAAAAATGGTTAATTTAACATCATCTATGAAAAAAATTATTTTAAAACCTGCTAAACATCGTCATAAGCATGTTGTTGCTATTGAATTTTCTTATGATGATGAAATTAAAAATCATCTAAAAATATCACTTTAAGTAACACAGCGTATAGTTAATGGCGAGGTTTAAGCTAAACTGATAAGTCTAATTTTTTGCTAATTTTACGATTGAATAATAAAGGTTTGGGTGTTTTTAGAAGCTACTAACCACACACCAACCATTACCCATTTTTTTAAGGATTTTCTTAGCATTTAA
>NZ_JBASWY010000033.1:0-80873 GCF_049276715.1 Polaribacter sp.
GGTCTTGGTTTTCTATCTCTATCTCCACCACGACTATCTCTTCCGCGATTATCACGTCCACCGCTTCTATTGTCATCTCTTGGAGGTCTTTCTACAAATCCTTCAGGTTTTGGCAAAAGTGCTTTTCTAGAAACTTTTTCTTTACGAGTTCTAGGATCTTTTCCAAAATATTTCACATCGAAAACATCTCCCATATTTACAACATCAGTAACATTGTCTGTACGTTCCCAAGCTAATTCAGAAATGTGCAATAAAACTTCATTACCAGGAGCATCTGTATATTCTACAACAGCACCAAAATCTAACATTTTTATTACTTTCACCTCATAAGCACTTCCAACCGCTGGTTTAAATAATAAAGAATCTATTTTAGCTAAAACGGCTTCAATACCATCTGGGTTTGTACCTAAAATTTCAACAATTCCTTCTGTCGTAATTGGATCTTCGTTAATAACGATAGTACAACCAGTTTCTTTTTGTAATTCTTGAATTACTTTTCCACCAGGTCCAATTAAAGCACCAATAAATTCATTTGGAATAGTTTTGGTAACCATTTTTGGAGCATGTGCTTTTACATCTGCATTTGGTACAGCAATTGTATCAGTTATTTTTCCTAAAATATGTAATCTACCTTCACGTGCTTGTTTTAATGCACTCACTAAAATCTCGTATGATAAACCTTTTACTTTAATGTCCATTTGACAAGCAGTAATACCATCAGCAGTACCAGTAACTTTAAAATCCATATCTCCTAAATGATCTTCATCACCTAAAATATCAGATAAAACAGCATATTTATCACCTTGAGAAATTAAACCCATTGCAATACCAGAGACAGGTTTTTTTAATTGAATACCAGCATCCATAAGAGCCATTGTTCCAGAACAAACAGTTGCCATAGAAGAAGAACCATTCGATTCTAAAACTTCTGATACAACTCTAACTGTGTAAGGACAATCTTTAGGAATCATTCCTTTTAATGCTCTTTGTGCTAAGTTTCCATGACCAACTTCACGTCTAGAAGTTCCTCTTAAAGGACGAGCTTCACCTGTTGAAAAAGGAGGGAAGTTATAATGTAAATAGAAAGTTTCTTCACCTTCATGAGATGGCATATCTATTTGATTTGCTTCTCTTGAGGTTCCTAAAGTAACTGTTGCTAATGCTTGTGTTTCTCCTCTTGTAAAAATCGATGAACCATGTGTAGATGGTAAATAATCTACTTCACACCAAATTGGTCTAATATCTGTAGTTTTACGTCCATCTAAACGTAAACCTTCATTTAAAGTTAAATCTCTAATTGCAATTTTTTGTGCTTTTGCAACGTATTTATGAATTAATTTTCCTAATTCTTTTTGCTCTTCTTCAGAGAAAGAATTGAAAACTTCTTCTTTTATTTCGCTAAATGCAGCACTTCTTTCATGTTTTGCAGAGCCTGCTTTTGCAATAGCATATGTTTTATCATATACTAAATCATGAATTTTAGCAGCCAATTCATCATCATTAGCTTCTGTAGTATATTCTCTAGTTTCTTTTTTACCAAAAGCTTCTGCTAATGCAACTTGTGCAGCACATTGTACTTTAATAGCTTCGTGTGCAAATTTAATTGCTTCAGCCATTTCTTCTTCAGAACACTCATCCATTTCACCTTCTACCATCATTACAGAATCTGCAGAAGCACCAATCATCATATCAATATCTGCTTCTAACAATTGAGCTCTTGTTGGGTTGATGATGAATTCGCCATTTACTCTACCAACTCTTACTTCAGAAATTGGCGTTTCGAATGGTACATCTGATAATTGAATAGCAGCAGAAGCAGCCAAACCAGCCATTGCATCTGGCATTACATCATCATCATGAGACATCATTTGAATCATAACTTGTGTTTCTGCATGGTAATCTTTTGGAAATAATGGACGTAAAACACGGTCTACTAAACGCATTGTTAATACTTCGCCATCACTTGGTCTTGCTTCTCTTTTAAAGAAACCTCCAGGATAACGTCCTGCAGCAGCAAATTTCTCTCTATAATCTACAGTTAATGGTAAAAAATCTACATCTGCCTGATGATAATTTGAAACTACTGTACATAATAACATACAATTTCCTGATTGAACAACAACTGAACCATGAGCTTGTTTGGCAAGCTTACCAGTTTCTAATGAGATGGTTCTTCCATCTCCAAGGTCTATGACCTGTCTAAATACTTTTGGAATCATAAATGAATTCTAAATTTTTAATTACTAATTTTTTGTTGTTGTGCTGTAGTTGTTGTGTGTTTTTCCAATGGAAATTCAAAAGCTAGTTAGTTCTTTTGATTTTTTTATTTCTTTAAAGTCTGTTATTCTTTAAAGAACTTTTAGTTTTCTGTTTTACTGAATCTAGTTCAGGGAAGTCTCAGAAATGACTTATTTTTTAATTTGAAATAAACTGCAGAAACAATTTTTAATAAAAAAGAGGCACGTTTATAGAGCCTCTTTTTTATTGGAATTATTTTCTAATTCCTAATTCTTGAATTATTTCACGATATCTTGTAATATCTTTTTTCTTCAAATAATCTAATAAACTTCTACGTTTACCAACCATCATTACTAAAGAACGCTCTGTATTATAATCTTTACGATTGTTTTTTAAGTGTCCAGTTAAATGGTTAATTCTGTGCGTAAATAACGCAATTTGACCTTCTGCTGTTCCAGTATCGTTTTTTCCTTTACCGTGTTTTTCGAAGATGCCTTCTTTTACTTCTTTTGTTAGGTACATGCCAATATTATTTAAATGATTTTTATGTAGCTCAATGATGTTTTCATTGAGTTTGCAAATATAGTTTTATTTTTTTGAATAACTAACTGAAAATTAAACCTTTTTCTTTAGGCTCTAACAGGTATATTCTGAATTAAATCGATATACAAGTTTACTTGTTTTTTTAATTCTTTACGTTCGTAAATCGCATCTAAAAATCCATGTTCCAATACAAATTCAGATTTTTGAAAACCTTCTGGCAATTCTTTACCAGTTGTGTCTTTTACAACTCTTGGACCTGCAAAAGCAATTAATGCATTTGGTTCTGCAATATTAATATCACCTAACATAGCATAAGAAGCTGTTGTGCCACCAGTTGTTGGATCTGTACATAAAGATATGTATGGAATTTTTGCATCTGCTAATTGTGCCAACTTTGCTGATGTTTTTACCAATTGCATTAAAGAAAGCGATGCTTCCATCATTCTTGCTCCTCCAGATTTTGAAATCATTAAAAATGGAATTTTATTTTCTATAGAATAGTTAATTGCTCTAGCAATTTTTTCACCAACCACAGAACCCATAGAACCTCCAATAAATTTAAAATCCATGGCTGCAATAACTAAATCTTTTCCTAAAGATTTGCCAACTGCAGTTCTAACAGCATCTTTTAACTTTGTTTTTTCTTGTGCTTCTTTTAACCTGTCTGGATATTTTTTAGTGTCTTCGAATTTTAAAGGATCTTTAGAGGTTAGTTTTTCATTTAATTCTACAAATTTATTATCATCAAAAAATAATTCGAAATACTCTTTACTACCAATTCTAACATGATAACCATCTTCTGGACTCACATAAAGATTCTTTTTTAGCTCTTCAGTATCTATGATTTTTCCACTAGGAGTTTTATACCAAAGACCTTTTGGAGTGTCTTTTTTATCTTCTGTAGGTGTTTGAATTCCTTTATCAGTTCTTTTAAACCAAGCCATATAAGTTTATTTTAGTTCTTCTTTTTACCCTTCATTTGTTCTTTTTCATCACAAAGCAAGTGTACAAATATAAGTGTTTTTGCGAACTATCAAGATTTCTTTAAATGATTATTTCTGAGTGATTTGCATAAAAAAAGCATTTTGAGAAATCTTCAAAATGCTTAAATTTATTAAGAAACTTATATTTTATAAAGTATCTACATTGTTTAAATCTGCAAAAGCCTGTTTTAAACGTGTTTTAAAAGTCTCTTCTCCTAAACGCAACCAACCTCTTGGATCGTAGTATTTTTTGTTAGGTTTATCTCCTCCCTCTGGATTTCCAATTTGAGTAGCTAGATAGGCTGCTTTACCTTGCATATAATCTCTAATTCCTTCTGTAAAAGCAAATTGTAAATCAGTATCAATATTCATTTTAATTACACCATAACCAATAGCTTCTCTAATTTCTTCAACTGTAGAACCAGAACCTCCATGAAATACAAAATCGATATGATTTTTTTCTACACCATATTTTTTAGTAATAAATTCTTGTGAATTTTTTAAAATTTTAGGTGTTAATTTTACGTTTCCTGGTTTGTAAACTCCATGTACATTTCCAAAAGCGGCAGCTATTGTAAATTGAGGAGAAACTTTTAGTAACTCTTCGTAAGCATATGCAACTTCTTCTGGTTGTGTGTATAGTTTTGAAGAATCTACATCAGAATTATCTACACCATCTTCTTCACCACCTGTAATTCCTAATTCGATTTCTAAAGTCATACCCATTTTGCTCATTCTAGCAAGGTATTCTTTGCAAATTTCTATATTTTCTTCAATTGGTTCTTCAGATAAATCTATCATATGAGAACTATACAATGGTTTTCCTGTTTCTTCGAAATGTTTTTCTGATGCGTCTAGTAAACCATCTATCCATGGTAATAATTTTTTTGCACAGTGGTCTGTGTGTAAAATTACTGTTACACCATAAGCTTCTGCTAAAGCGTGAATATGTTTTGCTCCAGCAATACCACCAGCAATTGCTGCTTTTTGCCCTTCGTTAGATAATCCTTTACCTGCTTGAAATTGTGCACCACCATTAGAAAATTGAATGATTACTGGTGCATTTAATTCTTTGGCAGCTTCTAAAACACCATTAATTGTGTTAGAACCTACAACATTAACAGCTGGTAATGCAAATCCTTTTTCTTTTGCGTAGTTAAAAATTTCTTGAACTTCTTTTCCTGTTGCTACACCAGGTTTGATATTGTGACTCATGTTACGTTTTTTAATTGATGTTATTTGTCAAAAATAATAAAAATTAGTAGGTTTTACATTAAAGAATATCGATAAAATAACGAAAACGTTACCTTTTTAAAAAGGATAGTTGATACCAATATTGTAAACTGCATTATTAAAGTTGTAATTTCTAAACCACCTATTTCCACTTAAATAGGGTTCGTAAGTTTTAAAACCAACATCTAAACGTAAAATTAGAAAGTTAAAATCTATTCTAGCTCCAAAACCAGAACCAATAGCTATTTCCTCTATGGATGATAATCCCTTAAATTTAGCATCATCTTCTATAAAACTAGATCCTGAAATGTCCCAAATATTTCCTGCATCAACAAAAAGTGCACCTTTTAATTTGCCAATGACGTTAAATCTATATTCTGCACTGGTTAAAAACTTTAAACTACCCACATTAAATTCTAAACCAGTATTTCTGCTTCCTGGACCCAACTCATAAGTTTGCCAAGCTCTAATATCATTTGAACCTCCTGCAAAGTAACTTTTGGTAAATGGTATATCTGAATTGTCATAAGCAATAATAGACCCTAGAAAAGCTCTAAATGCAAATACTGAGTTGTAACCAACATCCCAAAACTTTTTATATTCGATATCTGTTTTAAAATATTGAGCTAATGGTATATTTAAAAAAGTTTTTTTGCCATTTTGATTTATGTCTTTAGAAAACAGGCTAAAAATATTTCCAGAATTGGCAACTCGTATTTTAAAAAACGAAAAACTAGTGTCTTTAAAATCGCTTTGATTGTTGTAGGTAAATGTATATGCAAGAATAGGAATTAAAAAATCGGAGGTAATAATATTGTATCGATTTAAAATATTTAAATTGGTGTTGTATAGTTCTGGATTTGTATTTTGGAAATTATTATTTCGATTATTATCAGCTATTAAACCCATAAAAGAAATGGCTTCTTCAGGTAAATTTAAAACTCTATTAGGATCGCTATAAAATGCTTGAGCTACTTCGTTTAAATTTTGATATTCAGAATTATAAATATTAAAAAAACTATCTACATTTAAATTTTGAATGTATTGTGTGTTAAAAATTTCTAGTTGAATTGTTTTTTTCGGATTATACTGCCATTTGTAATCTGTTAGAA
The DNA here is from genome assembly GCF_049276715.1 of Polaribacter sp. Taxonomy (GTDB): domain Bacteria; phylum Bacteroidota; class Bacteroidia; order Flavobacteriales; family Flavobacteriaceae; genus Polaribacter. Next base: position 6,110 of record NZ_JBASWY010000033.1, read on the forward strand.
ATGTAAAAGTTTGCCTATCTAAACCAATATTTTTTTGAAAACTAGAACCAATAGAAAACAGTGTTCTTGGAGACATTTCTTTGGGTACTAATTTACTTAAACTAAAAGGTGCTAGGAACCTTGGCACTTCTAAAGATGCATCTGTACCAATTTCCCAACCAGGACCAGTATTTGAATTAAACCATGAGCCTAAAAAAGATAATTTTAGTAGTTCTGCACCTCTAAAAGCGTTTCTATTTGTAATAGAAAATTTACCAGAAACACCCAAATTTCTAATGTTAGAATGGGTTAATTCCGATTCGAAACCTAAAGTGTATTTTTCAAGTGGAGAAAGATAAATATCCATGATGAGCTCTTCACTATCATCATAAACAGGTGTAAATTTTATATTGGCGGTTTTAAAGTTTTTTAGAGATTTTAAATTAGTTCTAGTTAAATTTCGAAGAGTGTCTTTATAAATAGTATTAGGTCTTAAAAATATAGATTGAGATAAATATTTTGGATTGTACCTTAGTTTATCATAAGCCATAAAATTAATTCCGTTAAAAGAAACAGAACTTTGAATGGAATCTGATTTTTTTATAAAAGTGTAATCTGTAATTACATTTACCTCTTTAATTTTATGAACTTTGTAAGGCTTTTCTATATAATTACCATCTACTTCTTCTAATCTATTTGCAGACATTAAAAAATCTACATTGGTTTTAAAATCTGTTCGAGTAGAATCTACATAAAAGCCTAAAGAAGAGTCTGTAAAGTGATATATTCCGTTATTTCTAAAGAGTTTTACAACATTACTAGCTTCGTTTCTAAAGGTTTGATCTTTGTATTGATTTCCTTTTTTTAACAAACTTTCTAGGCCTGAATTTTTATATATAGAATCTAAAACTGGCGATTCTATTTTAAAATTTATGGTATCTAAAATAGTTGGTTTTCCTTTTATGATGTTATATATTATAGTCGCTTTTTTTTCTATAGAATCTCTAATAATTTCAGATTTTACAGTCGACTTAAAATATCCTTGCGTTTTGTAATATGCAGCTAAATTATCTTCGGTCTTCTTTACTTTACTAACACTTACTATTTCTGGCTGATCATAATCTAAAAACCATTGATTTAAGTTTATAAAAGAATTTGCATACGCAATACTTTGTTTTTCTGAGAAAATCTTTTTTACAAAATCATAAGAACGAGGGTTTTTTTGAGCCCATTCTGTGGGTGTTTTTGGTTTATCGTGATTTCCTAAATTATGAAAATACAAACCTACAGGTAAACCAAGTATTGTAGCATTTGGTTTCTGTAAAATATATTTTTGTAAATCTGTGGCTTTGGTTTTTGTACTATCTATAAAAAAAATATTTTTTTTAAGCATGTGCTCTCCTTCTATAACATGCTCTGTGGAGTTACATGAAGCAAGAAATAATAAAATCAAAAAATATAAAGAAAGTTTTTTCATTATTTTAGCACTGCAAAGAAAATCAAAAATAGTATTTTTCAACGGTATAATTCTATAATCTATTAATGAATATCTCTAAAAATCAATTAAAAACTATAACAAGTTTATCTCAAAAAAAGTATAGACAAAAACATTCTTTATTTTTAGTGGAGGGCGTTAAGGTTGTAAATGAAATTTTAAATTCTTCTTTTGAGGTTGATACTATTTTTGCCACAGAAGATTTTGAAAGCAATTTTTCTACGGATAAAATTATTACCATTTCAGAAAAGGATTTACAAAAAGTAAGCAATTTAAAAGCACCTAATAAAGTTTTAGGATTATTTAAAATTCCTGATGAAAAACCACTTCAAAAAACAGGTTTAACTATTGTTTTAGATGCCATAAACGATCCAGGAAATTTAGGAACCATAATTCGTTTATGCGATTGGTTTGGAGTTACCCAACTCGTTTGTTCTAAAGATACTGTAGATTGTTACAACCCAAAAGTAGTGCAAGCAAGCATGGGTTCTTTAACTAGAGTTTCTGTGAAATATATAGATTTAAAAAGCTATTTAGAGGAAACCAATTTACCAACTTTTATTGCAGATATGGATGGAGAAAATGTTTACAAATCTAAGCTACCAAAAGAAGCTATTCTAATAATGGGAAATGAAGCAAATGGTGTAACTGATGAAATAAAAAAGTTAGTAAAAAATAAAATATCAATTCCTAGGTTTGGAGAAAATCAAGAAATAGAAAGCTTAAATGTAGCAACTGCAACAGCAATTTTATTGAGTGAGTTTAGAAGAAGTTTTTAGTTTTTGGTTAATAGTTTCTTGTAAAACTATTTCTACTTTGCAACTTTGTTACTTTAAAACTTTGTGACTATTTCTACTCAAAAGCAAAATTCAAGAAAATTCCACGAGTTCCCATAAAATTTACTGGAGCTGTCCATTGGCTATTAGGATTGTCATCGTATTTAATTTCATTATTAATAGCGAAAACTCCACGAATTGATGGGGAAAATTTAAAGAATGATAAATAAATATCAATACCTACACCAACTTCGTACATAAAATTATGGGTTTGCATTCTAAATTGTCCAGCAGAATTATCATCTTGATTCGCTTCATTACTAGAAAAGTTATAATCGTAAGAAACGCCTGCTAATAAATAAGGACGAACATTTCTATACCTGTCTGTGCTAAATTTAAAAAGGACTGGAAAGTGTAAATAGGTTGAGCCAATTTCTCGAACACTATCTCGTCTTAAAGGCAAATGATTAAAATAAATATTCTTAGAATTACTTACCAAACCTGGTTCTAAACGCAAACTTAGGTTTTTGTGTAAACGCAACTCAGCAATTAAACCCACATTAAAACCAAAAGTTGGCTCTATAGAAATATCTGCATTTAAAATAGCACTGTTTTTTAAATTTAGTTTAAAATCATTTTGATTCATGCCCAAATAAAAACCATAGTGCAATCTTCTTTTATCGAAAGTGGGTAGGTTTTCTAAACGTTCTCTTTGTGCAAAAAACACTGCAGAAGTTATTAGAAAAAAACCTAAAAGAATAACTTTTTTATTCATACTTATTTTCTAGCTATATAAATTGTGGCAACTCCAAAAGTTACAGGTATGTGCTCTGTATGTTTAAACCCATTTTTTTGTAAAATATTGTTGAATGTTTCTCCAAAAGGAAAAGAATTTGCAGATTCAGATAAATACGAATAAGCGACTTTGTCTTTAGAAAACAATTTACCCACCACAGGTAAAAACAAATTTGTATACATTTTATAGCCTTGTTTAAAAGGAAATTTTGTTGGGTTAGAAGTTTCTAAAATAACTAGAACTCCTGTTGGTTTTAAAACTCTTGCAATTTCTTTTAAACCTTTGTTTAAATTGGCAAAATTACGCACCCCAAAAGAAACTGTAATAGCATCGAAAGTGCTTTCTTCAAAAGGCATATCTTCAGAATCTCCAACAATCATTTCTATTTTTTCTGATAGTTTTTGTTTTGCAATTTTCTGCTTTCCAACTTCTAACATTCCTGCAGAAATATCTAAACCAATAATTCTATCTGGGTTTAGAGAAGCCATCATTAAAGCTAAATCTCCAGTTCCAGTAGCAATATCTAAAATTTGTTTTGGATTGTTTTTACCAACAATTTCGACTACTTTTTTGCGCCACTTTACATCTATACCTAAAGAAATAACTCTGTTTAAACCATCGTAATTTTCAGAAATATTGTCAAACATTTGTGTGACTTGTTCTTTTTTACCTAGTTTAGAATCTTTATATGGATTTATTTTTTCTGCTGACATTTTAATTTTTCTTCAGGCTTTAAGCAAAATACTGAAAGCTAAATTTTATTTTTCTTCAAACTTCAAAATTCTAACCATTTATAGCTACAACTTCATTAATTTGATTTGGTAACATTTCTTTTAACAAGGTTTCAATTCCGTTTTTTAAAGTTGCTGTAGATGATGGACAACCACTACAAGCGCCTTGCAAAATTACGCTAACTATTTTGTTTTTTTCATCATAAGAACGAAAAGCAATATTACCTCCATCACCTGCTACAGCTGGTTTTATATACTCATCTAAAATGTCTACAATTTGTGCAGATATACCTTCTAATTGTATTTTTGGTTCTTCTGTTTTATTTTCTGAAGTAGCTTGTTGTGTTGCAGGAAGTTCTTTAATAATGGTTTTTCCAGAAACTAAATACTCACGAATATAGGTTCTAACTTCTGCAAAAACTTCCTTCCATTCCACCATATCATATTTAGTAACAGAAATATAATTATCAGAAATAAATACTTCTTTTACAAAAGGGAACGTAAAAATGGCTTGGGCTAAAGGTGATGATTTGCTAGCTTCATCAATATTTTTAAACTCAACATCTGTTTGCGTTAAAGATTTATTGGTGCCAAATTTCATTACAGAGGGGTTTGGAGTTACCTCTGCATAAACTTCTATAGCTTCTTTTTTTGTGGTCGAGGTTTGTTCTACAACAACTTCATTTCCATCATTTAAATACGCTTCAATTTGTTCAGCAACTTCCTCTTGAACATCAATCCATTCTACAATATCAAAACGCTGAATTGCTATAAAATTGGCTGTAATAAATATTTTCTTTACAAAAGGTAAGTAAAATAATTGCTGTGCTAAAGGTGCATTTTTAGCTTCGTCGATATTCGAGTATTCGTAACTACCTCCATTTATTAAAATTTGATTACTATTAAATTTTAAAATGGTGTTGTTTGTAGTTTCTTGAATTGTAATTTTAGTCTCTTTCATAATCTTTTATAATAAGTTGCAAAATTAAGGCAAAAAACTTAATTGCAATAAAAAAGACCTTGTATGTTTTTAGAAATACAAGGTCTTATTTTAAAAAGTGCTTTTATTTATAAATTTAAGGTCACAGTTGCTGTGAATATTCTGTTGTCTAAAGTTAAATTTGCGGCATTTACATTAAAGCCAGAATAAAAATTATAAGGTGCTGTTCTACTATTATCACTATAAGAAAAGTCTAGCTTAAAATTGCCAAAGTTATAACCACCACCTAAAGAGTAACCTTTTATATTATCTGAATCTAAAGCTGCTATATCTGGACTTTGCTCAAAAACATAACCACCTCTTATGCTAAATCTATCAAAACGCCATTCTGTACCAATGTTAAAGTTGTGAGTATTTCTAAAATTATCTTGAAAAGATTGGTTTTCTTGAGAAAAATCTGCTCCAGAAAGTTTTATTCTTTTAAAGTTTTTATTCGAGTAATCGATACTTATTAAGCCCATTTTTCCAAAAATAAATGCGCCACTTGCTGTTATTTTACTAGGTGTTTTAAGTCTGTATATTAATGATTGAGAAGGGAAAAAACCTCCAGAAGTATTATCATAAATTAAATTATCATTACTAACTAGAATTTCAGTATCTCCAAAAAAGCCATCATTATTAACAATATTGGTATCTTCTATAAGTTCTGTAAACCAAGTTGGTGTTTGGTAAGATAAACCAAATCTAAAGTTTTCATGTGCTTTGTATATAAAACCCGCATTTAAAGAAAAACCGGCACCAGTAGTAAAATTTTCTTGATATAAAAAGGCATCCAATTCATTTCCATTTACATCGCTATTAAACTCTGTTAAAGTAGATTGTTGACTAAAATTTAAATCGTAAAAATTAAACCCTAAACCTAAATGTAATTTATTTTGATAAACAGATGAAAAAGCAACATTAAACTCGCTAATTTCACCCCTAAAAGTATTGTTAAAACGCTGTTCGTCTGCGATATCGTAAATCAATGCAGGGTTGTTTGTGTCTAAAGGATACTCTGTAAAAGTTGCAACACCACTATTTCCTTGTGCTAAAAAACCATCATTAAAATCTTTTGTAATTCTGTAGTTTAAACCAATGGCAAATTTTGTCCAATCAGTATTGTAAGAACTATCAAAAACTAAAACAGCACCTAATTGAGATAGGTTTATAAATTGATCTTGAGTAGTGATACTGTTTCCATAATAGTTTGTATTAATGTCTGAACTTCTAGAATTAAAAGAACCAGAAAACATGCTGTTATTAAAAACAGACAGGCCAGCAGGATTTACATTAATGGAAGAAATATCTCCACCTAAAGCTCCAAAAGCACCGCTCATTGCTGTATATCTTGCAGATCCATTATTATCACTTTGAGAAAATAAGATTCCTAAATCTTGATAGCCCAAAGATTGAGAAAAGGACGTAACTGTTGCCGCGAACAGAGCCGCTATTATAAAAAATCTTTTCATTTTTTTAAATTTTCTTTAGAATGTTAATTTAATTCCCTCCTCTTCTAGAAGAACTAGATGAAGATGAACCTCTAGAGCTACTGCTGCTTCTGCTTGATGAACTAGAACTACTACTTCTAGTTGAGCTAGAACTCCTAGATGATGAACTGCTACTAGATGAACTAGACCTTCTTGAAGGGGTGTAGTTTCCATCATTGCTTCTTGTGCTCGATGATCTTCTAATATTACTAGTGCCTGTTCTTGTAGGAATTCTTCTAGTTGAAGAAGAACTACTCCTTATTGTTGAACTATTTCTTGTTCCAGAAATATTTGAATTTCTTGTAATCGAATTGGACGACCTTCCTGTGTTAGAATTATACCTGTTATTAGAACTAAGTCTAGAATTTGCACTATTATTTCTTCTACCATTAGCATTGCTTGTAACTCTTCTGCCATAACTATTATTCCTATTGTAGTTATTATTCCAAAAGTTATTATTTCTCCAGTATGGGTTGTAAAATCCTCCATTCCACGCCCAATTATTATGATAAGGATGCCAATAAGGATTATAACCCCAAAAGCGATTTCCCCAAAAAGGATTTCCCCAACCACTGTAAAATCCCCAATCAGTATTGAAACCCCAACCGTTATTCAAGCCCCAGCCATTGTTAAAACCCCAACCCCAATTGTTAAAGCCTCCACCCCAAAAAGGATCATTAATTAAATTAACATTTACCACCACATTGTTATCTTCAAAACCCCAAGGTTGCCTAGAATTGTAATTTAAAGTATCAATTATATCGTCTTCAAAATATTCATCATCAGAGTTGTAAGTTTCTACATCTGTAAAAATTTCATTGTTTTCTAAAGTGTTTAATCGCTCTAGCTCTTTCGTAAAATAGTTATTATCATAGTCTCTATACTCTTTATCACTAACAACAATTACTTTTTTTTCTTCATTTTCATTTGATTTATCTCCGTAAATTCCATCATCATTATAAACACTATTATAAGTTCCGCAAGAAACCAATAACAAATTAGCAGTTACAAATAAAAGAAGTTGACTGAGCTTTAAGTTTTTAGTATTTAGTTTCATATGTATTTATTTAGATGTTTTTTATTGATGAATTTAGCGCGAAAAACTCTAAATTAGACTAATTTTGTAGCAATTTTTGATATTAGAGTTATTTTTAACAGAAAATTCACTTTAAATGTAGCAACATTTATGCCAAAGTATAGATTATGAGTAAGAAGTTAACTGAAAGAGCAGAAGATTATTCTAAGTGGTATAACGAATTAGTTTTAAGAGCTGATTTAGCAGAGAACTCTGCTGTTAGAGGATGTATGGTTATAAAACCCTATGGCTTTGCAATTTGGGAAAAAATGCAAGCAGAATTAGATAGAATGTTTAAAGAAACAGGTCATCAAAATGCTTATTTTCCATTATTTGTGCCTAAAAGTTTGTTTGAAGCTGAAGAAAAAAATGCAGAAGGTTTTGCCAAAGAATGTGCAGTTGTAACACATTATCGTTTACAAAATGATCCTGATAATCCTGGTAAATTGAGGGTAGATCCAGAAGCAAAGTTAGAGGAAGAGTTGGTTGTAAGACCTACTTCTGAAGCAATAATTTGGAGCACGTATAAAGGTTGGATTCAGTCTTACAGAGATTTGCCTTTGCTAATAAATCAATGGGCAAACGTTGTTCGTTGGGAAATGCGCACACGTTTATTTTTAAGAACAGCCGAATTTTTATGGCAAGAAGGCCATACAGCTCATGCAACAAAAACAGAGGCAATCGCAGAAGCGAAACAAATGCAAGATATTTATGCAGAATTTGCTGAAAGTTTTATGGCAATGCCCGTAATTAAAGGTGTGAAATCTGATAGTGAACGTTTTGCTGGAGCTGAGGATACCTATACTATTGAGGCATTAATGCAAGATGGAAAAGCATTGCAAGCTGGAACTAGTCATTTTTTAGGACAGAATTTTGCAAAAGCATTTGATGTGAAATTTACATCAAAAGAAGGCAAACAAGAATATGTTTGGGCTACATCTTGGGGTGTTTCGACTCGCTTAATAGGAGGCTTAATTATGACCCATTCAGATGATTTGGGATTGGTGTTACCTCCAAAATTAGCTCCAATTCAAGTTGTAATCGTTCCAATTTACAAAGGAGAAGAGCAGTTAGCAGCAATTTCTATTAAAGTAAATGAAATGGTAAAAAATTTACGAGCTAACGGTATTTCTGTAAAATTTGATGATAGAGATTCATTTAGGCCAGGAGCTAAATTTGCAGAATACGAATTGAAAGGTGTGCCAATAAGAATCGCTATTGGTAATAGAGATTTAGAAAATGGAACGTTAGAAGTTGCAAGAAGAGATACTTTAGAAAAGAAAACACTTAATCAAGAAGGAATTGTTTCTGTAATAGAAAACTTATTGGAAGAAATACAAGAAAATCTATTCTCTAAAGCAATTAATTTTAGAAAAGAGAAAACAACTGTTGTAGATACTTTTGATGAATTTAAAAAAGTTATAAAAACCAAAGGCGGTTTTGTTTCTGCTTTTTGGGATGGTACTGAAGAAACAGAAAATAAAATTAAAGAGCTTACAAAGGCTACAATTAGGTGTATTCCAAATGATACAAAAGAGGGAAATGGACAATGCGTATTTACTGGTAAACCGTCTGAAAAAAGAGTACTTTTTGCAAAAGCATATTAAATATTAAAAATTTTTAAAAAAATATTGCAGAGTTTTAAAAACATTGTATATTTGCATCCGCAATTAAGGGATTATTCTTATTTGTTATGGTCCGTTCGTCTAGGGGTTAGGACGCCAGGTTTTCATCCTGGTAACACGGGTTCGATTCCCGTACGGACTACAAAGTTTTAATAAAAACATAAGAATTAAGAAGTTATGGCAAATCATAAGTCAGCATTAAAAAGAATAAGAAGTAACAACGCTAAAAGGTTACTGAATAAATATCATCATAAAACAACTAGAAATGCGGTAAGAGATTTACGTGCAGTTGAAGATAAAAAAGAAGCTGAAGGAAAATTAGGAAGTGTTATTTCTATGATAGACAAATTGGCAAAAAAGAATATTATTCATAGAAATAAAGCTGCTAATTTAAAATCTAAACTAACAAAGCACATCGCTACACTATAGTTCTATTTATAGATTTTTACAAAATATTATAAACTCTGAATTTATTTCAGAGTTTTTTTATGCTCTATAATCTGATATATTTTATTTTACCAATCATAATTTTTATGAGCATCTAGCTTAATAAATATAAAAAGTAAGATTGTGAAACCCCAAAGAGAAGAACCTCCGTAACTAAAAAATGGCAGAGGAATGCCAACAGTAGGTAAAAGTCCAATAACCATACCTATATTTACTATTACATGAAAGAATATGATAGAAGCCAGGCCATAGCCGTAAATTCGTCCAAATTTATTATTATGTGTTTCTGCCAAATAAATAATTCTATACATTAGTAACATGAATAAAATTATGACAAAGGTGCTCCCAAGAAAACCCCATTCTTCTCCAACTGTACTAAAAATATAATCTGTATGTTGTTCTGGTACAAAATCGCCTTGAGTAATATCTCCTTTTAAAAACCCTTTTCCTGAAAAACCTCCTGAACTAATTGTTAATTCTGATTGATACGAGTTGTAACCAATATTTTTATTATCAGTTTTTATACCTAAAAGAACCTCAAATCGATCTCTATGATGTTGTTTAAAAATATTATTGTAAGTATAGCTAGTTCCTAAAACAAAAAATGCAACAACAAAATAAATACCAATGATTTTATGCCAATTGAATCTTAAAAATCTTTTTCCACTTTTGTAAATTATATAGGCTACGATTATAGAGATTATAAAGAACAGTGAAATTAACATTGTTATAGTTCCGAAAAATATTGTAAGTATAAATAAAATGATAAAAGTAATACCAAATAATATATAGTTAAGTGTTAGCCCCTCTCTATTAAGCACAAAAAAAAAGGACAAATAAATTAACGCAGAACCTGCATCTGGCTGTAATGTAATTAAAATCGCAGGGAGAAAAATAATAATAAATGCTTTTATTTGATTTTTAACAAGCTTTAAATTGTATTGTCTATCACTCAACAATTTTGCTACAGCTAAAGCTGTACAAGCTTTTACAAATTCTGATGGTTGTAGGCCTAAAGCTCCAAAATTAAACCAAGATTTTGCGCCATTTATCTCTTTTCCAAAAGGAAATAAGAGTAACAAGGAAAAAATAGAAATTATATAAAATATACTTGCGTATTTTTCATAGAATTTTGCATTGAAAAAAAGAATTAAAACGATTAATGGAATCGTAAAACAGATAAATACAAGTTGTTTGCCATACTTTGTAGAAAAACCAAGCATTTCTATATCAGCTTCTGTTTTAGAGGCTGCAAAAATATTTATCCAGCCAAATCCAATTAAAACAGTATAGATAAAAACTAAAATCCAATCTACACCTGCAAAAATATTATTTCGTTCCTGACGCAATTTCTTGAGGTTTTGGTATTTGTTTTGCGTAAATCTCTTGCAAACTCATATTCAACATATTTAGTTCTCTATAACTGTTTGCTTTAGAGATGAATCCATTTATGTACTTTTCAATAATTAAACTTGTAATTGGAGCAGCTATAGTTGACCCATATCCACCATTTTCTACAAAGACAGCTAAAGCTATTTTTGGGTTATCTTTTGGTGCAAAAGCGACTAAAATAGAATGATCTTGTAACTGTTGTTTATAGCCGTCTACAATAATAAAATTTTCTGCAGTTCCTGTTTTACCACAAATTTCGATGCCTTTGACTTGACTCCATCTTCCAGTTCCTGTTTTAAAAACTTCTTGCATAGCTTCTATAACTGGTGTAAAGTGCTCTTTGTTTATTGTGGTTTTTTTTGCAACTGTATAATTTGGATTATCAATAGTTTTCCTATCAATCCTCTTTACAATATGTGGTGTAAAAAAGAAACCTCTGTTTGCAATTGCAGCTGTAAAATTTGCAAGTTGTATAGGGGTTGTTAAAATTTCTCCTTGCCCAATAGCATTAGATATAATAGAAGATCCATTCCATCTATAGTTTAATCTTTTGTTGTAATAGTTTCCATCAGGTATCAATCCTCGAACTCCAGCTGGTAAATCGTAACCTAAAAAATCACCTAGGCCAAAACTGCTAACATGTTTATACCAATTGTTTAAACCTTCTGTTGGGTTTTTATCTTTCTCTACGATTCTTTTATAAGTGTTTGAAAAATAACTATTACAAGATCTAGCGATTGCTGTTTTTAATTTAATAGGTTGTCCATAAATATCGCAATGACATTTCATAAATTCACCTTTTCTGTTACCATAACTATATCCTCCATAGCAGTAAAAAGAAGTATTTGTATTTATTACATTCTCTTGTAAACCCACTAGAGCATTCATCATTTTAAATGGAGATCCAGGGGCATAAGCTGCTAGTAAACCTCTATCATAAGAAGGTTTTGTAATAGAATCATTAAATAAAATAAAAGAGTTTTTAGATCTTTTTCTACCCACTAACATATTTGGGTCATAAGAAGGGGAAGTTACTAATGCCAAAATTTCTCCAGTAGAAGGTTCAATAGCTACAATTCCTCCACGCTTTCCTTCCATCAGTTTTTGAGCATATACTTGCAACTCTATGTCTAATGTTAATGTTAAATCTTTTCCGTTTTCAGGGAGTGTGTCCTTGGCACCATCTTGAAAAGAACCAGTAACTTTGTTAAATCGGTTTCGATTTAAGTACTTTTTTCCTTTTCTGCCTCTTAAAATATCTTCGTATTGTTTTTCAACACCATCTTTACCTTCTAATTCTCCTTGCTGATAGTATTTGCTTTTTCTCGCTTTTTCTTCATTTACTTCTCCTATATAACCTAAAACGTTTGCAGCTGCTTTTATTGGATAATTTCTTATAATTCTTTTTTGAATGTAAAAGCCTTTGTATTTATGAAGTTTTTCTTGTAAATATGCAAAATCTTGTTTGGCAAGTTGTTTCAAAAAAACTGAAGGTAGATAGGAGGCATAATTTTCTGCTTTGTTAAATCTTTTTAAAAAATCGTCTTTTTCAATTTTTAAAAGTTGACAAAATTCTATGGTATCAAGAGGTTTTACTTGATCTGGCTGAACCATAACATCGTAAGAAAGTTGGTTTGCAACTAATAACTTCCCATTTCTATCATAGACATATCCACGTTCAGGATAGTCGAATTCGATTTTAACAGAAGCATTATTTAAAGGATCATAACTATCACCTTTAATAATTTGAAGCTGAAATAACCTTCCAATAAAAATTAATCCTATTAGCGTAATTAAAAAATAAAGTAAAAAACCTCTTTGCATCATTCGCTTTTCATAAAAATATAAGTTCCTAAAAAATATAATAACAACGTAAATATACTAGAACATAAGGTGTTTAATAATACGCTAGTTATATTATAGTAGCTAAAATTAGCAATAGAAAAGTATATTAGGTGATGTATTACTGTTAAAGTTACTACATAATTAAAAACTTTTCCAAAAGGCTCTGATTTTATTTCAAAAAAAGGATAATCTGCAGGAACTTTTTTAAAATAGATTCTTACAAAAAACAGTCTCAAGTAAGCAATTAGCAGAACTGAAAAAGCATGAATACCTCCAGAATCAGAAAAAAAATCAATAAAAAGACCCAATAGAAAACAATAAAACAGGAATGGAAATCTGTTCTCTTTTAAAGGAAAAGCAAATACAAATGCGATATATAAATAAGGATTTATAAAATCTAAAAATAGAATATTATTTAACACAAAAACCTGCAAAAAAAGCAGGAAAAAAAATAGGTAAACCATTTTTAATGGGTTATTCATTTTGTGTCTCTAGAGATTTTATTTCTTCTTTATCTAAATTTTTAACCACATATATAAAGCCTAAATTGCTCATATCATTAAATAAAGTAACATCTACTTTATTGTCGGCAGTATTTCCTTTGTTTATTTTTGATATATAGCCAATCAAAATTCCTTCAGGAAAAATTGTAGATTTCCCACCGGTTTCAATAGTATCTCCAATTTTTAAAGGTGCTTGTCTAGGTATATCCGAAAGTTGTACAATATTATAATCTTTACCATTCCAACCTAAAGAACCAAAATAATTGCTGTTTTTTAAACGCGCATTAATTTTACTATTTTTATTTAATATTGATTGAACTCTAGTATAATTTTTAGAGCAATTATCTGTAATACCAATAATTCCTTTACTACTAATTACAGCCATTTCATGCAGAATTCCTTGGTTTTCGCCTTTATTAATTGTAATAAAATTAAAATCTTTAGAATAACTATTGTTTATAATTTTTGCGTTGGTAAAGGTATATTTTTGTTGACGATTATAGGATAAAGAATCTACGACAACTGAATCAATACTATTAACTTGTGAAAAGTTGCTTTCCAGTTTATTTTTTAAAAGTGTATTTTCTTCAACTAAAATTTTGTTTTCATACTTTAAATTCCAGTACTCAGAAATATTGGTTGCTTGAGAATAAAGACCTCCAGTTATAGAGTTTGCAGAATTTACAAACTTACTTTTGTGAAAATTAAGATTGTTAAATGTTAAAGCTAATGCAATAAATTCTAACAATAGAAAAAACAAGAAATATTTAAATTTTTGGAAAAAATAGATGATTTGCTGCATTGCTAAAACTTAAGAATGCTAATTCATTAATACATTTTTATATTTGTTAAGTTCTTTTAAAGCAATACCTGTTCCGCGAACTACAGCTCTTAAAGGATCTTCTGTAACATAAACTGGCAAATCTGTTTTACGAGACAAACGTTTGTCTAAGCCTCTTAACATAGAACCACCACCTGCTAAATATATGCCAGTATTATAAATATCTGCAGCTAATTCTGGAGGTGTTTTAGATAAAGTTTCCATCACAGCATCTTCAATTCTTAAGATAGATTTATCTAAAGCTTTTGCAATTTCTCTATAAGAAACTTGTACTTGTTTTGGTTTACCACTTAACAAATCCCTTCCTTGAACTAACATTTCATCTGGTGGAGTATCTAAATCTTCAGTAGCAGCACCAACTGTAATTTTTATTTTTTCTGCAGTAGTTTCTCCAACATGCAAATTATGTTGTGTACGCATGTAATACATAATGTCGTTCGTAAATAAATCTCCAGCAACTTTTACAGATTGGTCACAAACAATACCTCCAAGTGCAATTACAGCAATTTCTGTTGTACCTCCACCTATATCAATAATCATGTTACCTTTTGGCTCCATAATATCTATACCTACACCAATTGCAGCAGCCATTGGTTCGTAAATTAAGTAAATTTCTTTGGCATTCATGTGTTTTGCAGAATCTCTTACAGCACGTTTTTCAACTTCTGTAATTCCTGAGGGTATACAAATAACCATTCTTAATGCTGGTGGAAATAATTTCTTTTTGATTGATGGAATTTGCTTTACAAACTCTTTAATCATTTCTTCAGATGCTTGGAAATCTGCAATTACACCATCTTTTAAAGGTCGAATTGTTTTAATATTTTCATGCGTTTTTCCTTGCATTAAGTTTGCTTCCTGACCAATAGCTATAATTTTGCCAGTAGTTCTGTCTCTAGCAACAATGGAAGGGCTGTCAATAACCACTTTCCCATTGTGTATTATTAACGTGTTTGCGGTTCCTAAATCAATCGCAATATCTTCCGTCATAAAATCAAAAAAACCCATAAAATATTTTTCTTGTTTTGAAGTGTGTAATCTTACAAATTTACTAAAATTAATCTTGTAAATCAGTTAAATTAATTAATGTTTAAAATGTCTTGTTCCTGTTATTACCATCGATAAATTATTGGCATTACAATAATCGATGCTTAGTTGATCTTTTATAGATCCTCCAGGCTGAATTACGCTTTTTATACCAGCTTTATCTGCAATTTCAACACAATCTGGAAAAGGGAAAAATGCATCACTTGCCATCACTGCACCATTTAAATCAAAACCAAAATTTGTTGCTTTTTCAATGGCTTGCCTTAAGGCATCAACCCTACTGGTTTGCCCAGTTCCACTTGACAATAATTGATTGTTTTTTGTGAAAACAATGGTATTTGATTTTGTGTGTTTACAAATTTTAGAGGCAAATAATAAATCTTTTAACTCACTTTCTGTTGGTTTAGCATCTGTAACATACGTTAAATCGGCTAAAGTATCTGTTTTTGAATCTTTATCTTGAACTAATAATCCATTTAAAGCAGTCCTAACGTTTTGAACTGGTAATTCTGTGCTTTTCTGAACTAAAATAACTCTGTTTTTCTTTCCTTTTAAAATCTCCAAAGCTTCATAAGAATAACTTGGGGCAATAACCACTTCACAAAAAAGTTGGTGAATTTCTTCTGCAGTTTCTGCATCAATTTCTGTGTTTGCAATTAAAACACCACCAAAAGCAGATACAGGATCTCCTGCTAAAGCATCTAAATAAGCTTGTTTTATAGTTTTTCTTTGAGCAAAACCACAAGCATTATTGTGTTTTAAAACCGCAAATGTTGGGTCTTCTCCAATAAATTCATTCATTAAATTCACTGCTGCATCAACATCTAACAGGTTATTGTAGCTTATTTCTTTGCCATGTAATTTATCGAACATAGCATTCAAGTCTCCAAAGAAATATCCTTTTTGATGAGGATTTTCTCCATATCGTAAAACCTTAGAAGTAGTTTCACTTGCTTTATAAACTATTTCATCTTCATTAAAATAATTAAAAATAGCAGTATCGTAATGAGAAGAAACATTAAAGGATTTTGCAGCAAATTTCTTTCTTTGCTCTAAAGAGGTTTCTCCATTGTTTTTTGATAAAATTTCTAAAAACTCACCATATTGTTCCATTGATGAAACTGTAAATGTGTCTTTAAAGTTTTTGGCAGATGCTCTAATTAAAGAAATTCCTCCAATATCAATTTTTTCTACAATATCTTGTTCAGAAGCACCTGAAGCAACTGTTTTTTCGAACGGATATAAATCAACAATTACCAAATCTAATTGCGGAATGTTATATTCTTCCATTTCAGCAACATCACCTTTATGATCTTGTCTATTTAAAATTCCTCCAAAAACTTTTGGGTGTAAGGTTTTTACTCTGCCACCTAAAATTGATGGATAAGAAGTTACTTCTTCTACTGGAATTACATTAATTCCTAGTTCTTTTATAAATTTTTCGGTTCCTCCTGTAGAGTAAATTGTTACATTTAATTGGTTTA
The DNA here is from genome assembly GCF_049276715.1 of Polaribacter sp. GTDB lineage: Bacteria > Bacteroidota > Bacteroidia > Flavobacteriales > Flavobacteriaceae > Polaribacter. Next base: position 22,615 of record NZ_JBASWY010000033.1, read on the forward strand.
ATTTCTGCACAATTGGTGCTAAACCATCTTTATGAAATACAGAAATTAATGCAGATTTAATTGTTTTTGAAGTGCTCATTTGTTGTAGTATTGTTAAGCATACAAAACTACGTAATCATCAAAGAAATCACAATAAAAAGATAGTAACAAAATAGGGGAGTAGTTAACAAGTTAAATTATAAAATAGTAGCAACTTGCTTACAAACGTATTCCAATAATTCTGTGTCTTTTTCTGTAAACGTATTTGCAGTATGAGAATCGATATCTATTTGCCCAATATTTTCTCCATCAACAAAAATAGGAATAACTATTTCAGATTTTACTTTCCAACCACAAGAAATATAATTTTCTTGTTCAGAGACGTCTTGAACAACAAAATTTTGGTTACTTACTGCAACTTGCCCACAAATACCTTTACCAAAAGGAATTATAGTGTGCTCTGTTGGTTCTCCAGTAAATTGAGCTAATTTTAATTCTTCTTTAGATCCATTTCTAAAATAAAAACCAACCCAATCATAATAAGAAATTTCACTTTCTAAATAATCACAAATTGATTGTAATTTTTCTTCCTTCGATTTCTTACTTCCTATAATTACATCTATATTTTTTGATAAAGCTGCTACATTCATGAGTTAAATTTTTTGCAAAAATAAATCAAAAATTCTGCTTTTATTCTAAATGAAACCACAAAAAAAGGATGTGATTTTTTTTAACATAATATTAATTTATCTTATTGTAAATTTGCAAAGTAATAATGAAACAGTTTTTAACTAAAATATCGTCACTTTCCTTAGCATTTTTAGTGCTTTTATCTACGTTTTCTTTTACTGTAGATAAACATTTTTGTGGAGATTTTTTGGTAGATGTTTCCATCACTGGAAAAAGTGATAATTGTGGCATGAAAATGGACAAAGTTTCATCAACCAAAAAGAAAAACTGTTGCAAAGATGAAGTGCAAAAAATTGAAGGTCAAGATGAACTTCAAATAAATAAAGTTGAGAATATCACTTTCGAAAATCAGCAGTTTTTAATTTCTTTTATTAACTCTTACCAAATATTATTTATAAATTTTGATGAAGAATTAGATTTTTACAAAGATTTTTCTCCACCAGATATTCCCTTAGATTATCAAGTTCAATACCAATCTTTCTTAATTTGATTTAATTTTTAATGTTCAAAATTCATCTATTTAGATGGTTAATGGAATTTATTAAAAATTAAAATCAATAAAAACATGAAAAAATATTTTATAAATAGTTTCTTACTATTTATGCCATTCATTCTCTTATCTCAAACAACTTTTAAAGGAATGATTATGGATAAAAAAAACCCTAAAGATAATTTAGGTGTAGAAGGTGCAACTGTTTTTTGGCTAAACACCAAAATTAGTGCAATAACAAACGAAAAAGGTTGGTTTACAATTGATTATAAGCCAGAATATAAAAAATTAGTAGTTAGTTATTTGGGTTATAAAACCGACACAATTATCATAAATAGTCTAGAGCCTATTCATCATTTTTTAACATTAGAAAGTAATTTAGAAGAGATTACTATTAAAAGTAAAAGAAATGCAGTTCAGAAATCTTCTCTATCAACAACAAATATGTTTACGGTAAATGCAGAAGAATTATTAAAAGCAGCTTGTTGTAATTTGGCAGAAAGCTTTGAAACAAATCCATCTATAGATTTAAGTTTTTCGGATGCTTTAACTGGTACAAAACAAATACAAATGTTGGGTTTAACAAGTCCTTATTTGTTAATTACACAAGAAAACATTCCTGCAATTAGAGGTGCAAGTCAAGTTTTTGGACTCACTTTTACACCTGGAACTTGGGTAGAAAGTATTCAAATAACCAAAGGTGCAGGTTCTGTAGTAAACGGTTTTGAGAGTATTTCTGGTCAAATAAATGCAGAATTGGTAAAACCGTTAACAGACAATTCGTTCTTTTTAAATTTGTATGGCTCCCAAATGGGGCGTTTTGAAGCAAACACCCATTTTAATAAAAAAGTCTCAGAAAAATGGAATACAGGTTTGTACATTCATGGTAATTATACAGGGCAAAAATTCGATCAAAATAAAGACAATTTTTTAGACATGCCTTTGTCTAACCAAATAAATGTAATGAACAGATGGCAATTTACAGATGCAGAAAAAGGTTGGGTAAGTTTTATAAATGTTCGTTTTTTAAATGATGAAAAACAAACAGGAGAAATTGATTTTAATCCGGCCGTTGATAAAGGAACAACAAATCATTGGGGAAGCGAAATTGATACAAAGCGCTTTGATGCATCAGCTAAGTTAGGTTATGTTTTTCCAGAAATTCCTTATCAAAGTATTGGTTTTCAAATGGCGTATAGCAATCATCAACAAGACTCTTATTTTGGTTTAAATGTATACGATATTCAACACGAAAGCGTCTATTCAAACTTGATTTTTAATTCAATTATTGGTGATACTCGAAATAAATTTAAAACAGGTTTAAATTTCACATATGATCGTTTTGATGAACTAGTAAACACTTCTAATTTTGATAGAAAAGAAAATTCTTTAGGCGCTTTTTTTGAGTATGCTTTTGATAATTTAGATAATTTTAGTTTAACAGCAGGTGTGCGAATCGATGCTCATAATTTATTAGATACTTTTATAACGCCACGTTTGCATTTAAGATATGTTCCTTGGGATAAAGGAGTTTTAAGAGCCTCTGTAGGTAGAGGAAAAAGAAGTGCTAACATTTTTGCAGAAAATCAGCAATTATTTGCAAGTTCTAGACAAATTAATATTGATGATGTAGGTGGAAATATCTATGGATTAAACCCGGAAATTGCTTGGAATTATGGAGTATCCTATCTTCAGAAATTTAATCTATTTGATAAAAAGGGTGATGTGACTTTTGATTTTTATCAAACAAATTTCGAAAATCAAGTGATTGTAGATTGGGAAAATCCGCAAGAAGTTTCTTTCTATAACTTAAATGGAAGAAGTATAGCAAATAGTTTTCAGTTTGAGGTAAATTATGAGTTGGCAACCAATTTAAATTTAAGAACGGCTTACAAATATTTTGATATTACTACAGATTATAAAAGTGGCAATTTGCAAAAACCGATTCAGCCGCAAAACCGATTTTTTGCAAACCTTTCTTACGAAACAGAATTGACAGAAAAGGAATCTCAATGGCGTTTCGATTTGACTTTTAATAGTATTGGTTCTCAACGTTTGCCAAATACAAGTTCAAATCCTGTGCAATATCAATTACCAGAAAATTCTCAGCCCTATCAGTTATTAAATTCACAAATAACCAAAGTGTTTTCAAACAAATTTGAAGTTTATGTTGGGGGAGAAAACCTAACAAATGTTCAGCAGAATAATCCTATTTTAGCAAGTGATGATCCTTTTGGACCGAATTTTGATACTACAATAGTGTATGCACCCATTTTTGGACGATCAATTTATGCAGGATTACGATTTAAAATAAAATAATCCTTTTAGTGGAATTTTAAATAAAATAATAATGAAACATTCTGTCATTCCTGCGAAAGCAGGAATCTCAAAAAAATAAAAAAGGAGAATTAATAACAAGATTCCTGTCTAAACAGGAATTATAAAACTAAAAAACAAACAAAAATGAAAAAATTTATATTAGCAATCGGTGTACTAATGATTGGTTTTACAGCACAATCACAAGAAGTAAAAAAAGATAAAAATGCAAAAGTTTCGATGAAAGTTGATGGAATTTGTGGAATGTGTAAAAAAAGAATAGAAACTGCTGCTTTAAAAACAGTAGGTGTAAAGTTTGCAATTTGGAGTGTAGAAACGCATCAACTAAATTTAATAATGGATGAGCGTAAAACCAATGTTTCTAAGGTTCAAGAAAATATTTTAAAAGTTGGTCATGATATTTTATTAGAAAATGATAAAAAACTAGTTGCCAAAAATGAAGCTTATAATTCTGTGCATCCTTGCTGTAAATATAGAGATGAAGAAATTGTTTTAGATCACGAAGGTGGTCTGAAAAAACAAAAGAAAAAGAATTAGTATGAAACATATTTATACTGTTTCTGGAATGACTTGCAATGGATGCAAAAACTCCGTTGAAAAATCGCTGTTATCTATAGAAAATGTAGAAAGTGTTTCTGTTGATTTGGAAAAAAAAGAGGCAGAAATTAAAATGTCAACCCATATTTCAGTGGATGACTTACAAAAAGTGTTATCAGAAAAATTTACGATTACAGAAAAAAACGAAACAAAGGAAATTCTTGTAGTTGATTTTAAAGAAGAACAAAAATCTGAAGTTCAGCAATTGTTTCCATTGTTTTTAATCTTTGCTTTTATAACAACAGCCTCTATTTTAATAAATATAAATCCTTGGAGTACAGAAGAATTTATGCTCACTTTTATGGGTTTGTTTTATGTGGTTTTTAGTTTTTTTAAATTGTTAGATGTAAAAGGATTTTCTACAAGTTTTCAAATGTACGATCCTTTAGCAGAAAAAATTCCTACTTATGGATTCATTTATCCTTTTATAGAATTGACTTTAGGTGTTTTTTTCTTAATGAGATTTCAAATTTTATCAGCATTAATTATCACTTTAATAATTTTAGGAATAACCACAATTGGAGTTACAAAATCTTTATTAGATAAAAAATCAATTAAGTGTGCATGTTTAGGTTCAGTTTTAAATTTACCAATGACAAAAGCTACTTTTATAGAAAATACGATTATGATTTTAATGGCAATTTTTATGATTTTTCAATTTATTTAAATTGTAATAATAGTAAAAGTAAAAAATCCGTTAGAAAATTTTCTAACGGATTTTTTTATTTTGATACATCTCCATAAAATTTCAAGAAAAGAGAAAGGAGAAAAAGATGTATCTATGGCGATTCGCCATTACATCATTCCTGGCATTCCACCACCCATAGGCATTGAAGGTGCATCTTCTTTGATATCAATTAAAGCACATTCAGTAGTTAAAATCATACCAGCTACAGAAGCAGCATTTTCTAAAGCAACTCTTGTTACTTTTTTAGGGTCTATAATTCCAGCCTGCAGCATGTCTACATACTCATCAGTTTTAGCATTATAACCAAAATTCTTTTTACCCTCTAAAACTTTGTTTAAAACTACAGAACCTTCACCACCAGCATTTTCAACAATAATTCTTAGAGGCGCTTCTATAGCTTTATTAATAATTTGCACTCCTGTTGTTTCATCTAAATTGTCTGTAGCTAATTTTTCTAATGCTTTTTTTGCGCGTACTAAAGCAACTCCACCACCAGCAACAATTCCTTCTTCAACAGCAGCTCTTGTAGCATGTAAAGCATCATCAACTCTGTCTTTTTTCTCTTTCATTTCTACTTCAGATGCAGCACCAACATATAAAACTGCAACACCACCTGCTAATTTAGCTAAACGTTCTTGTAGTTTTTCTTTATCATAATCTGATGTAGTAGTTTCTATCTGAGCTTTAATTTGATTTACTCTTGCTTTTATAGCAGCAGCATCTCCAGAACCATTTACAATTGTAGTATTATCTTTATCAATTGTAACTGTTTCTGCAGTACCTAGTAAATCTAAAGTTGCATTTTCTAGAGAAAAACCTCTTTCTTCAGAAATTACAGTTCCACCAGTTAAAATTGCAATGTCTTCTAACATAGCTTTTCTTCTGTCTCCAAAACCTGGAGCTTTTACAGCAGCAATTTTTAACCCTCCACGTAATTTATTTACTACTAAAGTAGCCAATGCTTGTCCATCTACATCTTCTGCAATAATTAATAAAGGTCTACTAGATTGTGCAACTGGCTCTAAAATTGGAAGAATTTCTTGTAAGTTAGAAATCTTCTTATCAAACAATAAAATATAAGGATTGTCTAAATCTGCAATCATTTTGTCAGCATCTGTAACAAAATAAGGTGATAAATAACCTCTATCAAATTGCATACCTTCTACAACATCCACATAAGTTTCCATTCCTTTTGCTTCCTCTACAGTAATTACACCTTCTTTACCAACCTTGCTAAATGCAGTAGCAATTAGTTCGCCAATTGTATCATCATTATTTGCAGATATTGCTGCAACTTGTTTTATTTTATCAGAAGAATTACCAACTTTTTGTGCTTGTTTTTCTAAATCTGCTACAATTGCAGCTACAGCTTTATCAATACCGCGTTTTAAATCCATTGGATTTGCACCAGCAGCCACATTTTTTAAACCTTCTTTTACAATTGCTTGTGCAAGAACAGTTGCAGTTGTAGTTCCATCGCCAGCCAAATCGTTGGTTTTAGAGGCTACTTCTTTAACCATTTGAGCTCCCATGTTTTCTAGAGCGTCTTCTAATTCTATTTCTTTTGCTACAGAAACTCCGTCTTTTGTTACTGTTGGTGCACCAAAAGATTTAGAAATAATTACATTTCTTCCTTTAGGACCTAAAGTTACTTTTACTGCATTTGCAAGTGCGTCCACTCCACGTTTTAAGCCATCTCTAGCTTCTATATCAAATTTTATATCTTTTGCCATACTTTTAAGTTTAAGGTTCCAAGTTTAAAGTTTAAAGTTTTTCACTCGGAACAAATATTTGTTTTTATTTTTTTTCGGTCAGTTTTTCTTCCTTTTGGGAAGGTTAGGATGGGCTAGATGATTGCTAAAATATCAGATTCACGCATCATTAAGTAATCTGTACCTTCCAATTTTAAATCAGTTCCACCATATTTTCCATATAAAACTGTATCACCAACTTTAACTGTTAAAGGCTCGTCTTTTTTTCCATTACCAACTGCAACTACAGTACCTTTTTGAGGTTTTTCTTTTGCATTATCTGGTATAATTAATCCAGAAGCTGTTTTTGTTTCTGCTGGAGCAGGTTCTACAAGAACTCTGTCTGCTAACGGTTTAATGTTTAATCCCATTGTTTTATAAATTTTGACCTGTACTTAAACAGGCAGGTTAATTAAATTAATGTTTACTTGCAGTAAATAGGCAGAAATTATGCCAATTAATTTAAACTGACATATTTTCGGAGATTGATTTTTATGATAAATTTTGAGCATAAAAAAATGCCAACGTGTCATTTACGTTGGCATTTTTAAATTTTTATGACTAAAAATTAGTTAATAGTATCGTTTGTAGCTGGTACTGTATTTTCTGCAGGAGTTGTAGCTTCTATACCATCTAAAGTATTATTTAAATTTACATCATTTGAACCTGCTCTTGGAATTGCAATATTTGATAATAAAATTAATGCAAACATAGCTATTGCTAGAGTCCAAGTTGTTCTGTCTAAAAAGTTGTTTGTGTTTTGCACACCACCTAAAGATTGTGCTCCTCCACCTCCAAAAGAAGAAGATAAGCCTCCACCTTTAGGATTTTGTACCATAACAATTAAGATTAAAGCGATGGCTATAATCAAAATTAAGATTAAAAATGCTGTATAACTCATTATTTATGTTTTTGTAAAATTTGTATTCTTTTAATTTGGTCTGCAAAGAAACCACTTTTTTCTGGATATTTCAAACTTAAAATTCGATAAGCTTGAATAGCATTTTCAAACTTATTTTGCTCTAAATAAACTTTAGCTAAAGTTTCTGTCATTAAAGAGGAATCTTGTTGATTTTTAGAAATAGAAATCACAATGTTTTTGTCTTTTGAAAGTGGTTCTATCTTTGGGTTATTTTGAATGAATTTCTCTATAATTTCTTCTTTTTCAGAGATTATTTTAGGCGATATTTCTTTTCTTGTAATCGGTTTTTTTGAAGATAATTGAAGCCACTCATTAAAAGAATAATTTTCTGTTTTTGAGAAAATAATTGGTTTGCCTTTTTCTAAGCCTTGCTCAGCTTTTTGAACATCATCTGCTATTACAGTTTCATTTTTATGAACAACTATTACTTTTTCTTTTTCTAGTTTAGGAATTATTTCTGCTATTTCTGTTTTGGTTTTTTCCTTATTTTGGTTGCTTATTTCTGTAATAAAATCGAATAAAACTGCTCTATCATTTGTATATGCAGCAGTAATTTTAAGTTCTTTATTGTATTTGAAACTATCGTTATTTTTTAACGATTTTAAATATAATGCTCTAGCTGATTGAAAATATGGAAACTCATCAACAATAGATTTTAATTGAGTAGTTTCCACTTGATCAAGTGCTTCTTTGTTTTTTAATATTTCTATATAATTAATTAATTCCAAATTTTTATTTTTTCTTCAAACTTCAAACTATTTTTTACCACTTTGCAACAGAAGCATTAAAAATATCTTGGGTAATTCTCTCTATTATTTCATCTAATGCATTTTCTAAAACGCTGCCTGTTAATTGAGCATTTGCAGTAAAATCAGAATAAAAAGAGAAGTTTTTTTCAAAATCATCTTTTTCAACTAATTTATTTGTAAAACGAACATTTACAGTTACAGTTAATCTGTTTTGAGCCGCAGTTTGATCTGCTGTTCCACTTAAAGGTGTTACTCTAAAGTCTGTTATTTCTCCATTAAAATGCAGATCACCATTAGAATTTGTGAGTGTTAAATTTGTTTGACGTGTAAATAAATCTTGCAAATCGTTTGTAAAACGTTGTGTTAAGGCTGGTTCTACTAAAGGCGCATTATTTGGAAAAAAGTCGATTTGAATTGTTTTTGCTTCACCCGTATTTCCACCTGTAAAAGAATAGGCTCCACAAGAAATTATCAGAACTGAACTGATAAAAAACAATAAGGGAAAAAGTAATTTTTTCATATTTTTAAGTGTTATCGATAGAATTTCGATAAAAATCGAAATTACTCGAACTGACAATCTGTTTTCAATTTTAAACAACTAAAAGATTACCCAAATAAACATTTTTATAAATCATATTGTTTAATTTTTCTGTATAATGTTCTTTCAGAAATGCCCAATTCTTTCGCGGCTAATTTACGCTTATTATTATTTTTTTCTAAAGACCTTTTAATCATTTCAATTTCTTTTTCTTGTAAAGATAAAGATTCGTCTTCTTCGATAGTCTCAATAAAATCATAATCTTTGTTAGTTGATGATTTTTGAGGAATATTTAGCACTTCAATATCGTGTTCTCTTAACTCTTTATCACCGTAAATTTTTTCCAATAAATGATGATTTTCCTCTTGCACTTCCTCTATATTTCCACTTTTCATCAAATCTAAAGTTAGTTTCTTTAAATCATTAATGTCATTACGCATATCAAATAAAATCTTATACATAATGTCACGTTCTGTAGAAAAATCGTTTTCCTTTCTACCACCAATTACAGCTGGTAAATTGCCTTTGTTGTTTGGTAAATATTGCTGTAACTTTAGGGCATTGATTGTTCTTTCTTCTTCGATTACAGAAATTTGTTCTGCTAAATTTTTAAGTTGACGAATGTTTCCTGGAAAGCGATAATTTAATAGCATTTGAATGGCATTATCGTCTAAACGAATAGAAGGCATTCTATATTTTTGGGCAAAATCTGCAGCAAATTTTCGAAACAATAAATGAATATCATCTTTTCGATTTCTTAAAGGTGGCAAATGAATTTCTACGGTACTTAATCTGTAGTATAAATCTTCTCGAAAGCGTTCTTTGTTGATAGCATCTTGCATGTTTACATTGGTGGCTGCCACAATTCGAACATTGGTTTTAAGTACTTTAGAGGATCCTACTTTTATAAATTCGCCATTTTCTAAAACACGTAACAAACGAACTTGAGTGGTTAATGGTAGTTCACCAACTTCATCTAAAAAAATGGTACCACCATCTGCAACTTCGAAATACCCTTTTCTGTCTTGAGTTGCTCCTGTAAAAGAGCCTTTTTCGTGACCAAAAAGCTCACTATCTATAGTTCCTTCTGGAATTGCACCACAGTTTACAGCGATATATTTTGCATGTTTTCTGTGCGATAATTGATGAATTATTTTTGGAATATTTTCTTTACCCACACCACTTTCTCCAGTTACCAACACAGAAATATCTGTGGGTGCAACTCTTACAGCTTTTTCTAAAGCTCTATTAAGATGAATATCGTTACCAATAATTCCAAAACGTTGTTTTAATGCTTGTATGTTTTCCATTTTTTATTTCTCTATATATTCAGAAACACCTTTTTCTTTTTTTCCATTTAACCATTGCCAATCCAGTTTTAAAAGAATTTTATTTTCTTTTGTTAAACTTACTTTGGCAATTGCTTTTCCTGCTTTTAATTCGTTTTCTGTTGTTACACATTGATATATCATATTCAAAATATCATCATCAAGCGTTGCAATTATTTTTCCGTATTTAATAGTTCCTCCAGCATAATCTGCAGTTACTAAATTTCCTTTTTGTTGATATTTAAAAACTGTTTCAGAATTTACTTTTCCGCTTTTTGAATTTTCTAGTACATAGAAAGTTTTGTTATGGAAGTTAAATACAGTCATTTTAAATTAATAATAGATGAACAATTAGCTTTTATAAAGCACTGTTTTTGCAAATATGTTTAGCCCTGATTGAAGCGACATCCTTTTTTTATTTTTCTTAAAAAAAGATATAGCGTAAAGCAGGAAATAGCTTCTAATTATTATCAGAATACCCAACAACAGTTCCTTTTAAGGTTGCTGAGGTACAATCCTCTATTTTTACCATTACAAAATCGCCTAATTTATAATCGCCTTTTTCAAAAACAGCTACAGTATTTTGTGTATTTCTACCTTTCCATTCATTTGGGTTTTTCTTGGAAGTGCCTTCAATTAAAAACTCTTCCGTTTTTCCTAAATGTTGTTGTGTTCTATATAAAGCGTGTTCTTGTTGTAAATCTATTACTTCTTGTAATCTTCTTTTTTTAACTTCTTCAGGTACATTATCTTCCATTTTATTGCCTGCTAAAGTTCCTGGTCTTTCAGAATAAGCGAACATAAAACCGAAATCGTATTTTACATATCGCATTAATTCTAAAGTGTCTTTATGATCTTGTTCAGTTTCGCCACAAAAACCAACAATCATATCTTGACTTAAAGACATTTCTGGAATAATTTTAAAAATGTTATCCACCAATTCCATGTATTCTTCTCGCGTATGTTGTCTGTTCATGGCTTTTAACATGGCATTACTTCCACTTTGAACAGGTAAATGCAAGTATTTACAAATGTTTTTATGTTTTGCCATTACATGAATCACATCTAAACTCATGTCTTGAGGATTGGATGTTGAAAAACGAAAACGTGTTTTTGGGAATTTGGTTGCACACATATCTAACAATTCTGCAAAACCTACAGCAGTTGCTTGTTGCATTTCAGAAGCTTTTTTAAAGTCTTTCTTTAAACCTCCTCCATACCATAAAAAACTATCTACATTTTGTCCAAGAAGTGTAATTTCTTTATAGTTTTTATCAACCATAGATTGAATTTCTTCTAAAATACTTTTTGGATCACGACTTCTTTCTCGTCCACGAGTAAAAGGAACTACACAAAAAGTACACATATTATCACAACCTCTTGTAATAGAAACAAAAGCTGTAACTCCATTAGAATTTAATCTTACAGGAGAAATGTCGCCATAAGTTTCATCTTTTGACAGAATAACATTTACAGCATCTCTACCTTCATAAACTTCTTCTAACAAATTTGGTAGATCTTTATAAGCATCAGGCCCAACAACTAAGTCAACAATTTTTTCTTCTTCTAAAAACTTCTCTTTTAAGCGTTCAGCCATGCAGCCTAAAACACCCACTTTCATGTTTTTGTTTATTTGTTTTACAGCATTGTATTTCTGTAATCTTTTACGAACAGATGTTTCTGCTTTTTCGCGAATTGAACAAGTATTTACCAATACTAAATCTGCCTCTTCTAAAATATTTGTAGTGTTGTAGCCCTCTTTATCTAAAATTGCAGCAACAATTTCACTGTCATTCATATTCATTTGACAGCCATAGCTTTCTATGAATAATTTCTTAGTGTTTTCTTTTCTATTTTCGGTTACAAGCGCTTTTCCTTGTATTTTTTCGTCGATAATTTTTTCTATTGATTCCATCTGTAAATTTATCATTTAGAGGTGGGCAAAGATATAACCAATTTTATATTTATATGACAAATTGGCAGAAAAATAATCTTGTATTTTTGTTAATTATTTACTGAAAATTCTCGAAATTATTTTTTTTAACAAAAAACTACATACTTTTGCAATCCAGAAACCAGCAATTAACGTTGCGTTTTTGGAGCAAAAAAATATAAATGGCGAAAAATTTAGTAATAGTAGAGTCACCTGCAAAAGCAAAAACGATAGAGAAATTTCTTGGTAAAGATTATCAAGTAGAATCGAGTTATGGGCATATTGCAGATTTACCAAGCAAAGAATTAGGGATAGATGTAGAAGGAGATTTTAGTCCAAATTATATAGTTTCCGATGATAAGAAAGCAATTGTTAAAAAATTAAAATCTTTAGCAAAAAAAGCAGAAACTGTTTGGTTAGCAAGTGATGAGGATAGAGAAGGAGAAGCAATTGCATGGCATTTAAAAGAGCAATTAGAATTAAAAGATTCGAATACAAAACGTATTGTTTTTCATGAAATTACTAAAAAAGCCATTTTAAAAGCAGTCGAAAATCCTAGAGATATAGACTATAATATGGTAAATGCACAACAGGCACGTAGAGTTTTAGACAGGCTTGTTGGTTATGAATTATCGCCAGTTTTATGGCGTAAAGTAAAAGGAGGTTTATCTGCAGGTAGAGTGCAATCTGTAGCAGTAAGATTAATTGTAGAAAGAGAAAGAAGTATTCAAGAATTTACTGCAGAGACACATTATAAGGTAGTTGCAGAATTTTCTAATAACGAAGGCAAAACTTTTAAAGCAACGATTCCTAAGAATTTCGATTCTAAAAAAGAGGCTGAAAGTTTTTTAAAATCGTGTGCAAAAGCAGATTTTTCAATTGCAGATTTAACCAAAAAACCAGCAAAAAAATCGCCAGCTGCACCTTTTACAACATCAACTTTACAACAAGAAGCCTCTAGAAAATTAGGTTTTCCTGTTGGCAAAACAATGCAAGTTGCACAGCGTTTATACGAAGAAGGTTTAATAACTTATATGAGAACAGATAGTGTAAATTTATCTGTAGATGCAAGAAATGAGGCTGAAGAAGAAATTACAGCTTTTTATGGAAAAGAGTTTAGCAAACAACGTGTTTTTAAGTCGAAAGCAAAAGGAGCGCAAGAAGCCCATGAAGCGATTAGACCAACAAACATGAAAATGCATTCTGTAAATGTTGAATACGACCAAGATAGATTATATGATTTAATTTGGAAAAGAACCTTGGCTTCGCAAATGAGTGATGCAGAGTTAGAACGCACAAACATCAAAATAGAAAATTCTGAGAATTCAAAAATCTTTACTGCGAATGGAGAAATGATAAAATTCGAAGGATTTTTAAAAGTATATTTAGAGGGAATAGATGATGATGAAGAAGAACAAGCAGGAATGTTACCGAATTTAAAAGTAAACGAAAGTTTAGCATACACTTTTATAAATGCAACCCAGCGCTTTACAAGTCCTCCTTACAGATTTACGGAAGCATCTTTAGTAAAACAATTAGAAGAGCTAGGTATTGGACGCCCATCAACTTACGCACCAACAATTTCTACAGTTCAAAGAAGAGGTTATGTAGAAAAAGGACAAAATGAAGGTTTAGAGAGAGAATATCAACAATTAATTTTATCAAATGGAAATGTAAAAAGTCAAACTTTGACTGAGAAAACTGGCTCTGATAAAAACAAATTAATACCTACAGACATAGGTAATATTGTAAATGATTTCTTGGTGGCTAATTTCTCTAATATTTTAGATTTTGGTTTTACAGCAAAAGTAGAAAACTCTTTTGATGATATTTCTGAAGGTAATGAAGATTGGATAGAAATGATTAAAGGTTTTTACACCAAATTTCATGACAATGTAGAAGATGTAAAAGAAAATGCAGATAGAGAAAGTGGAGAACGTATTTTAGGAAAACACCCAGTTTCTGGCAAAACAGTTTTAGTAAGACTTGGAAAATTTGGACCTATTGCACAAATTGGGGCTCCAGAAGATGAAGAAAAAGAATTTGCAAGCTTAAATACAGACCAGAATTTAGGTACAATAACCATGGAAGAAGCTCTAGAATTATTTTTGCTTCCAAAAACTTTAGGTACGTACGAAGGTGAAGAAGTTATTGTTTCTAATGGTCGTTTTGGACCTTATGTAAAATTCGGTTCTATGTTTGTTTCTTTAGATAATGGAGAAAACCCAATGGAAGTAGATTTGCCAAGGGCCAAAGAATTAATTATTTTAAAGCAAGAAGCAGATGCGCCTATTGCACATTATGAAAAATTACCTGTACAAAAAGGTGTTGGACGTTTTGGACCTTTCATTAAATGGAATTCAATGTTTATCAACGTAAGTAGAAAATACGATTTTGATAATTTATCTGAAGACGATATTATTGAATTGATTGAAACAAAAAAACAAAAAGAAATAGATAAAGTTATTCATAATTGGGAAGACGTTGGAATTCGTGTAGAAAAAGCAAGATGGGGTCGATTTAATGTTTTAAAAGGAAAAATTAAAATAGAGTTGCCCAAAACAACTGAGATCGAAAAATTATCGAAAGAAGAAGCAGTTGCAATGATAGAAGCAAAAACTCCAAAAAAGAAAGTAACAAAAAGAAAAACAGCTAAAAAGAAATAAAGATTTTATTATCTTGCGTACCCAATAAAAAAATTGATGAATCACGATTTTTTAGTCCCAGTAAATGATGCAGCTTTGGCTCATTTGGTACTGCATTCCCCAAAATGTTTGGGAAAAAATATACGGATTCATAATTTTCAACAAAGTTTTCCAGATTTAGAAGATGTTAAAATTGCCATATTTGGGGTACAAGAAGATAGAAATTCTGAAAATAATTTTGGTTGTGGAGAGAATCTTCATTTTATTCGAAGAAAGTTTTATGAATTATTTCCAGGTGATTGGAATGTAGAAATTGCAGATCTAGGCAATGTTTTAAAAGGCGAGTCTGTGACTGACACCTATTTTGCAGTTGCAGAAATTATTACAGAATTGTTAGATAGAGACATTATTCCAATAATTATTGGTGGAGGTCAAGATATTACTTACGTAAATTACAGAGCTTACGATAAAAGAGAGCAAACCTTAAATATAACCACTGTAGATAGTAGATTTGATTTGGGAAATGCTGATGATGAGTTAACATCACAATCCTATTTAACGAAAATATTTATGCAAACTCCTAGTAATTTATTCAATTATTGCAATGTTGGTTATCAAACTTACTTTAATTCACAAGAAGAAATAGAGCTGTTAGACGATTTATTTTTTGATGCATACAGATTAGGAGTTGCAAAAGAATTAGAAAATATAGAACCCGCATTTAGAAATGCAGATATTGTATCTATAGATATTGGTGCTGTAAGACAAAGTGAAGCTCCTGCCAATAATAATGCTTCTCCAAATGGCTTTTATGGCGAAGAAATTTGTGCCATTTCTAGATATGCAGGTTTAAGTGATAAAGTGTCTTCTTTTGGTATTTACGAATACAATTCGAAGCTCGACAATAATTTTCAAACAGCAAGTTTAATAGCCCAAATGATTTGGTATTTTATTGAAGGTGTGAATTCTAGAGTAAAAGATTACCCTTTTTCTGGAAAAGAAAATTATCAAAAATTCACAGTGCTTTTATTAGAGGACGATCCAATAATATTTTATAAAAGTAATAAAACAGGAAGATGGTGGATGGAGATAAATATTTTATCAGATAATAAATACAAAAGACATGCGTTAATACCATGTACATATAAAGATTACACAGACGCAACAAAGCAAATAATACCAGAAAGATGGTATAAAGCCATGAAAAAAATGATGTAATTAAATAAATAGTAAATTAACTACGTTAAAAACACTCTCAAGATTGTATTTTAGCAAAAAAAATAATAGGTTTACGGACTTTTAGTAAAGACAAAATAAAATATGAAGAAAGCAGCAATATTTGCACTTTTAATAACCGTTTTTTACAGCTGTGGTTCTAATGACAGAGGAGAATTGGTTGGAGTAAAATCTAAGAAAAAATGGTTTTCAGAAAAACCTTATGGAATGGCATTGATTCCTGGAGGTTCTTTTACCATGGGTAAACAAGATCAAGATATATTAGGTACGCTTAACACTCCTACAAAAACAGTTACAGTTCGTCCTTATTTTATGGATGAAACTGAAGTTACCAATAACGAGTACAAAGAATTTGTATTTTGGGTAAGAGATTCTGTAGTTAGAACAAAATTAGCCTACCAAGCAGAGTTTGCAGCTTTGGGAGCAACTCCAGATCCTCAAGGAAGAGGTCGTACTTCAGGTATTCAAAGTTATGCTTTTAAAGCATCAGATACTGCAAATGCGAGTGCTTATCAAAAATATATGTATGATAATTACTACAGTTTTGATACTATTCAGCCTTTAAATTGGGATGAAGAAATTGTTTGGAAAAAAGAAGATTTTCCAGATGCAGATTATGTTGAGGTAATGGATTCTCTATACATAAGCAAGGAAGATGCAGTAGATGGAATTAGAACTTTTAACACAAAGTATTTAAAATACAAATACTCTTGGTTTGATAGAGATAATGCTGCTAGAAAAGGTGGAGACAGAAAAGATTTTGTTCAAACAGAAGTGTTAAACATATATCCAGATACAACAGTTTGGGTAAAAGATTTTAATTATTCTTATAACGACCCAATGCACCAAGATTATTTTTATCATCAATCTTATGGAGATTATCCTGTAGTAGGTGTAACTTGGGGACAAGCAAATGCATTTTGCAACTGGAGAACTAAAAAGAAAAATGATTTTTTAAGAGGGAAAAAAGGAGCTACTCAAGTTCCAGATTTTAGGCTACCAACAGAAGCAGAATGGGAATATGCAGCAAGAGGAGGTTTAGAATTTGCAACTTATCCTTGGGGAACAGGTAGCACAACAAGTGATCGAGGTTGTTTTCTAGCAAACTTTAAACCAGTAAGAGGTAATTATGCTGTAGATGGCTCTTTATATACTGTTGAAGCAGAATCCTATAATGCAAACGATTATGGTTTGTACAATATGGCTGGTAATGTTTCTGAGTGGACAAATACAGCATATAATTTATCTTCTTATTACATGGCTTCTACTATGAATCCGAATGTTGAAGATAGAAAAAATAAAAGAAAAATAATTAGAGGTGGTTCTTGGAAAGATGTTGCATATTATTTAGAAGTTGCTTCTAGAGATTACGAATATGCAGATACTGCAAGAAGTTACATTGGTTTTAGAACCGTTCAAAATTATATAGGAACAACGAACAAGTAAAAAATAAACTAAACAAAAAAAATTAAATTAAAAAATGGCACAATCTAGATCTTATAAAAGAGGAATGAATTTCGTTTACGGAATGGGAGCAGCAGTTGTAATTATTGGAGCATTATTTAAAATTCAACACTATTCTATTGGTCCTTTAACTGGAGGAGTAATGTTAACAATAGGTTTAGTAGTAGAGGCAATCGTATTTGCAATATCTGCATTCGACGCTCCAGATGATGATTTAGATTGGACAAAAGTATATCCAGAATTGGGTCAAGATGGTTTTTCATCTGAAGATAAAATAGGAGCAGAAGGTTTATTAGCTCAAAAATTAGACGTTTTATTACAGGAAGCAAAAATTGATTCTTCTTTGATGGAAAGTTTAGGAAATAGCATGAAAAACTTTCAAGGGGCAGCAGAAGGCTTATCTGCAGCATCAGAATCTATTTCATCAACAAATAAATACAATGAGCAAGTTTCTATGGCAGCTGTTCAAATGGAAACTTTAAACAGCTTGTATAAAGTACAAGTTGAAAACTCTACAAAACAAGCTGAAATAAATTCAGCGGTTGTAGAAAATACTGAAAGATTAAAAGAGCAAATGGAGTCTTTAGCCAAAAATTTATCTTCATTAAATGGAGTTTATGGAGGAATGTTATCTGCAATGTCTAGCAAATAATTAGTATAATAAATATATAAATCTAAAAA
This sequence comes from Polaribacter sp., assembly GCF_049276715.1. Taxonomy (GTDB): domain Bacteria; phylum Bacteroidota; class Bacteroidia; order Flavobacteriales; family Flavobacteriaceae; genus Polaribacter. The sequence goes on from NZ_JBASWY010000033.1 coordinate 40,643, forward strand.
ACTAATTAAAAAATGGCAGGAGGAAAAATGTCACCAAGGCAGAAAATGATTAACCTGATGTATCTTGTATTTATTGCAATGTTGGCAATGAACATGAGTAAAGAGGTATTGTCTGCATTTGGTTTTATGAACGAGAAGCTCGATAAAAATAATGTTTCTACGACAGAAAAAAACAACGAAGCGTATGCGAATTTGGCTACAAAAGCTAGTGAACAAAAAGAGAAATTTGGAAAACTAAACGCACAAGCAAACGAAATAAAGAAATATTCTGCAGATTTTTATTCTTATTTAGGAGAATTAAAGACTAAAATGACTACAGATATAGAAGATAAAACAGACTATGAATCTATGGATAAAACAGATTTTCTAGATACTTATTTCTTTAAAGGGGATGCTTATACTGCAGAAGGTCAAGAATTTATCGATAAAGTTAATGGTTACAGAACAAATGTTAGTAACACATTAGGTGAAAATAATAAATTCGAAACGGTTTTAAATGAAAGATTTAATACAGAAGTAGAAATTGATAGTGATGGAAAAGAAATTCCTTGGTTAAAATATAGATATGAAGGTTTTCCTTTGGTAGCCTCTTTAACTAATCTTACTCAAATGCAAGCTGACATTAAAAATACAGAATCTGATATTGTTTCTGCATTGTTAGGTGGTAAATTAGAAGAAGCATTATCTTTAAATAATTACACAGGTATAGTTAGATTAAATAAAACTGCTTATTTCGCAGGTGAAAGAGTTACAGGAGAAGTTGTATTAGGAAGATATGATGCTTCATTAGTGCCAGATAAAGTAATTTTAAATGGAGCTGATGCAACAAATGCAGTAAAAAATGGTCAAGTTATAATTGATATGGCAGCTGGTAATGTTGGAGAAAAAAACATAAAAGGTACTATATTTTTTACAGAAAATGGTGAAGAAATTCCTGTAAATTTTGAAAGTAAATATTCTGTAATTGCTGAACCTAGTTCTGCTGTTGTTTCTGCAGATAAAATGAATGTGGTGTACAGAGGTCTAGACAATCCAATTTCTGTTTCTTTACCAGGTGTTGGAGATAATAATTTAAAAGTTTCAGCTTCTGGAGGTGCCTTATCAGGTAGTGGAAGTAAATACAGTTTAAGACCTGCAGGTGGAGACGTTGCAACAATTAACGTAAGTGCAACATTAAGTAGTGGTAAAACCGTGAATTCTAAAGCAACATTTAGAATTAAAGATATACCTGCAGCAACAGGTATGGTTAGAGGCCAATTTGGAACAGTTAGAATGCCGAAATCTAGTTTAGGAAATTCACCTATAACAGCAGGTATTCCAGATTTTGAATTCGAGTTAAATATTAACGTAGTAAGTTTTAAAATTAAAGTTCCAGGAGAATTAACTATTATTGTTAATGGCTCTACTTTAAGTGCAGCAGCTAAGAAAGTTTTAGAAAAAGCAAATAGAGGTGATATTATAAATATTTATGATATTAAGGCTACAGCAAATGGCTACGATTTGAAACAAGTTTTACCTGTTAGTATAGAGTTAACAAACTAAAACAACAAACATTATGTTTAAAAAAAGTTTAGTATTATTTTACATTTTTCTAGTTGCAGGTATTTCCAATGCACAAATTAATATTTTAAATGCAAAATCTGTTGATGAAATAGGAAAGAAAAATGAAAAACAAATTGAAGCAGATAACGATGGCCCAATTCCTTATGGCTATGTAGATGATAGAGATGTGATGTGGTCTAAAGTAGTTTGGGAGTTTGTAGATTTAAATCAGAAAATAAATTTACCTTATTATTTTCCAATAGACACTACAAATATTTCTTCAGATAGAAGATCTTTATTCGATACTTTACTAAAAGGTATCAAACAAGGCAAAATTACAGAAGCATATTCAGATTCTTTTTTTACATCAAAAATTACAAGTGATGAAATAGAATCTCGTTTGGTAAATGTGCGTGAAGTAAATGGATATAGTGATACTTACAGAATACAAACAGAAGACGTGGGTGGTTACATGCTAAAAGGAATGTGGTATTTTGACAAGCGCCAAGGAGAAATGAAATACAGGTTATTAGCAATCGCTCCAATGGGTAAAGATGTGCAAACTTTAGGTTTAGAAGATATTGAAGACGAGAAGTTGTACGAATTATTCTGGATTTTCTTCCCATCTGCAAGAGAAGTTTTGCATGAGTCTAAAGTATTCAATCCAATGAATGCTTCTCATCCAATTTCTTACGATCATTTATTAAATGCAAGAAGATTTAGTTCTGTAATTGTTAGAGAAGAAAATATTTATGGCAATAGAGCCATAGAAGATTATGTTAGAGGTAATTCTTTATTTCAACTTCTAGAAGCGGATAAAATAAAAGAAGACATTCGAGACAGAGAAATCGATATGTGGAACTACTAATTTTTACCAAAAAATATATTTAAAACGTTTGCGAAAGCAAGCGTTTTTTTATTTGGAGCTATTTCCTGCTTTTCGCACTCGCTTTTTTTCGTTCCTCAAAAAGAGCTCAAACAATTGCTACAATCAGGGCTAGACATGTTTACAATTTTTCAGAAAACTATTTATTTAATACAAAACTTAAGTACTTTTACACTGTGAAAGTAGATTATATTATAGTTGGTTTAGGTTTAGCTGGTTTGGCTTTTGCAGAAGAATTAGTTGCTGCAAAAAAAACGTTTATGGTTTTTGAAGATGTTTCTCAAACCTCTTCTTTGGTTGCAGGAGGTGTTTACAATCCTGTAATTTTAAAAAGATTTACATTAGCTTGGAATGCCAAAGAGCAATTGGAAATAGCAATGCCTTTTTATCAAAAATTAGAAGAAAAATTCAATACAAAGTTCGATGAAAAGTTTGCTACAAAAAAGGTTTTTAAATCTATAGAAGAACAGAATAATTGGTTTGAAGCTTTAGATAAGCCAGAATTAAACACCTATTTAGATGCTAAAATAGACCATCAAAAACGAGATGCTATTCTTGGAGATTTTGGATATGGAAATGTAAAAGAAACAGGTTGGATAAATACCAAAAAACTTATAAATACTTACAGAGATTATTTAGAAAGCGAATCTATAATTAGATTCGAAAAGTTCGAACATGAGCTAATAAAGTTTAGAAAAGACAACCTAGAATACAAAGATATTTCCGTTGGCAAAATTGTTTTTTGCGAAGGTTTTGGAATGACTAAAAATTTATTTTTTAATTACCTGCCCTTAAATGAAGTAAAAGGCGAACTAATTATTATTCACACTCCAGAATTAAAAATAAATTTTCAACTGAAATCATCTTTATTCGTTTTTCCTCTAGGAAATGATTTATATAAAGTGGGTGCCACTTTTAATTGGGATGATAAAACTTCGAACATTACTGAAGAAGCGAAAAACGAGCTAATAGAAAAATTAAAAAAAGTAATTTCTGTTCCTTATAAAATACTGGATCAAACTGCAGGAATTAGACCAACTGTGAGAGATCGAAGACCTTTAGTAGGTGTGCAACCTGCATATCCAAATTTAGCTATTTTAAACGGGTTAGGAACAAGAGGAGTTATGATTGCTCCAACAGTTGCGAAACAATTGTTTAATCACTTAGAAAATAATACAGACTTAGACCCAGAAATAAACATCAAAAGATTTGAATAACTTACCACTTCAAACTCCCTACTTCAATCTTCCCACTTCATCCTCATAACTCACAAACATATTTATCCAAAGAATTCTAGACAATCGCAAATTAACAGGTGCTAAAACAAAGAGAGCAATAATTATACTTAAAAAAGATTGCAATAAACTTAGTTCAAAACCCAATTTTGCAATTATAAAAACTACAATAGAAATACCAACAGTAATTCCATAATTTACATACATGGCACCATAAAAAAACGAAGGTTCTAGCATGTATTTTAAATTACAATTCGAACAATTATCGTGAATTTTAGTAATTTTTGATGGATTAAAAGTGAAGCCATATTTAAAAAAATCTCCCTTTTGGCATTTTGGGCATTTGCCATTAACAATACTATAGATTTTTGTACCTTTTTTAAACATCAGAAACTATTTTTTTAATTAGTTTTGCACTCTACAAAATTACTCAAAAATTAATGTTAAACGTACATAATTTAACAGTTTCCTTTATGGGAACAGACTTGTTTTCAGGCATCACTTTTAAATTGAATAAAGGCGATAGAATAGGATTGATTGGAAAAAATGGTGCAGGAAAATCTACGCTTTTAAAAGTGCTTTCTAAAGATATAGAAACCAGTGGAGGTACTATGGCTTTTGATAAAGATGTTCGAATTGGTTTTCTTAGACAAGATATCGATTTTGTGGAAGGACGAACTATTTTAGAAGAAGCTTACCAAGCTTTCGAAGAAATTAAAGAAATTGAGTTAGAGTTAGAGGAAATTAATATTCAGTTAACTACCAGAACTGATTACGAAAGTGATTCTTACACAGAATTGATTCAGAATTTAACAGACAAACAAGAGCGTTACGAACTTTTAGGAGGTTATAATTATCAAGGAGATACAGAGAAAATTCTGCAAGGTTTAGGTTTTCAAAGAGAAGATTTTGATAAATTGACAGATACTTTTTCTGGAGGTTGGAGAATGCGTATAGAATTGGCAAAACTGCTTTTACAGAATAATGATATTTTATTATTAGATGAGCCAACCAACCACTTAGATATCGAATCTATTATTTGGTTAGAGAACTTTTTAAAAACCTATGCAGGCGCAATAGTTTTGGTTTCGCATGATAAAATGTTTTTAGATAATGTAACCAATAGAACTATTGAAATTTCTTTAGGACAAATTTACGATTACAAAAAACCATATTCTGAATTCTTATTGTTAAGAGGAGAAATCAAGGAAAAACAATTACAAGCTCAAAAAAATCAAGAGAAAGAAATAAAAGCCAAGCAACTATTAATAGACAAGTTTAAGGCAAAAGCGAGTAAAGCTTCTATGGCTCAATCTTTAATGAAACAATTAGATAAAGTTGAGAGAATTGAAGTAGATCAAGATGATAATGCAGCCATGAATGTGCGTTTTGCAATCTCTAAAGAGCCAGGTAAAATTATTGTAGAAGCAGAAAATTTGTCTAAAAGCTATGGAGACAAACACGTTTTAGAAGGAGTTGATTTATTAATTGAAAGAAATAGCAAAATTGCTTTTGTTGGTCAAAATGGACAAGGGAAATCTACTTTAGCAAAAATGATGGTTGGTGAAATTCCGTTTAAAGGTCATTTAAAATTAGGGCATAATGTACAAGTTGGATATTTTGCGCAGAATCAATCAGAATATTTACCACCAGAAAAAACGGTGTTAGAAATTATGGAAGATGCTGCCACAGATGGCAACAGAATGCGTGTTAGAGACATGTTGGGTTCGTTTCTTTTTGGAGGTGATGCTGTAGATAAAAAAGCAAAAGTACTTTCTGGAGGAGAAAGAAACAGATTGGCTTTATGTAAATTATTACTGCAACCATTCAATGTTTTAATCATGGATGAGCCAACAAACCACTTAGATATTGCCTCTAAAACTGTTTTAAAAGAAGCGTTGAAGAACTTTAATGGAACTTTAATTGTGGTTTCTCACGATCGTGAATTTTTACAAGGATTAACTTCAACTGTGTATGGCTTTAAAGACAAAGTGATTAAAGAATATTTAGGAGATATTGATTATTTCTTAGAAGAGCATAAAATGGAAAGTTTACGTGAAGCTGAGAAAAGAACCGTTGTAAAAGTTGAAAAAGCAGTTGTTAAAAATGATGATGTTTTATCTAAAGAAGAAGAAAAAGACCTTAGAAAATTAAAAAATAAATTATCGAATATAGAAACTGAAATTTCAGATTTAGAAAAAGAAATCGAAAAAATAGATTTAGAATTGGCAAAAAACTATGATGAAGTTTCAGCCAGACCTAACTTTTTTCAAAAATACAAAGCTAAAAAAGCAAAAGTAGATTCTTTAATGGAAGAATGGGAAAAGATTGAAGCTGAAGTTGGTAGTTTTACTTAAAATAAGAAACTATTAAATTTATAGTTTTTTATTTGTTATTTATGGATGTTGTGCATAGATTTTATTTATCTGTGTCATCTTCATCATTATTATCTTTTTCAGTTTCTTTAAATTTTTTCAATAGTTGTTCTATTAGTTTTTTTCTGTAGAGTTCAGATGAAAGCTTTATTACTTTTTCTTCTTCTTCTATCATTTCTTTAGTAACAGGTATTTCTAAATATTGAAAAGCTCTTGATAATTTATCTGTTAACACTAATTTTCTTTGTTGACTAATTCGTTGTTTAAATTCTTGTTTTAGCCAATCATTAAGGTATGATTCGTTTTCGTGAATAGCACCAAAATCAGTATCTCGAGTCACTATTATAATATGTTTTTTAGAAGTTTCAGCACATTTAATTATCCATTCCCAATTCACTGCGTCTCCAATAGAATTGTCACTGTTTTTTCTAGGTGGATATCCTAACATAAATCTTTTAAGAGCCAGCCTCCTAATTGTGAATCTTTGTTTGTTTTCTCTGTTTAAATTAAAATCACATTTATGTTTAAACACTTTTTGAAGCTTTTTAAAAACTTCATCATTTTGATTCGGATTGGTTAATATTTTATCAATCTTTTCTTTCAATTTTTTTTGTTGGATATCAATTTCTTTTTTTTGCTTTTTGATCATTTCAACAGCTTTGGAATCTGAAAGAATTGCTGGAACACTTAAATTGACATTATTGATTTTCTTAACTTCAGTAATTGATTCAAGAATTGCAGATTGGCGATTCTTTTTATATTCCATTTCTACTTGACTAGTAACAATAAGTTGATCCTTATGTTTTTCTATTAATTCTAAATACTTTAAAGAAACATCTGTTCTTCGAATTCTATAAAAATCTAGTAATATATTTGTGTCAATGAATATTAAAGCATCTAATTTTTCAATTTTCTTTTTCGCCATATTGTTTTTAAAATTATGCCCAACTCATTATAAAATAACTTTTATTACTCATATCCCATAAATTAAATAGGTTATTATAATTTTTAAATTACTGTTGCTTTGTAAATTTAAACAATTTAATTTTTTTTAATTTCTTTTTTCCTCCCAAAATACCACATTAAAATTCCTCCAGTAATAAACATCCAAATGGCATAAGCACCAATTGGGATGCCCATTTCTACATTGTTTAAAATTGAAGCAGCAATAACAAAGGCTAAAGTTCCATTTTGAATACCACTTTCAATGGTAATAGAAATTCTACTTTTTAAGTCTAATTTAAATAGTTTTGCTGTAAAATATCCTAAGCTCATTGTAATTAGATTTAAAAGTAGGGTAACCAAACCAGCTTTTTTCATACCATCTATTAGCATGTCTTTATTAGCAGCTAAAACTGCTGCAAATACCAATATAAAAATAACTGTAGATGCCATTCTCATTGGTTTTTCCATTCTCATGGCAAAACTTGTTTTAAACTTTCGAATTAGCATTCCAATAGATATTGGAATAACTGTAATGACCATAATTTGTAAAATAGTATCTAAAATTGGGAGTTTAATTTCTGTAGTTGTATTTGTACCAAAATAGGCCAATGCATAAGATAATATAAAAGGAATCAATAAAATGCTTATAAAACTAGCAATAGCAGTTAATGTGACAGATAGTGCAATATTTCCTTTACAAACTTGGGTGATTAAATTACTTGTTGGTCCTCCAGGACAAGCAGCAAGTATAATTAAACCAACAGCCATTATTGGGTCTAAATTAAATACAATAGCCAATAAAAAACCAACAATAGGCAATAAAATTAGTTGATTTGTCAATCCAATAAAAATGGCTTTTGGATATTTGAAAATCCGTTTAAAATCATCAGGAATTAAAGTCATTCCCATTCCTAACATTATAATTGCCAATGATAATGGTAAAAATACTTTACTTATTAATTCTGCTGTATCCATATAGTATCATTTAGTTCATCAGGTTCTTTGTTCTGAAAACACAAAAACCTTATCAATAAAGATAAGGTTTTTTGTTTTTTAATTAATTTTTAAATCTATTTAGGATCTAAAATCATATCAATTCTATCAACAACATCTTGTAAATGGTAACGTGTTATAGTGTTTCCTTTGTAAGAAGCTGCTTTTGCATCACGTTGAATTCTTTTCAATTCTCCTCTTGCCACAGATTTCACATCAGATTGATTGATGGTAATTCCTGTTTGCTTAAAGTAACCACTGTTAGCATCTCTCTGATCTTTTGCCTCATTTAACAAATAGTTTAATCTGTCTAAATGCGCTCTTTGTAAGTTTCTTCTGTAAGTGTCTATAGACTGACCATTATAAATTTCTGTCCAAACACCTTTGCGTAAATCGCTCATCATATCAACCAAAGTATAGGCTTTAGTTCCATTTAAAGTTTCGTTTTCTATCATTCTAGCCATTCTACCAGCATCTAAAATATTATTTAGAGTTCTTGCTTGTAAACCACGAACTCTTTCAATAGCTCCAGAAAACTCAATTTTGCTAAAAATATTTTCGTCTAACATCCAAGTTGGAGTTTCGAATAAATTATCAATCACAAATTGTAAAGCTTCTTTCTGAACTGCTTTATCTACATGTGTATAAACTGCTCCTGCTTGATCTGTTGTTTTGTAGTATTCATAAACACCACCAACATTTGCAGAAACATGTCCCATATATCTGTTAAATTGACCCAATAACTGATCGTACATTGTAGAAAGCTCTTCGTAAGTTTCACCTTTTTCTGATGTCCATTTTTCTAAATTGGGTAAAATTCTTTTCAAGTTTTTAATACCATACATAGATGCTTTCATGGCATCATCACCCAAATCTTCTGTTTGCGAACTTGGATCTACAACACCTCCAGCTTGTTGATGACCAAATCTATACATTGGGTCTCCTGCATGTGCTAAAATCCAAGAATCTAAAGTTTCTTTTTCTGTTTTAGAATCTTTATCTAAAATAGGTCTGTATCCCCAAGAAATTGCATATTTATCATAAATACCAATATTTGGCATTAAAGCAACTCCTTTATCTTCTGGCTGTGCAACATAATTAAAACGTGCATAATCCATAATAGAAGGTGCAGTTCCAAACTTTTGAGTAAAACTTGCAGAACGTAAAGAATCTACAGGATAAGCCACAGAACTTCCCATATTATGTGGTAATCCTAAGGTATGACCAACTTCGTGAGAAGATACAAACTGAACCAAACGCCCCATAACATCTGTTTTAAAACTGTTACTTCTTGCATCATCATTAATAGCTGCTGTTTGAATAAAATACCAATTGTGTAACAAAGTCATTACATTGTGATACCAGTTAATATCCGATTCTAAAATTTCTCCAGAACGTGGATCACTCACATGAGGGCCGTTTGCATTTGGAATTGGTGATGCTAAATAACGCACCACAGAATAACGCACATCTTCAGGGCTCCAATCTGGATCCTCTTCTTTCGTTGGTGGATCTTTTGCAATAATAGCCTCTTTAAAACCAGCTGCTTCAAATGCAACTTGCCAATCGTTAATACCTTGTTTGATGAAAGGAACCCATTCTTTTGGAGTTGCTCTATCAACATAATATACAATTTGTTTTTTTGGCACTACTAATTCACCTCTTTTAAATTTTTCGATGTCTTCATCTTTTACTTCTAATCTCCATCTATCTAAATAGGTAACAGTTTTTGTTTTTTGAACCTCTAAACCATAATCTGTTTGTCTTGATGTAAACCATCCAACTCTTTCATCAAAATAACGTCTTTGCATTGGTACTTTTGGTAACAAAATCATAGAATTACTCATTTCTACAGTAATAGAACCTGCACTTGCATTGGAAGGCGGATTATTTGCAAAATACGTTTTTACGTTTCTAATTTCTATATTTTCTGGATAACTACTTATTCTCTCTATGTAAGAACGGTCTTTATCCATTCTTGTAATTTGATATCCTTTTCTTCTTCTATCAGGAAACCCCAAAGGTTTAACATCATCATTAAAAAAAGTTGAGGCATCAATTACAGTAGAAGTCGAGTCTTTGCCATATGCTTTTATTGGAAAAGAGTAAAGGATTGGTTCTAAATTAGAGTTTACAACAGCTTCATGAACGGGTAAAATAGAATCTGCAACAACATCATAAGAAACGATTCTTAATAAAATATTGTTGTTCTTTTTTTCCCAACGTAAAACTTGTTCGTTTGTTTTTCCTCCACCAAAACCAATTCCACTTGCAGTTTTAGCAATTCTAGTAACCATTAACATTTCTCTTTTTAAAAGAGAATCTGGAATTTCGAATAAATAAGAATCATCATTTTGATGCACATGAAACAAACCTTTGTCTGTTTTAAATTCTTTGGTAACTACTTTACCATAAGGTTGAATTCCTCCTTTTTTTGCAGCAGGTGCAGCAGGTTTAACTGCCTCCGTTTTTTTGACATTTTTTTTGTTTTTTTTCTCTTTTCTTTGTGAACTAACATCTAAAGAAAAGGCAAAAACAAAAGCAACCAATGTAAGTTGTGCTAGTATTTTTTTTGTCATTATAAATTTGATTTGAATTCCGCCGAAATTACGCAAACAATACATGTGTTTTTCATAAAGTTATGTTAAAGGGAATTTAGTTAACATAAAAAAACCTTCAATAAATTTGAAGGTTTTTAAATATTAAAAAATTGTTGAATTTATAAATGAAATGCAGCTTTAACTTTATCTACATAATCTAATTTTTCCCAAGTAAAAGTTTCTACTTCTTCAGAAACAGTTTCGCCCATAGGATTTGTAAATGTTACTGTTTTAACCTCTGGGGTTCTACCCATGTGACCATAAGCAGCAGTTTCTGAATAAATAGGTGTTCTTAATTTTAGGCGTTTTTCGATAAAATAAGGACGCATATCAAAAATACTTTCTACTATTTTACTAATTTCTCCATCCGTTAAATGAACTGTTGATGTACCATAAGTATCTACATTTATGCTGGTTGGTTTTGCAACCCCAATAGCGTAAGAAACTTGTACTAAAACTTCTTTACACAAACCAGCAGCTACCAAATTTTTAGCAATATGTCTGGTTGCATAAGCTCCAGATCTATCTACTTTACTTGGATCTTTTCCAGAAAAAGCTCCTCCACCATGAGCACCTTTTCCACCATAGGTATCTACAATAATTTTTCGTCCTGTTAAACCTGTATCTCCATGAGGCCCACCAATTACAAAAACACCTGTTGGGTTAATATGATATGTAATATTGTCTGTAAATAATTTTTGAATATGTGCAGGTAATTTTGCCACAACTCTAGGAATTAAAATTGATTTTATATCAGAATTAATTTTTTCTAACATTTTATCTTCAGCAATTTTTTTATCGCTTATTTTTTCTGATGATGATTTTATAAAATCGTCATGTTGTGTAGAAATTACAATGGCATCAATTCTTTGAGGTACATTATCATCAGAATATTCTATAGTAACTTGGCTTTTTGCATCTGGTCTTAGGTAAGGAATCTCTTTATTTTCTCTTCTTAATTCAGCCAATTCTTTTAATAGCCTGTGAGATAACTCTAAAGCTAAAGGCATATAATTCTCAGTTTCATCAGTTGCATAACCAAACATCATTCCTTGGTCTCCTGCACCTTGTTCTTCTGGGTTCGCTCTATCAACTCCTTGGTTTATATCTGGTGATTGTTCATGAATTGCAGACAGAACTCCACAAGAATTTCCATCGAACATATACGCACTTTTCGTGTAACCAATTTTATTGATAACGTCTCTAGCAATTTTTTGTACGTCTAAATACGTTTCAGATTTCACTTCTCCAGCCAAAATAACTTGTCCAGTTGTTACTAAAGTTTCACAAGCAACTTTGCTGTTTTTGTCAAAAGCTAAAAAATTATCAATCAAAGCATCAGAAATTTGATCTGCAACTTTATCTGGATGTCCTTCAGAAACGCTTTCTGAGGTAAATAAATATGACATAAAATTCTTTTTTATTTTTTAAAATAAGAATTATTTGAAGGATAAAAATTGATTGCTGAATTGCTAAAAGAAGTAGATAATTACTGCTTTAGCTTTTTGTTCTGCTGAACTTGTTTCAGTATCTTAAACAAATCAACAAAGAGGTTGCAATCAGTTCAAATTTTTCCTCTTAATTCTGATGCAAAGTTACATTTAAAAATTATAATCAAACATTTTTTTGTTATAATTATTTATGATGATATCATCAATAAATCATTTTTTTGGACTAAAAAGCAATATAATTAGTAAATGATGAAAACTAGGTTGCTTAAAATGTGAAATCAATATTAAATAAAAAATAATATGATTTTTATTTGGATACTAATTTTTTCTGTTGCAATATTTGCACTCACAAAGTTCAATAACTTATTGAAATGTTATCAAGAAAGGTGGAGGGATTAGACCCTTTGAAACCTTAGCAACCCTTTAGTAATAAAGAAGGTGCTAAATTCTACCCTGTGCTGAACTCGTTTCAGTATCTCATTTAAATATGAAGGATAGATAACAAAACAGAATTTTTCATTTCTGAAAAATCCTATTTTCTTAATAACATTTTTCTAGTAAGTACATCAACAAAATTGATGCATTTGACTTTTGGTTTAATCGCAAAATGATTCACAATATGCAATATTGTGTTTCTTTTAAAAATGTCATTCCTGTGAAAACAGGAATCTAAATTAACTCAAAAAAATAGAAAAATGAGTACATTAAAATTAGCAACAAACGCTTTACATGCAGGGCATGATGTAAAAGCAAATGGAGGTACAAGAGCAGTGCCAATTTATCAAACAACAGCTTATGTTTTTAACAATTCAGAACATGCAGCAAATCTTTTTTCGTTAAAAGAATTAGGCTTTATTTACACACGTTTAAATAACCCAACAAATCAAATTTTACAAGATCGTTTAGCAGCTATTGAAGGTGGTATTGGAGCTGTAGTTTTTGCATCTGGAACATCAGCGATTGCAACAGGCTTGTTAGCACTTTTAAAAGCAGGAGATCACATTGTTGCTTCAAGTAGTTTGTATGGTGGAACATACAATTTATTAAATGTTACTTTACCGAGATTTGGCATTACAACTACTTTTGTAGATGCTTCTGACCCAGAAAATTTCGGAAAAGCTGTGCAAGAAAACACAAGAGCAATCTTTATAGAATCTTTAGGGAATCCTAAATTAGATGTGTTAGATTTAGAAGCAATTTCTAAACAAGCAAAAAAAGCTGAAGTTCCTTTTATTGTAGATAATACAGTAGCAACTCCAGCTTTATTAAACCCAATTAAACATGGTGCAGATTTAGTAATTCACTCGCTAACAAAATATATTAGTGGCCAAGGAACTTCTTTAGGTGGTGCAATTATTGATGCAGGAACTTTTAATTGGGCAAATGGCAAATTTCCAGAATTTACAGAGCCTTCTGCAGGGTATCATGGTTTAAAATATTATGAAACTTTAGGAGCGGCTTCTTTTGTTTTTAAATTGATTTTAGAGGGTTTACGTGATTTTGGAGGTGCATTAAGTCCAACAAACGCATTTAATATTATTCAAGGTTTAGAAACTTTACCAGTTAGAATTCAAAAACATTCAGAAAATGCCTTGGCTTTAGCAGAATGGTTAGAAGAACAGGAGGAAGTGGCTTGGGTAAATTATCCTGGTTTAAAAAGTAGTAAATACAAAAAATTGTCAGATAAATATTTGCCAAAAGGACAAAGTGGAATTGTAACATTTGGACCAAAAGGAGGTTTTGAAGCTGCAAAAACAATTGCAGATACTACCAAATTATTTTCTTTATTGGCAAATATTGGCGACACTAAATCGTTAATTATTCATCCATCAAGCACTACTCATCAGCAATTAGATGAACAACAACAAGCAAGTACAGGCGTAACTCAAGATTTAATTCGTTTGTCTGTGGGTATTGAGGATTTAGAAGATTTAAAAGAAGATTTAAGAGCTGCTTTTGCAAAAATATAATAAGTTTAAGAATGTCACCTTGAGCGCAGTCGAAAGATCTTTTTACTTTTGAGTTTAAAGTTCTCGACTACGCTCGAACAGACGAATTACTATACTAATTGAAAAATCAATTACAACATATCACTATTCATAATTTCACAACAGAAAGTGGATTGCAATTTCTCGATTTGCAATTAAGTTATCAATTATTTGGACAAGAATTAGGTTCTGCTCCTGTAGTTTTGGTTAACCATGCATTGACAGGTAATAGCAATGTTGCTGGCGAAAATGGTTGGTGGAAAGACATTATTGGCATAGAAAAAACGATTGATACAAATAATTATACGATTCTTTCCTTTAACATTCCTGGTAATGGTTTTGACGGTTTTGTAATTGAAGATTACAAAAGTTTTATTGCCAGAGATATTGCAAAAATCTTTTTAATAGGATTAAAAGAATTAAAAGTTGATACACTTTTTGCATTGATTGGTGGTTCTTTAGGAGGAGGAATTGCTTGGGAAATGATGTTGCTAAACACAAAATTAACCCAACATTTTATTCCAGTTGCAACCGATTGGAAATCTACAGATTGGTTAATTGCCAATTGCCAAATTCAAGAGCAATTTTTGGTAAATTCTAGCAATCCTGTGCATGATGCACGTATGCATGCGATGCTTTGTTACAGAACTCCAGAATCTTTTAAAGAGCGTTTTCATCGATCTAAAAAAGAAAATTCAGAATTTTTTAATGTAGAAAGTTGGTTGTTACATCATGGAAAAAAGTTGCAAGAGCGCTATCAATTATCGTCTTATAAGTTAATGAATCAATTATTAAAATCGATTGACGTTACAAAAAATGGAAAAATTTCTGAATCTATTTTTGATAAAATAGAAGCAGATATTCACATTATTGGTGTGGATTCTGATTTATTTTTTACAGCCGAAGAAAATAGACAAACCCATAAAAAGTTGGCGTTAACCAAAGAAAATGTCACCTACAATGAAATAAATTCGGTTCATGGGCATGATGCATTTTTAATAGAATACGATCAGTTGCAAACTATTATTGAGCCGATTTTTAATAAAGATTATAGGAAGAAAAGAATGAAGGTGATTAAATTTGGAGGGAAATCTTTAGCAAACGGAAAAGGGTTAGAGAATTCAATTGCAATTATCAAAAATAAATACGAGAACAAAGAAAAAATTACAGTTGTTGCTTCTGCAAGAGGAAATACAACGAACGATTTGGAAGCCATTTTACAAAAAGCAGCAGCAAAAACAGCATATAAAAATAGCTTTGAGAAGTTTAAAGAATATCAATTAGAGCCTAATAATGCTGTAGATTTTTCTCAAGAATTTTTAAAATTAGATGCCATTTTCGAAGGTGTTTCTTTATTGGGTGATTATAGCCAGAAAATTAAAGATGAAGTTTTAGCACAAGGCGAATTACTAGCTGTAAAATTATTAGTAAGTTTATTAGAAAAAGAAAATATTGCTGCAAATGCAACAGATGCCAGAACACTAATTATTACAGATGAAAACTTTGGAAATGCGCAACCAATTTTAGCAATTTCTAAAGAAAATACTATTGCACATTTTAAGAAAAATAAGGATGTAATTCATATTATTACAGGTTTTATTGCGTCAAACAAAAAAGGAGAAACCACCACTTTAGGTAGAAATGGAAGCAATTATACAGCTGCACTTTTGGCTAATTTTTTAGATGCAGATGAGTTGCAAAATTATACACATGTAAGCGGAATTTTTACTGCAAATCCTGATTTGGTCGTAGATGCTAAAAAGATTGAGCAACTATCTTTTTCAGAAGCGAATGAATTAGCCAATTTCGGAGCTACAATTTTGCATGCAAAAACCATTATTCCCTTATTAGAAAAAAATATCAATCTTAGAATTTTAAATACCTTTAATAAAGAAGATAAAGGGACTTTAATCACTGCAGAACCTTCATCAGCAAAAGGCATAAAATCAATTTCTACAATTAATAATGTAGCTTTATTAAATTTTGAAGGTAGAGGTTTATTGGGTAAAGTTGGTGTTGATGCAAGAATTTTTAGAGCTTTAAGTGATAAAAATATTAGTATTAGTATTATTTCTCAAGGTTCATCAGAAAGAGGAATTGGATTAATTATTAATGCAGATAGAGCACAAGAAGCAGTTGAGGCTTTAGAAAACGAATTTGAAAATGATTTTTATTCGCAAGATGTAAATCAAATTTCTATAGTTAATGATGTTGCAGTAATATCAATAATTGGTCAAGATTTAAGTGAATTCCATTTACCATATAATGCCTTAATTAAAAACCAAATTATACCCCTTTTATTCAACAATACAGTAACTGGAAAAAATGTAAGTTTGGTGGTCAAAAAAACCGAATTAAACAAAGCTGTGAATGTAATTCACGGACAAGTTTTTGGAGTTACTAAAAAAATAAATATTGCCATTTTCGGAAAAGGTTTGGTAGGTGCTACTTTAATAAATCAAATTATAGAAAATACACAATCTGTCTTAGAAAGAAGAAAACTGCAACTCAATGTTTTTGCTGTGGCCAATTCTAAAAAAGTGCTACTAAATAAAAATGGAGTTACCCAAAAATGGAAAGAAGATTTACTCGAAAAAGGTGATTCAACTATTTCTGTTGAAGATATCATTGCGTTTGCAAAAGAATATCATTTAGAGAATTTAATTGCTGTAGATAATACTGCAAGTGTCGATTTTGTATCTAATTATATTCCTTTAATTGAAGCTGGTTTCGATTTAGTTTCCTGCAATAAAATTGCAAACACCTTATCTTTTGATTTTTATAAAGAATTAAGAGCTAAATTAAAAGAATATAAAAAACAATATTTATACGAAACCAATGTTGGTGCAGGTTTGCCTTTAATTGATACCATTCGTTTATTACATGAATCTGGTGAGAATATCACCAAAATTAGAGGTGTTTTTTCTGGAACTTTAAGTTATCTTTTTAATAATTTTTCTGAAAAAAATGTTACGTTTTCATCCGTATTAAAAGAAGCTATTGATAAAGGATTTACAGAACCAGATCCAAGAGAAGATTTAGGTGGAAATGATGTTGCCAGAAAATTATTAATTTTAGCAAGAGAACTAGAATTGGAAAATGAATTAAATGAAGTAGAGATTAAAAACTTAATTTCAGAAAATTTAAGAGGAGGTTCTGTTGATGATTTTTTAAATAATTTAGATTTGGTAAATGAAGAATATCAAGCTTTAAAAGACAACCAAAAGCCAAATCACGTTTTACGTTATATTGGCGAATTAAGTGGAGATTTATCCCAAGAAAAAGGAATTTTAGAAGTGAAATTAGTATCAACTTCTGTAAATTCGCCTTTAGGTTCTTTAAAAGGTTCTGATGCTATTTTTGAAATTTATACAGAATCTTATGGTGAACAACCCATTGTAATTCAAGGAGCAGGAGCAGGAGCAAAGGTAACTGCAAGAGGCGTTTTCGGAGATATTTTAAGATTGGCAAAACATAATAATTGACACTTAGTGTCATTCTGAACTTGTTTCAGAATCTCATAAAATAAATGATGAGTAATAAAAAACATTTCGAAACAGAAGCGATTAGAAATCAAACAGAAAGAACACAATTTTCTGAACATTCTACACCTTTATATTTAACTTCTAGTTTTGTTTTTGATGATGCTGAAGATATGAGAGCTTCTTTTGCAGAAGAAAAAGAACGCAATTTATATAGCCGTTTTACAAACCCAAATACTACCGAATTTGTAGATAAAATTGTTGCAATGGAAGGAGCAGAAGCAGGCTATGCATTTGCAACAGGAATGTCTGCGATTTTTACAACTTTTGCAGCTTTATTAAATGCTGGCGATCATATTGTTTCTTGCAGATCAGTTTTTGGATCTACACACAGCATGTTTACCAAATACTTACCAAAATGGAATATTGAAACGTCTTATTTTAAAGTTGATGAGTTAGATTTGGTAGAGAGTTTAATTAAAGAAAATACTAAAATTCTTTATATAGAAACGCCTACAAACCCTGCTGTAGATATTTTAGATTTAGAATTGATTGGAAAAATTGCCAAAAAACACAACCTAATTTATATTGTAGATAATTGTTTTGCAACACCTTATGTGCAAAAACCAATTAAGTTTGGTGCAGATTTAGTAATTCATTCTGCTACGAAATTAATTGATGGTCAAGGAAGAGTTTTAGGTGGAGTTACAGTTGGAAAAGCAGATTTAATGCGAGAAATTTATTTGTTTGCTAGAAATACAGGACCAGCAATGTCGCCCTTTAATGCTTGGGTTTTATCGAAAAGTTTAGAAACTTTAGCTTTAAGGGTAGAAAAACATGCAGAAAACGCGTTAAAACTAGCAACTTTTTTAGAGGAGAATGAGTATGTTGAATTTGTAAAATATCCTTTTTTAAAATCACATCCACAATATGAAGTGGCTAAAAAACAAATGAAATTAGGTGGAAATATTGTTGCTTTCGAAATTAAAGGAGGAATTGATGCTGGAAGAAAATTTTTAGATAGTATAAAAATGTGTTCATTATCAGCAAATCTGGGAGATACAAGAACTATTGTTACACATCCATCATCTACAACTCATGGACGTTTATCAGAAGAAGACAGATTAGAAGTAGGTATTACAGATGGTTTAGTGCGCATTTCTGTTGGGCTAGAAAATGTAGAAGATATAATTGTAGATATTGAGCAAGCTTTGAATGCGAAATAATTAGCATAAATTATGTAGCTTTGTTTTATGCTCTCGAAAAAGACAAAATACGGAATTAAAGCACTTACTTACTTGGCAAAACAGGAAGATAATTTTCCTGTTCAAATTGCTACGATTTCTAAAAGCGAAAATATTTCATTAAAATTTTTAGAAAGTATTTTGTTAACACTCCGTAAAAACGGATTGCTAGGTTCTAAAAAAGGAAAAGGTGGGGGTTATTATTTACTAAAATCTCCTGAGGAAATTGAAATGACTACTATTATGAGAATTTTAGAAGGTCCAATTTCGATGGTACCTTGCGTAAGTCTAAACTTTTATGAAAAATGTGATGATTGCCCAGATGAAAATGCTTGTGCAGTTCATCAATTAATGATTAAAGTTAGAGATAGTTCATTGCAAATTTTTAGAAATACAACTTTAGCAGATTTAACTAAATAGAGTCAAAATTATTATTGATGAAAAAACATACAATTCGTATTCTATTTCTCTTTTTTTGTCTCAGTTCTTTTGGTCAAGAGGAGAATAAAAGTAAAACGAAGTTTACCAACTTTTTAGCAAATTCTTATTACAGTATTAATTTCGGTGGTATTTTTTATCCTTTTTCGAATGACAATTTAATAGATGGTTTTAAAACCGAAACCTTTAGTAGAAATTGGTTTTCTGGTAGAATGCTTTTAGGGTATAAAATTAAAGACGATTTATCTATTCAATTTGGAACTATGAGACCTGCAGCCTGGTTTAAATATGACAATGTAAATAATATTGGCTATGATAGATCTGTTTGGATTAATGCCTGGACTTTATCATTAAAAAAAGATTTTAATTTATCACAAAAATCATCCTTTTATGCAGAGGCTGGTATAGCAAATGTTACCAGATTTGGTTTTAAAATTAATGATAAAGAAATTTATGAAGATGCACATTTTGCCAGCTTAATTTATGGATTTGGTTTTCAATATTGGTTAAGTAAAAAATGGAGATTATCTGCTAATGGAACATTTATTCCGAAATCAACTAAAAATAATCAACCGTCTATTTCACAAGCATCTTTAGGTTTTGAATATCATTTGCAACAAGTTGATGATAAAACAGCTGAAGAATATGCATCTAATAATTATTTTTTTCCAAAAAATATTTTGCAAATTAGTTATGGAACAGGAGAAATTGGTTTTGGCTTTAATCAATTCTTTGGCATGAGTTTGCCAGTTGGTAATTTCGATAGTTTTGGAATTCCTATTTTTTGGGTTGGGGAAATTAAAGCGCAACATGCTTTATCTGTTACATATCAGCGTTTAATATACAGATCAGAAAAGATTTTTTCTTTAGATTGGGGAGCAAGCGCTACTTATTTTCAATCAAGAGAGGGTACAGATGTGTTTGCATTTTCTATATTTCCTGTTTTACGTTTCTATTTATGGAGAAAACCAAAATTCGATTTTTATATGAATTACTCCATTATTGGTCCTGCATATATCACAGAAAGTGATATTGATGGATCTGAAACAGGACCAAATATTACGTATCAAGACACGATGGGTTTTGGTTTTTTCTTCGGAAAAGAAAGAAAATACAACTTCGAATTACGAATTATGCACTATTCTAATGGAAACATTTTTACTAGAAATGATGGTGTTGCAATTCCGCTTCAATTCACTTTTGGGAAAACTTTTTAGAGTATCAATTAAATTGATATAAAATAATTCACAAGGAAAACTTTTTAATAAAGATATTCTCAAATAATTACCTGTTTTTTTATTAATCTATTAAATCTATAGGAATTATATCTATTTTAAGAATTTTATAGGTTATTTCAAAAATAATAACTGTATGTTTGCATACCCTACTAATTAAATAGGGTAATAATATTGACAGATTATTATGATTGCAGATCAAATGATTTTTAGTAAAAAAATAGCAAATCAAAGTTTCGAAGAGGATTTATCTTCAGAAAAACCAGTAAGAAGCATCGCAAAAGCTTTAAGTTGGAGAGTTGTTGGTACTTTAGACACACTAATAGTTTCTTATTTTTTAACAGGCAAAATTAGTTTAGCAGCCTCAATAGCATCCATAGATTTTTTAACCAAGTTGATTTTATATTTCTTTCATGAAAGAATTTGGAACACCATAAAATGGGGAAAATAATGAGTTTAGATATCGAAAAAATTAATAAAGAATTAAAAGCTAAAAGTCCTGCAGAAATTATTTCTTGGGCAATTTCTTACGCAAAGAAACCTTTAATAACAACCAACTTCAGACCTTATGAAGTGGCAATTTTAAATGCAGTTACAGAAGTAAAAAAAGATATTAAAGTAATTTGGTGTGACACAGGTTATAACACAATTCAAACCTATAAACATGCACAAGAAATCATCAAAAAATTGAATTTGAATATTCATTTATATGTTCCAAAACAAACAGTTGCACACAGAAATGTGGTTTTAGGAGTTCCTTCTATTGATGATGAAAAACATGCACTTTTTACAGAGCAAGTAAAATTAGAACCATTTTCTAGAGCCATGAAAGAGCATCAGCCAGATGTGTGGTTTACAAACTTAAGAAAAGGACAAACTGCGTTTAGAGATAGCATTGATATTGTATCAAAAAGTAAAGATGGAATTGTAAAAGTGAGTCCATTTTACAATTGGTCAGATGAAGAGTTGGATGCGTATTTGAAAGAACAAAATTTACCAAATGAGTTCACTTATTTCGATCCTACAAAAGTAGAAAGTAACAGAGAATGTGGTTTGCATATCTAAAAGACATGATTATGAATCAAAAAACATTACAAGTAGATGCTTTAGAAAGCGAGGCAATTTATATTTTTAGAGAAGTAGTTGCGCAGTTCGAAAAACCTGTTTTGCTTTTTTCTGGTGGAAAAGACAGCATCACTTTAGTACGTTTAGCACAAAAAGCATTTTATCCTGCAAAAATTCCTTTTCCTTTAATGCATATAGATACAGGTCATAATTTTCCTGAAACCATCGAATTTAGAGACAGATTAACCAAAGAATTAGGTGTGGAATTAATTGTTAAAAATGTGCAAGACAATATAGATTCAGGGAGAGTTAAAGAAGAAACAGGCAGATATGCAAGTAGAAATATGTTGCAAACAGAAACCTTATTAGATGCAATTGAAGAGTTTGGTTTTGATGCTTGTATTGGTGGTGCAAGAAGAGATGAGGAAAAAGCAAGAGCCAAAGAAAGGATCTTTTCTGTTAGAGATGATTTTGGTCAATGGGATGAAAAAAACCAACGTCCAGAAGTTTTTGATATGTTAAATGGACGCATAGATTTAGGGCAAAATGTACGTGTTTTTCCAATTTCAAATTGGACTGAATTAGATGTTTGGTCTTATATAAAACAAGAAGAAATAGAAATTCCATCTATCTATTTTGCACACAAAAGAAAAACATTTGTAAGAGATAATATGATTTGGTCTGCAGATGATGAAGTTGTTTTTAGGGATGAAGAAGAGGAAGTTGTAGAAAGAATGGTACGCTTTAGAACAGTTGGAGATATGAGTTGTACTGCAGCAGTTTTATCCAACGCAGTTGATATTTCAAAAGTAGTTGAGGAAATTAGAGATTCTTCCATATCAGAAAGAGGTGCAAGAATAGATGATAAACGTTCTGAAGCAGCAATGGAAAAGAGAAAACAACAGGGTTATTTCTAAATCTAATTTACCAAAAAAAAACAAAATGAAAGTACTAAAAATAGCAACAGCAGGTAGTGTAGATGATGGTAAAAGCACATTGATTGGTCGTATTTTATATGATACAAAATCTTTAACAGATGATAAATTAGAAGCCATTGAAGAAAAAAGCAGACAACGTGGTTTTGACTATTTAGATTTTTCTCTGGCTACTGATGGTTTAATTGCAGAACGTGAACAAGGAATTACTATTGATGTTGCCCATATTTATTTTTCAACACCATCAAAAAGCTTCATCATTGCAGATACACCAGGTCATATAGAATATACAAGAAATATGGTGACAGGAGCATCAACTGCGCAAGCATCTATTGTTTTAATTGATGCTAGAAATGGAGTTGTGGAACAAACGTATAGACACTTTTTCATCAATAATTTATTAAGAATTAAAGATGTTGTCATCGCCATTAATAAAATGGATTTAGTAGATTTTTCAGAAGAAAAGTACAACATCATAAAAGGAGAAATTGAGTATTTAGCAAGTAAAAGCGAATACAAAAATCAGAATTTAACTTTTATTCCATTATCAGCATTAAAGGGAGATAATGTAGTTGATAAATCTGAAAATATGGATTGGTATCAAGGAGAAACTTTGATGCATCATTTAGAGAATTTAGATACAGAAGACATCCAGGAAATTACGCAAGCACGTTTTCCTGTTCAAACTGTGATCAGACCTAAAACAGATGAATATCATGACTTTAGAGGTTATGCAGGTAAAATTTATGGAGGTGATTTCGAAATTGGAGATGAAGTTGTTGTATTACCATCTTTAACAAAATCAAAAATAAAAGGTATTCATTTTTTTGATAAAGAATATGCAAAAGCAAAAAGTGGGAGTTCTGTTACAATTACATTGGAAGACAATGTAAATGTAAGTAGAGGCGATATGTTAGTAAAAGTTGCAGAAGAGCCAACAATAGCAAAACAACTAGATGCTACAATTTGTTGGATGGATAAAGAGCCTTTGCAAGCATCGCAAAAATATTACATTAAACATGGGGTTAATGATGCACAAGCAAAAATTACACAATTGTCTAGTATTATAAAAACTGATTTTTCAGGAATTGAAGAAAATCCATCAGAATTAGTTTTAAATCAAATTGGAGATATTCAATTAAAAGTAAGTAAACCTTTATTGTTTGATGCCTATAAAGACAATAAATCGAATGGGTCATTTATCTTAATTAACCCAAAAACAAACAATACTGTGGGTGTTGGTTTTATAAAATAAAGAAATCAGAAAATGCAAAGTTTTAGAACAGAAATAGAGAATCCAGTTGTTGAAAAAGATATTATTGAATTGGCAGATAAAATAGCTGCATTCAATAATCTACAAATTGATGAAGAAAAATTTAGAAGCTTACGTTTAGCAAGAGGTGTTTATGGTCAGCGTCAGCAAGGAGTTCAAATGATTCGTATCAAACTACCTTATGGCAAAGTAAAAAGCAATCAATTAAAAAGAATTGCTGATGTTTCTGATGAATACTCTAGAGGAAGATTGCACATTACAACACGTCAAGATATTCAAATTCATTATGTTGATTTGAATAGAACTCCACAACTTTGGGCAGAATTAGAACGTGATAAAGTAACGCTAAGAGAAGCTTGTGGAAATACGGTTAGAAATGTAACAGCTTCAGAAACAGCAGGTATAGATGTAAATGAACCTTTTGATGTTTCTCCTTATGCAGATGCACTTTTCAAATTCTTTTTAAGAAACCCAATTTGTCAAGAAATGGGAAGAAAATTTAAAGTTTCTTTTTCAGGCACAGATGAAGATACAGGACTTTCTTACATGCACGATTTAGGTTTTATTGCAAAAATAGAAAATGGTGTTCGTGGTTTTAAAGTGATGATTGGTGGAGGTTTAGGTTCACAACCTAGACATGCAGATTTATTTTATAATTTTTTGCCAAGTGATAAAATAATTCCTTTAATGGAAGGTGTTTTAAGAGTTTTCGATAGATATGGAGAACGCAAAAGTAGAGCTAAAGCAAGAATGAAATTCTTGATAAAAGATATTGGGTTAGATGCTTTTAGAGATTTAGTTGAAGGAGAACAAAAAGCAATCGAATTCAAAACAGTTGCAATAAATGCGGATGCTTACGAAACATCAAAACCAGTTGAAATAAACGAAATTCCAAAAGTAGAAATTAAAAATCATCAAGCATTTGAAACGTGGAAATTAACGAATGTAACTCCACAAAAACAAAAAGGTTTTGTAGCAATTGGAATCAAAGTTTTATTAGGTGATTTTTATACAGACAAAGCAAGATTGTTAGCGGATTTAGTTGAGAATTATGCAGCTGCAGAAATCCGTTTGTCTTTACGTCAAAATATTTTAATTCCTTTTGTTAAGGAAGACTTAGTTCCTTTTTTTTATCAAGAATTAGAAAAATTAGGTTTTGTAGAAGCTGGTTACAACAAAGCAGTAGATATTACAGCTTGCCCAGGAACTGATACGTGTAATTTGGGTATTGCAAGCAGCACAGGAATTGCAGCAGAATTAGAAAAAGTAATTGCAGCAGAGTATCCTCAATATTTAAAAAATGAAGATTTAGTCATTAAAATTAGTGGTTGTATGAATGCTTGTGGGCAACACAATATGGCAAATATTGGTTTTCAAGGAATGTCAGTTCGTACACCAGAAAAGTTAGTAGCTCCAGCTTTGCAAGTGCTTTTAGGAGGTGGAAATTTAGGTGATGGAAATGGCATTTTTGCAGACAAAGTTGCCAAAGTTCCAAGTAGAAGAGGTCCAGAAGCTTTGCGTAGAATTTTAAATGATTTTGAAGCAAATTCAAATGGAAAGAAATTTGTGGATTATTACAAATTAACAGGCGAACGTTACTTTTATGATTTGCTTAATGATTTACAAGACGTTACCAATTTAACTCAAGAAGACTTTATTGATTGGGGAACCAATGAAGAATATGTAAAAGAAATCGGAATTGGAGAATGTGCAGGTGTAGTAATCGATTTAATTGCAACTTTATTTTTAGAAAGTGAAGAGAAAATTGAAAACGCAAAAGAATCCTATATAAATAAAGTGTATTCAAGTGCTATTTATCACACTTATAGCTCTTTAGTGAATTCAGCAAAAGCATTGTTATTAGCAGAAGATGTAAAAACAAATTCGCAAGCAAACATTATCAGCTTGTTTGATGAACATTTTATCAATACTAAGAAAATTGATTTAGGAACTTCATTTTCTGAATTTATTTATCAAATAAATAAATACGCTCCAAAAG
Source organism: Polaribacter sp. (assembly GCF_049276715.1). Lineage (GTDB taxonomy): Bacteria > Bacteroidota > Bacteroidia > Flavobacteriales > Flavobacteriaceae > Polaribacter. Next base: position 66,329 of record NZ_JBASWY010000033.1, read on the forward strand.
AAGAGTTTGCTAAAAAATATATAAAAGATGCTGAATATTTTTTACAACAAGTAAGAGATTTTAGAGAAAACGAAACAGCTATTAAAGAAACTATAAATTAATAATTATGATTTTTAAGACACCAAAATTAACAGTTGTTGGAGCTGGTCCTGGAGATGTAGATTTAATCACTCTAAAAGCGATAAAAGTTTTAAAATATGCTGATGTAGTTTTATACGATGCTTTAGTAAACGAAGAATTATTAGATTATATAAATTCAGATGCAGAAATCATTTTTGTAGGAAAAAGAAGAGGTTGTTACAAATATCAGCAAGAGCAAATTAACGAATTAATTGTAGCAAGAGCCAAATCTCATGGTCATGTGGTTCGTTTAAAAGGCGGAGATCCTTTTATTTTTGGAAGAGGTGCAGAAGAAATGGAATATGCTGCAAGTTTCGGATTAGAAGTTGCAGTAGTTCCAGGTATTTCTTCATCATTAGCAGTTCCTGCAAGTCAAAATATTCCATTAACAAAAAGAGGAAATGCAGAAAGTTTTTGGGTAATTACTGGAACAACAAAAGAACATAGAATTTCTAAGGATATTCAACTCGCTGCAAAATCGAGTGCAACTGTGGTAATTTTAATGGGAATGAGTAAGTTGTCTCAAATTGTACAATTTTTTCAAAAGGAAGGTAAAAATGATTTGCCAGTTGCCATCATTCAAGATGGAACAACTTCCAGAGAAAAAGTTGGAATAGGCACTGTTGATACAATTTTAGCAATTGTAGAAAAACAACAATTAAGCAATCCTGCAATTATTGTATTAGGTGAAGTTGTAAAACATCGCCAATCCATTTTAGATATTCAAGAAAAGTACAGTCAAGAATTAATGGTTTAAAAGTATGGAAAGAAATAATTTATATCCTATTTTTCTAAAAACAGAGCAATTAGAAATATTAATTGTTGGTGGAGGTTTTGTGGCATTAGAAAAATTATCTTTTTTATTAAAATCAAGCCCAAACTCTAAAATAACTATGGTTTCTCCATTTTTTAGAGAAGAAACTTTACGAGAAGTAAAAGGATTAAATATCAACATAATTCAAGATTATTATAAAGATTTTTATTTATTAAATAAACATATGGTGATTGCAACTACAGATAATGTGGATGTAAACATACAAGTTTACAAAGATTGTAAAAAGCGAAATATTTTAGTAAATGTTGCTGATAATCCTCCTTATTGCGATTTTTATATGGGAGGAATTGTTACCAAAGGAAACGTAAAAATTGCGATTTCTACCAATGGAAAATCGCCCACAACTGCCAAAAGATTACGTCAGTTTTTTGAAGATGTAATTCCAGAAAATATTGATGATTTAGTAAAAAATTTAAATAAATATAGAAAAACCATCAAAGGAAACTTCGAAGAAAAAGTTGAAAAACTAAATGAGTTTACAAAAAGTTTAGTAGAAAAATAAAAATAGTAACTGTCATTTCGAGTGTTTTTTGAAGATTGAAAAAAATGTATCGAGAAATCTTATTCTTAATATTTGAATTGACAAATTTTTAAAATAACATGATTACAACAGATATATTAATTATTGGAGCAGGACCCACAGGATTATTCACCGTTTTTGAAGCAGGTTTATTAAAATTAAAATGTCATTTAATTGATGCATTAGCACAACCTGGAGGTCAGTGTTCTGAGATTTATCCAAAAAAACCAATTTATGATATTCCTGCTTATCCAGAAATTTTAGCAGGAGATTTAACCCATAAATTAATTGAACAAAGTAAGCAATTTAAACCAGGTTTCACTTTAGGAGAAAGAGCAGAAACCATTGACAAATTAGACGATGGTACTTTTATTGTAACCACAAATAAAGGCACAAAACATCATGCAAAAGTGGTTGCAATTGCTGGAGGTTTAGGAAGTTTTGAGCCAAGAAAACCATTGATTCCTAATATTGTAGATTTTGAAGACAAAGGAGTTGAATATATGATTAAGGAGCCAGAAATCTATAGAAATAAAAAAGTAGTAATTTCTGGAGGTGGAGATTCTGCTTTAGATTGGGCAATATTTTTATCAGAAATTGCATCAGAAGTAACTTTAATTCACAGAAGAAACGAATTTAGAGGCGCTTTAGATTCTGTTGATAAAGTTCAGGAATTAAAGAACTTAGGGAAAATAAATTTAATAACGCCAGCAGAAGTAAAAGGAATTTTAGGAACTGATAAAGTTACAGGAGTTGCAGTAGAAAGAAAAGGTGAAGATGCTTTTATTGTGGATTCAGATCATTTTATTCCGCTTTTTGGATTGTCACCAAAATTAGGACCAATAGGAAATTGGGGGTTAGAAATTGAGAAGAATGCCATTAAAGTAAATAATGCTTTAGATTATCAAACTAATATTGCTGGCATTTATGCCATTGGTGATGTAAACACATATCCAGGAAAATTAAAATTGATTTTATGTGGTTTTCACGAAGCAACATTAATGTGTCAAAGTGCTTATCAGAGAATTTATCCAAATAAAAAATATGTGATGAAATACACAACAGTGGGTGGTGTAGAAGGTTTTGACGGAACAAGAAAAGACGCTCCAAAAGCAGTTGTTAAGGCGATTCAATAAATTGCCTAAAAGCTTCTAGGGATTACAGATATTTTTGTATGGTTTACGTAACTTTGCAGACTATACAACAAAAAGATTAGTAGATGCAAGACATCAATATAAAAATAACAGACAGAAATGGTGTAACTCACGCTGTTGTAGCACCTACAGATATGGCTATGAATTTGATGGAAGTTGTTCGTTCTTACGAATTAGCTGAAGAAGGAACCATAGGTATTTGTGGTGGAATGGCTATGTGCGCATCTTGCCAATGTTATATAAAATCAAACCACGAATTACCAGAAATGACAGATGATGAAGATGCAATGTTAGCAGAAGCATTTTATGTAGAAGCCAATAGTAGATTAGGTTGTCAAATACAAATGACGCCAGAAATGGATGGATTAGAAGTAGAATTAGCACCAGAAGCATAATATATAATGATGAAAGGAGTAGAAGAAAAAGTTGTTTTTGCAAACTATAGCATGTGTTTAAGAGATGCTGTAGGTATTTTCACAAAGAAATTAATTAATAACTTATTTGATGAAAACCACTTACAAGAAAATGGCGAACAGACGAAAGAAAGTTTTTTTAAAATTTTAGAAAGATTGTCTATTGAAAATGGTGAATATTTTTGGAATGAATTCGAATATTCTTTTGTAAACATTCGACAAAAACTAGATTTAGATGCTTTGGCTGCTGAAAAAAGTGACCCAGCTGCAAAAAGTTTAGAAGAAATTTATTTGGCTTATCCTGGTTTTTACGCAATTGCAGTTTATAGATTAAGTCATCAATTATTAAAATTGGGAGTCCCTACTTTACCAAGAGTAATGAGCGAATTTGCACATAGCATTACTGGTACAGATATTCATCCAGGAGCAGAAATTGGCGAATCATTTTTCATAGATCATGCCACAGGAATTGTAATAGGAGAGACTACCATCATCAAAAATAATGTGACTATTTTTCAAGGAGTTACACTAGGTGGTATTCAAGTCAAAAAAAGCCTAGCATCTACTAAAAGACATCCAACCATAGAAAGTGGAGTGGTTATTTATGCAAATGCTACTATTTTAGGTGGAGATGTGGTTATTGGTGAAAATTCTGTAATTGGCGCAAATGTTTGTATTACAGAATCGATTGCAGAAAACTCTGTAGTTTCTGTAGAATCTAAAAACAAAATTTATCAAAGAAGAAATTAAAAAGATGAACACAAAAAGTATCATAGATTTTGTTGGAAATACACCTTTAGTTGAAGCGCAACATATTTTTAAAAAAGAAGGCGTTACTTTATTACTAAAATTAGAAGGCAATAATCCAGGAGGAAGTGTAAAAGACAGAGCAGCCTACTACATGATTTCTGAAGCATTAAAAAGAAATAATATTAAAAAGGGTGATACTTTGGTGGAAGCCACAAGTGGAAATACAGGAATCGCTTTGGCTTTAATGGCAAAAGTTTTAGGTGTAAATATGGTGCTTACAATGCCAGAAAACTCAACCATAGAAAGAGTTAAAACAATGCGTGCTTATGGGGCAAAAGTAATTTTAACACCTGCAGATAAAGGAATGGAAGGTGCCATAGATTATGCTTTAAAACTAAAATATAAGAAAGGATATTTTCGTTTAAATCAGTTCGATAATTTCGATAATCCAAAAGCTCATTACAACACAACTGGTCCAGAAATCTGGAAAGACACAGAAGGTGAAGTTACTCATTTTATTGCAGCTATGGGAACCACAGGAACTATTACAGGAGTGTCAGATTTCTTAAAAAGTAAAAATGAAAACATACAAATAATTGGGGCACAACCTAAAGATGGTGCAAAAATTCCTGGAATTAGAAAATGGTCAGAAGAATATATGCCAGCTATTTTTAAGCCTAAAAAAATAGATCAAATTATAGAAGTTAGTGAAGAAGAAGCAAAAGAAATGACCATTCGTTTGGCGAAAGAAGAAGGTGTTTTTGCAGGAATGAGTAGTGGAGGTTCTGTTGCAACTGCAATAAAAGTTGCAAACTCTATAGATAAAGGTGTTGTAGTTGCAATTATTTGTGATAGAGGAGATAGATATTTATCATCAGATATCTATGAATAAATTATAAAAACAAGAAAAAAGTTCGTTACTTTGTATCGAATTTAGTTCATAAACTTATTAATTACGTTATCACGAAAGGCAGAGGGATTAGACCCAATGAAGCTTTGGCAACCTCTCATTTTTGAGAAAGGTGCTACATTCTACAAGAAAATGCAAAACTAAACTTAGCATTTCTTGACAGATAACAGAGAAAACTTCACTTTTCCTGATGACATATTGATAAAAATTATCAAACAAATATGTCAAATATTTACAAAGCTTTACAAGAAAGAATTTTGGTTTTAGATGGTGCAATGGGTACTATGTTACAAGCCTATAAATTCACAGAAGAAGATTTTAGAGGAGAACGCTTTAAAAATTATCCAACACCTTTGCAAGGTAATAATGATTTATTGTCAATTACGCAGCCAGAAGCCATAAAAACCATTCATGCAAAATATTTTGAAGCAGGTGCAGATATTATAGAAACCAACACATTTTCTGGAACTACAATTGCAATGGCAGATTATCAAATGGAAGATTTGGTGTACGAACTCAATTATCAATCTGCAAAAATTGCCAAAGAAGTTGCAACTGAATTTACAGCTAAAGAACCACAAAAACCACGTTTTGTAGCAGGTTCTATTGGCCCAACAAACAGAACAGCAAGCATGTCTCCAGATGTAAATGACCCTGGTTATAGAGCAGTTACTTTTGATGATTTAAGAGTTGCTTATAAGCAACAAGTAGAAGCTTTAGTTGATGGTGGAGTAGATTTGTTATTGGTAGAAACCGTTTTTGACACTTTAAATGCAAAAGCAGCACTTTTTGCAATTGAACAAGTAAAAGAAGAAAGAAATATCAATATTCCAATTATGCTTTCTGGCACAATTACAGATGCTTCAGGCAGAACTTTATCTGGGCAAACAGCAGAAGCTTTTTTAATTTCTGTCTCTCATATCCCTTTGTTATCAGTAGGATTTAATTGTGCTTTAGGAGCCAATTTATTACAACCACATTTAGAGGCAATTGCCAACAAAACCGAATTTGCAATTTCTGCACATCCAAATGCAGGTTTACCAAACGCTTTTGGTGAATATGACGAAACTGCTGAAGAAATGGGAGAGCAAATAGAAGAATATTTGAAAAAAGATTTAATTAATATTATTGGTGGCTGTTGTGGCACAAGTCCAGAGCATATTAGGGTAATTGCCAATATTGCTGCAAAATATAAACCAAGAGCCCATCCCTCAATCCCTTCCCAAAGGGAAGGGAAGCTAGTCTAGTAAAGTTTAAAACTAATTGAATATTTATAAATATGGTTTTATTTATTAAGAAAGTATTGCAGAATTGACCCAAAACTTTTCAAAACTTATAAGGTTTTGAAAAATTAAAAAATCATATCATTTTAGAATGAGCGATAAAAATAAAAATAAGAAATTACCAAAAGCCTCTTCCCTTTGGGGAGAGGTTGGAGAGGGGCGTAAGTTTATGAAACTATCTGGCTTAGAGCCTTTGATTCTGAACGAAAACAGCAATTTCATAAATGTAGGTGAAAGAACAAATGTTGCAGGTTCTCGCAAATTTTTACGATTAATTAAAGAAGAAAAATTTGATGAAGCTTTAGATATTGCAAGGCATCAAGTTGATGGTGGAGCACAAATTATCGACATTAATATGGATGATGGCTTAATTGATGGAAAAGAATCCATGGTGCGTTTCTTAAATCTAATTGCATCTGAACCAGACATTTGCAGAGTTCCTATTATGATTGATAGCTCAAAATGGGAGATCATTGAAGCTGGTTTACAAGTTGTGCAAGGAAAATGTGTCGTAAATTCTATTTCCTTAAAAGAAGGTGAAGAAAAATTTATTTGGGAAGCCAAACAGATAAAACGATATGGAGCAGCAGTAATTGTGATGGCTTTTGATGAAGTTGGTCAAGCAGATAATTACGAGCGTAGAATAGAAATTGCAAAAAGATCGTATGATATTTTAGTGAATCAAGTTCACTTTCCATCAGAAGATATTATTTTCGATTTAAACATTTTTCCTGTAGCAACAGGAATGGATGAACACAAAAGAAATGCCATCGATTTTATTGAAGCCACCAAATGGGTTCGTCAAAATTTACCCAATGTTTCTGTAAGTGGAGGTGTCAGTAATGTATCTTTTTCTTTTAGAGGAAATGATGGCGTTCGAGAAGCAATGCACTCTGTTTTTCTATATCATGCAATTCAAGCAGGTATGAACATGGGTATTGTAAATCCGGCTTTGCTGGAGGTTTATGACGATATTCCTAAAGATTTATTAGAACGCGTAGAAGATGTAATTCTGGATAAAAGAGAAGACGCAACAGAACGTTTATTAGATTTTGCAGAAACTGTAAAAGGTTCTAAAGTAGAAAAAGGAGTAGATTTATCTTGGAGAGAAAAATCTTTACAAGAAAGAATCACACACGGTTTGGTAAAAGGGATTGATGCATTTATAATTGAAGATGTAGAAACAGCAAGACAAGAAGCAGCAAAACCAATAGAAGTTATTGAAGGACATTTAATGATTGGCATGAATGTGGTTGGCGATTTATTTGGCGCAGGAAAAATGTTTTTACCACAAGTTGTAAAATCTGCAAGAGTGATGAAAAAAGCAGTAGGTTATTTAAATCCGTTTATTGAAGCAGAAAAAGGAGACAAACAAGAACCTGTTGGTAAAATTTTAATGGCAACTGTTAAAGGTGATGTGCATGATATTGGTAAAAATATTGTGAGTGTTGTTTTAGCATGTAACAACTACGAAATTATCGATTTAGGAGTCATGGTTCCACCAGAAAAAATTATTCAAATGGCTATTGAAGAAAGAGTTGATGCCATTGGTTTAAGCGGATTAATTACACCTTCTTTAGATGAAATGGTGTATTTAGCGAAAGAAATGCAGCGTCAAAATTTTGAAGTGCCTTTATTAATTGGTGGTGCAACAACCTCTAAAGCGCATACAGCAGTAAAAATTGATACACAATATAAAAATGCGGTTGTTCACGTAAATGATGCATCAAGGGCAGTAACTGTTGTTGGTGATTTGCTAAATAAAAAAACAAGTCATTTATATACAGCAAAATTAAAGAAAGATTATGAGGAGTTCAGAACTAAGTTTTTAAAAAGAGGAAAAGAAAAATCATATATTTCTATTAACGAAGCTCGAAAACGCAAGTATAAAATCGACTGGAACACCTCAGAAATTGTAAAACCCAGAGAATTAGGAATTCAGATTTTAGAGCAATTAAGTTTAAAAGAATTAGAACCCTTTATCGATTGGAGTCCCTTTTTTAGAAGTTGGGATTTGCATGGGAAATATCCAGATATTTTAACCGATAAAATTGTTGGGGAGCAAGCCACAGAGTTATTTTCTGATGCTCAAAAAATGATGAAAGAAATCATAGCAAATCAATCTTTAAAACCAAAAGCAATTTTTGGTTTGTTTGAAGCGAATACTATAAATGATGATGACATTTCTATACAGAAAAAAGGAAAAGAAATTGCTGTTTTTAGAACTTTACGTCAACAATTAAAGAAAAGAGATGGTATTCCAAATATAGCATTATCAGATTTTATTGCCCCAAAAGAAATTAGCAAAACAGATTATATAGGTGCATTTTGTGTAGCTATTTTCGGAGCGCAAGAATTAGCAGATAGTTACAGAGTTAAAGAAGACGATTATAATGGAATTATGGCACAAGCTTTAGCAGACAGATTTGCAGAAGCTTTTGCAGAATATTTACACAAACAAATTAGAACAAAACATTGGGGTTATGATGCTGACGAAAAATTATCTAATGACGATTTAATCAAAGAAAGTTACAAAGGTATTCGTCCTGCACCTGGTTATCCTGCATGTCCAGATCATTTAGAAAAAGCCACACTGTGGCATTTATTAAATGTTGAAGAAATTATTGGTGTTCAACTTACTGAAAGTATGGCAATGTGGCCAGCAGCAGCAGTATCAGGTTATTATTTTGCAAACCCAGAAGCTAAATATTTTGGTTTGGGTAAAATTACAGATGACCAAGTTACAGATTTTGCAAAAAGAAAAGGAATTACAAAAGAGAAAGCTAGAAAGTGGTTACACCCAAATTTGGCAGAATAGAGCCCATCTTAATAGTTCCTATTTCGTCAAGCTCAATATTAGGAAGAAACACTCTTGGGTTATATATGGATTATGAGAATAGTTTTCCTTCTTTGGAGGGATTAAGGGAGGCTTTGCGTTAGCGATTGAAACGACATCCTTTTTTCTGAGTTCGAGTGAATTTGCTTTTCGCAAATTTGTATCGAGAACTCAGAAAAAAGATATAGTGTAAAGCGCGACCTTTTTAGGGAACGCCCAAAAAAATAAAATATTAACTAAATAAAAGTCCCTTTTGGGATTTAGGGGAATGAAAATTACAGATCACATAAAAAAAGCAGACGGAAAAACATTGTTTTCGTTTGAAATAATTCCGCCAAAAAAAGGAAAAAGCATTCAGGAATTGTATGACAATATCGATCCTTTAATGGAATTTAAACCGCCTTTTATAGACGTTACAACCTCTAGAGAAGAATATGTTTACGTAGAAAAAGAGGGTTTGTTAGATAGAAAAGTAACCAGAATGCGACCAGGAACAGTTGGTATTTGTGCAGCTATAAAACATAAATATGATGTAGATACTGTGCCTCATGTTTTGTGTGGAGGTTTTACAAAAGAGGAAACAGAATACTTGTTGGTAGATTGCCATTATTTAGGTATCGAAAATGTTATGGCTTTAAGAGGAGATGCTATGAGTCATCAAAAATATTTTGAAGCCTCAAAAGGAGGTCATAAATATGCCAAAGATTTGGTAGCTCAAATTCAGAATTTAAATTCAGGTAAATATTTGCATGACGTTATTGAAGCCACGAATTGTGCCGATTTTTGTATTGGAGTTGCTGGGTATCCAGAAAAACATTTAGAAGCACCTTCTTTACAAACCGATTTAAAAAGGTTAAAGGAAAAAGTAGATGCAGGTGCAGATTATGTGGTTACACAGATGTTTTTTGATAATGAAAAGTATTTTGCTTTTGTAGATGCTGCAAAAAAAGCAGGTATAAATGTGCCCATTATTCCAGGAATTAAGCCTTTGGCAGTAAAACGTCATTTGCAATTACTACCACAAGTTTTTAGAATCGATATTCCAGAAATATTAATTAACGAAGTAGAAAAATGTAAGTCAAATGCTGATGTTCGAAAAGTAGGTATTGAGTTTGCTATACAACAATCTAAAGAATTATTAGCAGCTGGGGTGCCTGTTTTACATTATTATTCTATGGGTAAAAGTGATAATATTCAAGCAATTGCATCTGAGTTATTTTAAGTGAACTGGCATTCTTGAGAAAGCAGAAATCTATGTTTTTATTTTTAAATTTTAGTGGTAAGCATAAGAACAATTGATAGACAAATAGTAAAAAGCAATTTTTTAGAAATTTAGTTGGCAAATAAAATGACTACTTTTGTGTATCAATAAAATAATAATCAAAAAAAAATATATAAAATGGCATTAGAAATCACAGACGCAACTTTTGACGAAATAGTATTAAAATCAGACAAACCAGTATTGGTAGATTTTTGGGCTGCTTGGTGTGGACCTTGCAGAATGGTTGGGCCAATTGTTGATGAAATTCATTCAGAATACGAAGGAAAAGCAATTGTTGGTAAAGTGGATGTAGATAACAATCAAGAATTTGCTGCTAAATATGGTGTAAGAAATATACCAACTGTTTTGGTTTTTAAAAATGGAGAAGTTGTAGATAAACAAGTAGGTGTTGCACCAAAGAAAACATATACTGATAAAATTGATGCCGCTTTATAGTAGTTTAACAATTTAAATATTATAAAGGTTTGGCTAACGTCAAACCTTTTTTTATTTTGGTAAGGTTATATTTATAAATATTAAGTTTGTAAAAACAATTTTTTCTATGTTACTATATGGTCAACCAAAAAAATAAATAAATGAAAAACTACTTGTATATTATTGTCTTTTTTTTATGTATTTCTTGCGATAAAAAACAAGAAGAATTAACTTTAGAAACAGGAATTTCTCACCAATTAGCAAAATACAGAATACAACAAATTACAGATGTTATTTATGATTTGCATTTTAAAATTCCGAAAGAAAAAACTAGCTCAATTGCATCTAGATTAGAACTCAATTTTAAAGTAAAAGATTTAAAAAATGATGTTTTTCTTGATTTTAATGAGCAAACTACAAAGCTAAAAACCATCAAAGTAAATGATTCTGTATCAGAAATTAATCATCAAAAAGAACATATTATTATTGATAAAAAAGAATTGAAGATTGGTGAAAATTCAATAGAAATTTTTTTTGATGCAGGTGAAACATCACTCAATAGAAATGAAGAATTTTTATACACTTTATTAGTTCCAGACAGAGCAAGCACTTTGTTTCCTTGTTTTGATCAACCAGATTTAAAAGCGAAATACAACCTGAGAATTACTGCCCCAAAAGATTGGAAAGTTCTAGCAGGTGGCTTCGAAAAAAGTAGTATAGAAATTGATGATTTTATTGAACATACTTTTGCAACATCAGATGTAATGAGCACTTATTTATTCTCTTTTGTAGCTGGAAAATTTACAGAAGAAACCAAAAATCCTGGAGCTTTTGACATGCGTTTTTTATACAGAGAAAACAACCAAGAAAAGATTGATGAAAGTGTAGATCAAATATTTAAAATTCATCAAAACGCAATAGATTTTTTAGAAGCTTATACAGATGTAAAATTCCCATTTCATAAAATGGATTTTGCTGCAATTCCCCCTTTTCAGTATGGAGGAATGGAACATGTTGGAGCCATTCAGTATAGAGAATCTTCTTTGTTTTTAGATAAAAATGCTACACAAACTCAAAAATTAAGAAGAGCAAAATTAATTGCTCACGAAACTTCGCACATGTGGTTTGGCGACTTGGTTACTATGAAATGGTTTAATGATGTTTGGATGAAAGAAGTTTTCGCCAATTTTATGGCAGATAAAATCGTAAATCCTGTTTATCCAGAAATTAATCATGATTTAAGTTTTATGATGACACATTATCCAAGTGCATATTCTGAAGACAGAACAAAAGGCACGAATGCAATTCGCCAAAATTTAGATAATTTAAAAAATGCAGGTTCTTTGTATGGAAGAATTATATACAACAAAGCACCAATAATGATGCGTCAATTGGAAAATTTATTGGGCGAAAACGCTTTTCAACAAGGAATTCAAGAATACATAGAAACCTACCAAAATTCAAATGCAGATTGGAACGAACTCGTTGCTATTTTAGATAAAAAACCTGCTGGAGATATTAAAAGTTGGAGCGATATTTGGGTAAATTCTTCTGGAAGACCCATTTTTAGTGAAGAAATTGAGTTAAATGAAAAAGGAAATGTAACCAAATTTATCCTTCATCAAAATGCAGAAGATGGTTCTAATAAAATTTGGACGCAATCTTTTAAAATTCAATTAATAGATAAAAGAGGCTATGTAAAAAATATTAATATTAAAAATATGGGCAAATCTTTTGATATTACTTCTGCCACCATAGATTTTAAACCTGGTCAAGTTTTATACAATACAAACGGATTTGGCTATGGCGTTTTCCCCATTTATAAAGAGAAAATAAAATCATATAAAGATATTACAGATGAAGTTTCAAGAGGATATCAGTACATCAATTTATATGAAAAAATGTTAATTGGTAAAGTAACACCTTTAGAAATTTATAGGGTTTATTTAGAGGCTATTCAATCAGAAAAAAATGAATTAATTACAAATTATTTATCAGGAAGAATTCAAAATATTTATTGGATTTTTTTAACAGAAAAACAGCAAAAAAGTGTTCAAGAAACAACAGAAAATCAAGTAATTGCTTTGTTGCATAAAGATTTGCCATCAAACATCAAAAAAACAATTTTCGATTTATTTGAATCGATAGCTATTTCAGAAAATGGAAAAGAGCATTTATATCAAATTTGGAAAGAAGATAAAAAAATAGAAAACCTATTTTTAAATGAAAATGATTTTACTGCTTTATCAATGCAATTGGTAATTTACAAACATCCAAAAGCATCAGAAATTTTGGAAGAACAACAAACTAGAATTTCAAATCCAGATCAGCTAGAGCGTTTTAAATGGTTATTACCTTCTCTTTCTTCGGATGAAAAAGTGAGAGATAATTTTATGGAATCGCTTTTAGAAAAAGTAAACCGAGAAAAAGAATCTTGGGTGCAAACGGCTTTGAATAATATACATCATCCTTTAAGGCAAAAATCATCGATAAAACACTTAAAATCAATTTTAGAAAAGCTCGAAGAAGTACAATTAACAGGTGATATTTTCTTTCCAAAAGGATGGTTAGCATCCTCTATAGGTAATTATTCATCAAAAGAAGCAAACGATATTTTAGTTCAGTTTTTAGATGATAATCCTGATTATAATCCTATTTTGCTAAAAAAATTACAACAAACTACAGACGATTTAAAAAGAGCACAAAACATCAGAAAATAATGAATTTATCCGAAGTTAAATCGTCAGAAATTAAAAATCTAGACCTGCTTGCAAAACAAGTGGTAGAAGGTTTTATTACAGGGATTCATAAAAGTCCTTTTCACGGATTTTCAGTTGAATTTTCTGAACATAAACTATACAATAAAGGGGAAAGCACGCGTCAAATAGACTGGAAATTATTTGCAAAAACAGAAAAATTATACACAAAAAAGTACGAGGAAGAAACCAACTTACGTTGTCATATTATTATTGATAATTCTGCATCTATGCATTATCCATTAGTAAAAAATCAGACTTTAGAAAACTTAGACAAAGTTGGTTTTTCTGCAATTGCAGCAGCTTCTTTAATGGAAATTTTAAAACGCCAAAGAGATGCAGTTGGTTTAAGTATTTATTCAGATACTTACGAATATTATGCACCAGAAAAGGGGAGTGAGCGTCATAGAAAAATGTTGTTGCATCAATTAGAGCAATTGTTGGTCTCAGAATCGAAAACTACTACAGAAACCTATAAATATTTACATGAAATTGCAGAGAAAATTCATAGACGCTCTTTGATATTCTTGTTTACAGATATGTTTCAAACCAACCAAGAAGATGAAGCTTTGTTTGAGGCTTTAAGACATTTAAAATACAACAAACATGAGGTAGTTTTATTTCATACTTATGATGCAAAAACGGAATTAAACTTCAATTTTGACAATGCTCCAAAGAAATTTGTAGATGTAGAAACCAACGAAGAAATAAATGTTTATGCAGAAAATGTACAAGAAAAATACAAAGAGATTGTTGAGGATTATTTTAAAGAACTGAAAAATAAATGTTTACAATATAAAATAGATTATGTTCCAGTAGATATTAATAAAGGTTATAATGCTATTTTAACAACATATTTATTGCAAAGAAAAAATTTTAAATAAATTGTGTTTTGTTTTTGTGTATCTAAAAATCTATACTATATTTGCATCCGCTATTAGCAACGGTTTGGTAGTTCAGCTGGTTAGAATACATGCCTGTCACGCATGGGGTCGCGGGTTCGAGTCCCGTCCAGACCGCTTAAAGAGTCCTTAACAATCTAATTTATAGAGAGTTAAGGATTTTTTGTTTTGGGTTAGTCAGTATTTGTAATTTCTTATATTAATTTTTTTTCTTCAGAAGATTTAATTCTTTTTTAGAGTTTAAATGGATCAATACCAAAAGTTGTGGAGTACATAAAAATTGAAGAACTTTGCTAAAAAAGTTTTTATGTCCTCAGACACTTTACTATCGATTGCAAAATTTTTATTACCGGAAGTTTTAGTTACTTAT